>NZ_JBXAHJ010000001.1:0-644097 GCF_058794995.1 Pseudomonas sp. GW823-FHT06E10 | reverse complement strand
GCCGAGGCCGAAGTGCCTTACGACCAGGTGTTCGAGATGGACGACATCAACTCCGAGTTCGGCCAGGCCGACGTGGTGCTGGTGCTGGGCGCCAACGACGTGGTCAACCCGGCCGCGAAGAACGATCCGAAATCGCCGATTGCCGGTATGCCGATCCTCGAAGCGTTCAAGGCCAAGACCATCATCGTCAACAAGCGCTCGATGGCCAGCGGCTACGCCGGCCTGGACAACGAACTGTTCTACCTGGACAAGACCATGATGGTGTTCGGCGACGCTAAAAAGGTCATCGAAGACATGGTTAAAGCCGTCGAGTAACCCTCTGCGGCACACGGAACGCCCCGACTCGTCGGGGCGTTTTTGTTTGCGCAAATCGTCGGACAAACTATCCTTTTGTTACCGATCCGGTAACGGTGTTTTGCTTGAAAGGCCCGGAATAGACGCCTCGATTGCGACCTTGGTAGCGGGACAGAAGCCGGCGCAATTCACTAGACTGCACGTCCTGCTACCTGTTACCCGAGATAACAATCCATGTACCGTGACCGTATTCGCCTGCCTTCGTTGTTGGACAAAGTGATGAGCGCTGCCGACGCTGCCGCTCTGATTGAGGACGGCATGACCGTCGGCATGAGTGGCTTTACTCGCGCAGGCGAAGCCAAGGCCGTCCCCCAGGCGCTGGCCGAGCGTGCCAAGGTCACGCCGCTCAAGATCAGCCTGATGACCGGCGCAAGCCTGGGCAACGACCTCGACAAGCAGTTGACCGAAGCTGGCGTGCTGTCGCGGCGCATGCCGTTTCAGGTCGACAGCACTCTGCGCAAGGCGATCAATGCCGGCGAAGTCATGTTCATCGACCAGCACTTGTCGGAAACCGTGGAGCAATTGCGCAACCAGCAATTGAAGCTGCCGGACATTGCCGTGATTGAAGCCGTGGCGATCACCGAGCAAGGGCATATCGTGCCAACCACCTCGGTCGGCAACTCGGCCAGCTTCGCGATTTTCGCCAAGCACGTGATCGTCGAAATCAACATGGCGCACAACCCGAATCTCGAAGGTCTGCACGACATCTACATTCCGACCTACCGCCCGACCCGTACACCGATTCCGCTGGTCAAGGTCGACGATCGCATTGGCAGCACCGCCATCCCGATTCCACCGGAAAAAATCGTCGCCATCGTGGTCACCAACCAGGCTGACTCGCCCTCCACTGTGCTGGCGCCGGACGTCGAGACCCAAGCCATTGCCGACCACCTGATCGACTTCTTCAAACAGGAAGTGGCAGCAGGGCGCATGACCAACAAGCTCGGCCCGCTACAAGCCGGTATCGGCACCATCGCCAACTCGGTGATGTGTGGCCTGATCGACTCGCCGTTCGAAGACCTGACAATGTATTCCGAGGTGCTGCAGGACTCGACCTTCGACCTGATCGACGCGGGCAAGCTGAGTTTTGCCTCGGGCAGTTCGATCACCCTGTCGAGCCGGCGCAATGCCGACGTGTTCGGCAATCTGGAGCGCTACAAGGACAAACTGGTTCTGCGTCCGCAGGAGATCTCCAACCACCCTGAAGTCGTGCGTCGCCTTGGCATCATCGGCATCAACACGGCACTGGAGTTCGACATCTATGGCAACGTCAACTCCACTCACGTCTGCGGCACGCGGATGATGAACGGCATCGGCGGCTCGGGCGACTTCGCGCGCAACGCGCACCTGTCCGTGTTCGTGACCAAGTCGATCGCCAAAGGCGGTGCGATTTCCAGCGTGGTGCCGATGGTCAGCCATGTTGACCACACCGAACATGACGTCGACATCCTCGTGACCGAAGTGGGCCTGGCAGACTTGCGCGGCCTGGCACCCCGGGAGCGTGCCCGGGTCATCATCGACAAGTGCGTGCACCCGGATTACCGCCAGGCGCTAAATGATTACTTCACCACCGCGTGCGGCATCGGCGGGCACACCCCGCACATCCTGCGTGATGCCCTGAGCTGGCACATCAACCTGGAAGAAACCGGGCAAATGCTGAAGAAGTAATTGGTACAGATAGCAGCTGGCGCAAACACAGTTTCGTCAGCTTGCTCTTGCTACTTCACACTCTGAAAAAAACTGTACTACTGTACCGGTAATTTCCTAGGGGAAATTCCTACTTCATCGAGTCAAAACAGCAATTTTGCACCTTAACAGTGCAGATAGGTACAGTTGCCTCAAATTCGACCAGTACACCCCCTATAAACAGTTAACTGAGCTCGCACAATACAGATGAACTGTATCTACAGAGACTAGGCAAACGAGAGGATCATGGGCACCAGTTAAGCCACTACCTAATCCCGCCATAAGCGGAAGGATGAAAACCATGGAACGTACACTCAGTTCCGAACTGTTCTTCGAAGACACCGCTGCAAAAACCCAGGCTTCCCTGCCTCTGCGCGTTATCGCCAACTTGATGCTGTGGCAGCGCCGCATCACCAGCCGCCATCAACTGGCTCGTCTGGATTCGCGCCTGCTGGCTGACGCCGGGATTAGCGAAGCACAACGCTACGAAGAGCTGAGCAAGCCGTTCTGGCGCTAAGTTAGCGTCGCTGGCTCTGACCTGAAGGTCCACCGCCAGCAACCCGAATTGAAAAAACAAAACCCGTCGTGGGAAGCCACGACGGGTTTTGTCGTTTTGGCCTGTCAAATCCGCTTTTACAGTAGGGAACCCTGAACACCAGTACAGTTTGCAAAAACCACAAACTGGATGAGTACAATATCGTCGCAGTGTGTCTGCAACGGAGATTCGACCGGTGTCAGCATGGAGCCCTCCACTTATCAGGACAGGGAACGCGCCATGAGTTCTTTACAGGATGTTTCGACCCCATCATTTCGATCAAGACCTTGCCTGCACAGGGTCAGAGATCTGCTGACAGGATTCTTCGCTAGCCTGGAAAGGGCGAGAACACGACGTTTACTGGCTCAACTCGATGATCGTCAGCTATCGGATCTTGGCATCAGCGACGCTGAGCGCATCAATGAACTGGATAAACCGTTCTGGCGCTGACTGCCTGTTTGCATGACGGGCTGTTCGAACTGACACACTCAGGCCTAATATCAAGTCAGAACGTGGCGAGCGCCAAGCGCCTGGCGTCTGACTTTGCAGACACTGCGCCATTTTTCAACTGGTTTACCCAAAGGAGTTACCCATGTCCCGTCTCCGCCTGCTCAGCGCTGCAGCCCTGTTTGCCGTGGCAGCCAATGCCAGCGCAACCAGCTTCATCGTGACCACCGACGCTGTAGTTAACGCGCTCAAAGCCACATCCGATGCGACCTCCGACGTCATATCGTCGTCCTTCAAGGATGACAAAATCGTCCTCGCGGCCCGTGATGACGCCGCCAGTTTCGTCGCCAGCGAAGGTTCCATTCGCGGAGTGAAACTGGAAAGCGCCATCGACCACATTCACCGCCAGGCGCCACAGCTGAACGCAACCGACGCACAACTGGCGCAGGCGATCCTGACGATCTAAACGACTGCACAAGACATGGGGCACGCCCGACGTGCCCCAATGTTTCGGCGCTGGCTCTAGAACGGGCCTTGCGCTAGCCTTGGGACTCACTTTCAACTGTCGAGTCTCATGCGTTTTCCTTCAAGTTTCTTGATCGCCCCAGCCTTTCTTACCCTTGGTTACTGCGGATCGGCCCACGCTTATGACGCCTTCAACCTGTCCACCCAAGGCATCGTCGCCAGCGGTTACGCCACAAGTTTGGTGACCTCCGCCCCCTTCGACCATAAACTGCTGCTCGCTGCCCATGATGACGCCGCGGCATTCATTGCCAGTGACGGCCAACTGAGAGGCGCACGACTGGAGTCGGCCTTGCGGTATCTGCGTCGAACCCAGGCAAAACTTCGTGCCAACGACCTTGAACTGGCACAAGCAATTCTCGTCCAATAGTTATCCCTGTTTTTTCTGGAGTCATTCCATGCGTAACCCGCTGATTGCTGCCACCTTAGGTCTGCTGCTGTTGGCCGATGTGGCCCAGGCACATACTCTGGTTGCCACCAGTAATATTCTGATCCGTGCTACCCAGCGCACCCTCGATTTCACCTCCGACACCACCACGTCCATTCGCGATTCGAAAATCGTGCGCGAAGCCCAGGACGATGCCGCCAGTTTCGTTGCCAGCAATGGCGACATTCGTGGCGCTCACCTGGAATCCGCCTTCGATTTACTGCGTACCCGTGTGCCGGAAGCTCGTGACGCCAGTGACCAGGATCTCGCCGAAGCCATCCTCGCACTGTGAAGCGTCAAGGTGCCTGGCTGCTGGCCGGGGCCATGTTGCTGCTCGGCAACACGGCCCACGCTGGCCTTCAATTACAGCTCAAGACCGAAGGTCTGACTCCCGCGCAACAGCAAGCCAGCCAGGCGCTGCTCGATGAAGCCATGCAGGCACTGCCGCCACGCTTTATCGAGCAACTCGATCGACGCATCGACGTCGACTGGACGGATGACATGCCGGGCAACGCCTACGGTCAGGCGTCACTGGTGTCCGAACTCGATCTGAACCGCAACCTGCTGGCCAGCCTCACCGATGGCAGCGCCGCGACCAAGAAAACCCATCGCCCCCATGGCACCGTGCGCCGGGAAATGCTGGCCACGGTGGTGCACGAGCTGACTCACATCTACGATCGCTCGCGCCTGTGGCCGGATGCCGAACGCAAGCTGATTCAGCGCTGCACCCAGCGCAACAACAGCTCAGGGCTGGTTGGCATTCCCGACCAATGCCGGGGCCAGTCCGATCGGCGTTTTACCCTCAGTGACGATCCGCGTCTGCTCGACCTCGCCGGCTGGCAGCAATACGTAGGCCGTCGCGGTGAACGCGAACAGCACAATCGCCAGATTGCCCGCAGCCCGGACATCTACGAGACCAGCAGTCCAAAGGAGTTCGTCGCGGTCAACATGGAGTATTTCCTCCTCGACCCGAGCTACGCCTGCCGCCGTCCCTCGCTGTATCGCTACTACCAGGAGCATTTCGGCTGGGCGCCTGCCGCCAAAGACACCTGTAGCAAGACCTTCGCGTTCCTCAATGCCGGCAGCGACTTCGCCAAGACACCTTTGGGCCAGGTCGATCCGGAGCGAGTCTATGCCGTTGACTATCTGCTGGCCGAGGCCAACCAGAACCTGTTCAGCCGCTGGGGTCACAGCATGTTGCGCCTGGTGATCTGCGCGCCAGGCCGACCACGCGGACCGGATTGCCGATTGGATCTGGACCAGCATCTGGTGCTGTCTTACCGCGCCTTCGTCGGCGACGTGCAGCTGTCGAGCTGGGATGGCCTGGTCGGTAAATACCCGTCGCGACTGTTTATCCTGCCGCTATCCCAGGTCATCGACGAATACACCAAGACCGAACTGCGCAGCCTGGCCTCCGTGCCCCTGAACCTGTCGCGCAGAGAGATTGAAGACGTGGTCGGACGTGCCGCCGAGATGCACTGGAGCTACGACGGCAACTACTTCTTCCTGTCGAACAACTGCGCGGTGGAAGAGCTGAAGTTACTGCGTGGCGGCACCAATAACCCGCAATTGGTGGGACTCGACAACATCATGCCCAACGGTTTGCTCGAAGTGCTGAAGGGCCGCGGACTGGCGGACGCCAGTGTGCTGGACGACCCACGAGAAGCCTTGCGCCTGGGTTATCGTTTCGACTCCTTCCGCGAGCGTTATCAGGCGATGTTCGAGATCCTGAAAAAGCACTTGCCGATCAAACAGGAAACCGTCGAAGACTGGCTCGAATTGAAAGCGGCAGAGCGTCGGCAATGGTTCGAGCAGGCCGATTTGCGCACCAGCGCGGCGTTGTTGCTATTGGAACAAGCCAGCTTCCGTCAGCAGTTGCTGCTGGCCCAGGATGAAGTGAAGCAGCGCTATCTTGGCGCCCGAGAACTAAAGAATGGCGGCATGGACAAGGCCAACGAGACGCTCAAGGACATTCTGGCCAACAGTGGTTTCCTCAGCCGACCGGCAGAACTGCTGGGCACCAAGGGTTATGGCCTGCCGCAACCGAGCGAGTGGGAGCATCTGGAATCGGAAAGCAGCCATCGCCAGAAGCAGCTCCTGGCGCTGTCCGGGGATCTGGACAAGGAAGTGAGGGCATTGCTTGAACCGGGCCGCGCCGCCGAAATGGCCGCCAACGAGGCCAACGTGAAGCAGATTGGTGAACACCTGCGCAAACTGCACAAGGCATCAGGCGGGATAGAGTTGCCTTGATACCGCAACCTGTGGGAACGAGCTCGCTCCCACAAGAATTACAGCGTTTAACCACACATAGCAAAAAGGGCTTCAGAACTCAGTCCTGAAGCCCTTTTTGCTGTTCAGCCTGTGCCGCGCGGCACTAATTCCTCTGTATCAGGAACTTTACCTTCAGCTGACGCGAGCTTTGCGCACGCCTTCGGCCAACGCTGAGCACAAGCTCAGCACACCATCCACGGCTTGTTCCGAGGAGGTGGCATTGGCGATGTGATCAATCAAAGCCGAGCCCACCACAACACCGTCGGCCAGACGCGCGATGGACGCCGCCTGTTCCGGAGTCCGGATACCGAAACCGATGCTGATAGGCAGGTCGGTATGGCGACGCAGACGGGCGACCGCTTCCTCGACATGCTCCAGCGTGGCGGCACCGGCGCCGGTCACACCGGCCACCGAGACGTAGTAGACGAAGCCGGAGCTGCCATTGAGAACGGTCGGCAGGCGCACATCGTCGGTGGTTGGCGTGGTCAGGCGAATGAAGTCCAGGCCCGCGGCCTGCGCCGGGTCGCACAGTTCGCCGTTATGCTCTGGCGGCAGGTCGACCACGATCAGGCCGTCAACGCCGGCTTCCTTGGCTTCGGCGATGAAGCGCGGTACGCCGTACATGTGGATCGGGTTGAAGTACCCCATCAGCACCAGCGGTGTTTCGTTGTTGTCCTGGCGGAACTCGCGAACCATTTGCAGGGTTTTCGCGAGATTCTGCTTGGCACCCAACGCACGGATGTTGGCGAGCTGGATTGCCGGGCCGTCAGCCATCGGATCGGTGAAGGGCATGCCCAGCTCGATCACATCGGCGCCAGCCGCCGGCAAGCCCTTGAGGATAGCCAGGGACGTGTCATAGCCCGGGTCGCCGGCGGTCACGAAGGTCACCAGGGCGGCACGGTTTTGTTCCTTGAGTTCGGCAAAACGCGTTTGCAGGCGGCTCATCAGTGTTTCTCCTGCTTTGATTGTTCCATGTGGTGCATCACGGTCTGCATGTCTTTGTCGCCACGGCCGGACAGGTTGACCACCATCAGGTGATCCTTTGGCAAGGTCGGGGCGCGCTTGAATACTTCAGCCAGGGCATGGGCGCTTTCCAGGGCAGGGATGATCCCTTCCAGGCGGCAGCACTGGTGGAACGCAGCGAGGGCTTCGTCGTCGGTCACCGAGGTGTACTGAACGCGGCCGATGTCATGCAACCAGGCGTGTTCCGGGCCGATGCCCGGGTAGTCCAGGCCGGCGGAGATCGAGTGGGCATCGATGATCTGGCCATCGTCGTCCTGCAGAAGGAACGTACGATTGCCGTGCAGGACGCCTGGAACGCCGCCATTGAGGCTGGCCGCATGCTTGCCGGTCTCGATGCCGTAGCCGGCGGCTTCAACGCCGATGATCTCGACACTCTTGTCGTCGAGGAACGGGTGGAACAGCCCCATGGCGTTGGAACCACCGCCGATGCACGCCACCAGGCTGTCCGGCAGGCGACCTTCCTGGGCTTGCAGCTGCTCGCGGGTCTCCTTGCCGATTACGGCCTGGAAATCGCGAACCATCGCCGGGTAAGGGTGCGGACCAGCCACGGTACCGATCAGGTAGAAGGTGCTGTCGACGTTGGTCACCCAGTCACGCAGGGCTTCGTTCATCGCGTCTTTCAGCGTGCCGGTACCGGCTACCACCGGGATCACTTCGGCACCCAGCAGCTTCATGCGGAACACGTTGGCCTGCTGACGCTCGATGTCAGTGGTGCCCATGTAGATCACGCAATCCAGACCGAAACGTGCAGCAACAGTGGCCGTGGCCACACCGTGCATGCCGGCGCCGGTCTCGGCGATGATGCGCTTCTTGCCCATGCGCCGCGCCAGCAGGATCTGGCCGATGCAGTTGTTGATCTTGTGCGCGCCGGTGTGGTTCAGCTCTTCACGCTTGAGGTAGATCTTCGCGCCGCCGCAGAACTCGGTCAGACGCTCGGCGAAGTACAGCGGGCTTGGACGTCCGACGTAGTCGCGCTGGAAGTAGGCCAGTTCTTCCTTGAATGCAGGATCTTCCTTGGCCAACTCATATTCGCGGGCCAGGTCGAGGATCAACGGCATCAGGGTTTCGGCAACGTAGCGGCCGCCGAACGCGCCAAACAGGCCGTTGGCATCAGGGCCGTTGCGCAGATTAGTCTGGGTCATGGGGCGCTCCAGTTGAATGCATGAAGTGATGCATAAAGAGATAGTGGGCTTCACTCTACCCCTGACGCCTCGGCCTGAAAACCGATAAGATCGCCACAACCCGTCAGGAAAACTCACAGATCAAATGAGCCATGACCTTCCTCCGCTGAACGCGCTTCGCGCCTTCGAAGCCACCGCCCGCTTGAACAGCGTCAGTCAGGCGGCCGAACAGCTGCACGTCACCCACGGCGCAGTCAGTCGGCAACTCAAGTTACTTGAAGAACACCTCGGCGTAAGCCTGTTCATCAAGGACGGTCGCGGCTTGAAACTCACAGATGCCGGGTTGCGCCTGCGTGACGCCAGCAGCGAAGCCTTCGAGCGCCTGCGCAGCGTTTGCGCCGAACTCACACAAAGCTCCGCCGATGCGCCATTCGTGCTCGGTTGCTCTGGAAGTCTGCTGGCGCGCTGGTTTATTCCAAGACTGGGGAGACTCAATGCCGACCTGCCGGACTTGCGCTTGCACCTGTCGGCCGGAGAAGGCGATCTGGATCCGCGAAAACCGGGGCTGGATGCCTTGCTCGTATTTGCCGAGCCACCCTGGCCGGCGGACATGCAGGTTTTTGAGCTGGCCAGCGAACGTATCGGCCCGGTCATGAGCCCGCGGTTCGCCGGCTATGAACGGCTCAAGCAGGCGCCTGAAACTGCACTGCTGAACGAACCCTTGCTGCACACCACCTCACGCCCGCAAGCCTGGCCGAACTGGGCGCAACCACGCGGGCTCGACGCCAGGGCGCTGAAGTACGGTCAGGGATTTGAACATTTGTATTACTTGCTGGAAGCCGCCGTCGCAGGTCTGGGCGTGGCGATTGCCCCCGAACCCTTGGTGACGGAGGACTTGAAGGCCGGCCGCCTGGTTGCGCCTTGGGGCTTCAGTGAAACCCCGGCGCAACTGGCGTTGTGGCTACCCAAGCGCGCCGCGGACGGACGCGCCCGGCAACTGGCGCAGTGGCTCAAGAACGAGCTGCGTCGCGCGGATTAATCACGCTTGCACAACAGATAAGCGGCCAGCAAGCCTAATGCACCCACGGCGACACCAGCTGTTGTCCAAGGATGTTCCTGGGCGTAGTCCCGGGTGGCAATCCCGGTTTCACGGGTTTTGACCTTGACCTCTTCATAGGCATCGCCAAGCAAATGGCGCGAGTGCTTCAAGGCATTCTCGGCGTTGCTTTTCAGGGTCTTGAGGGTTTTACGCGACTCGTCCGAGGCGTCGTCTTTCAGGCTTTCCAAAGACTTGAGCAGACTCTCGATCTCGGCTTCCATGCTTTGCAATGAGGCTTTGCGTAACGAGGTGTTGGCCATGGTGGCTCTCCTGCATTGGTGATGAGTGGCGTGTGTTGGTTGGGACTTCATGGGTTCGAGAAAGTGCAGAAAATCTGAACTTCACCCTCAGAACGACCAACAGAAGAAATAGGAAAAATCACTGCTAGTCTGTAATTCACACGCCGAGGAGAACGCCATGTCTGACCATCACACCTACAAGAAAATCGAGCTGATCGGCTCGTCCACCAGCAGTATCGAAGATGCGATCAACAACGCGCTGGCCGAAGCCAGCAAAAGCATCAAGTACATGGAATGGTTTGAAGTGACCGAGACCCGTGGGCACATAAGGGACGGCAAGGCTGCGCACTTTCAAGTGACCTTGAAAGTCGGGTTCCGGATTGCCAGCAGCTGACTTTGGGCTAGTCTTCTGAACTTGCACGCCGGTCGAATGCCATAGGGAATGGCAAAGCACTACATGAGTGCGTCCGGCTGACGGCTGGTTACCCCCTATGATCCGACCAGGGAATGCAACCGATGAAGAAGTTTATGTTGGCAGTAGGTTTGTTGAGCCTTGCGGGGAGCGCGTTGGCGGGCGGCAAGCCATGCGAAGAGCTGAAAGCCGAAATCGCAGCGAAACTTGATGCCAAGGGCGTTTCCGGTTACTCGCTGGAGATTGTCGACAAAGGTGCCGCTGCCGGCGGGAAAGTTGTTGGCAAATGCGAAGCGGGTGCCAAAGTGATCGTCTATAAAAAGTAGGCAGAATTCCGCCTGAAAAAAAGCCGACACCACGGTGTCGGCTTTTTTACGCCTGCCGTTTGAGCATCAACCCCGCATGACCTGCGCCAGCAGTTCGTAGGAATGCACGCGATCGGCATGTTCGTACAGGTCACAGGTGAAAATCAGCTCGTCAGCCTGGGTCTGTTCGATCAGGACCTCGAGTTTGGCGCGGATTTTCTGCGGGCTGCCGATCATCGCCAGGCCAAGGAAGTCGTGCACGGCATCTCTCTCATGGGGCAGCCACAGGCCGTCCATGGTCTTCACTGGCGGACGCTGTACCAGGCTTTGGCCACGCATCAGGGCGAGAATCCGCTGAAACACCGAGGTCGCCAGGAAATCGGCCTGCTCGTCGGTATCGGCTGCCACCAATGGCACGCCGAGCATCACGTAGGGCTTGTCCAAAACGGCTGACGGCTTGAAGTGATTGCGGTAGACCCGAATCGCTTCATGCATGTAGCGCGGTGCGAAATGCGATGCGAAGGCGTAGGGCAAACCGCGCTCACCGGCCAGTTGCGCACTGAACAGGCTCGATCCCAACAACCAGACCGGCACATTGGTCCCGGTCCCCGGCATGGCGATGATGCGTTGGTCCGGGGTACGTGGCCCAAGGTAGCGCACCAGTTCCGCCACGTCTTCCGGGAAATCGTCGGCGCTGCCGGAGCGTTCGCGGCGCAGCGCACGTGCGGTCATCTGGTCGGAACCGGGGGCACGCCCCAGGCCCAGATCGATCCGGCCCGGATAAAGGCTTTCCAGAGTGCCGAACTGTTCGGCGATCACCAACGGTGCGTGGTTGGGCAACATTACCCCGCCCGAACCGACTCGAATGGTCGACGTGCCACCGGCCAGGTACCCAAGTAGCACCGAAGTCGCGGAACTGGCGATGCCATCCATGTTGTGGTGCTCAGCCACCCAGAAGCGGTTGTAACCGAACTTCTCGACATGCTGCGCCAGGTCCAGCGAGTTGCGCAGCGATTGGGCCGCGCTGCCGTTCTCGCGAACGGGCACCAGATCGAGGGTCGAGAACTTGATATCGGACAGTCGTTTCATAAACCTGCTTCTCCAATTGAGGGCGCAGGTTTGTTCTTGCGAACGCAAACCTGCCGAATCCAAAAGCGTATTCATGCAATGTGGGCATATACCCGAGTTTCAATAGCCCGGTAAAAAATCCCGCGAAAAAAGCAGACTGATCGGGCGAGATGAACTTTGCGCCACTGTCGATCCTCACAACCCTGGCAAGTGAAAACCACGAAGGCGCGACGTTTCGCGCCAATCTTGAGGAGACAGGCATGGCTATCGTTAAGAAAGCATCGGCCCATTGGGAAGGTGATCTGAAAACCGGCATCGGCTCGATTTCCACAGAAACCGGCGTGCTCCGGGAAGCTCCCTATGGCTTCAAGGCGCGCTTCGAGGGCGGCCGGGGCACCAACCCGGAAGAGTTGATCGGCGCGGCCCACGCCGGCTGTTTCTCCATGGCGTTTTCCATGATTCTCGGTGATGCCGGCCTGAAGGCCGATAGCATCGACACCCAGGCAGAAGTCACTCTGGATCAAGTGGACGGCGGTTTTGCGATCACCGCAGTGAAATTGATTCTGAAAGCGAAAATCCCCGGGGCGACGCAGGCGCAGTTCGAAGAACTCAGCAACAAGGCCAAAGAGGGCTGCCCGGTATCCAAAGTGCTGAATGCGAAGATCAGCCTGGAGGCAACATTGGTCGGCTAGATTTTAATTGAAACGAAAAGATCGCAGCCTTGCGCAACCTGCCGGGATCATTTGGCAAAAGGTGCTCAAGGCTGCGATCTTTTTTGCGTCGCGACAGACTCGCCCGCTAAAACTGTGGTCGAATAAATGACAGCAGCGAAAACCACGATTGTGCGTGCTGCCTCAAAGGAGCTTCAACCATGAAACGTTTTGCCTTGGCGGTTATCTGTTGCGCACTGGCCACTTCGGCCTTGGCGGCACCGAAACCCTGCGAAGAGCTCAAGGCCGAGATCGAAGCCAAGATCCAAGCCAGCGGCGTATCTTCCTACACGCTTGAAATCGTCACCAACGACGAGGTCCATGACCAGAACATGGTTGTGGGTTCGTGCGAAAACGGCACCAAGAAAATCATCTACCAGAAAAACGACCGCTGACCGCTCACATCAGGCAGTAGGATTCCCGGTCTTCAGCAACGATTTCGCGCTTGGCATTGTACAGCCGGGCACCGGGGGTAAAGGCGATGGAGCGGCCTTCGAGCACATAACGCTGACCGGCTTCGAAATGATCGTAATTGATGGTCAGGTAGCACAGCCGTTCCGAGGGGCCTCCCATCATCCCCAATCCGCCACCGGGTACTTCAAAGTCGAAACGCACGATCAGTTCATGGCTTCCCGGCGTGACCTCGAAAAAACGCCCGTCGCGCAGGCGTTGTTTATCCAGTCGTTCGGCCATCAACAACTTGTCGTTAGGGAAGGGCGTCGAGAATTCGACCCAGGCCATCTGTGGATTGGGTGTCGGCATCGGGCTTTGGCAGCCCGCGACAACACCGACGGCGAGTAACAGCATCAACCTGCGCATGATGGATGTTCCAAGGGATATGCATCCAGCATAACGCCGATCAGGTGTGTTGACAGCCTGCCGGTGTGCCTTGGCCAATCACTTTGCGCTGTTGATCGTAGAGTTTCGCCCAAGGCCGAAAACCGATGTTCCCCGCCTGTAGTTGATAACGCTCACCCGCGTTGAAGTCGCTGAATTTCACGCTCAACTGACAATCGCGCCACAACGGCTCGGCGTCCGGGCCGATATTGGTGGGCTGGACTGCGAATTGGTAGCGGACCGTCAACTCATGGCTACCGGGATGAACCTGGAAATAGCGTTTATCGTCAGTGATTTTGTCATCGACCTCCAGCGCCTGCAGCGCCGTATCTTCCTGCTTCGAATCAAGGTCGATCCAGGCTTGCGCAGGATCATGGCGGGGTATTCCGAAACCAGCACAGCCGGCCAGCATCAGCAGGCCTCCTGACAGTATCAACATGCGCATAGCGGAGCTCCAGTCTGGCGGGATAGTCTTGTGGAAAGACTCTCCAAGGAAGAATTATTGTGATCAGGCCGCTTCCTAGCCTTGGGTTACTTGATCGCGTTTTTCGCGTTTTGTTTCAGAGCCTGCTGTTTTTGTTGCTCAACGGCTGCACCAGCACCAGCTATTACAGCCAACTGGCCAGCGGCCAACTGCAGTTGCTGCGGGCGAGGGAGCCTGTTTCCAGCGTGATTGCCGACCCGGCGCGCGATCAAAAACTGCGCACACACCTGGAGCAATCGCAAAAGGCCCGAACCTTCGCCAGCCAGCAATTGCACCTGCCGGATAACCAGAGCTACCGCCTGTACGCGGACATTGGGCGTCCCTTCGTCGTCTGGAATGTCTTCGCCACACCGGAATTTTCCCTCAAGCCCGTAAACCACTGCTTCCCCATCGCCGGTTGTGTGGCTTATCGCGGTTACTACAGCCAGAGCGCAGCCCGCGGCGCAGCGGCTTTGCAACGTTTGCAAGGCATGGACGTGTCGATTGGCGGCGTCGAGGCCTATTCGACACTTGGCTGGTTCAACGACCCGATCATCAGTTCGATGATGGGCTGGGGGGATGAGCGACTGGCCACGCTGATCTTTCACGAACTGGCCCATCAACGTTTCTATGTGAAGGACGACACGGAGTTCAACGAATCCTTCGCCACCTTCGTCGAGCAGGAAGGTACTCGCCAATGGCGCGCCTACCGCCACATGCCACCGGATAACAATGCGCAGGCACGTCAGCGCGACCAGTTCACTGAGTTGGTACTCAAGACCCGCACCCGACTGGAAAAGCTCTACACCTTGCCGTTGCCAACCGAACAAATGCGCCAGCGCAAGGCGGCCGAGTTCGAACGCTTGCGCAGCGAATACCGGCAATTGCGTGACAGTCAGTGGGCCGCAGACAAACGCTACGACGCGTGGATCCATGCCCCCATGAACAACGCCCGGTTATTGCCGTTTGGTTTGTACGACCAATGGGTGCCGGCTTTTGCCGCGCTGTTCCATCAGGAGGGTGGCGACTGGCTCAAATTTTACACCGCCGTGGAAAAGCTCGGCGCCTTGCCGACGGGCGAGCGCAAGGCCGCGCTTAAAGTGTTGGCTGGCGGGGCCGATCAACCAAAGAACCAGTAGCAAACCCCGATAGCCCCCAGCACCCCGGCAAGCTCCGCCAGCAATGCGCAGCCAACCGCATGGCGTGCGCGCTGGATGCCCACGGCACCGAAGTACACCGCCAGCACATAGAACGTCGTTTCGGTACTGCCCTGGATTGTTGCTGCCACCAGCGCCGGGAAGCTGTCCACGCCCGAGGTCTTCATGGTTTCAATCAGCATCGCCCGGGCGGCGCTTCCCGAGAAGGGTTTGACCATCGCCGTCGGCAGCGCATCGACGAAACGCGTGTCCCAACCGGCCCATTCCACCAGATGACGGATCCCGTCCAGACCGAAGTCCAGTGCCCCGGATGCCCGCAGGACACCCACCGCGCAGAGCATCGCCACCAGGTAGGGCAGCAAGTTCTTGGCGACATCGAAACCCTCTTTGGCACCTTCAACGAAGGCCTCGTAGACCTTCACTTGGCGCAGCGCGCCGATCACTAAAAACAGCATGATCAGGCCAAACAGCGTCAGGTTGCCGAGGATCGATGACAGGCCGGCCAAAGCGGTCGCCGAAAGGGTCGCCAGCAACGCCATGAAGCCACCGAGGGCGAGGGCGCCGGGGATCAGGTAGGCCAGCACCACGGGGTCCCAGACGCGCAGGCGCTGCATGAACGCCACCGACAGGAAGCCGACAATGGTCGAGCAACTGGTCGCCAGCAGGATCGGCAGGAACACCAGCGTCGGGTCCGGCGCACCTTGCTGGGCGCGATACATGAAGATGGTCACCGGCAGCAGGGTCAGCGAGGAGGCGTTGAGCACCAGGAACAGGATCTGTGCATTGCTGGCGACGGTAGCGCTGGGGTTGAGTTCCTGCAGTGCCTTCATGGCCTTGAGGCCGATCGGTGTGGCGGCGTTGTCCAGGCCCAGGCCGTTGGCCGCGAAGTTAAGGGTGATCAGGCCGATGGCTGGATGACCCGGCGGGACTTCAGGCATCAGGCGCAAAAACAGTGGCCCCAGGGCCCTTGCCAGCCATTCGACGATCCCGGCTTTCTCGGCAATGCGCAGAAAACCCAGCCAGAGGGTCAGGGTGCCGAACAGCAGCACCATGACTTCGACCGACAGCTTGGCCATGGCAAAAATGCTTTCCACCATCGCCGCGAATATCCCGGCGTTGCCACCGATCAGCCACTGGACCAGCGCCGATACAGCTGCCACGATGAAGAAGCCAAGCCACAGGCCATTGAGCATCAGTCAAATCCCCCCAAAAGATCCGCGAATGATAGCGGGGTAGCCAGAAACGACAAACCCCGGATTTCTCCGGGGTTTGTTGTAGGAGCGAGCTTGCTCGCGATGGACGTCAATGATGATGCGGGCATTCTGGATAAGCCCGGTGCTCCTGCCACCATCGCGAGCAAGCTCGCTCCCACAGGTTTTGCATCAATTGCTGGAGGTTTCACCCGCCGGCAGTTTTTCCTTGCTGCGCCAGTGCGGCAGGGAGTTCCAGTAGCGCTGGCCCTTGGCGTCGTCGTACATGCCTTCCCAACGAGCGATAACCAGAACGGCCAGGGCGTTACCGATCACGTTCAGTGCGGTACGAGCCATGTCCATGACGCGGTCGACACCAGCGATGAACGCCAGGCCTTCCAGAGGAATACCGACGCTGCCCAGGGTGGCCAGCAGTACCACGAAGGACACACCCGGTACGCCGGCGATGCCTTTGGAGGTGACCATCAACGTCAGTACCAGCAGCAGTTGCTGGCTGATCGACAGGTCGATGCCATACAGCTGGGCAATGAAGATCGCCGCGATGCTTTGGTACAGGGTCGAACCGTCGAGGTTGAACGAGTAACCGGTCGGCACCACAAAACTGCAAATGGCTTTCGGCGCGCCGTAGGCTTCCATCTTCTCGATCACGCGCGGCAGCACGGTTTCGGAGCTCGCGGTGGAGTAGGCCAGTACCAGCTCATCCTTGAAGATGCGCATCAGCTTGATCACCGAGAAGCCGAACAGGCGAGCGATCAGGCCCAGGATCACGAAAGCGAAGAAGGCGATGGCGACGTAAACCAGGATCACCAGTTTGGCCAGCGGTATCAGCGACGCGAAGCCGAAGTTGGCAACGGTCACCGCGATCAGTGCGAACACGCCGATCGGAGCGTAGTTCATGATCATGTGAGTGACCTTGAACATGCTTTCCGATACGCCCTGGAACATCTTCACCAGCGGCTCGCGCAGGTCCGCCTGCAGGCTCGACAAACCGAGACCGAACAATACAGAGAAGAAGATGATCGGCAGCATTTCGCCGCGAACCATGGCCGCGAAGATGTTCGACGGGATCAGGTTGAGGATGGTTTCGATGAACGCATGTTCATGCTGAACCTCGGCCGCTGTGGCCTGGTACTTGGAAATGTCCACAGTGCCCAGGGTGCTCATGTCGATGCCGGCACCCGGATGGAACAGGTTGGCCAGCAGCAGACCGACCACGATGGCGATGGTGGTGACGATTTCGAAGTAGATGATGGTCTTGAAGCCGATGCGCCCCAGCTTCTTGGCGTCACCGACGCCGGCAATGCCGACGATCAAAGAGGAAATGACGATCGGGATCACGATCATCTTGATCAGACGGATAAAGATATCGCCTGCCGGTTGCAGGACGTTGCTGATCCACCAGGCTTTTTCGGCACTGAAATGGTTGAGCAGCGCACCGATTGCAATCCCCAATACCAGACCGATGAGGATCTGCCAGGCGAGGCTAAGCTTTGCCTTCTTCATATCTTTACCCTTACTTGTTGTTTGACTCAGGGAGATGCGCGAACTGGAACGCTTGTGGCGAAAAAGTCCAGTGCATCTGCCCCCCGTATAAGGTGCCCCGGAGCGCGTGTTTACGGCTCTCTGGCAGGCGAAAAAAGGCGCAACTATTCCGATGCAAGGAAGCGCCGTCTAATGCCGTAAACGCCTACCCTATGCCGAATCGGCATGAGGTTTTTTTACCGAAACGCGCGTCCCAACCGGTTCGAATACGACATTTCGGCAGGCATAAGTGCCGTGAACCGGCCATCACAGAGCAGATTGAGTATTTTTCGAGCAGTGGCCGAGCGTTGATTTTTCAGCAAAATCGCGCAGGACGAAGGGAAAAATCGCGGCCAAAGAAAGGTGATTTTTCTCGATATACGGTCGCAGATGAAACACCGGGAAAAGTATTTTCCGACGTAACACGGACAAGGACGGGATATCACTGATGAAATCGAGACGAGCGCTCTATTTCAATGTGTTGCTTGATCAAGCCCTTGGCAAGTCCGCCGAACCTTGGCGGTCCGGCGAACTTGCGCAGCAGCTTTTCCTGACCCGGCCCTTGCGCAGGTACTCCCTGTACCCGTAGGTCACTCCGCCCCTGAAACAGGCAGAACGTCCCGACCCCTTGGTCATGCGCCGGCCTTCCTCAGGTGGCGCAGGTGGAAAGAGGCGCTGTGGCCTCCTTCGTGTACAAATTCTGTCCTGTCAACAAGCCTGCATGGGCAGGTCAGGCATATCGGGGAAACGCCAGCCCGCATGCCATGGCACTACCGCCCAACAGCTGGGCGGCTGCCAAGTCTTGAACAACCCTCTCATATCAGCCTCGACCGCGACGGCCCAAGAAGAAGGAGACAATGAACATCACCAGGAACACGACAAACAAAATCTTGGCGATACCCGTGGCGGTGCCCGCGATACCACCGAAGCCCAGTACAGCAGCGATGATGGCGATGATCAGGAATGTGATTGCCCAGCTCAACATGGTGATTCTCCTTACGCTTCTGTTTAAAGGTGCTGCGTTTCCCGGCGCATTGGAGTGCGGCGGAAGTTTTGCCTAGAACACCCAACGCTCTTGATGACGTATCTCACCCACAGGCCCGGCCTGGTCGACATCCATCATGCGCATCGGGGGGCTATCGGCCTGACCGCTGCTGACAGCGCTGAAATGGGTTTGGGTCGGATGCGGAATCGACAAGCGTGGCGCTTCCGGCTGCTGGCTCTGCTCCCAGCGCAGAAACTGCTGGCCGCCGATCAGGGTGATCAACAGTGCCAGAACGGCAAACAACCCTTGCTGGATAGACACAGGCGAGAGGTGCAGGTGGGCGGCACGTTGACGGTTCATCCTGGAGCTCCTACCACTGGGGTCGGTATTCGATTGCGGGCGTTTGTTTTTGAATGCCCTGGTTAACCAGACAATTGCAGCCTGCATGCCAGCTTTTATTTTGAATAATTTCTTTTTATATCAATGCTTTATGAGAATAAAAAAATTAACTTCGCACGCATCCTGCACGATGCCTCTTGTTCAGTCGTGCGTATTGCACGATTGGTTTGAAGGAAGACGTAAATTTTTTGAATTGAGAGAAGGGCGCGGATGTCAGAAATACACGCTGGCCTTTGCAGGAAACCGGGCATCCATTTAAGACCCACGAAATTAGCCGGCTAAGCGATACATGGGATGAAAGCTACCCTGCCATGACAGGAATGGCTCAGAATCAATCATGCAACATGCCCGATTTCTCCGAGACTAAATAACGATCATTCATTAAGGAGCGTAGGAAAATGGAGTCCGCCACTGAGCATCAAGGCCGCATTCTGCTGGTGGATGACGAATCCGCCATCCTGCGTACTTTCCGTTATTGCCTCGAAGACGAAGGCTACAGCGTGGCCACCGCCACCAGCGCCGCGCAGGCAGAAGCCCTGTTGCAACGGCAGGTCTTCGACCTGTGCTTCCTCGACTTGCGCCTGGGTGAAGACAACGGCCTCGATGTGCTGGCCCAGATGCGTATCCAGGCGCCCTGGATGCGGGTGGTGATCGTCACTGCGCACTCTGCCGTCGACACGGCGGTGGATGCGATTCAGGCTGGCGCCGCCGACTATCTGGTCAAGCCGTGCAGCCCCGATCAATTGCGGCTGGCAACCGCCAAGCAACTGGAAGTGCGGCAATTGTCGGCGCGACTGGAAGCCCTGGAAGGCGAGGTACGCAAGCCCATGGATGGTCTGGACTCCCACAGCCCGGCCATGAAAGTGGTACTCGAAACCGCCCGCCAGGTTGCCACGACCGATGCCAATATCCTGATTCTGGGTGAATCCGGTACCGGCAAGGGCGAACTGTCCCAAGCCATTCACGGCTGGAGCAAACGCGCGAAGAAATCCTGCGTCACGATCAACTGCCCGTCGCTGACCGCCGAGCTCATGGAAAGCGAACTCTTTGGCCACAGCCGCGGCGCCTTCACCGGCGCCAGCGAAAGCACCTTGGGCCGAGTCAACCAAGCTGACGGCGGAACGCTGTTTCTCGACGAGATCGGCGACTTTCCCCTGACATTGCAACCGAAGTTGCTGCGTTTTATTCAGGACAAGGAATATGAGCGCGTCGGTGATCCGGTGACCCGCCGTGCCGATGTGCGCATCCTTGCGGCCACCAACCTCAACCTTGAGGACATGGTGCGCGACGGTCGTTTCCGTGAAGACCTGCTCTATCGCCTGAATGTCATTACCTTGCACCTGCCACCGCTACGCGAACGCCGCGAAGATATTCTCAACCTGGCCGACCGTTTCCTGGCACGCTTCGTCAAGGAGTACGCCCGTCCCGCGCGCGTCTTCAGCGACGAGGCCCGGGAAGCACTGCTGGGCTATCGCTGGCCGGGCAACATCCGTGAACTGCGCAACGTGATCGAACGGGCGAGCATCATCTGTCCGCAGGAGCGGGTCGAGATCAGTCATCTGGGCATGGCTGAAACCCCGGTCAACAATGCACCTCGCATCGGCGCGGCACTGAGCCTGGATGAGCTGGAGAAGGCCCACATCGGCGCGGTCCTCGCCACCGCCGATACCCTGGATCAAGCGGCGAAAACCCTGGGCATCGACGCCTCGACGCTGTACCGCAAACGCAAGCAGTACAACTTGTGAGCAATCGCCGATGAAACTGGCGATGAAATTGCGGACCCGGCTTTTCCTGAGCATCTCCGCACTGATCACCGTCGCGTTGCTCGGGCTCTTGCTCGGGCTGGTCAGCGTGATGCAGATGGCCGGCAGCCAGGAAGCACTGATCCGCAGTAACTTCATCACCCTGGACCTGGGGCTCAAGCTGCGTCAGACCCTGGGTGATCAACTGATCATCATGCTCAGCGAGAAGCCTGACTCCGCCGCTTTCGCCGCCTCGAAGCAGCGTTATTTCCAACTGCTGGAGGAGGGCATCGCCCAGGAACCGGAGGAAACCGCAAGCGAGCACGGTTTCAGAAAAGCCAAGGCCGACTACGAGCGTTTTATCCAGGCTTATGAAGCGTCCCCGGACCCGTCGAAGGTGCTCAGCAGCCACGACAACCTGACGGAAAAATTCAATGCGCTACGCAATGGCCTGATCGCCGAGCACAAGCGCGCGCTTGATAACATCAGCGATACCGAGCGCCAGGCCCGGGAGCAGGCGCTGCTGTTTGCCGGGTTGCTTGGCCTGGTGGGGCTGGCGGTGCTGATCATCGGCTTCGTGACCGCACAAGCCATCGCCCGGCGTTTCGGGGAGCCCATCGAGGCCTTGGCCAAGGCGGCGGACAATATCGGCCAAGGCAATTTCGATGTCACCCTGCCGATTTCCTCGGCGGTGGAACTGAACCAGCTGACCCGGCGTTTCGGGATCATGGCCCAGGCGCTGCGTGAGCATCAGGCCACCAACGTAGATGAGCTGCTGGCCGGTCAGCAGCGCTTGCAGGCCGTGCTCGACAGCATCGACGACGGACTGCTGATGATCGACCGTCAGGGCCATCTGGAACACCTTAACCCTGTAGCCCAGCGTCAGTTGGGCTGGGAGTCCGATCGTCTGGGTCAGGGGCTGGGTACGGCGCTGGAGCGCCCCGAGCTCGATGAGCAGCTGCAACTGGTGCTGCGCGGCGGCACGTTGGAGCGGGCGCCGGAAGACTTGAGTGTCGAAGTCGATGGTGAGTCGAGACTGCTGACCTATAGCCTGACCCCGGTCAGCCATACCCAGGGCCATATTCTGGGTGCCGTGATGGTGCTGCATGACGTCACGGAGCAACGAGCGTTCGAACGGGTACGCAGCGAATTCGTATTGCGAGCCTCCCATGAATTGCGCACACCGGTCACCGGCATGCACATGGCCTTCGGATTGTTCCGTGAGCGCGCTCACTTTGCCCCGGATTCCCGGGAAGCCGACCTGCTCGATACCGTGAACGAAGAGATGCAGCGGCTGATGCAGTTGATCAATGACCTGCTGAATTTCTCCCGTTACCAGAACGGTTTGCAGAAACTCACCCTGACGCCGTGTTCCATCGAGGCGTTGCTGGAACAGGCTCGGTCACGTTTTGCCACATCGGCCGAAGAGAAGGAAATCAATCTGCTGGTGGAAGTGCAGGGGCCTTTGCCGCGGTTGCAGGCCGACCAGCCGCAACTGGAGCGGGTACTCGACAATTTGCTCGACAACGCCTTGCGTCACACCGGCTCCGGCGGGCGGATACGCTTGCAGGCCCGGCGTCACGGTGACCGGGTCATCATCAGTGTCGAGGACAACGGCGAAGGCATTGCCTACGGTCAGCAGGGGCGGATCTTCGAGCCCTTCGTGCAGGTTGGACGCAAGAAGGGTGGGGCCGGGCTCGGACTGGCCTTGTGCAAGGAAATCGTGCAATTGCATGGCGGACGGATGGGTGTCTATTCACGGCCGGGGCAAGGTACTCAGTTCTACATGACGCTGACCGTTTAGGTCACCCTCACGCTTCGTCATCCAGGCGCCGGCCGGCCCGACGCCGTCCCCGGGTAATCAATTCAGTGAACTGCACTGCGCTCAACGCGCGGGCGAACAGCCAGCCCTGGCCGAACTTCACGCCTTCACTGCACAGGAACGCGGCCTGGGCCTCATGTTCGATGCCCTCGGCAATCACCTTCAGGTGCAGCGACTGGGCCATATGAATGATATGCGGGGCCACGCCGCTGCTGGCGGCGTCATGGCCCAGCGCATCAATGAACGCCTTGTCGATTTTCAGGCAATCGACCGGCAGGGTTTGCAAATAGGCGAGGCTGCAATAGCCGGTGCCAAAATCATCGATCAACACCTGATGCCCGACATCCCGTAGCGCTTGCAGGTTTTCCCGGGCCACCACCACATCGACCAGCCCGCGCTCGGTGACTTCAAAAGCAATTTGCCGCGCAGCGACGCGATGCAGGGTCAGCAGCCGCGCCATCACCTGGCCAATCCGCGGAACCATCACATCACACGCCGCGAGATTGACCGAGATGTACAGCTGCGGGTTCGCACGCAGCAACTGGCCGAGTTGCTCGAGCAGGCGCTGCAAGACGAAGTCCGTCATCTGGCGAATCTGCCCGGTGTTCTCCGCCATCGGAATGAACAGATCGGGACTGGTCAGGGTACCGTCCGGCCTGCGCCAGCGCAGCAGTGCTTCTGCCCCGACACAGTTGCGGCTATCGAGGTCGAAGATCGGTTGGTACAGCACCTGCAACTCGCCACGGCGAATCGCGCCGGCCAGTTCGGCGTCCAGCGACTGCCGTTGGCGCACCAGCAAAAACACCAGGAACCCAACGCATATGCCCAGCGCAAGGCTGGCCGGTAGTAGCCACCACCAGACTGCCGGGATATGCATGCCGGTGCGCGGGCTGATCAACACCAATTGATATTCCGGGTTGTCGGTGGGCATCCGGTATATCAGGCGAGCCTGGGTGATCTGCAGCGCATCACGGTTTTTCGGTGGCCAGGCCTCGGCCGGCGGCCAGACCTGAGAAGCGCCCAGCACCGGAATCGCGCGTGCGCCATGGTCCAGAACTACCAGCAGGCTGCTGCCCGGCGACAGGTCGACCATATCGGTCAAATGCCCGCGAGAGGTCGCCACCCGGAAATTCCCACGCCCGAGCATCAGTGCGGCGCGGTTTTCATCGGGTTCAGTGGTGGTGTTGAGCCAATAGCTGTAAGTCGGGCCTTTGATGTCTGGCGATCGACTCAGCGACAGCCCTTCCTGACGAGGGCGATTGGAGCAGATTCGCGAGGAGTCCATGTAGGCGGCTTCGTAGACGAAGCGATAATTGAACGTAACCTGTTGCAAGGTCGCGATCATTTCAGCATCGCAGCCGCGCAACGGTTGCGCTTCAAGGTCATCAAGGCTTTCACGCAGTTGCCCGAAGAGCTGTTCGAGACGGGCGAGGAAGCGTTCGCCCTGAGCATTCATTTCTTCGCTTTCGCTTTGCTCGACCTGGTGTATGGCGACGAACAGGCTGCCGGCCATCAATAATGTTGCGCTCAAGACAGTAGACATCAGCCCCAGGAACCAGGGGCGATGGAACCAACTACGGAAGGTCTCTCGAGCAGCAGTCATTGTGCAATATCCGATGTATTACCAATGAGTTATAGCTGCTGATTGGAAAAAAGCCCTGACCGTCGGGCGGGCGTCATTATTTTGTCTGGTTCAACACCCACAGTAGCGCGGCGGTTTGCGCATCCGGAGTGCCATCGAAACGCGCCGGACGGAAATGCATCTGAAATGCCGCTATCACATGTCGTGTCGCGACATCGAGCTCGCCGGTCTGTGGCGAGGCATAACCCAGGCGGGCCAACTGCGCCTGAAACCAACTGATGCTCGGCAACTGCTCGGCGAACAATATTTGCTGGCGCGCCACCGACTGTTCATTCGGCCAGATGCCCAAGCCTTCGGCGGCCAGACGCTTCCAGGGGAACAGCGGCCCCGGGTCCAGCTTGCGCAAGGGTGCAATATCACTATGGCCAATGATCTCGCGAGGTTTTATGCCGTGACGTTTGCTAATGTCCTTGAGCAACACGATCAGCGACTGGACCTGGTCTTCGGTGTAGGGATACCACACGCGTCCGGTCGGGGTGTCCTCGAAGCCCGGGTTGACGATTTCGATACCGATGGAACTGGAGTTCAGCCAGGTGCGGCCATTCCACTCACTTTCCCCGGCGTGCCAGGCCCGCACATTTTCATCCATCAGCTTGTAGATGGTGGCGCCCTTGTCGTCGCCGATCAGGTAATGGCTGCTGACCTCACCGTGGGTCAGCAATTGCAACGAACGCTCCAGCGAAGCATTGGTGTAATGCACCACCACAAATTGCACGCGGCTGTCGTAATTGGCCGAAGAGTGGCTGGTGTTGAAACGGGGACCGCTGGCACAGCCGGCAAGCACAATCAGCGATAAGATCAGAGCAAAATATTTCATGGCGAAAGGCAGTACACGCAAGACAATAATGCAACAGTGTAACGTAATGCCTTGCGGGTGGACGGCAATCCCATCGAATTAAACAAAATGGAACAGATCACCGTCAGCTCGGTTCCACTCGGTTGCGGCCGGCATTTTTTGCGCGATACAGCGCCTGATCGGCTCTTTTAAGTACCTGATCGCTATGTTCACCCGGCCTGAACGCCGTCATTCCGATAGACACGGTGATGGTCACCGGCTCTCCCTTGAAGTGGAACGGACAGGCTTCAATGGAGGCCCGCAAGCTTTCCAGCATCTTCAGCCCCGCCGCCGGCACCGTGGATGGCATTAACAGCACAAACTCCTCGCCGCCGAACCGGGCAATGAAATCCGTTCCGCGCAGCCGCTTGCGCAACACGCTGGCGATGATTTTCAGCACTTTGTCACCGGCCAGGTGCCCGTAGTTGTCATTGATGCGCTTGAAATGATCGAGGTCGAGCATGGCCAGCAACAGCGTGTTGCCATGTTGTTGCCATTGTGTGATTTCATGACCCAGGCGCTCGCTCCAGGCCGCGCGGTTGGGCAGCCCGGTCAACGGGTCGACCAATGCCTTCTGTCGTTGCTCTTCAAGGTGCTCGCGGTAACCCTGGGCCTCCTGCTCCATATGGGCGACCCGCTCGGCCAAGCTGTGCAGGCGCGCAGCGACCTCCTGCTCGCGCTCATCGCGCTGTTTCTGGTGCTGGTCCATGGTGCCCAGCAAGCCTTCGAGATGGTTTTCCAGTACGTGCTTGAGATCTTCCAGATCTGCGGCTTCCTGCATGCTGCTTTGCAGGCCATCGACCTGTTCGCGGATCTGCGTGTCCATCTGTCGCGCAGCCGAACGGTTGTCGGCGTGTCCCGCGGTGGCGGCCTGCAAGTTGCTCTGGAACGATTCGAGACGCTCGTTCAGTCGTTGCAGATAGGCTTCGAACTCATGCTGGCCGCTGTCGGTAATGGCCAGCATCAATGTGGCGAAGTCGTCGAGTATCGGCAGCAATTCGTACCAGTTCAGACCGTTTTTCAGACGATCGCGCATGGATTCCGCTTGCGGGCGATGACGCTCGGGCAGTGTCAGGTCGTCGAGCAGCCCCAGCAACGTGTCTTCGATGTGGCTGGCCACCGAGCTGTAGGAGGGCTCGGGAGAATCCGGAAGTGCGTAGAGAATGTCGTGTTCGGATGACGCCGGATCGACGACAGCCACGTCCTGCATCGGAATCGGAGGTAAGGGCAAGCTATCGGGCGATGCTTGCGCGGTCAGCTCGTCGGGGTTCACTTGCGACTCAGGTGATATCGCGAGGGTTTCCGGGGTCGGTTTCTCGGCCGATTCGATTTCCGCCGCGGCTGCACTGGGTGGTTGAGGCTCCGCAGCCGGAGGTGCAAAAGCCACGGCTGGCTCGGTTGGCGCGAACTCGTCCTCGACTCGCTCAACAGCGGGCACCTCGCAGCTTGCCGCAGGGCTCTCGGCTACAGGGGCAGCCAGCGCAGGAGCAGCGGCCGTTGATACCTCCGTCTCCTGCGCATCACGACCGCCGAACAACCGCTGCAGCAAGCCCGGCCGGCCGTTCTCCGTTGGGGTCTCCAGCTGGCTCAGGGCCTTGCCCTGCAAGCCACTCAGCTCGCTGAGCAGCAAGGGCATCTCGCGCGCCTGACTGACCCGCGCATCCAGGTGCTTGGCGAAATTCTTGAGTGGCCGACTCACATCCCGTGGCAATGGCAATGTTTGCAGTTGCGTGACCAGCGCAGTCAAGGCGGCACTGGTCTGGTTGACTCGGGTTTCCCGACGCTGTTCGGAGTCGAGCACGGCTTTTTCCAGGCGTGGAATCAGCGCAGCCAGGCCCGCGTCCATGTCATCGGTACGCACGACTTCGCGCATTTCCTTCATGCATTGGTCAACGGCGCGGTCCGTACCTTCCGCTGCCAGGGTGCTGCGCACCAGCCCGCGACGCAGCAAGTCGAGCCGCGCGTCCCAGCGACGTTCGAGCTTTTCCTGTTGTTCGATGCTTTTGAGGTATTTCTCTTTCCAGCGCTGTGCTTCGTCGCTCATTCATGGGATCCGCGAGGGGCAGGACTCAACGCGGGCAATGCATCGGCCGTGAGCGAACCCGGCAAACGAATCTCTACCGCGACCGGCAGGTGATCGGAAATGGGCTGTGCCAGCACCTCAACCTTTTCCAGGGTCAGGCTCGGGCTCAGCAGGATATGGTCCAGGCAGCGCTGTGGGCGCCAGCTGGGAAACGTCGCTTCCAGTTGCGGCGCAAGCAGGCCGAGATCGCGCAACGGGGAATGTTGCAGCAGGTCACTGGCATGGGTGTTCATGTCGCCCATCAGCACCTGATGCTTGTAGTCGCCGATCAACTCGCGGATGTAGGCCAATTGCAGACTGCGTGCCCGGGCGCCCAACGCCAGGTGCATCATGACCACCACCAGCGCTTCCGGGCCTTCGCCGAACCGTACCAGAATGGCTCCGCGACCCTTTGGTCCCGGCAACGGATGATCCTCAATTGCCCACGGACGCAATCGGCTGAGCACGCCATTGCTGTGCTGGGCCAGGCGACCGAGATTACGATTGAGTTGTTGATACCAGTAGGGAAAGGCGCCGAGCTGGGCCAGGTGTTCGACCTGATTGACGTAGCCTGACCGCAGGCTGCCGCCATCGGCCTCTTGCAAGGCGACCAGATCGAAGTCGCCCAGCAGATTGCCGATTTTCTGCAGGTTATCGGCACGCCCCGTGTGCGGCAGCAGGTGCTGCCAGCCCCGGGTCAGGTAATGCCGATAGCGCTCGGTACTGATACCGACCTGGATATTGAAACTGAGCAAGCGCAGACGACTGTCTGCGGGCAGGCCCGTGGATTCCAGATGATGCTCGTTGACCCGCGGATCATGCAGGCCAACGATGCGTTCAGTACCCCATCGGCGCATGGCAGTGACTGCCCTTAGTTGGCGGCAGCCTTGTTAGCCGCTCGCTCTTTGTCGATCAGTTTGTCGGCCAGTTGCAGGGCCTGTTCGGCACCGCCGGCAGAACCCACGTCGAAGCGATACTTGCCGTTGACGACCAGGGTTGGAACGCCGGAGATTTCATACTTCTTGGCCAGTTCACGGGCTTGAACAACCTGGCCCTTGATAGCAAAGGAGTCGAAGGTGGCCAGGAATTTATCCTTGTCTACGCCCTGGGTAGCCAGGAAGTCAGCCATGTCATTCTTGTCGATCAGCTTCATTTTTTTGTTCTGGATCGCGTCGAATACCGCGGCATGAACCTTTTGCTCAACACCCATGGACTCAAGGGTCAAGAACATTTGGCCATGAGCATCCCAAGCTCCGCCGAACATGGCCGGAATACGCTTGAAATTCACATCGGATGGCAGCTTTTCAGCCCAAGGATTGATTGTCGGTTCAAAATGATAGCAATGCGGGCAGCCGTACCAGAACAGCTCCACCACTTCGATCTTGCCAGGCACGGCAACCGGAACCGGATTGGTCAGCTCGACATAAGGGGCGGCTGGGGCGTCGGCGGCCTGGGCAGTCATGCCAAACAGGCTGGCAGCGGCAAAAACGGCACTGATGATCAGATTACGCATGCTTTACTCCTGGACAAATTTTTTCGCCGCGCGCGATTGTTTTCAGACAGATCCTGGCGGGCTTGAGTTCTGTAGTGTAACGGCAGCGGCCACAAAAAAGGGCGGCCAAGGCCACCCTTTTTATACTTGCCGAGACGGATTAATCGAGCGTTAACGTTGCAGGCGATCAGCACGCCGTTCAACGCCCGATCCACCGGCCTTAGTGCAGGCCTTGAATGTAGCTGGACACCGCGGCGATGTCTTCGTCGCTCAGCTTCTTGGCAATGCTCTGCATCGGTTTGGTATCGCCGTCGTTGGTGCGGCCACCTTCTTCCTTGCGGAAATCGACCAGTTGCTTGCCGACGTATTGAGCGTGCTGGCCACCCAGGTGCGGGAAACCGGCAGCCGCGTTACCTGCGCCATTTGGCGAGTGGCAACCGGTGCAGGCTGGCAGGCCCTTGGCCAGGTCACCACCACGGAACAGGGCCTCACCGCGAGCGACGATCTTCGGATCGGCGGCACCGACGCTGCCTTTCTGGCTGGCGAAGTAGGCAGAGATGTCCGCCAGGTCCTGATCGCTCAGGTTGGTCAGCAGGCCGGTCATTTCCAGAACGGTGCGCTTGCCCGACTTGATGTCGTGCAATTGCTTGGTCAGGTAGCGTTCACCCTGACCTGCCAGTTTCGGAAAGTTTGGCGCCATGCTGTTGCCATCCGGGCCGTGGCAGGCGCCACAGACGGCGGCTTTGGCCTGGCCGGCTTTTGCATCACCCGGTTGTACTGCCTCACCTGCAGCATGGGCCATGCCGGAGATGCCCACGGTCAACAGCAGACTCACGATCAATTTCTTCATCAGCTAATCCAACTACGGCTAAGGGTTAAGAGTTATGGACCGGGCTTACTCGCTCATCCAAAGGATGATGGCTTGGTAATCCTCGGCACTGCAGTCCATGCACAAACCACGCGGCGGCATCGCCTTGAAACCCTGGGTCACGTGTTGCACCAGCGTCTCCATACCTTTCGCCAACCTCGGCGTCCAAGCTTCCTGATCGCCTTTTTTCGGCGCCATGGGGAGTTGGCCGGAATGACAGGCACCACAAACACGGTTGTACACAGCTTCCGGATCCTGTGTAGCCTGAGCGCTGTAAAGCGGCATCAATACACCGGCAGCTAGCAGCCATTTCGTCATAAAACGACCTTTTCAGGGTTGAGAGCGAGCTGCGTTCTAGTGCGCAATCAAGGTCTGTCGCTCTCGTGAACTTCGTCCTACGCTGGGACAAAGCGCACACAAAATCTGCGGCATTATATACTGGCGTCACTGAAACGGAAGCGACACTGCTTGCCGCACCCATTCCTGGCGCCGCCCACATCGGAAATCCCATGCAACTCAAGAATCCCATCCTCGGTCTGTGCCAACAGTCCACCTTCATGCTCAGCGCCGCCAAAGTCGATCAATGTCCGGATGACGAGGGCTTCGAAGTCGCCTTCGCCGGGCGTTCCAACGCTGGCAAGTCGAGTGCCTTGAACACCCTGACCCACGCCAGCCTGGCGCGCACCTCGAAAACCCCGGGACGCACGCAGCTGTTGAACTTCTTCAAGCTAGACGATGAACGCCGTCTGGTCGACCTGCCGGGCTACGGTTATGCAAAAGTACCGATCCCGCTCAAGCAACACTGGCAGCGTCACCTGGAGGCATATCTGGGTGGTCGCGAGAGTTTGAAGGGTCTGATCCTGATGATGGACATCCGCCATCCGATGACCGATTTCGACCTGCTGATGCTCGACTGGGCCGTGGCTGCAGGCATGCCGATGCACATTCTGCTGACCAAAGCGGACAAGCTGACCTATGGCGCGGCCAAGAACACACTGCTCAAGGTTCAGGCGGAAATCCGCAAGGGTTGGGGCGATCTGGTGACAATCCAGCTGTTTTCGGCCCCCAAACGCATGGGCCTGGAAGATGCCTACACCGTACTGGCTGGCTGGATGGAGCTGGCGGACAAGGGTGCCGAAGCAGAAGCTCAGTAAGTGCCGAAAACTGCCTGCGGCGTACGCAGGCAGTTTTCTCGGGGCAAAAAAAACCCCGGGCTTCATATGGGGAGGGAGAAGTTCCGGGGTTGAAGCTCTAGACCGCTAGGGCGGGGTCCAGATATCTGCCAACACTTAACACAACATAGGAGCATCGAAGGGCTTCACCAGCCATTCAGTAACTCTGAGTGGTGGTGTGCAAGATTAGTTCAGATTTTTTTCAGAGAGCTTTGAAATAACTCTGATAGCCCTCCGGCCCAAGCTGTTTTTTTACGCCCTTCTGCCGCGGCACTATGCCGCAGCAGAACTCGACAATTTTCTGTAGGAGCGAGCTTGCTCGCGATGGAGTGTCAGACACATCGATTTCGACTGAAATTCCATCGCGAGCAAGCTCGCTCCTACAAGAAGGCTCAGTGAGCCTCATCCCAGTTATTTCCAACACCCACTTCGACCAGCAACGGCACATCCAGCTTCGCCGCCTCGCTCATGTGTACGCGAATTTCATCGCGAACCTGGTCGACCAGGTCTTCACGTACCTCGAGCACCAGTTCATCGTGCACCTGCAAGATGACTTTGGCGTCGAGGCCCGACGCGGTCAGCCAGTTATCCACCGCGACCATGGCTTTCTTGATGATGTCCGCAGCGGTGCCTTGCATCGGTGCGTTGATTGCCGTGCGTTCGGCAGCGGCGCGCTCTTGCGGCTTGTTGGAGTTGATGTCCGGCAGGTACAGGCGACGGCCGAAGAACGTCTCGACATAACCTTGCTCGGCGGCCTGGGCACGCGTGCGGTCCATGTACTGGCGAACGCCGGGGTACCGGGCGAAGTAGGTATCGATGTAGGCCTTGGCAGTCTTGGTGTCGACGCCGATGTCCTTGCCGAGCTTCTGCGCGCCCATGCCGTAGATCAGGCCGAAATTGATCGCCTTGGCACTGCGGCGCTGGTCGGAGGTCACTTCGGCCAGTTCGACCTTGAACACTTCGGCGGCGGTCGCGGTGTGTACGTCCAGATTGTGGCGGAAGGCGTTCATCAGCCCTTCATCCCGGGACAGGTGCGCCATGATCCGCAGTTCGATCTGCGAATAGTCCGCAGCCAGCAGCTTGTAACCGACCGGGGCCACGAAGGCCTGGCGGATGCGACGCCCTTCGGCGGTGCGCACCGGGATGTTCTGCAGGTTCGGATCGCTGGAGGACAGCCGCCCGGTGGACGCCACCGCTTGGTGATACGAGGTATGGATCCGCCCGGTACGCGGGTTGATCTGCTCCGGCAGGCGATCGGTGTAGGTGCTTTTCAGCTTGCTCATGGAGCGATATTCCATGAGCACTTTCGGCAATCGATAGTCGTCTTCTGCCAGTTTGGCCAGCACTTCTTCGGCGGTTGATGGCTGGCCCTTGGCGGTTTTCTTCAGTACCGGCAGGCCGAGCTTCTCGTAAAGGATCACGCCAAGTTGCTTGGGCGAACCGAGGTTGAATTCCTCGCCGGCAATCTCGAAGGCTTCACGCTCCAGCGCCACCATCTTGTCGCCCAGTTCGATGCTTTGCACGCCCAGCAAGGCGGCGTCGACCAATGCCCCCTGGCGCTCGATACGCGCCAATACCGGCACCAACGGGATTTCGATGTCGGTCAGTACGCTGGCCAGGCTCGGAATAGCCGAGAGTTTTTCGAACAGGGCATGGTGCAGACGCAAGGTGATATCTGCATCTTCGGCGGCGTAAGGCCCGGCCTGCTCCAGGGCGATCTGGTCGAACGTCAGCTGTTTCACGCCTTTGCCGGCGATGTCCTGGAAACTTACCGTGGTGTGGTCCAGATACTTCTGCGCCAGGCTGTCCATGTCATGGCGGGTGGCCGTGGAGTTGAGCACGTAGGACTCAAGCATGGTGTCGAAGGCGATGCCACGCACGGTAATGCCGTTGTCCTGATCGCCGCCGATGGCGCAGTTGGCCAGGATGTTCATGTCGAACTTGGCGTGTTGGCCGACCTTGAGCTTGTCCGGATCTTCCAGAATCGGCTTGAGCGCGCGCAGGACCGTGTCACGATCCAGTTGCTGCGGCACACCGATGTAGGAATGGGTCAACGGGATGTAGGCCGCTTCGTTAGCCTGAACCGCGAACGACAGGCCCACCAGTTGCGCCTGCTGCGCATCGATGCCGGTGGTTTCGGTGTCGAAGGCAAACAGTCTGGCGTTGTTCAGTTTTTCCAGCCAGGCATCGAACCGCGCTTGATCGAGGATGGTTTCATAGGCGGCTTCAGCAGCGACGGCCGGTGCTTCGACCTCTGGTTCGCTGAACAGATCGGCGGCCGGTGCTGGCTCGGCGGCAGCGCTCAGTTCCAGGCGTTTGGCGTCGCGATCAAGGTCGTTCAGCCAGCTCTTGAACTCCAGCAGGGAGTACAACTCGTAGAGTTTCGCAGGATCTTCCGCGCCCATTTTCAGGTCGTCGAGGCCAACGTCCAGTGGCACGTCAACCTTGATGGTCGCCAGCTGATAGGACAGGAAGGCCATTTCCTTGTGCTCTTCGAGCTTGGCCGGCAGGGTTTTGGCGCCGCGAATCGGCAGGGTCGGCACGATGTCGAGTTGCGCATAGAGCTCGGTCAGACCGCCGTTCACACCGACCAGCAGGCCAGAAGCCGTCTTCGGACCGATGCCTGGAACACCCGGAATGTTGTCGGAAGAATCGCCCATGAGCGCCAGATAATCGATGATCTGCTCCGGAGCGACGCCGAATTTCTCCTTCACGCCCTCCACATCCATGCTGCTACCGGTCATGGTGTTGACCAAGGTAATGTGACCGTCGACCAGTTGCGCCATGTCCTTGTCACCGGTGGAGATGATCACCGGACGGTCCGCCGCCGCGCTGCTGCGGGCCAGGGTGCCGATCACGTCATCGGCCTCGACGCCTTCGACGCACAGCAGCGGGAAGCCCAGGGCGATCACGCTCTGGTGCAGCGGCTCGATCTGCACGCGCATATCGTCGGGCATGCTCGGACGGTTGGCCTTGTACTCGGCGAACATCTCATCGCGAAAAGTCCCACCCTTGGCGTCGAACACCACGGCGAACGGACTGTCCGGATATTGCTTGCGCAGGCTCTTGAGCATGTTGAGCACGCCCTTGACCGCGCCGGTCGGCAGGCCTTTGGACGTGGTCAGCGGTGGCAGCGCGTGAAAGGCGCGGTACAGGTAAGAAGAACCGTCCACCAGGACGAGGGGGGCTTGGCTCATGAGCAGGATCAACCTTTTCGGCGGGTCCGGCGCTAGAATAGCGGGACCGTTGACGACAAAGGGACAAGGTTATCATGCGCACACTAAATCGCCTGTTGCTGGCTGGCTTGTTTGCAATCGCACCATCGGCCGTGATGGCGGCGGACGATGCGCCATCGGCGGACCCGGATGTCACCATTCGCACGGAAGGCGATAAACTCATTCAGGAATACCGGCAAAACGGCTTTTTGTACGCCATCAAGGTCACCCCAAAGGTTGGCAAACCGTATTTCCTGGTGCGCGCGGATGGCTCGGAGGGAAACTTCGTCCGTTCCGACTACCCGGATATGCTGATTCCGGCGTGGGAAGTTTTTAAGTGGTAAGTCGTCCTTAACTTTAATTGGCGCCGGCTCAACAGCGGCGCCCGTACTGGCAGCTTAAACATGTCTGTGTTCACCCCCCTGGCTCGGCCCGAGCTGGAAGCTTTTCTCGCCCCTTATGGCCTCGGCCGCCTGCTTGATTTCCAGGGGATTGCCGCCGGTAGCGAAAATACCAATTTCTTTATCAGCCTGGAGCAGGGCGAATTTGTCCTGACCCTGGTCGAGCGCGGTCCGGTTCAGGAGATGCCATTCTTCATCGAACTGCTCGACGTACTGCACGGCGCCGACCTGCCGGTGCCTTACGCCTTGCGCACCACAGACGGCGTGGCCTTGCGAGAGCTGGCGGGCAAACCTGCGTTGCTGCAACCGCGCCTGGCCGGCAAGCACATCAAGCAAGCCAACGCGCAACATTGCGCGCAGGTGGGTGAATTGCTCGGCCATCTGCACCTGGCGACCCAGGCCAACATGATCAAGCGCAAAACCGATCGCGGCCTGGACTGGATGCTGGAGGAGGGCACGCAGTTTCTGTCGCACCTCGGCGCCGAACAGAAAGACCTGCTGCAACGGGCGCTGGAAGAAATCACCCGGCAGAAGGAAAAAATCCTGGCACTGCCGCGGGCGAACATTCACGCCGACCTGTTCCGCGACAACGCGATGTTCGAAGGCACGCACCTGACCGGGCTGATCGACTTCTACAACGCCTGCTCCGGGCCGATGCTCTACGACGTGGCGATTGCCTTGAACGACTGGTGCTCGGACGACGATGGCGTAATCGATGGACCGCGAGCGCGGGCCTTGCTGGGCGCTTACGCGGCCTTGCGACCGTTCACCGCCGCCGAAGCCGAGTTGTGGCCGACCATGCTGCGGGTGGCTTGCGTACGGTTCTGGTTGTCACGCCTGATCGCGGCGGAGTCGTTTGCCGGACAGGATGTGTTGATTCACGATCCGATGGAATTTCAATTGCGATTGGCACAGCGACAGACAGTCAACACGCCTTTGCCTTTCGCCCTTTAAAGGCTTTGACCTGTGGGAGCGAGCTTGCTCGCGATAGCGGCAGGTCAGTCAACATTGATGTTGATGTAATGCCGCCTTCGCGAGCAAGCTCGCTCCCACAGGGTCTGGTGTCGGTTACAGTGACTCCAGGCACCCCGCCAGATCATTCCCCAATTTCTCCAACACCTGCTCATAGCCCTGGCCAGTCGCCGGCGTGTACCCGCCCAGCGCATCCAGTTCAGCCAGTTTCACCGGCAAACCCGCCACCAGAGTTTCCGCCAGACGGGGCCGCAGTGGCGGTTCGCTGAACACGCAGGTCTTGCCGACTTCCTGCAATCGCGCGCGCATCGCCGCGACATGCTGGGCACCGGGTTGCACTTCGGCCGCGACGCTGAACACACCCACGTGCTTGAGGCCGTAGGCGTCTTCGAAGTAGTCGAAGGCTTCGTGGAAAACGAAGTAGGGCTTGCCCTGAACATCGGCCAGGCGTTTCTTCAGGCGCGCATCCAGTGCATCGAGACGCTCGTCGAAGGCTTTCAGATTGCTCTGATAGCGCGCGGCATTTGCAGGATCTGCGGCACTCAGGTCAGCCGCCATTTTCGTGGCGATGACCCGGGCGTTGACCGGCGACAGCCACAAGTGCGCATCCAGGCTGCCCGGACGGTGATCGTGGTCGTGTTCGTCAGCTTCTTCAGCGTGGGAGTGGTTATCTTCGGCAAAGTGACGCAGTTTCATGCCCGGCAAATCCTGCACGGCGACGTTGGGCAACGTACGACCATTGAGCACACGTGGCAGGAAGCCCTCCATGTCCGGGCCGATCCAGTACAGCAGGTCCACCGATTGCACCTTGCGTACGTCGGAAGGGCGCAACGCATAGTTATGCGGTGAGGCACCCGGTGGCAGCAAAACCTCGGGGATCGCCACGCCATCCTGCACCGCCGCGGCGATCAGTTGCAGAGGCTTGATGCTGGTAAGGACCTTGACCTCGGCCTGCGCCGAACCGATCAGCAGAAAACTTGCGATAAATGCGACAAAAACAGAAAAAAGTCGGGACACGATGACCACTCGAAGAGGCGAGAACGGGTAACATAATAACGTCTCTCACAAACCTCGTCGCCGCTCATGCTAAAAACACCGATCGCCAGCCGTCCCCACGACCACTCACATTGCGTTCACAGCGCTTTGTCCGAGGCCGATGCCCTGTGCGCACGTCAAGGTCTGCGCCTGACCGCGTTGCGCCGGCGAGTGCTGGAGCTGGTGTGGCAAAGCCACAAGCCTTTGGGTGCCTACGACATTCTCGCGGTCCTCAGCGAGCAGGACGGTCGTCGCGCCGCACCGCCGACGGTGTACCGCGCGCTGGATTTCCTGCTGGAAAACGGCCTGGTCCATCGGATTTCCTCGCTCAACGCCTTCATCGGCTGCAACCACCCGGAACATGCTCACCAGGGTCAGTTCCTGATCTGCCGTGTGTGCCACGCCGCGATCGAACTTGAGCAAAAATCCATCAGCGACGCGATCATCGCCAGCGCCAGGGATGTCGGGTTTGTCGTCGAAGGCCAGACCGTTGAAGTGGTCGGTCTCTGCTCCGGTTGCCAGGGGGCTTGATGAGCAACGCGCTGATCCGTCTTGAGCAGGTTGCCGTCACGTTCGCCGGGCAACCGGTGCTGGACAACATAGAACTGAGCGTCGAGCCGGGGCAGATCGTTACCCTGATCGGCCCCAACGGCGCAGGCAAAACCACCCTGGTGCGTGCCGTGCTCGGCCTGTTGAAACCGGACAGCGGCAGCGTCTGGCGCAAGCCGAAACTGCGGGTCGGTTACATGCCGCAAAAACTCCATGTCGATCCGACCCTCCCGCTGTCGGTCCTGCGTTTCCTGCGCCTGGTACCGGGGGTGGACCGTGCGATGGCCTTGGCTGCACTCAAGGAAGTCGGCGCCGAACAGGTGATCGACAGCCCGGTGCAAAGCGTTTCCGGTGGCGAAATGCAACGTGTGTTACTGGCCCGTGCCTTGTTGCGCGAACCGGAACTGCTGGTACTCGACGAACCGGTACAGGGCGTCGACGTGGCCGGCCAGGCCGAGCTGTACAGCCTGATCACCCGCCTGCGTGACCGTCATGGTTGCGGTGTGCTGATGGTCTCCCACGATTTGCATCTGGTGATGAGCACCACGGACCAGGTGGTTTGCCTCAATCGTCACGTATGCTGTTCCGGCCATCCCGAGCAGGTCAGCGGCGATCCGGCTTTCGTCGAGCTGTTCGGAAAGAACGCACAAAGCCTGGCGATTTATCACCACCATCACGACCACGCCCACGACTTGCATGGCTCGGTGGTCAAGGCGCCCGCGTCGGGCCAACCCCATGTTCACGGAGATAGCTGCAAGCATGGCTGATTTTCTGCTCTACGCCCTGCTTGCAGGCCTGGCCCTGGCCGTCGTCGCAGGCCCGCTGGGGTCTTTCGTGGTCTGGCGGCGCATGGCCTATTTCGGCGACACCCTGTCCCACGCGGCATTGCTCGGCGTGGCCCTGGGTTTTCTGCTGGATGTCAGCCCGACCGTTGCCGTCACTGTTGGCTGCTTGCTGTTGGCGGTGATGCTGGTGACGTTGCAACAACGCCAGCCGCTGGCATCCGACACACTTTTGGGAATTCTCGCACCCAGCACGCTCTCTCTGGGCCTGGTGGTACTAAGCTTCATGCACGAAGTGCGGATCGACCTGATGGCCTATCTGTTCGGTGACCTGCTGGCGATCAGCCCGACCGATCTGGCCTGGATTCTTGGCGGCAGCGCGGCGGTACTGGTCTTGCTGGTTACGTTGTGGCGCCCATTGCTGGCGATCACGGTGCATGAAGAACTGGCCAGGGTCGAAGGTTTGCCCGTGGCGGGATTGCGCCTGGCGTTAATGCTGTTGATCGCCGTGGTAATTGCCGTGGCGATGAAAATCGTCGGCGTGTTGCTGATCACTTCGTTGCTGATCATCCCGGCGGCTGCGGCACAACGTCATGCTCGCTCGCCGGAACAGATGGCACTGGGCGCGAGCCTGCTGGGCATACTCGCCGTGTGTGGCGGGCTGGCGCTGTCCTGGTTCAAGGACACCCCGGCTGGCCCGTCGATTGTGGTGACGGCCGCCGCGCTATTTCTGCTGAGTTTTGTTCTGCCCCGTCGAGGGGTGTAGACTTGCTCGTTTTTTGCGCAAATAGAGAGTCGCAGGAATGAAGTCGTTCGCCTCCCGTTATCTGCTCCTTGTCGCATTTTCTTTGCTGCTGGGCGCCTGCCAAAGCACGCCACCGGCGGCCACCGAGGCCGCCGATGCGCGGGCCGCGGCCATCGTACAACTGGAACAAAACATCGCCAGCGATGAACTGGCCATCGCCGAAGACCAATTGGCAGCCTTGCAGGCCGAATCGCCCAACGATGCTTCCCTTGAGCAATACCAGCGGCAGCTGGCCGAAGCCTATCTGCGCCGCAGCCAGATCGTGCTGCAAAAGGGTGACGTGGATGCCGCAGCAACTGCCCTGAGCCGTGCCCGCGCGTTGATGCCCAAGGCTCCGGCACTGACCGGCGGAGTCAACGGCTCGATTGCCCAGGCGCGCAAGGCCGAACTGGAAAGAGCCGAAGCCGCCCTCAAGGCTGCCGAAGCCAAGCCAAAAGCCAAGGTTATCGACCTGACGGCTGAAAGCACCACGGTCGTGCTCAATATCAACGATATGGGCAAACTGCGTCGCCAACTGGATGCCATTGCCGCCGATGTGGTGAATTTTCAGTGCGACGTGAGCATTCAGGCTCCACGCACTAATGATTACCCTTGGCTGGCCAACTTGCTGACCAAACGGGTGAAGAAACTCGATCCTGAGTTTGATCTGAAGCTGGAGCGGCAGATTTTGCGCAGTGTCCCGGCGCAGATGGTTCTAACGCCTCGTAAATCTTAAAAGCATCGCGAGCACGCTCGCTCCCACAGGGTTTCGGGTTGCCCACACATTTTGTGACCAACACATCTCTACTGTAGGAGCGAGCTTGCTCGCGATGGCGGTCTCCCTGGCTCCGCAGATCTTCAGGCCGGAATCGCCTTGGCCTTCGCCTCCCTGTCCCAAACCCGATGCTGCCCACCATATCGAAGTTGCCTTCGGCCTTGGGTGAGTTTCTTCAGCCGTTCCTTTTTTCTGACCTTTGATCGCGTTATTGCCAAATGACAGGACAAATACGAAATAAATGCTAAGAACCTCTATACGGACAGGCTAAAATGCGCGCCCGGCTAACCGCTGATCCTTTTCTAACGCGCCCCACAAGGTTCGCTACGTGATCGAGTTTCAAAACGTCCATAAAACCTACCGCGTCGCCGGTAAGGAAATCCCCGCCCTGCATCCGACCAGTCTGACGATTGAGAACGGGCAGGTTTACGGCTTGATCGGTCATTCCGGCGCAGGGAAAAGTACCCTGCTGCGTCTGATCAATCGCCTGGAAAACGCCAGTGGCGGCAAAATCACCGTCGACGGTGAAGAAGTCACTGCACTCGACGCCAACGGCCTGCGCCGCTTCCGTCAGCAGGTCGGGATGATTTTCCAGCACTTCAACCTGCTGGCCTCCAAGACTGTCGCCGACAACGTCTCGCTGCCTCTGACCCTGGCCGGCGAATTGTCGCGCAGCGAGATCGATTCGCGCGTGGCCGAGTTGCTGGCGCGGGTCGGCTTGTCCGACCACGCGAAAAAGTACCCGGCGCAATTGTCCGGCGGGCAGAAGCAGCGTGTCGGCATTGCCCGTGCGCTGGCGACCAAGCCAAAAATCCTGCTGTGCGACGAAGCCACCAGCGCCCTCGACCCGCAAACCACCGCATCGGTCCTGCAATTGCTGGCCGAGATCAATCGCGAGCTGAAACTGACCATCGTGTTGATCACCCACGAGATGGACGTGATCCGCCGGGTCTGCGACCAGGTAGCCGTGATGGACGCCGGCGTGATCGTCGAGCAAGGCTCGGTGGCCGAAGTGTTCCTGCATCCGAAGTACCCGACCACCAAGCGCTTCGTGCAGGAAGACGAGCAGATCGACGAAAGCGAACAGCGTGACGACTTCGCTCACGTGCCAGGCCGCATCGTGCGTCTGACCTTCCAGGGCGACGCGACCTACGCGCCGTTGCTGGGCACCGTCGCCCGGGAAACCGGTGTGGACTACAGCATCCTGGCCGGTCGCATCGACCGCATCAAAGACATCCCCTACGGGCAACTGACCCTGGCCGTGACCGGCGGTGACATGGAAGCAGCCTTCGCCCGCTTCACCGCAGCCGACGTCCACATGGAGGTGCTGCGCTAATGGAAGCCCTGACAAGTTTCTTCGCCAATATCGACTGGTTCGAAATCTGGCTGGCCACCGGTGACACCTTGCTGATGCTGGGTGGTTCGCTGTTGTTCACCGTACTGCTTGGCCTGCCGCTGGGTGTGCTGCTGTTCCTGTGCAGCCCGCGCCAGTTGCTGGAAGCCAAAGGCATCTACGCGATGTTGTCGCTGGTGGTGAACATCCTGCGCTCGCTGCCGTTCATCATCCTGCTGATCGTGATGATTCCGTTCACCGTGTTAATCACCGGTACCTCCCTTGGTGTCGCCGGTGCAATTCCGCCGCTGGTAGTGGGTGCCACGCCGTTTTTCGCGCGCCTGGTGGAAACCGCCCTGCGTGAAGTAGATCGCGGCATCATCGAAGCGACCCAGGCCATGGGCGCGACTACACGACAGATCATCACCAATGCCTTGCTGCCGGAGGCTCGTCCGGGCATCTTCGCGGCGATTACGGTGACCGCCATTACACTGGTGTCCTACACGGCGATGGCCGGTGTCGTTGGCGCTGGTGGTCTGGGTGACCTGGCGATCCGTTTCGGTTACCAGCGTTTCCAGACCGATGTGATGGTGGTGACAGTGGTGTTGCTGCTGGTACTGGTCCAGGTACTGCAAACCGTTGGCGACAAATTGGTCGTCCACTTTTCCCGTAAGTAAGACATGAGCCGGCCATTCGCTGGCAGGCGCCAAACGGGCGCCTCACATGGAGTTAGCTGAATGAAAAAACTACTCGTGGCCTTCGCGGCCGTTGCGGCATTCTCTGCCCACGCTGAAACCCTGACCGTCGCGGCCACTCCGGTTCCGCACGCCGAGATCCTCGAATTCGTGAAGCCGGCCCTGGCCAAAGAAGGCGTGGACCTGAAGGTCAAGGTATTTACCGACTACATCCAGCCAAACGTGCAGGTCGCGGAAAAACGCCTGGACGCCAACTTCTTCCAGCACCAGCCGTACCTGGATGAGTTCAACAAGGCCAAGGGCACCCATCTGGTTTCTGTGGCTGGCGTGCATCTGGAGCCCCTGGGCGCTTACTCCAGCAAGTACAAGACCATCGCTGAACTGCCTGGCGGTGCCAACGTGGTCATCCCGAACGACGCTACCAACGGCGGCCGTGCGCTGTTGCTGATGGCCAAGGCCGGCCTGATCAAGTTGAAGGATTCGAACAACATCCTGTCGACCGTCAAGGACATCACCGAGAACACCAAGGATCTGAAAATACGCGAACTGGAAGCCGCGACCATCCCGCGCGTGCTGACTCAGGTCGACCTGGCGCTGATCAACACCAACTACGCGCTGGAAGCCAAGCTTGATCCGGCCAAGGACGCGCTGTTCATCGAAGGCAGCGACTCGCCTTACGTGAACATCCTCGTTGCCCGTCCAGACGACAAGGACACCGATGCGATGAAGAAGCTGGTTACCGCGCTGCACAGCCCGGAAGTGAAAGCCTTCATCCTCGAGAAGTACAAAGGCGCGGTGGTGCCGGCGTTCTGATCAGCTGACGTAAACGAAAAAGGGGCGCATTGAATGCGCCCCTTTTTTGTGCCCGAACCACCACCCCTTGTAGGAGCGAGTTTGCTCGCGAAGGTGTGTCAGCTGCATAGGTGTCGACTGACACTCCATCGCGAGCAAGCTCGCTCCTACAAGGGTTTTGTGTTGTTTAATTGCGCTTGAGCATCACCGGCAACTGCGCCACCAGCTTCGCATTGTTCAACGGCGCCCGAATGAACCCACGCTGTGTCCCATCCGGCCCGATCACCGCGAGGTTGCCGCTGTGATCAACGGTGTAGTTCGGCTTGCTCGTGTCCGCCGGAATGAACGGAATGCTCACTGCGTTGGCGATCGTTTGCAGTTCATCGGTCGACGCCGGGGTCAGGCCGATGAACTGCGGGTCGAAGTAGCCCAGGTACTGCTTGAGCTGCTTGGGCGTATCGCGGTTCGGGTCGACGCTGACCAGCACAATCTGCAATTTATCCACAGCCTCGGGCGGCAATTCGCTCTTGATCTGCCGCAACTGGGCGAGGGTGGTCGGGCAGATGTCCGGGCAGAAGGTGTAGCCGAAGAACAGCAGGCTCCACTTGCCTTTCAATTCATTGATCGCGACCGGCTGGCCGTCCTGATTGGTCATCATCACGTCCGGCAGATTACGGCTCTGCGGCAGCAAGATGATGCCGGCGTCGATCAGCGCCGTCGGATCGCCCTGGTTTTTCCCGGACAGCACCTTGTTGACGGTCAGGCCCAGGATCAGTGCGACCAGGGCGACAAGTATGAAGACGGTTTTCTGGGTTCGAGTCATAGGTTCAACAATAGGTAGTGGTCTACGAGCAGGGCGATAAACAGCAGGAACAAGTAGTAGATAGAGTACTTGAACGTGTTGATTGCCGCGTGCGGCCGAGTGCCACGGTACAGCACCACGGCCCATTGCAGAAACCGCGCGCCCAACCCGAGCGCGCAGACCAGGTAGAGCGTGCCGCTCATGTGGATCACATAAGGCATCAGGCTGACGGCAAGCAATGCGAAGGTATAAAGCAGGATGTGAATCTTGGTGTAGTGCTCGCCATGGGTGACCGGCAACATCGGGATGTCGGCCTTGGCGTATTCCTCCTTGCGATGGATCGCCAGCGCCCAGAAGTGCGGCGGGGTCCAGGCGAAGATGATCAGCACCAGCAGCAGCGGTTCGGCGCTGACGTGACCGGTGGCGGCGGTCCAGCCAAGCAATGGCGGCGCGGCACCGGCCAGACCACCGATGACGATGTTCTGCGGGGTCGCGCGCTTGAGGAATCCGGTGTAGACCACCGCGTAGCCGAGCAACGAGGCGAGGGTCAGCCACGCGGTCAGCGGGTTGGTGAACGCCAGCAGCATGGCTTGCCCGAGGACCGCCAATACCAGCGCGAACGTCAGCGCGGCGGTCGGCGAAACCCGGCCTTCGGCGAGCGGCCGTTTGTGGGTGCGCGCCATCACCGCGTCGATGCGCCGGTCCACCACATGATTGACCGCCGCCGCGCCACCGGCACACAAAGCGATGCCCAGGTTGCCGAAAATCAGCACCGTCCACGGCACCCCGGCGCGGGTCGCGAGGAACATCCCCACCAGCGAAGTGATGAGCATCAGCACCACGACTTTGGGCTTGGTCAGTTCCAGGTAGTCACGCCAGATCGCCTGACTGGGACGTTCGCCGATCAGAATCGCCATGGCATTTCTCCTTTTATTGTTATGGGCCCGGCTGAGTGTTTACGTGGGCTGAAGTGCCAGCGCGCTTGCTTGACCCGGACCAGACTGGTTCGGGCGTGGTAATTGACCAGCACCATGGTCAGCAACAGCGCCGCGCCGCCCGCGTTATGCGCGACGGCCACCGGCAGCGGCAGATGGAACAACACGTTGCTGATGCCCAGGGTGATTTGTGCGCCGAGTGCGATCAGCACCAGGCCTGCCAGGCGCGTCATGCCAACCGCCTTCAGTTGCCAGGCCAGACCGAGCAATACCAGGGTGACCAGTAACGCGCCGATGCGATGAGTCAGGTGAATGGCCGTACGGGCATCGCTGTCCAGTTGCCCGCCGAGGTAGTTCGGGCCGATGTGCTGGGTCAGGTGAAAGCCGTTGGCGAAGTCCGCCGCTGGCAACCACTGGCCGTGACAGGTCGGAAAGTCGATGCAGGCCACGGCGGCGTAATTGGAACTGACCCAGCCCCCGAGGGCGATTTGCCCGATCACCAGCAACAGCCCTGCCGTCGCCCAGTGCTGCAAACGTCGTGGCACGGTCAGCGCCGGCAGTACGCCGGACAGGCGCAAGGTCAGCAGAAACAACAGGCTCAAGGTCGCGAAGCCGCCCAGCAAATGCCCGGTGACCACCTGCGGCCAGAGCTTGAGCGTTACCGTCCACATGCCGAACGCGGCCTGGCCAACAACCACCGCCAACAGGAACAACGGCAGCTTCACCGGCTGTCCGGGATGGCGGCGATGCACCCACGCACGACCCGCCAACACCGCGATTAACAGCCCCAGCGTGCCGGCGGAGTAGCGGTGGATCATCTCGTTCCAGCCCTTATGGGCCTCGACCGGAGCGTCCGGGAAATGCAATTCGGCATGGGCCAGTTGGGCTTCGCTTTTCGGCACGCTGATGAAGCCATAGCAGCCGGGCCAGTCCGGGCAGCCGAGGCCGGCGTGGGTCAGGCGCGTGTAGGCGCCGAGCAACACCACAATCAGTGCCAGCAAGGTGGCAAACAACGCGAGGCGAAATCCAGGCTTGGCCATGACGATGCCCTTATCCGATGTTCGACAGTTTCAGCAGGTGGCGCAGATCGTTGAGCAAGTCCTTGCCCTTCACCGACGGGTCGTAGCGCAGCACCAGATTGCCGTGGGGGTCGATGATCCACAGGTGCGGCACGTCATTGCTCTGAGCGCCTTTTGTGTAGGCAGGCAAGTCCAGTGAATAACGTTGCAACTGCGGGTACTCGCGTTGAAGTTTAGTCTCGTAATCGCTGTTCAGCGTCTGCGCGGTGGCCAATGCATGGCTGGCGCGGGACGCATCGCGGCCCAGGCCGATCTGGATTTGCCGCGCCAGATACACCAGTTGCTGGCAGTCCACCGCGCAATCCTTGGGCGCGGTCACCAGTATCTGCCAACGCTCTTCCTGGGCCTGCACGCCGATGTCCGCGCGGGTCTGACCGTTGCCGATCAGTTCGCCGTGATAACTGCGGCCCTCGGGCACCCAGAAATTCAGCTTGTACATGCCGGTGGCAAGGATCATCGGACCGATCACCCCGAGCAGGATCAGCAGCAGTTGCATACGGCCCTTGCGCCGGTTCACCAACGGTTTCGCCTCAGACATGCTGGGTGGATTCATGGCCGCTCCCATGGTGTTTCTCCTTTGCGTTGTGCCAGCCGAGATAGAGATAAAGACCGAACAGGACGATCGCCATGGCGAACCACTGCACGGCATAAGCGATGTGTTTTTCCGGGCCCATGGCGACTACGGGCCAGTTGGCCTGGTAGATGGCGGGTCCGGTTTCGGCACGTAGTTCGTAGGCAAAGCCTTCGCGATTCAGTGCTGTCCAGAGCTTGTCTGGCTCAACGGCCGTAATCAGCTTCGGCCATGTCAACGTTGTGGGATCTGCGTGCAATTGGAACGTCGCCCCAGGGGAGACGTAGACCCACGCGTCGAGGCTTACCGCCTCGGTGGGTGTCTTGAATTGCGGTGGTGTGCGGCGCTCCGGCCAAGGCAACCAGCCGCGATTGACCAGCAGCCAAAGCCCGGTGGCCTGATCGTGAAAGGGTTGTAACAGCTCGACGCCAACCCTGCCGTTGCGTTGACTGTTATCCAGCAGCAGGCTGTGTTCGGCATCGAACCGGCCGTACAGGTGAACCCGACGGAAGGCCGGGTCTGTCGTGTGTTGCAGTTCGGTGCTGGCCATCGGCTCGGCGGCCCGCCGCTCGGTGTAGCTTTGCAGCAGCGCGCTTTTCTCCGCGCCCCGACTCAACTGCCAGAACCCCAGGGACACCAGTAGCGGCAGCAGCAGCGCCACCACCAGCGTTGGCACGATACCTGGCCGAAAGCACTTCATGGCATTGCCAGAAAATCGGTCATCGCGATAGCTATACTCAAGTACATCGCTTGTCCCCCCGGAGTCTCACCATGCTCAAAGCAGCCATCGTCCTGATGCTGATTGCCACGGTTGTCAGCCTGTTCAGCGGCCTGTTTTTTCTGGTCAAGGACGACAGCCGCTCAAACCGCCTCGTCATTGCCTTGAGTGTTCGTGTGACCCTGGCCGCCCTTACCCTTGGCTTGATTGCCTGGGGCTTTTTCAGCGGCCAGTTGGTTTCCAATGCCCCTTGGTAACACGCTCCTACAAGCGGCTTTAAAGCACATAGACGAAAACAAACAGCCCGATCCACACCACATCCACGAAGTGCCAGTACCAGGTCGCCGCTTCGAAACCGAACTGGTGCTCGTTGTCGAAGTGCCCGCGCATGATCCGCATCAGCATCACGAACAGGATGATGGTGCCGATGGTGACGTGGGCGCCGTGGAACCCGGTGAGCATGAAGAAGGTCGCGCCGTAGATGCCCGAGCCCAGGGTCAGGCCCAGTTCGCGGTAGGCGTGCATGTACTCTTCGGCCTGGAAGATGAGGAACGCACTGCCGAGCAATACAGTGAGCGCCAGCCAGAGTTTCAGTGCGCCGCGATGGCCCTTTTTCAAGGCATGGTGGGCGATGGTCACGGTCACGCTGGAACTGACCAGCAACACGGTATTGAGCAGCGGCAGGCCCCAGGGGCTAATGACTTCCTTGGGCGGCGGAAACAGTTTCGAGTCGGGGTTGCTCAGCAACGGCCAGGTGAACTGGAAGTTCGGCCACAGCATGTGCGCCATGCCTTTGGCGCCTTCACCACCGAGCGCCGGTCCGGAGATTTGACGCACATAAAACAGCGCGCCAAAAAAGGCGATGAAGAACATCACCTCCGAGAAAATGAACCAGCTCATGCCCCAGCGGAACGAGCGATCCATCTGTGCGCTGTACAAGCCGCCGCGACTTTCCTTGATCACCGTGCCGAACCAGCCAAACAGCATGTAGGCCAGCAACAGCCCGCCGACGAAAAAGATTAGCGGCCCGTGGGATTCCGGACGCGCTGCTTTCAGATCATTGAACCAGGTGGCCAGGCCAAACACCGTGACGAACATCCCGACCGTGGCGATGATCGGCCATTTGCTCTGGGCCGGGACGTAATAATGTTCATGAGTTGCCATTTATTGTTCTCCTTATCGGGCACGCTCAGCCGCCAGTGTTTACAGCTACCGGTGGATGTCGGGCGGTGATATCGAACAGCGTGTAGGACAGCGTCAGGTGCTTCACATCCTTGGGCATATCACGGTCAACGATGAAACGTACCGGCATCTCGATCCGCTGACCGGGCTGCAGCACTTGCTGGGTAAAGCAGAAACATTCGGTCTTGTGGAAGTACGCCGCCGCATTGCTGGGCGCGATGCTCGGCACGGCTTGGGCGCTCATCGGTTTATCGGTGGGGTTGTGGGCGATGAAGATCATCTCGTTCACCGCCCCCGGGTTCGCGGTCAATTCGTCATGTTTGGGGTAAAAGTCCCACGGCATGTCGGCGGTGTTGGTCGACAGAAACTGCACGCGCACCTGCCGCGAGGTGTCGACCGTTTGCTCACCCTCGTACTGCCCGCCGGTCTTGCCATTAATGCCGAAGGCCTTGCACATCACGTCGTAGATCGGCACCAGGGCAAAGCCGAACACAAACATTGCCACCACCACGGTCAGCAGGCGCGTGACCAGTTTCTTCATCGAAATCGAGTCAGCCATGATTTCCGCACAACCCTGCAGGAGCGAGCTTGCTCGCGAAAAACTTGAGAGCGCCGTGGTGTGTCAGGCTTCCAGCGTCATCGTTGACGACCATCGCGAGCAAGCTCGCTCCTACAAGGGCCACAGTGTTCATTTCACTTCCGGCGGCGTGGTGAAGGTGTGATACGGCGCCGGCGACGGGATGCTCCACTCCAGACCTTCAGCCCCATCCCACGGCTTGGCCGGTGCCGGCGCGCCGCCTCGAATGGTCTTGATCACGATGAACAGGAAGAAGATCTGCGTGGCGCCGAACATGAATGCGCCGATCGACGACACCATGTTGAAGTCGGCGAACTGCAGGTTGTAGTCCGGAATCCGTCGTGGCATGCCCGCCAGCCCCACAAAGTGCATCGGGAAGAAGGCCAGGTTCATGCCGATGAACGACAGCCAGAAATGCAGCTTGCCGAGGGTTTCGTCGTACATGTGGCCGGTCCATTTCGGCAGCCAGTAGTAGGCCGAGGCGAAGATCCCGAAGATCGCCCCCGGCACCAGCACGTAATGGAAGTGCGCGACCACGAAGTAGGTGTCCTGGTACTGGAAGTCCGCCGGGGCGATGGCCAGCATCAACCCGGAGAAACCGCCGATGGAGAACAGGATCACGAACGCCACGGCAAACAGCATCGGCGTCTCGAACGTCAGCGAGCCCTGCCACATGGTGCTGGCCCAGTTGAACACCTTCACGCCCGTCGGCACCGCAATCAGCAACGTGGCGTACATGAAGAACAACTCGCCCACCAGCGGAATGCCGACCACGAACATGTGGTGCGCCCAGACGATGAACGACAGGAACGCGATACTCGCCGTGGCGTAGACCATCGAGGTGTAGCCGAACAGTGGCTTGCGCGAAAAGGCCGGAATGATCGAGCTGACGGCGCCGAAGGCCGGCAGGATCATGATGTACACCTCGGGGTGACCGAAGAACCAGAACACATGCTGGAACAGCACCGGGTCTCCGCCACCGGCGGCACTGAAGAAGCTGGTGCCGAAGTGGATGTCCATCAGCATCATCGTCACGCAACCGGCCAGTACCGGCATCACCGCAATCAGCAGGAACGCGGTGATCAGCCAGGTCCAGACGAACAACGGCATTTTCATCAGCGTCATGCCGGGGGCGCGCAGGTTGAGGATGGTGGCGATCACGTTGATCGCGCCCATGATCGAACTGATCCCCATCAAGTGGATGGCGAAAATGAAGAAGGTCACGCTTTCCGGCGCGTAGGTCGTCGACAGCGGCGCATAGAACGTCCAGCCGAAGTTCGGCCCGCCACCGGCAGTGAACAGGGTCGACACCAGCATCAGGAACGCCGCCGGCAACAACCAGAAGCTGAAGTTGTTCATGCGCGGCAGAGCCATGTCCGGCGCGCCGATCATCAGCGGGATCATCCAGTTGGCGAGGCCGACGAAGGCCGGCATCACCGCACCGAAGACCATCACCAGACCGTGCATGGTGGTCATCTGGTTGAAAAATTCCGGCTGGACGATCTGCAGCCCCGGCTGGAACAGCTCGGCGCGAATCACCATCGCGAACGAACCGCCAAGCAGGAACATGGAGAACGCAAACCACAGGTACAACGTACCGATGTCCTTGTGGTTGGTGGTCAGCACCCAGCGCATCAGGCCTTTTGCGGGGCCATGGGCGTGGTCGGTGGCGGTATGAACATGCTCATCGATTACAGCAGTCATGTCCTGTCTCCTGCAAACAGATGGACTGGGCAGGCCGGGGTGCGTAGCCCCGACCGGTTCCTTACGTGCGCAATAGACCGGGTCATTTGCTTTCCGCCTGTTTCAGCTCCAGCACTTCTTTAGGCGTGACCATGTCGCCCTTGTTGTTGCCCCAGGCGTTACGTTCATAGGTCACGACCGCCGCGATATCGACCTCCGAGAGTTGCTTGCCGAATGCGGCCATGGAAGTGCCAGGCTTGCCGTGGAAAACAATGCTCAGGTGAGCGTCTTTCGGTCCGGTGGCGATTTTCGAGCCCTTGAGTGCCGGGAACATCGGCGGCAGACCCTGGCCTTCGGCCTGGTGACAGGCCACGCAGGTGGTGTGATAGACCTTGTCGCCGCGTTCCTTGAGCTCCTCGAGCGTCCATTCCTTGCTGGTCAGCTCTTTGAGCTGCGCGGCCTCGGCCTTGCGATCGGCCAGCCATTTTTCGTAATCGGGCTTTTCCTTGACCTCGACCACGGTCGGCATGAAGCCGTGATCCTTGCCGCACAACTCGGCGCACTGGCCACGGTAGATGCCGGGCTTGTCGATACGGGTCCAGGCTTCATTGACGAACCCGGGAATCGCATCGCGCTTGACCGCGAAAGCCGGCACCCACCAGGAGTGGATCACGTCGGCGGAGGTCACAAGGAAGCGCACCTTGGCACCGACTGGCAGCACCAATGGCTTGTCGACTTCGAGCAGATAGTGCTCGCCCTTGGCTTCCTTGTTGTTGATCTGATCCTGGGGGGTGGTCAGGTTGCTGAAAAACTCGACGTCCTGGCCCAGGTATTTGTAGTGCCACTTCCACTGGTAACCGGTGATCTGGATGTCGATATCCGGCTCACTGGCGTCGTACATCTTGATCAGGGTCGCGGTAGCGGGAACCGCCATGGCCACCAGGATCAGGAAGGGCACGATGGTCCAGAGGATTTCGACGGTGGTGCTTTCATGAAATTTGGCGGCCACCTGCCCGGTCGAGCGGCGGTGGAGAATCATCGACCAGAACATGGCACCAAATACGATGATGCCGATCACCACACAGATCCAGAAAATGATCATGTGCAGGTCGAATACTGCGTGACTGATTTCAGTCGCTCCAGGCGCCATATTCACAGTCCAGGCCGCTTGCGCCTGACTGAAAATCGACCACAACAGGAGGCCCATCCAGACATGTGGATGTCGCATCATTGCGGGTTCCCCTTATCGTTCTTGTTATCCCGCCGGCTTTCACCTGCGGCAAGGGAGCGGCTGCATCAGACTACGAACTTGAGCACCGGGCCTTGCTGCATATGCAGTCGGGCGTCATCAGCTAACTCCATTCCACCCCGAGTATAGACAGCGACTCTCACCTCGCAATGCGAAGGCGTAAATGATCTGAAACAGCATTAACTTGCGTTGCAGGGCACGAATGGAGAAGGATGCAGACGAGTGGTGGCAAATCGATATAACGGGACCGTCTCAAGGATGAAATAATTATGACAAATGCGTCTTAGCATTTTTCGTAAGCCAGCTAAGTTATGTCTTCCCTATTTCATTGCCTTGTTTCCTGGAGTTTTCATGAACACCGCCGCATTGCGCGAGCAGATCCAAACAGCCCAACAACACGAAGCCGAGACCGGTCTGCTGACGCGTCAACTGGAAAGCAAACTGGCTCATCTGCACCCGGCGATCCAATTGCCGGAGGCCGATACCAAAGGCGTACTGACGCGATTTGTCGCCGCCTACATCGAAGAAGTGCCTGATCTGCTGGATGCAGCCAATGAAGTCGCCAGGGAAGCGGGCATTGAGTCACAGATCAAACCGGTGCTGAAAATCGCCGAGCAGTACTTCCTCCAGCCGCCAGCCATCATGGCCGGCCATGCCGGGCTCGACAGTCTGCTGGATGAAGCCTATCTGGCGCATCGGTTTGTCGAAGAGGTCAACGACCTGTACATCAAGCATCTTGGCCAGCCACTGATCCCCTTGGACATGACTGTCGCCAACCTGATTGCTCACCAATTGATCGGTGAGACGTTCGCCAACCAACTGGACGAAGTGGTGCATCACGCCATCGACGAGATGCTCAACGACGAAACCTTCGCACTGGAGTCCGTGGAAGCCTACCGCGAGAAGCTCAACAGCCCGGACACCGGCGCCGCGTGGAAACGCTGGCCGTGCATGTCCCGCCGTTTGGGCGTAGGCCTGGAACTGGATCAACCGGCGGCTTGATTCACCGGTAAACACAATCCCCTGTGGGAGCGAGCTTGCTCGCGATGAGGCTATATCATTCAACATCAAAGTTGACTGATCTACCGCCATCGCGAGCAAGCTCGCTCCCACATCGGGCCTCAGCCAGCCGCACCTATGCCCGTGTTGGTACGAACCCTGCCTTCAAGTCTGCGCTTCAGCCCCCGCGATTCAATCAACAGCTTCGAACCCTTGGCCGCATTCGCCCGGCCCCACTCCTCCAGAAGCTCCAGACACGAGTGATCGATGTAGCTCAGGTTGTTAAGCGGCACATGCACCGTCGCGCCTGGTGGAATACTACCCAGCACCTGGGTCAGCGCCGGCACTTTGAGGAAGGTCGCCGCGCCCACCAGGCGCAATTCCATTTCCCCTTCCTGAGGCAGGTCGATCAGGCTGATTTTCAACCGCGAAGCTTTCAGCGCCAGTTTCACCAGCGTCAGGCCGAAGCCAATCAATACGCCAGTCAGCAGGTCCGTGAAAACGATGGCGAGCGCGGTTGCCGCATAGGTGAACATCGGCGCCCGACCATACCGGCCCAAACCACGGAATACCTTGAGATCCACCAGCTTGAAACCGGTGTACACCAGCACGCCCGCCAGGCTCGCCACCGGAATGCTTTGCAGCACGCTGGACAGCAACAGTACGAACGCCAACAACCACAGGCCGTGGAAAATGGTCGAAAACCGCGTGGTTGCGCCAGCCTGAACATTCGCCGAACTGCGTACGATAACGCCGGTCATCGGCAACGCTCCAAGCAGGCCACACAGCATGTTGCCGATACCTTGCGCCGACAATTCCCGGTCGAAGTCCGAGCGCTGGCCACTGTGCATGCGATCAACCGCGGCGGCTGAGAGCAAGGTTTCGGCGCTCGCGATGAAAGCCACGGCAAACGCCGCGATCAGCAAGGTCGGATCAGCCAGGTTGAGCAGATCCGCTGGCTTGAGCCAGTCGATGGCCTCCATCAGGTTGGCCGGAACCTCAACCCGTTTGACCTGCAACGCCAGCATCAGGCTGGCAAGCGTGGCCAGACCGACGCCAAGTAGCGCGCCAGGAACGAAGCGCAGGGATTGCGGACGGAATTTATCCCACAGCCACATGACGGCGATTGTCGACAAACCGAGCAACCCGGCTTGCCAGCCAAACGTGGGCAACGCCAGAGACAGCGCCGCCGGGAAGGCCGCCAGGTTATCCAGACCCGAAGGTTTGGGCACTGCATCCAGCATCACATGCACCTGAGACAGGATGATCAGCACGCCAATCCCGGCCAGCATGCCGTACACCACCGCGGGTGCCGTCACTCGAAACCAGCAGCCCAGCTTCAATCGGCCAGCCACCAGTTGCAGCAAACCCGCCAACAACAGTATCGGCCCGAGCATGGCGATGCCGTGCTGGCGGACCAACTCGAATACCAGAACGGCCAGGCCCGCCGCCGGGCCGCTGACTTGCAGTGGCGAACCGGCCAACCAGCCGACCACCAGACCACCGATGATGCCGGTGATCAGGCCTTTGGCCGGCGGCAGCCCCGAAGCAATCGCGATGCCCATGCACAGAGGCAGGGCGACCAAAAACACAACCACCGAAGCCAGCAGCTCCCGTGGCAGAACAGCTTTGAGTCGAGCAGCACGCATGGTGAGTCTCCCGAAATTTTTCTTCAGGCATGGCAAAGCCAGGCTGCCTGAACGGCAGCCTCGGCTGAACCACACAACGATTTAGGAGGATTTAGAAGCGCGCTTTGGGCGTCGCCACGGGAATTGGCAGGCTGCCATTGAGCGGCAGGAAACAGCCTTGATCTGCGTCGTACGCTTTGATTTCGCTGGTTTCGATGTTGTAGACCCAGCCGTGAATAAATAGCTGACCGTTGGCCATGCGCGAAGCCACCGACGGATGGGTGCGCAGATGCTGCAACTGGGCGATCACATTCTCTTCAGTGAGGATGTGCATGCTTTCGCTTTCGCTGGAGCAGTTGCAGTTCTCTTGCACCATGGTTTTGGCCACTTCGGCATGACGCAGCCAGGCTTTGACCGTGGGCATTTTTTCCAGACTGTCCGGGTTGAGTACCGCGCGCATGGCGCCGCAGTCGGAATGCCCGCAAATGATAATGTGATGCACCCCAAGAGCCAGTACGGCGTACTCGATGGCCGTGGAAACACCACCGTTCATTTGCCCGTAAGGCGGCACGACGTTGCCGACGTTACGGGTCACGAACAGGTCGCCGGGGGAGCTCTGGGTAATCAACTCGGGAACGATGCGCGAATCGGCGCAGGCGATGAACATCGCTCGTGGCCGCTGGGCCGTGGCGAGTTTCTTGAAGAGCTCTTCCTGTTGAGGAAAGATCTCATGATGAAAATGCAAAAAGCCGTCAACGATATGCTGCAACGCTGCATCGGCGGTTTCGGCCTCGGGTTGGGCTGAAGCCGACGCAGCCAACGGCTGTTTATCCTTGTCACTCATCAATTCATCCTCATTGGCGGGCTCAGGGAGTCATCCCGTGTGGTCCGGTGTGAAGCCAGTGGCTGGTTAAAAAACATCCAGGCCAAACATCTCGACCCATCAGTCACTCGATGAACAAGGTAGCGGCCGAATCTTAATTGAAACTGAATAAAACGCTCTAGAATGCGCGTTACAGGTCACAAAAAACGTGACCAGCCTAAGACGCGAGCGCGATCTTCAGTACTCAACCATAGGCCAATTGTCCTCAAATCAATGACATTTGGCGACCGGGCGGACAAAAGGCATTGCAGTCCAGGTCAAAGCTTTCCCGGCGATTGAGCCCCAGGCGCTTGATGGCTTTGGCAAAACGCTGTGCCAGCAGGTCGGCGAAGGGACCTTCGCCGCGCATTCGAGCACCAAAGCGGCTGTCGTAGAGTTCACCGCCACGGCTCTGGCGAATCAGGCTCAGCACATGCGCCGCCCGTTGCGGATAGTGGGCGCCCAGCCATTCTTCGAACAGCGGCGCCACTTCCAGCGGCAGACGCAGCATCATGTAGGCAGCGCTTTGTGCTCCGGCGTCGTGAGCCTCGGCGAGCAGGCTTTCGAGTTCGCTGTCGTTGATCATCGGAATCATCGGTGAACACAGGACGCCCACCGGAATGCCCGCCTCGCGCATGACCCTGATCGCCCGCAACCGGGCCTTGGGCGCTGCGGCGCGGGGTTCAAGGATGCGTTTGAGATCGTCGTCCAGGGTGGTCAGGCTGATCATCACCGCCACCAGGTTTTGCTGTGCAAGTTCGGTCAGCAGGTCCAAATCGCGAAGGATCAGCGAGCCTTTGGTGACGATGGTCACGGGATGACGATATCGCAGCAGTACTTCGAGGGTTTGCCGGGTGATCCTGTACTCACGCTCGATCGGCTGATAGGGGTCGGTGTTGGAGCCGAGGTTGATCGGCGCACATTGATAGCCGCGTTTGGACAGCTGTTGCTCCAGCACATCCACAGCGTTGGTCTTGGCGATCAGCTTTGTCTCGAAATCCAGCCCGGGCGACATGTCCCAATAGGCATGGCTTGGCCGCGCGTAGCAGTAGATGCAGCCATGCTCGCAACCGCGATAGGGATTGATCGATCGATCGAAGGGCAAGTCCGGCGACGTGTTGCGGGTAATGATGGTTTTCGCCGTTTCAATGCTCACCTCGGTGCCCTGGGTGAGCGGTACTTCCTGATACCAGCCGTCGTCCTCAACCACCGAATGGCTGGGGGCAAAGCGGTTGTGCGGGTTGGTTGCGGTGCCGCGGCCGCGGGGAGGCAGAGAGCTAACCATCAGCGGACTCCTTGATCTGTATATCCATACAGTAACCGACTCACTGCCTGTCGACCAGTACCGCTCAGCCCTTCATCTGACAAAGGGGCATCATGATGCTTACTTGTTCATTGATAATCAGAAAACTCAGGAAACATATAGTCAGTGGTTAGATTCAATACCCAACCGTATATTCAACCCAACAGGCAATACCCTCAACAGCAATCAAATAAAAGGATTTATTAATGTCTTTCTTTAATCAGCGCGGTATTTTCCTTCAACTCATGCGACCAAATCCTTCGGAACCCAACACCTTGGTTTCTTTGCAACTGGCTCGCAAAGAGTTGAGTTGGGATGCGGAAAATGAAATGCAAGTTGAAAAGCTGGTCGACTCAACTTACTACACCGCCACTTCCACCGACCTTGGCAACTCTTTCAGCATCCGGACCGTGGGCAAGGATGTCGATGGAGACGGGACCATCGATGCCGACGACAAAGCCAAGTTACAGGCGCTGGCAAAGGCTTATGCCAGTATCGTCAATCCCTGAGCCCTGACTTTCCGATCACTGGAAAGTGCTATTGCCGAATGCATGCGGGCTCCCGCATGCATTCCAGACAGCCTGGAGGATAAAAATGTCAATGCTCATAAAAACCGGTGTTTATCTACAACAAATAGAAACGACGAAAGATGTACAGGTAATTATCAAGCTAATAAGGGCAGGCGAGTATCCGAACAAAACAATGGAGCAATTCGCTGATATTCTCGCAGGCGCTCCCTCAGTGACACTCCATATAAAAGACGAAGGCAAGACTTCAAAGCTCGATTTTGATCCTTGGTCCGATATCAATGTCACTCCAGACAATAGCATCGACGAAAAGGACATTGCCGCCCTTACACAACTTGCACTCGCTTTTTATCATCAACAAATAATTGCCCCAGAGGGCATAGCGTACCTTTATCGTCTTTCCGCTGAATCACCCGAGCTTCGAGTAGACGTTGAGGAATTTGAAATTGACGAAGATGATCATCAACTGTATAGCCTCGGTGTGTACGAAACTAAATCTGCAAATGCCGGCTCGTCTTTTGAAGGTCGCAAGCGCAACCCTTTAACTGGACAGGTGTTTAACTATGGGGTCGGACTGAACGAGCTGCTCAAATCCTTCATCAAACTGAAACTATAACCTGAGCGCGGACTTCACGATTCTTTGACAGTCAGCTCACAGGCCTTTGACCGTGCATGGCTGATCCTTGCCACCATCTTCCCGTCCCTTTCTGAACGGTCGCTCAAGCATGCTTTTTCCACGTTTTTTATCTGCAATATGCTTGTCGCTGGTTGTGCTCGCTAACCTGACACCGGCACTTGCTGACGACAGTGTGATGCAGCGTCCAGCAGACTGGGCTCAACAGATAGAGAAGCAATACAACCTCTTCCAGATGTCGCCGACGCTCTATCGCAGCGCCTTGCCGGACAAGGGCGCGGTGCCGCTGCTGGAGAAACTCAAGGTGGGTACTGTGATCAATTTCCTGCCCGAAGCAGACTCCAGTTGGTTGTCCGCGCCAGGCATCACGCAAGTACAACTGCCTTATCGCACCAACCATGTGGATGACGCCGATGTGCTCAAGGCCTTGCGCGCCATTCGGTCCGCCGAAGCCAAAGGCCCGGTGCTGATGCACTGCAAACACGGTTCCGACCGTACCGGCCTGATGGCCGCCATGTACCGGGCTGTCATCCAGGGCTGGACCAAGGAGGAGGCCCTGAACGAAATGACCCAGGGCGGTTTTGGCGACAGCACCCACTTCAAGGACGGAATTCGCTACATGATGCAGGCCGACGTGGAAAAACTGCGCACGGCCCTGGCCAATGGCGATTGCAGCACCAGCCCGTTCGCTGCGTGTTCAATGAAGAGCTGGTTCAAGTCCGCTCACATCGAATAAAAAAAGCCCCCGTTGCATTGCGCAACGGGGGCTTTTTTCACTCAGTTTTGTTCGTCAGGCTTTTTCTTCAGCTTCGGATTCGGGAAGAACTGAACCGGCTGAACCTTGGTGTCGGCAGGTTTGGGGGCGCTGGTGTTCACCCGCGTACCCAACTCCTTGGGCACCGACAGCCCTTGCTCATTGAGTGTGTCGGAGTAACCGCAGGCCACGCACTCTCGGTGCGGGACCTGGTCTTCATTCCACATCATCAATTTGTCCGGCTCGCTGCATGCCGGGCAGACCGCCCCGGCGATAAAGCGTTTTTTCGTAATCACAGGTCCCTCACTCATGCTGCCGCGCCCTCACTCAGGCCGCTGTGGCGCAAGAGTGCGTCAATTGATGGCTCACGACCACGGAAGTCGACGAACAGCACCATCGGCTCCTGGGAGCCGCCACGGGCCAGGATTGCTTCGCGGAACGCACGACCGGTGTCGGCGTTGAGCACGCCTTCTTCTTCGAACTTCGAGAACGCATCGGCCGACAGCACTTCAGCCCACTTATAGCTGTAGTAACCCGCGGCGTAACCGCCAGCGAAGATGTGCGCAAAACTGTTGGGGAAGCGGTTGTAGGCCGGCGGACGCATCACCGAAACCTCGTCACGCACGCCTTCAAGCACTTGCAGCACGCTGCGGCCGTCGCCATGGGTGGCGTGCAGTTCGAAGTCGAACAGCGAGAACTCCAGTTGGCGCACCATCATCAGGCCGGACTGGAAGTTTTTCGCCGCAAGCATCTTCCCAAGCAGGTCCTGAGGCAGCGGTTCGCCGGTTTCATAATGACCGGAAATCAGCGCCAGGCCTTCCGGCTCCCAGCACCAGTTTTCCATGAACTGGCTCGGCAGCTCGACCGCATCCCAAGCCACGCCGTTGATGCCGGACACGCCAGCATGCTCGACGCGGGTCAACAGGTGATGCAGGCCGTGACCGAACTCGTGGAACAGGGTGGTGACTTCGTCGTGGGTCAGCAGCGCAGGCTTGCCGCTGTCGGCCGGGGTGAAGTTGCACACCAGGTTGGCCACCGGGCTTTGCAATACACCGCCAGCGGTGCGACGACGGTCGCGGGCGCCATCCATCCAGGCGCCGCCACGCTTGTTGGCGCGAGCATAGAGGTCGAAGAAGAAGCGGCCGACGTGCTGGCCGTTTTCCTTGATTTCAAACAGACGGACATCCGGGTGCCAGGTGTCGAAGCCTTTCTGCTCGGCAATCTCGATGCCGTACAGGCGCTGGACGATGGCGAACAGACCGCTGAGCACCTTGTCGATCGGGAAGTAGGCGCGCAGGGCTTCCTGGGCGACGCTGTAACGCTGTTCACGGAGTTTTTCGCCGTAGAAACCGCTGTCCCAGCTTTGCAGATCCGGGCAGCCCTGTTCGGCGGCATAAGCCTTGAGCTGTTCCAGATCCTGGGCAGCGAACGGTTTGCTGCGCTTGGCCAGGTCGCGCAGGAAACTCAGCACCTGATCGCTGGACTCGGCCATTTTAGTCGCCAGGCTCAACTCGGAGAAACTGCTGAACCCCAAGAGTTTTGCCAGTTCCTGACGCAGGTCGAGGATTTCTTCCATGACCGGGCCGTTGTCGTTCTGGCCGGCATTCGGCCCCTGGTCCGACGCCCGGGTGCAGTACGCGGCGTAGACTTCTTCACGCAGCGCGCGGTCCTGGGCGTAGGTCATCACCGCGTAATAGCTCGGGAATTCCAGGGTGATCAGCCAGCCGTCCAGATCCTTGGCCTGAGCCGCGGCGGCCATTTGCGCTTTGGCCGAATCGGTCAGGCCGGCGAGGGCGGCCTCATCGGTGATGTGCTTGGTCCAGGCCTGAGTGGCATCGAGCAACTGGTTGGAAAAACGGCTGCCCAATTCGGACAGCTTGCTCTGCACTTCGGCGTAACGCTTTTGTTCGGCTTCCGGCAGGTCGATACCCGACAGACGGAAGTCACGCAGGGAGTGTTCCAGGATAGTTTTCTGCGCCACGTCGAAACCGGCGGCCTCCGGGCTGCTGGCCAGGGCTTCGAAAGCCTGGAACAGTTCGCGGTTCTGACCCATTTCAGTGGAATAGGCGCTCAAGGCCGGCAGGCACGACTCGTAGGCTTCACGCAGTTCGGCGCTGTTGCACACGGCATTGAGGTGGCTGACCGGGCTCCAGGCGGCGCCCAGACGGTCGTTGAGTTCGTCCATCGCCAGCACCAGGCCTGCCCACGTTGGCTGTTTGACCTGGGTCTTGAGGATCTCGACGATAGCGGCACGGTTGTCAGCCAGGATCTGTTCAATGGCCGGTTGTACGTGTTCGACGCGGATGGCGGAGAACGGCGGCAGGTCATAGGACTGCAAAAGAGGGTTGTTCACGCTCACGGTTGATACCTTGGCTGGAGAAACATGCAGCCATCTTAATTACAATCGACGTTCACCGCAGCTATCAGCAACAGAGAGAAACCCTATCGTGAACCTTCGCAAGTATCAGAACCACACGCCGCTGCTGGGTAAAGGCGCTTTTGTCGACGGCTCGGCAGTGGTGATCGGCGACGTTGAAATCGGCGAAGACAGCTCGGTCTGGCCGCTGACAGTGATCCGTGGCGACATGCATCGAATCCGCATCGGCGCGCGCACCAGCGTGCAGGATGGCTGCGTGTTGCACATCACCCACGCCGGGCCGTTCAACCCGGATGGCTTCCCGCTGCTGATCGGCGATGACGTGACCATCGCCCACAAGGTCATGCTGCATGGCTGTTCGGTGGGCAGCCGGGTGTTGATCGGCATGGGCAGCATCGTCATGGACGGTGCGGTGGTCGACGATGAGGTGATCATCGGTGCCGGCAGCCTAGTGCCGCCGGGCAAGCATCTGCAAAGCGGCTTCCTGTATGTGGGCAGCCCGGTGAAGCAGATCCGCCCGCTGAATGACAAGGAACGCACGTTTTTCACCTACAGCGCGGCGAACTACGTGAAGCTCAAGGACCTGCATCTGGCCGAAGGCTACGACCAGCTTTGACCCGGCCCCTTATTCAGGATTCGACATGCATTACCAAACCGTTTTGTTCGACCTCGATGGCACCCTGACCGACCCACGTGAGGGCATTACTCGTTCGATCCAGTTCGCCCTGAGCAAACTGGGTATCGATGAGCCGGACCTGGCCAGACTCGAACACTTCATCGGCCCGCCGTTGTTGCAGGCATTCATGCAGTTCTACGACTTCGATGAAGCCAAGGCCTGGGAAGCGGTGAATTTCTACCGCGAGCGCTTCAAGGTCACCGGCCTCTACGAAAACCGGGTGTTCGATGGTGTCACGCCACTACTGGAAACCCTGAGCGGGCAAGGCCGACAGCTGTACATCGCGACCTCGAAACCGTGGGTGTTCGCCCGGGAAATCGCCCGGCATTTCGATTTTGCCAAACACTTCAAGGTGATTTACGGCAGCGAACTGGACGGCACCCGGACCAACAAGGTCGAGCTGATCGCTCACCTGATGGCCGAAGAAAACCTGGACCCGGCCAACACTTTGATGATCGGCGACCGCAAGCACGACCTGATCGGCGCGCGCAGCAATAGCCTGGACGCGGCGGCGGTAGGTTACGGGTTCGGCAGCCATGAAGAGTTGAGCGCCGAAGCGCCGGCGTATCACTTTGAGACGCTGGAAGAGTTGCATCAGGCGTTTTTGCCGAGCTGATCAGGCCGACACAAGTCAACTGTGGGAGCGAGCTTGCTCGCGATAGCGGTGTGTCAGGCACATTGATTGTGAAGGTGCCTCAGTCATCGCGAGCAAGCTCGCTCCCACAGGACTGCGCAAGTCCTCAAGGTCTGGGCGGCGGGGCGAGTTTCTGTCCTTGCTCAACCGCCCAGTTCACCACCTGCGCGGTCAACTGATCGTTCGCCTGACCAAACCCCGCCACCACCGCCGGGACTTGCACATTGCTCAACGGCTGGCGCACTTCAAAGCGGCGGCTGGCGAGGATGCGCTGGTCGTAACTGCGCACCAGCAATGCATCCAGACGCACGACAGCGCTGGCATTCGTGCCTTGGTATTGAGTCTGGAACGCCTGCAGGCTGCCGCCCAATTCAAGATCGGTCTGGAAAATGCTGTCATCGGTGCTCAGCAGCGGCACCCGCCCGTCATGCTGGAAACCTTCCAGCAGGCGATTGCGCACCAGCACCGGCGCCGGGTCGCTCCAGCGTGAACCCTTGTAGTGGCTGATCACATCGCCCTGGGGAATTACGGCAATGTTCGGACTGTTCAACGCTTCGCTGGACTGGAATTTGCTCAGGCGCAGCGACCAGCGCTGCGGCGTGCCATGGCTGGCCGATGCGCTCTGGGCCGACGGCAATCGATAGACCTCGAAGGGCTCGGGCTTGGGCAGGATCGAGCACGAACTGATCAATGTGAAGCCAGCGAGGAGGGCAATCCGAATCAGCTTCATGGCGTAAATTCCTTGGTCTTGTCACTGCCCAGCAGGTAACCGCTGGGGTTGGCTTCCAGGCGTGTGGTGATGGTGCGCAACGAACTCAGGGTTTCGCGCATCTCACGGACCGCCGGGCCCAGGCCATTAAGGCCTTGCATGCCGCTGTTGAGCGAATCCTGATTGGTGGTGATCAGTTTGTTGAGGGTGGCGCTGCTCTCCTGCAGCGACTTCATCGCCTGCTCGGCACTGCCCAGCGCTTCCTTGCCATGCTCGTTGAGCAGCCCGTTGGCATTGCGCATCAACGCCGTCGTCTGCTCCAGCATGGTGTTGGCCTGCTTACCCACCGAGGCCAGTTGCTGCATGGTCTGGCGGATATCGCCGCGCTGATCGGCAATGGCCCCGGTGGTTTGCTCCAGGTGCTCCAGGGTGTTGCTGATGCGCTCGATGTTTTCCGTGGAGAACATCAGATTGGCGTTATGCATCAGCGTACTCACCCCGGCCATCAGGTCTTCGCTGTCGTTGAGCAGCCGGGCGATGGGCGAGGGCGAGGCGACGATGGTCGGCAGGTTACCGTCCTTGCCCTTGAGCGTCGGACTCTGTGGTGTGCCGCCGCTGAGTTGGATGATCGAAGTCCCGGTGACGCCGGTCAGGGCCAGTTTGGCCTGGGTGTCCTCCTTGACCGGGGTATCGCCGGCCAAGCGAATTCGCGCCAGCACCCGGCGCGGGTCTTTCGGGTCCAGGCGCAGCGAGATCACGTCGCCGACCTTGATCCCGCTGTACTGTACCGAACTACCTTGGGACAAACCGCTGACCGCCTCGTTGAACACGACTTCGTAGTCCTTGAACTCGGTGTCGACACTGGACTTGGCCAGCCACAGGCCGAACAGCAGCGCGGCCGTCACCACAATCACGGTGAACAGGCCGATCAATACATGATGGGCTCGGGTTTCCATGTCAGACCTCGTTGAGCTGTTGGGCGGCCGTCAATGCCGCGCGGCCACGAGGGCCATGGAAGTATTCGTGAATCCACGCATCGTTGGTTTCCGAAACCTTGTCGATGGCGTCCGCCACCAGCACTTTTTTCTGCGCCAGCACCGCCACCCGGTCAGTGATGGTGTAGAGCGTGTCGAGGTCGTGGGTCACCAGAAAGACACTCAGGCCCAAAGCATCGCGCAGGGTCAGGATCAATTGATCGAACGCGGCGGCGCCGATCGGGTCGAGACCGGCGGTGGGTTCGTCGAGAAACAGGATGTCCGGGTCCAGTGCCAATGCCCGGGCCAGCGCGGCGCGCTTGATCATGCCGCCGGACAGCGACGAGGGGTACTTCTCTGCGGCCGACAGCGGTAACCCGGCCAAGGCCATTTTCACCGCCGCCAGGTGCTCGGCGTCGTTGCGGCTCAAGCCGGCGTGTTCGATCAGCGGCAGGGCGACGTTCTCGGTCACCGTCAGTGAAGAGAACAGCGCGCCTTTCTGGAACAGCACGCCGAATCGCCGCTCCACCAGCGAACGCTCGTGCTCGGACAAGGTCGGCAGGTTTTTCCCGAAAACTTTCACCACGCCTTCGCTGGGCTGGCGCAACCCGACAATGCTGCGCAGCAGCACCGACTTGCCGCTGCCGGAGCCGCCGACCACGGCGAGGATCTCGCCCTTGTACAAGTCCAGGTCGAGGTTCTCGTGCACGCTCTGGCTTCCAAAACGGTTGCACAACCCACGGACTTCAATCACCGCCTCGGAGGGCGCTCTGGGGATACGACTCACCAACCCATCTCCATGAAAAACATCGCGGCGATCGCATCCATCACGATCACCACGAAAATCGACTGCACCACACTCGACGTGGTGTGCGCGCCCACAGACTCAGCGCTGCCACTGACCTTGAAGCCTTCGAGGCAACCGATGGCGGCGATGAGGAAGGCGAACACCGGCGCTTTGACGATCCCCACCAGAAAGTGCTGAACGCCGATGTCCGTTTGCAGCAGCGACAGGAACATCGCTGGCGAGATATCCAGCGCCACCGCGCAGACCACGGCACCGCCGATAATCCCTGACAGCATCGCCAGGAAGGTCAGCATCGGAAGGGCGATCAGCAACGCCAGGACCCGCGGCACCACCAGCAACTCCACGGGATCGAGGCCCAGCGTGCGGATGGCGTCGATTTCTTCGTTGGCCTTCATCGAACCGATTTGCGCCGTGAACGCACTGGCGGTGCGCCCGGCCATCAGGATCGCGGTCAGCAGCACACCGAATTCGCGCAGGAAGGCAAACCCCACCAGGTCCACGGTGAAGACGGTGGCGCCGAAAGTGGCCAGCACCGTCGACCCGAGAAACGCCACCACGGCGCCCACCAGAAAAGTCAGCAACGCAACGATGGGGGCGGCGTCGAGACCGGTCTGTTCGATATGGGCGATCATCGGCGTGACGCGCCAGCGCTTGGGACGGAACAGGCCGCGGACGATGGTTTCGATGATCAGTCCGACGAAACCCAGCAGTTGCAGGGTGTCCTGCCAGACAGTGTCCACCGCGCGGCCAATGCGGGTCAGCAACTGAATGGAAACGCTGACTTCCGGCTCCTTGATCGGTACGCAGAAATCGGTCAACGAGCAGTAGACGGTTTGCAGCAACGCCCGATCCGCGGCAGGGAGTGTGCAATCAGGATGTTCGGCAGAACGACCGAGGCGCTCGGAGCCGAGCAGCTCGACCAACAACGAGGCACCGGCGGTGTCGAGGGCGCCGAGACCATTGAGGTCGATGGGGGTGTTGGCGTCGTACTGGCCGTGGAGTTTTTCGCTCAACAGCTTGAGGTCAGCGTAATGGGCAAGCGTCCAGTCGCCCGTCACCCGCAACCGCGCAGGGGTAATCGAGGAGTCCAATCGGGCGTTGCCGGCCATCGTGCTGCTGATCATAAGCTCCGTGCTTGTTCAGTGATTACGCAGCTCTACGTAATAGCACGAACCGGACTACTTTTCTTTGATCGCTGTGCTGTCCGTGACTTTGAAGCGCAGCACGCCAATGACCTGGCCATCTTCGGTCAGGACCCGAACCTGCCATTTGCCGGCCGGGTTGCCCGGGAAGTTCTGCTTGTGGGTCCAGGCCCGGTAACCTTCCTTGCGCCCGCCACGAATATCCAGGGGGATGCGGTCGACCTCTTTACCGTTGAACTGCCAGACGTGATAAATCCGCTCGTCCAGGCCACGCGGGGCGTTGATCGCGGTGTACGCGTAAAGCCCGCCATTACGGATCTGTTCGGCGCTGACTTCGTCGAGGCTGGCGCCAGGTGTGCGATCCTGCATTTGCGTACTGATGGCCACGTCGGTCATCCACAGCGTCGCCGGCGGCACCCACGAGCGCAGCTCCCAACCAACGGCGCCGATGCCCAGGGTGATACTCAAGATCGCCAGCGCATTGCGCAGGGTACGAATCGGGAAGATCGACGCCAGGCTCGGGAACGACAGCAGCACCGAGATACCCAGTGCCCATTTGAAACTTTGCGCGGTGGTCAGGTGCATGATCACCGGCAATGCGGTGAGCAGCGCGGCGAACAGGGTCAGGGTGTGCAGGGCCAGAAACGCCCAACGCCGTGGAGCCAGCCACTTGTAGTAGAGCGGGTCGACGATCGAAATCAGCGCCGCGACGCCCAGCAACCCGGTGAAAAACAACTGGCCGCTGTTCCACGTCGTGGTGATGAAGAAGAACGGCAGGACAAAGAACAGGCTTTCCTGATGGATCATCTGCGTTGCGTAACGCAACAACGGTTCCGGTATTTCGCGCTTGAAGATGCGCGTGAACAGCTTGGTCAGGCTGTTTTCCAGCATCAGCCAGATCCAGCTGATCAGCATGATGGTGGTGATCCAGCTCGCCAGGCCTTGCTGGCGATCGACCAGAATGAAACTGCCCACCCCGGAGATGAAACCAAAGAGCGCAATGACCCCTGGGTACCGCTTCATCAAATCAAGGATGCGCTGTACGAAAAGGGATAGGTTTTGCATTCGTTGGTTTCACAGTCGTCGTAGGAAAAAACCTCGACAGGGTACCGCTGGTGCGGCGCTGTGGCGAGGGTTCGCGATGAGGCCGGCACATCCAACATTTTCGGCGGCTGACAATCCGCTATCGCGAGCAAGCTCGCTCCCACAGGGAACCGGCAAGGCCTCTCAGTCCGTTGTCACATGGAATGGTTACTTCCTGCGGTGCAAACGCCAGCCCACCAACATCAACACGATCAAGCCCACCCCACCGACCACCAGCCACATCAACTGGTCATAACTGAACAAAGGCTTCTCGATCCGCAAATACCCTGGTTGCAGGAGCAATTCGCGCACGGCCTTGTTCGCTTCTTCCAGGGTCACCCCTTGCAGCTCCCGGGCCGGGTTGGTGAAGTGACCGTCCTCGTAGTTACCGATCGCGCTCCAGTAGTAGTCGGCCAACGCGCTGTTGCCTTGTACGGCCCAGGCCTGGCGGGCAATCGCGGCCTGCTTGAGGCGGTTGAAGGTGTCGGCATTGAGGCCGTCCTTGAGCAGGCCGGCCTTCAGGTCCTCGAGTACTTGTTCGGCATCGGCCACGGCGTCGCGCTCAAGGTCGGCGTTGAGGCTCATGAAACCTACGCCGCCGAACACCTCGCGCTCCGCCCACGGGCCGTAGGACAAACCGTGAGCCAGGCGTAACTGGCGATAAAGCGCCCAATCCAGATAGTCCTTGAGCAAATCGAAGGTTTCATCGTGCCCATCCTCCAGTACCGGCTCCGGCACCAGCCAGTGCAACTTGGCGCCGTTGCCGACCAGACTGTGGGTCAAGGTGCGCTCATGGGTGGCGCTGGCCTGGATTTGCGGCAGCGGCGGATGCTCGCCAGGGGTGATCGCTTCCAGCGCGCCATACTCCCGTTCCAGATAGGCTGGCAGCAACTTGTCGAGGTCGCCGACCACGATCAGGGTCATGTTGTTCGGCGCATACCAGTCCTTGCGCACCTGCTCCAATTGTTCACGGGTCAGGTCATCGACCTGCGCACGCTCCGGGCATTTGAGGCCCAACTCCACGGCCAGTTGGTTGCTGGCCGTGTGGCCGAGGTCCTGACGATCGAGCCAGCGCTGCAGGTGCGAGTAGTGGCCGCCGTCTTCACGCTCGACCACTTGCTTGGCCGCGTTAATGGCGCTGTCGTCGAAGCGGGTCTGGGTCAGCAGCGCCAGCAACAGGTCGAGCACCTTGCGCTGGTTTTTCGCCGGGGCTTCGATGACGAAAGTCGTATCGGCATTACTGGTGAACGCGTTCCACTCGCCGCCCAGAGCCTGCATGCTTTCTTCCAGGCCGCCTTCGCCGCTGGCGTCGATACCGCTGAACAACAAGTGTTCCAGCAGATGCGGCAACTCCTTTTCTTCGCACTTGAAATCGTCCAGGCCAACGCCGACCACCAGCCGGATTGCCACATGCCCGTGGTCAGTGCCGGGCTTGAGCAGCAACTGCAAACCGTTGCGCAGGGTGTAGCCCTCGACCTGGAAGCGATCCAGGGCGAATGACGGGAATGAACCTAGCAACAGGCAGGCGAACAACAGACAACGCATAACGAGCTTCCGTACGGCTAGCGTAAGTTCAACAGACTTCAGGCAACTGTGGACGTTCAGGGTGAATGAGTGATGTCGCTCAAATCGTCGACCACCAGCGCACCTGTGTCCGATGTTTCCAGCACCACGTAGGCACTGCTGCAAAACAGCGAATTAAGACGCTTCATGTCGGCGATCAGCTCCAGGTGCAACGAACTGGTTTCGATACTTTGCACGATTTTACGTTGCAAGCGGCTGACATGAGCGTGAGCCAGGCGCCGTTCCTGTGCGCGGAAACGACGTTTTTCACGCACCAGCTGGCGGGCACTTTCCGGGTCGCCACTGAGAAACACCGACATCCCGAGCCGCAGGTTGGAAATCAACTGAGTTTGCAGCCCGGTCAATTCGTCCAGCCCCACTTCGGAAAACGACCGGCGCTGCGAGGTTTTCTGCTGCTGGACCTTGCGCAGCATGCGTTCGATCAAGTCGCTGGCCAGTTTCAGGTTGATCGCCAGTTCGATGATTTCCGCCCAACGCCGGCTGTCCTGATCGCTGAGATCTTCCCGGGGCATTTGCGCCAGATACAACTTGATCGCGCTGTAGAGCGCTTCGACATCGTCGGTCAGGCGCCGCATTTCCTGGGTGACGGCGGTTTGCTTTCCGCGCAACACGTCGAGCATGGCTTCGAGCATGTTGTCGATCAGGTCGCCCATGCGCAGGGTTTCCCGGGCTGCGTTGGCCAGCGCCAAACCGGGGGTGACCAACGCCGTGGGGTCAAGGTGTCGGGGCTTGGCCGTACCGTTGACTAGCGGGCGCTCCGGCAGCACCCAGGCACAAAACCTGGCCATCGGCCCAACACTGGGCAGCAAGATCAGGCAACGCGCGATGTTGTAGAGCAGGTGAAAGCCAATGACCATTTCCTGAGGGCTGAAATCCAGGCCATCGAGCCAGTGCACCAGCGGATCGAGCACTGGAATAATCAGTAAAAGACCAATCAGTTTGTACAGCAGGCTGCCCAGCGCCACTTGGCGCCCGGCGGCGTTCTGCATGCTGGTGCTGAGGAACGCGAGTATGCCGCTGCCGATATTGGCGCCGATCACGAGCCCGATGGCCACCGGCAGGCTGATCACGTTGGCGCCCGCCAGGGTCGCGGTGAGCAATACAGCGGCCAGGCTGGAATAGGAAAGCATCGCGAACAGCGCGCCGACCAGGGCGTCGAGCAGGATATCGCCGGTGAGCGAGGCGAAAATCACCTTCACCCCTTTGGCATGGGTAATCGGGTGCGCGGCTTCAACAATCAGTTGCAGCGCCAGAATGATCAACCCCAAGCCAATTGCGACACGGCCCATCTGTCCGAGTCGGGTCTGCTTGCGCGACAGAAAGAAGATCACCCCGGCAAAAATCAGCAACGGCGACAACCACGACAGATCGAACGTCAGCACCCGCGCCATCAGGGCCGTACCGACATCGGCACCGAGCATGGTGACCAACGCTGGCGTAAGCGCCATCAGGCCCTGGCCGACAAAGGAGGTGACCAGCATGGCGGTGGCGTTGCTGCTCTGGACCATCGCCGTCACGGCGATCCCGGAGAGGAAAGCCAGCCAGCGGTTGGACATGTTATGGCTGATGACATGGCGCAAGTTGGTGCCGTAGACCCGCAGGATGCCGGTTCGGACGATGTGCGTGCCCCAGATCAGCAGGGCCACGGCAGAAAGCAAATTGAGCAGGGTGAGCATAATGACCCCCTGTGGTGTAGCGCCCCAAAGGAGCAAGTTGACGGTACCGCGCGACGTTCTACGTTCTGTACTTAAGCTGTAGTTGGCTAACGGTCTGCGCGCCAGCATCGCATAGCCAAAGACGCGATTGAAACAAAACTGTCATGAAAAGAGCGATCTTCCAGCCACACAAAACACTGTGGGAGCGAGCTTGCTCGCGATGAGGCCATCAGATTCAACTTTGACGTTGACTGACAGACCACCATCGCAAGCAAGCTCGCTCCCACAGGTTTTGCGTATTGACCGCTACCGGGTTACTGGCCCGGAATGTCCTTGCGCAGCTTTACCGGATCCTGCTGTTTCTTCTTTTTCGCGATGGCAGTGCGCATCCTGATGTTGATCGCTTCCACCGCCAGCGAGAACGCCATGGCGAAGTAGACGTAGCCTTTTGGCACGTGCACGTCCAGGGATTCCGCAATCAGCACCGTACCGACGATCAGCAGGAACGACAGCGCCAGCATCTTCAGCGATGGGTGCTTGTCGATGAACTCACTGATGGTGCCAGATGCCCACATCATCACCAGTACGGCCACGATGATTGCCGCGACCATGACCGGTACGTGGGACACCATGCCGACCGCAGTGATCACCGAGTCCAGGGAGAATACGATGTCGATGATCGCAATCTGGACGATGGTGTAGAGGAAGTTGCCGCCCTTGCCCGAAGGCTCTTCGTTGGTTTCGTCTTCACCTTCCAGCGCGTGGTACATCTCTTGCGAGCTCTTCCACAGCAGGAACAGACCACCGAAGAACAGGATCAGGTCGCGTCCGGAAATACCCTGGCCGAATACTACGAACAGGTCCGCCGTCAGGCGCATGACCCAGGTGATCGACAGCAGAAGCAGGATTCGCGTGATCATGGCCAGCGCCAGACCGAAAATCCGGGTGCGCGCCTGCATGTGTTTGGGCATGCGGCTGACCAGGATCGAAATCATGATGATGTTATCGATACCCAGGACGATTTCCAGGGCGGTCAGGGTGAAGAAGGCAACCCAGATTTCAGGGTTGGTCAGCCATTCCATGTGTATTCCTTTGAGCGATTGTTAAACCAAAACGGGCCCGGGCTTCAAACAGCGAAGCCTGGACCCGAAGTGGTGAGTCTTGGGCTTATAGAGTGCTGAACACCGGGAAAGTCCCCAACAGCAGTGCAGCAATCAGTATGCAGATACAAACCAGCACTGCCCACTTGAGAGTGAAGCGCTGGTGGTCACCGAAGTCGATGCCGGCCAGGGCCACCAACAGGTAGGTCGATGGAACCAGCGGGCTCAACAGGTGGACGGGCTGACCGACGATCGAGGCACGTGCCATTTCCACTGCGGTTATACCGTAATGGCTGGCGGCTTCGGCAAGTACCGGTAACACGCCGTAATAAAATGCATCGTTCGACATGAAGAAAGTGAACGGCATGCTTACCAACGCCGTGATCACTGCCAGGTACGGGCCGAGGAAGTCCGGAATCACCGCCAACAGGCTCTTCGACATGGCGTCGACCATCCCGGTGCCGGTCAGGATACCGGTGAAGATACCGGCCGCAAAGATCAACCCGACCACCGCCAGTACGCTACCGGCGTGAGCCGCGACGCGATCCTTCTGCTGTTGCAGGCAAGGGTAGTTGACGATCATGGCGATACTGAACGCCACCATGAACAGTACCGGCAACGGCAGCAGGCCGGCGATCAGGGTGCACATCAAGGCCAAGGTCAGGGCGCCGTTGAACCAGATCAGCTTCGGACGACGGGCATCCGGGAACTGCGAAACGCTGATTTCACTGTGGTCGATTTCATCGCCCACCAGGTGCAGTTCACCCAGACGCGCACGTTCACGCTTGCCGTAGAAGTAGGCAATGACCAGGATCGCCACCACACCAGCCAGCATCGCAGGAATCATCGGTACGAAGATGTCGGACGGATCCACATGCAACGCACTGGCGGCGCGAGCAGTCGGGCCACCCCATGGGGTCATGTTCATCACGCCACCGGCGAGGATGATCAGGCCGGCCATGATTCGCGGGCTCATGCCGATACGGCTGTAGAGCGGCAGCATGGCGGCCACGCAGATCATGTAAGTGGTCGCGCCGTCACCATCGAGGGAGACAACGAGCGCCAGAACGGCGGTGCCGACCGAAACTTTCAGCGGGTCGCCCTTGACCAGTTTGAGGATCTTGCGCACGGCCGGGTCGAACAGGCCGGAGTCGATCATCAGGGCGAAGTACAAGATAGCGAACATCAGCATCACGCCGGTTGGCGCAAGCTTGGTAATGCCTTCGAGCATCATCGGACCGATCTTCGGCGAAAAACCGCCGAACAGGGCAAAGATGATTGGAATGATGATCAGGGCGATCAGCGCGGACAGGCGCTTGGTCATGATCAGGAACATGAACGTGATGACCATGGCGAAGCCAAGGAAAGTCAGCATGGGAATACTCCAGGCGTAGCGCGGCTAGGGAATGGGCGGATCAGGCGGGATCAGCGCAGAACGGGAAGCACGAGACGTACGGGCGGAGTTGCAGCGAAGCGGCGGATGGAAGAGGACATCAGAATCACCATTGTTGTTGTTAAATGGGCTGTGCGAGCGATAAACGCTGGCATTGGCCAACCGGTCTGTTGCCGGTAGTGGGGGCGATCCTAATCGGGGAAGCTTTCAGCCAGCTTTCGCCAATGAAAGCAAGGACCGGATGTGCAACCGATCGTCGGATTGGGTTTCAAGTCCCTGAACACAGGGCGGGAGGTTGAACATGGGCGAGCTTCACACCGGCGGCTGCCATTGCGGGCAACTGCGCTATCAATTCAGCGGGCCGCTGCACGATATCGCCCACTGTCATTGTTCGATTTGCCGACGGGTCAGCGGCGGCATCGTGACTACCTGGATAACCGTGCCGGCATCCGCCTTTCAATGGCTGGCCGGGACGCCGTCGCGGTACGAATCTTCATCCACCTGTGCGCGATATTTCTGCGGCCACTGTGGGGCGCAACTGGCACTAGCGACGCAACTAAGCCCGGAAAGCATCGACCTGACCATCGCCACCCTCGACCATCCTGAGCAAGCACCAGCCGAGCGGCACATCTGGACCGACAGCCGCTTGCCGTGGCTGCATCTGGACGAACATTTGCCCGGTGAGGCTGAAGAAACACTCTGATCAAAAAACAGACAGGTCCAGCGGCCGAATCGCGCCCATCCAGATCGCGTGCTCGGTGTGGTCAAGCAAATCGTCGCCGGTGTCCGGGTGCAGGAACACCACCAGCCCCTTGCGGTTCAGCGCCAGCCACGGCAGAACGTCGCCCAGCACCTGCGGTTCGAACGCCAACTGGCAGCTCCAGTCCGGGTGCGGACCGACCGGGCGCTCGTGCACGCGGCCCATTTTCAATGGAAACAATTGCGCCGCCCGTTCACATAAGGCTCGCGCCTGCGAGATCGTGTTGGCATCGAAATAAACGTGGGCGTGGTAGCCCGTTATCTGCTGCATCTGAATCCCTCTGAAAGTTGTTCGAACCCTCGCCGTTTCCTGCGGGTCAAACGTTATACAGACGCTGGAAAACAGGAAGCCCAGCCATGAAAAATGCCGAAACCCCCGTCGTGAAAGTGGTGCTTTATGGTGCCATGAGTAGCCTGGGCAGTGCGCTGATGGCTGAAATGCTGCGACGCCAGCATGAAGTGATCGCGATTCTCGATGACCTGACGGCGCTGGCACCCCGTCCGGGGCTGCGCACCAAGACTGGCGACCTGTTCGACGCGCAACGGGTCAAGCAGAGTGTGGCCGGCAGTTCAGTGGTTATCTGCTTACTGGACGCACCAGGGTTACCGTTCAATAGCGAACACGTGGAAAAAGCCATCGTGCCCGGCCCGGTCGAGCAGGTGCTGGCAGTGGATGCGCTCATCGATGGCATGCAGGCAGCAAACATCGCCCGATTGTTTCTGGTGGGTGATTTCGACGTGCTGGACGACCCGGAAACCGAGGATAGCTTGCAACGTCACGCCGCCGAGGAAATCCGCGAGGCACTGCAAAGCAGTCCTTTGAAGTGGACGCTGGTTAACGAACCGCGCGGGGTACCAGGGCTGACCATCGAACACTTTGCCAACATCGGTGGCAACCCCGAACCGGGGTTAGTTGAACCGCTCAAACGGCTGGCCCGCACTGCCGTGGGCATTGCCGATGAATTGCACCTGAACCTGCACATCGGCGAGCACGTCAACTTCATCGCAACCGACAGTTAAACCGCAATGGACGGCAGCGTCAGGCCGTTGAGCGATTGCGCACTGCAGGCCTGTTCCGCCATCAACCAATCCACAAACTGCTGGATCAATGCTCCGCGTCTTTTGCGCTGGGGCAGAACCACGTAGTAACCCAGCCTCGACATCACCGTTTCGCCGATCGGTCGACACAACAACCCTTGCGCCAGCAAGTTATCCACAAGGTGGCGCCAGCCGATGGCCACGCCCTGGCCGCCAATCGCCGCCTGAATCAGCAAGGTGTAATTATCGAAGCGCAACTGCCCGGGCGCCGGGGGCGAGGTAATGCCCAGCTCGCGGAACACACCACTCCAGTCGAACCAGTTACTGCTGTGTTCCCCACGCAGGTGCAACAAAGGAAACTCCAGCAATGCCTGGGCTGGCAAGGGCAGTGGACGCTCGCTCAACAGCTGCGGGCTGCACACCGGAAACACTTCCTCGCTGAACAGCCAATGGCTTTCACCCTGCTTGAAGCGGCCATCGCCGAACAGCACCGCCACATCGATATCGGTACGTAGCATGTTATGGCTGCGTTCACTGGTGACCAGGCTGACATCCACCTGCGGATTGGCCGCGTGAAAGCGGTGCAGACGCGGCATCAACCAATAGGCGGCGAAGGCAAAATCCGTGGCCACCTGCAGCACTTCATGCTGTTGCTGTGCGCTGATTGCGCTCAATCCTGCGTCGATATTCTGCAAACCGAGCTGAACCTGCTCAAAAAGAATCTGCCCAGCCTCTGTCAGTTCGATTCCGCGATAAATGCGGTCGAACAGGCGTGTTGTCAGTTGTTCTTCCAGGCGCTTGATCTGCTGGCTGATGGCCGGTTGCGTGGTGCCCAGTTCAACCGCCGCCGCTGTGAAGCTGCGCTGACGGGCCGCCGCTTCGAAGGCGCGAAGCAGATCCAGTGACAGGTCACCAAGGGCGTCATACATAAGCTGTGCTTATCCTAGTCATTGCCGCGTATGGGCTTTACCACAAGGTGCGAGGGTTTCATTCTCAAAGCCAGCACTCTCGCATAAACATCCACTATGGAATGCCGCGATCACATGAAGCGCAAGAACATTCTTTTCATCATGGCCGATCAAATGGCCGCGCCAATGTTGCCGTTCTACGGCCCATCGCCCATCAAACTGCCCAATCTCAGTCGCCTCGCCGTACAAGGCGTGGTGTTTGACTCCGCCTATTGCAACAGCCCATTGTGCGCGCCATCGCGTTTCACACTGGTCAGCGGCCAGTTGCCGAGCAAGATCGGCGCCTACGACAACGCCGCCGATTTCCCCGCTGACGTACCGACCTACGCCCACTACTTGCGCCGCCTCGGCTACCGCACCGCCCTGTCGGGCAAGATGCATTTCTGCGGGCCAGACCAGTTGCACGGCTACGAAGAACGCCTGACCAGTGACATTTACCCGGCCGACTACGGCTGGGCGGTGAACTGGGATGAACCGGACGTGCGCCCGACCTGGTATCACAACATGTCGTCGGTGCTGCAGGCCGGTCCGTGCGTACGCACCAATCAACTGGATTTCGACGAAGAGGTGGTGTTCAAGGCCCAGCAGTACCTGTTCGACCATATCCGCGAGGATGGCGACCAGCCGTTCTGCCTGACCGTTTCGATGACTCACCCGCACGATCCGTACACCATTCCCAAGGCTTTCTGGGATTTGTACGACGATGCCGATATCCCGTTGCCTACAACCCCGGACCCGCATGACCTCGATCCGCATTCGCAACGTCTGCTCAAGGTCTACGACCTGTGGGACAAGCCGCTGCCTGTGGATAAGATCCGCGATGCCCGTCGCGCCTATTTCGGCGCGTGCAGCTATATCGACAGCAACGTCGGCAAACTCCTGCAAACCCTCGAAGATACCGGGCTGATCGATGACACCATCATCGTGTTTTCCGGTGACCACGGCGACATGCTCGGCGAGCGCGGCCTCTGGTACAAAATGCACTGGTATGAGATGGCCGCACGGGTGCCGCTGTTGGTCAGCGCACCGGGGCAGTTTGGCGCCGGCCGGGTCAGCGCCAGTGTTTCCACAGCGGACCTGTTGCCGACATTCGTCGAACTGGCCGGCGGCTCGCTGGAACCGGGCTTGCCGCTGGACGGCCGCTCGCTGATTCCGCACCTGCAAGGGCAGGGCGGCCACGATGAAGTGTTCGGTGAATACATGGCCGAAGGCACCGTCAGCCCGTTGATGATGATCCGTCGCGGTGCCTACAAATTCATCTATAGCGAAGACGACCCTTGCCTACTCTTCGACGTACAGAATGACCCTCGCGAACTGGAAGAACTCAGTCATTCGCCGCAACATCGCCAGTTGTTCGACGATTTTCTCGCCGAAGCGCGGGCCAAATGGAACATCCCGGCGATTCACCAGCAGGTGCTCGCAAGCCAGCGGCGCCGACGCTTCGTGGCCGAGGCGCTGACCCTCGGCAAGCTGAAGAGCTGGGATCACCAGCCGCTGGTGGACGCCAGTCAGCAGTACATGCGTAACCACATCGACCTCGACGATCTGGAACGTAAAGCACGTTATCCACAACCCTGCCAAAACCAATAATGTTAAGGGGAAGTCCATGCAAAGGTTATCCACAGTACTGACGGTCGGGCTCCTGGCTCTGGGCAGTGCCTCGGCGTTTGCCGATCAGAGTTGCGAGACGGTGAAGATGGCCGACCCGGGCTGGAGCGACATTGCCGCGACCAACGCCATCACCGGGTTTCTGCTGGACGGCATGGGCTACAAGGCCAAGGTCGACACCCTCGCGGTGCCGATCACCTTTGGCGGGTTGAAGGACGGCCAGGTCGATGTGTTCCTGGGTAACTGGATGCCGGCGCAGCAGGGCTTCTACGACAAATTCGTCGCAAGCGGCGATGTCACGCAACTGGCGAAGAACCTCGACGGCACCGAATTCACCCTCGCTGTCCCGGACTACGTGTGGGACGCGGGTGTGCATAACTTTGCCGACCTGAACAAGTACGCCGACAAGTTCGACCACAAGATCTATGGCATCGGCTCCGGTGCACCGGCGAATATCTCGCTGCAAGAGATCATCAAGAAAAACGATTTCGACATGGGCCAGTGGAAACTCGTCGAGTCCAGCGAGCAGGCGATGCTGGCGGAAGTGTCCCGCGCGGTGAAAAAACAGAAATTCGTGACCTTCCTCGGCTGGACCCCGCACCCGATGAACGTGCAGTTGAAAATGCATTATCTGAAGGGTGGCGAGAAATACTTCGGTGACACCGGCAGCGTGCATACCCTGACCCGAAAAGGTTATGCACAGGCCTGCCCGAACGTCGGCAAACTGCTGACCAACCTGAGTTTCACTCAGGAGATGGAAAACAGCATCATGGCCGAGGTGGTGAACAAGAAGGTCAGCAATGCCGACGCGGCCAAGGCGTGGATCAAGGCCAACCCGGCAGTGCTGGATAAATGGCTCGATGGGGTGAAGACAGTGGATGGCAAGGATGCTTTGCCAGCGGTCAAAGCCAAACTCTAAACCAGAGGCGATATGGTCTTTGTGGCGAGGGGGCTTGTCGGACCGCCGCACCGCCCCGTTCGATTGCGAAGCGATCGTAAAACCATTGAATGCGGTCTACCTGATAAACCACATTCAATGGTTTTGGGACGGCTGCGCCGTCCAACGGGGGCAAGCCCCCTCGCCACAATGATCGCCTTGTCCTGCTACCCTTGCGCAAAATCCCCACCCGAGAGGACCCATGGCCCTTCCCAGCCGCCATTCACTCTTCCCTTTCCTCACCTGGCTACCCCGGCAAACCCGCGCCAGTGTCGGGCGCGACCTGATTGTCGGCCTCAGCGGCGCGATCCTCGCGTTGCCGCAATCCATTGCCTACGCACTGATCGCCGGCCTACCACCGGAATACGGCCTGTACGCTGCAATCATCCCCGTTCTGATCGCCTGCCTCTGGGGTTCGTCGTGGCATTTGATCTGCGGTCCTACGGCCGCCATCTCCATTGTCCTGTATGCCAGCGTCAGTCCTCTGGCCGTTCCAGCGTCGCAGGACTACGTCATGCTGATCCTGTTGCTGACGTTTCTTGCCGGTATCTTTCAGTGGCTGCTGGGTTTGCTGCGGTTCGGCGCGCTGGTGAATTTCGTCTCGCACTCGGTGGTACTCGGCTTCACCCTGGGTGCTGCCGTGGTGATTGCCATCGGTCAATTGCCTAACCTGCTGGGGCTGGACTTGCCCAGCCAGGCCACCGCGCTGGATAGTTTCATCACGTTGTTGCGCCATCTCGGCGAAATGGACAAACCTTCGCTGGCGCTGGGTCTGGCGACCGTGGTGGTCGGCGTGATCCTCAAACTGCTGCTGCCACGCTGGCCGACGCTCTTGATCACCCTGATTCTCGGCGGCTTGCTGGTTTGGCTCTGGCCATCAATGTTCGGCCATGTGCAACTGGTAAGCGCCTTCACCGGCAAACTGCCGCCCTTCAGCCCGTTGCCCCTGGACCTGGATCTGATCCTGCGCCTGCTGCCCAGCGCGGTGGCGGTCGGAATGCTCGGGCTAGTAACCAGCCTGTCGATCGCCCGCTCGATCTCGGCACGTTCGCAGCAATTACTCGACGCGAATCAGGAAGTCCGCGCCCAGGGCTTGTCGAACATCGTCGGTGCGTTTTTTTCCGGATCGCTGTCGGCCGGCTCCTTCACTCGCTCAGGCCTGAGCTACGAAGCGGGGGCCTGTTCGCCGCTGGCCGGGATTTTTTCGGCATTGTGGGTGGCGCTGTTTGCGATCTTCGGCGCAAGCCTGATCGCGCACATCCCGATTCCAGCCATGGCCGGCAGCATTCTGTTGATCGCCTGGGGACTGGTGGACCATCGCGGGATTCGCGCGTTGTTGCGGGTCAGCCGCGCCGAATTTGTGGTCATGGCGCTGACCTGCGTCGCCACGCTGCTGCTGGAGTTGCAGACGGCGATCTACGCCGGCGTGTTGGCCTCGCTTTTTTTCTACCTCAAACGCACATCGCAACCACGGGTGCAGCATGTGCGAGATGGCGAGGAAGACATTCTGCGGGTGGGGGGCTCGATTTTTTTCGGCGCCAGCCATTACCTGCAAGTACGCCTGCAACGCATGCACGGCGCGCGCGTGGTGATCGAGGCGCAGCAGATCAACTTCATCGACTACTCAGGGGTGGAAATGCTGCACCAGGAAGCCCGGCGGCTACTGCGTCAAGATCGCAGCCTCACCTTGCGCCGGGCCCGACCGCAGGTGGTGGAAGAGTTGAGGAAGCTGGAAGGGGCGGAGAAATGCCCGATCCGGTTTGAGGACTGAAACGCCGCTCTCTGTAGGAGCGAGCTAGCTCGCGAAGGTCGTGAACGATTACGCGCAAAACCAGATGCCCTCAGGTTTTTCGCGAGCAAGCTCGCTCCTACAGTAGGTTACAAGGCCAACTGTCGACGCAACTCAGCCAGCACCGGCGCCGTATCCGGGCGCACGCCGCGCCACAGGAAGAACGCTTCCGCCGCTTGCTCGGCCAGCATGCCCAAGCCATCCATCGATACCGCCGCCCCGTGTTCGCTGGCCCAGCGGCAGAACGAGGTCGGTTCCTTGCCGTACATCATGTCGTAGCACACCGTTTTGCCAGGCTCAATCAAGCTGGGGGCAATAGGCGGCACATCGCCGGTCAGGCTCGCCGAGGTCGCGTTGATGATCAAGTCCACCGACTCCTGCAACCAGTCGTAGCCGCTGGCCGAGATCGGCCCCAGATCGCAGAACAGTTCCGCCAGCAGCTCGGCCTTGTCCACCGTGCGGTTGGCGATGATCACCGAGGCCGGTTGCTCGGCCAGCAACGGCTCCAAAGCACCGCGCACCGCACCGCCAGCACCGAGCAGCAGGATGCGTTTGCCCTTGAGGCTGAACCCGGCGTTGACCGTCAGGTCCCGCACCAGCCCGGCACCGTCGGTGTTGTCGCCCAGCAGACTGCCATCGGCCAGTTTGCTCAGGGTGTTCACCGCTCCGGCCCGTTGCGCCCGCGCCGTCAGGCTGTTCGCCAGCCGATAGGCTTCTTCCTTGAACGGCACCGTCACGTTGGCGCCGCGTCCTTCGAGGAAAAACCTCCGGGCACAGGTGGAAAAGTCGTCGAGTGGCGCCAGCAGCGTGTTGTAATCCAGTTTCTGCGCGGTCTGCTCGGCGAACAGTCGATGGATCAGCGGCGACTTGCTGTGACCAATCGGGTTACCGAATACGACATAACGGTCCATCAGGATTCCTCGTTCAGGCTTCGGCCAACCAATCGCGGTCTTGCAGGAAGTACTCGGTGAGACGCGCTTCTTCACTGCCAGGCTCGGCTTTCCAGTCGTAGCCCCAGCGCACTTGCGGCGGCAGCGACATCAAGATCGACTCGGTACGCCCACCCGATTGCAGGCCAAACAACGTGCCACGGTCGTAGACCAGGTTGAATTCAACGTAGCGGCCACGGCGGAACTCCTGGAACTCACGCTGCTTGGCGGTGAACGCATCGTTCTTGCGGCGCTGCACGATGGGCAGGTAAGCGTCGATGTACGCATCACCGATGGCGCGCATGAAGGCGAAGCTGGTGTCGAAGTCCCACTCGTTCAGGTCGTCGAAAAACAGGCCGCCGATGCCACGCGGCTCGTGACGATGCTTGATGTGGAAGTAGCTGTCGCACCAGGCCTTGTAACGCGGGTAGACGTCCGGACCGAACGGCGCGCAGGCCTGCTCGGCCACGCGGTGCCAGTGGATGCAGTCTTCTTCGTTGCCGTAATACGGGGTCAGGTCGAAGCCGCCACCGAACCACCAGACCGGCTCTTCACCTTCTTTTTCGGCGATGAAAAAACGCACGTTGGCGTGGGAAGTCGGCACATGCGGGTTGTGCGGGTGGATGACCAGCGACACGCCGAGGGCTTCGAAGCCGCGGCCGGCCAGTTCCGGTCGATGGGCGCTGGCAGACGGTGGAAGACCACTGCCGAAGACATGGGAAAAGTTGACGCCACCCTTTTCAATCACCGCGCCGTTTTCTATCACACGGGTGCGACCGCCACCGCCCGCCGGCCTGGTCCAGGCGTCTTCGACGAATTGCGTGCCACCGTCTTCGGCTTCCAGGGCGGCGCAAATACGGTCTTGCAGGTCGAGCAGGTAGGCTTTTACGGCCTCGGTGCGGGTCGTCATGTCATCACCTTGAATCGGGCAAAACAACGCGGCGCTCCATTGGAGCTCAGCCTGCGCAAATGGGCGCGTAGCATACCATCGCAAGTCACCCCGCCGCAGTTGACGAAGATCAAGCTTAGGAGTCCGATAGGGAGCTTGGTAAAACGACCTATGGAGAGTTCTGATGGCAAAGCGTATCCAGTTCCGCGCCCATGGCGGCCCCGAAGTGCTCGAATATGTGGATTACCAACCCGCCGAGCCAGGTCCGAAGGAAGTACGCGTGACCAACAAGGCCATCGGCCTGAACTTCATCGACACCTACTACCGCAGCGGTTTGTATCCACCGCCGTCCCTGCCGTCGGGTGTCGGTTCAGAGGGTGCGGGCGTGGTCGAGGCAGTGGGCAGCGACGTGACCCGCTTCAAGATCGGCGATCGCGTGGCCTATGGCAGCGGGCCGCTGGGCGCCTACAGCGATGTTCACGTCTTACCCGAAGCCAATCTGGTGAAACTGCCGGACGCCATCAGCTTCGAACAGGCCGCTGGCGTCATGCTCAAGGGCCTGACCGTGCAATATCTGCTGCGTCAGACTTATGAACTCAAGGGTGGCGAAACCATCCTGTTCCATGCCGCGGCCGGTGGGGTCGGTTCCCTGGCCTGCCAATGGGCCAAGGCCTTGGGCGTGAAGCTGATCGGCACTGTCAGCTCGGCGGAGAAAGCCGCGCTGGCCAAGACCAACGGCGCCTGGGCGACCATCGATTACAGCCATGAAAATGTCGCGCAACGTGTGCTGGAATTGACCGACGGCAAAAAAGTCCCGGTGGTGTACGACGGCGTTGGCAAGGACACCTGGCTGACTTCACTCGACAGCGTCGCGCCGCGTGGGCTGGTGGTGAGTTTCGGCAATGCGTCCGGCGCGGTCGACGGCGTGAACCTGGGGATCCTGGCGGGGAAAGGCTCGTTGTACGTGACCCGGCCAACCCTGGGCACTTATGCGAACAACGCCGAAAACCTGCAACGCATGGCCGACGAGTTGTTCGAGATGATCATCGGCGGCAAGCTGACCGTGGACATCAGCCAGCGTTATCCACTGGCTGACGCGGCGAAGGCGCAGACCGAGTTGTCGGCGCGGCGCACGACGGGCTCGGTTGTTTTGTTGCCCTGACTGACACCATCGCGAGCAAGCTCGCTCCCACAAGGTTTCTGTGTCGAATACAAATCCCCTGTGGGAGCGAGCTTGCTCGCGATGGGCGCACCTGGGTATCAGTCCGGGCGCACAACCCTGCCGGTCGCCAGATCGCGAATCACGCTCGGGTTCTTGCGTCCGCCCAGGTTTCCGCCCAGCACCAGATCCACCTGGCCACGGAAATACTGTTCGACGCGAATTCGCGTACGTGCCGCCGGGCGCCCCTGCGGATTGGCCGACGTCGACACCAGCGGCCCGACCAGCGCGCACAAATCCCGCACCAGCGGGTGATCGCTGACCCGCAGCGCCACGGTTTCATGCACGCCGGTAATCCACTCCGGCAGCAGGTTCTGGTGCGGCACCAACCAGGTGTTCGGACCCGGCCAGGTACTGGCCATGCGGTCCATCCACAACTCGGGGAAGTCTTCGAAGAGGAAATCGAACTGACGGATGTTGTCGGCGACCAGAATCAGCCCCTTTTCCACAGACCGGCCCTTGATCAGCAGCAAACGTTCCACCGCATCGATGTCCCACGGGTCGCAACCCAGACCCCAGACTGCTTCGGTTGGGTAGGCAATCACCGCCCCGGCGCGAATTGCTTGCGCGGCTTGTTGCACACGCCAACTGTTGACCATGAAAAACACTCCAGATTAAGGCTCTGCGCAGTTTACCGATCTTGTTTATAAAACCTAGCTCACCCGTGCAAACCAGCGCCCGTTTTCGCACACGGCGCGGCCATCCATTTCCAGTTCCGTCAACGCCGCCAGCACTTTCGGCAAGGCCCAGCCGCTTGCGTCGGCCAGCGCTTCACTGGTGTGAGGCGCGGCATGCAGCAGTTTCAGCAGTGGGTGAGTCGTCGCAGGGGTGCAGGTTTCTGTGGATAACGACAGTCGTTGCCAACCGCGCAAGGCTTCGAGGATATGTTCGATGGTTTCCACCAGCACCGCACCGTCCCGAATCAACTGATGACAGCCGCGGGCGCCGGGGTGATGGATCGACCCGGGCATCGCAAACACCTCGCGCCCCTGTTCCGCCGCCAGCCTCGCGGTGATCAGTGAACCGCTGGCGACACTGGCTTCAACCACCAGCACTCCGAGGGACAAACCACTGATGATCCGATTGCGCCGAGGGAAGTTGCTGGCGCTGGGACCTGCATCCAGCGGAAACTCCGAAAGCACTGCGCTGCCCGAAGCGATCATGGCGTCCGCCAGGCGTCTATTTCGCTGTGGATAAAACTTCTCGAGCCCCGTGCCGAGCACACCGACCGTTTGCCCGCCGACGTCGAGCGCGGCCTGGTGCGCGACGGCGTCAATGCCCAGGGCCAGGCCGCTGGTAATGACAAAACCGGCACCCGCCAGGCTGCGGGAAAACGCGGCAGCGGTGTCCATTCCTGGCCGGGAAGCGCGACGGCTGCCGACCATCGCCAGTTGTGGTTTTTCCAGAATGCCCGGATCGCCCGCGACAAATAACAGCGGTGGTGCATCGCTGATTTGTGCCAGCAGTGCCGGGTAGTCCGGTTGGTCCAACATCAGTAAATGCTGGGCCGGGCGCTCCAGCCAGGCCAATGCATGACTGGCGCCGTCACGGATCTCAGTGCTACGCCTGGCCTCGGAACAGGCCAGTGGCAAACCCAGCGCGCGCCAGGCACTGGCTGGCGCACTGATGGCTTTGGATGCCGAGCCGAAGGCTTCGAGCAATTTCTTGAAACGCGCCGGGCCGAGTTCCGGCAAACGGTGCAGACGTAATCGAGCTTCCAGTTCCGCGGGGGAAACCGGTGTAACAGTAGGCATCGACATGGATCATCCTTGATCGTTATGAGCACCCGTACAAACGGGAATAAACTGTGGATAACTCTGTTGGTAACTTGTGAAGCACTTTTACGGATTTCGTACCTTGTCCATCACCGACAGCGAGCGCGAGGCGCTGAGCACCAGCCCGTAACTGAGCTTGTCGTAGGTACGGAAAACCATCAGCAAACCGGCGCGCTCATCGGGAATTTTCAATGGCTGGCCAGTGATCCGGTCCCTTACGGTTTCACCGGTTTTCATTACCGCCAGCAGATTGCCTTCGGCCAGACCGTCGCGCTGACCCTTGTTCAGCGTTACCACGTCCAACTCGCCAATCTGCGTGACCCCACGCGGCACATCGATGATCAAACCGTTGATTTCGTGGCTCGGTGCGCTGGGCGTGAAGGTGGAGTTGATCGCGCGCTCTTCACCGCTGAACAAGCGATCGCCGAGGCGGACCTCCTGAGTCGTGCGTAGCAACTCCAGGGTGGCAACGTCACCTTCGATGGCCACGACATCGCCGCCGCCGATATCGTCGGCGTTGATCCCCAGAATTTCCTTGCTCTGCGGATCGGTGTAGACCTTGCCTTGGCGGAAGATACCGTACGCCGGTTGTGCCGGATCGAAATGGCCACGGGCAAAGATGCGGTCACCCGCGCCGCTGAGCACCCGTTCGGAATCACCAGCGACGATGTAAGGCGCCTTGTCGAATTCCTCGGCCTTGTCGACGATGCGGTTGCTCAGCAGAAAGCTGTTGATCGATTTCAGAGCAATGCCGGGGATCGCCTCGGTCACCGGGCTGCTGCGAACCTGAGGCGACAGCTTTATGGTGGGAATCTCTTCCCGAAGCTGCCCTTGCCCGTACGCCCAACCTGCCGAAGCCAGGAGCAGCAGGGCGAGTAGTGATTTCCTCATGCGGTGAATCCCTTTATTATGTGCATTCGCGTGAAACGCCAAAGCCGTCAGTGGCTCGCTCCCTACTTGCTTGTCAACAAAAGGGAGCTACGTTTTACAACGGTAGCCTGCATCTTCGGACCGCCAGGCCATCGACCCGACCTTACTTCACACGTGCACTTATCAAGCTTATGGCCATTTTAAACATCCTCGAATTCCCTGATCCGCGTCTGCGCACTATCGCCAAGCCAGTGGCCGTAGTGGACGACGAAGTGCGTCAGTTGGTCGACGACATGTTTGAAACAATGTATGAAGCGCCTGGCATCGGCCTCGCCGCTACCCAGGTCAACGTGCACAAACGTATCGTCGTGATGGACCTCTCCGAAGACCGCACCGAACCGCGAGTGTTCATCAACCCCGAGTTCGAACCCCTGACCGACGAGATGGAGCAATACCAGGAAGGCTGCCTTTCGGTACCCGGCTTCTATGAAAACGTCGATCGCCCGCAAAGGGTCAAGGTCAAGGCGCTGGACCGCGATGGCCAACCCTACGAACTGATCGCCGAAGGCCTGCTCGCGGTGTGCATCCAGCATGAATGCGACCACCTCAACGGCAAATTGTTCGTCGATTACCTGTCGACGCTCAAACGCGACCGCATCAAGAAGAAGCTGGAAAAACAGCATCGCCAAAACGCTTGATGCCCTCCTTCAAAGGCTTGCCGCGGCAAGCCTTTTTCTTTTCAAGATGCTTTGCAATAGAGAACACCCATGACTGAGCCACTGCGCATCGTCTTTGCCGGCACCCCCGAATTCGCCGCCGAACACCTCAAGGCCCTGCTCGACAGCCCTTACGAGATCGTTGCGGTCTACACCCAACCGGATCGTCCGGCCGGTCGCGGGCAAAAACTGATGCCGAGCCCGGTCAAGCAGCTTGCTCTGGAGAACAATATCCCGGTGCTGCAACCGCCCACTCTGCGCAACGAAGATGCTCAGGCTGAACTGGCTGCACTGAAGCCGGACTTGATGGTGGTGGTCGCCTACGGCCTGATCCTGCCGCAAGTGGTGCTGGATATTCCGCGTCTGGGTTGCATCAACAGTCACGCCTCGCTGCTGCCACGCTGGCGGGGTGCGGCGCCGATCCAGCGCGCCGTGGAGGCGGGCGACGCCGAAAGTGGCGTGACCGTGATGCGCATGGAAGCCGGCCTCGACACCGGGCCGATGTTGCTCAAGGTCACCACGCCGATCAGCGCCGAAGATACCGGCGGCAGCCTGCACGATCGCCTGGCCGAAATGGGCCCGCCGGCTGTAGTCCAGGCGATTGCCGGCCTCGCCGCCGGAACCCTGGAGGGCGAAGTGCAGGACGACAACCTCGCTACCTATGCGCACAAATTGAACAAGGACGAAGCACGCATCGACTGGAGTCGCCCGGCGGTTGAGCTGGAGCGTCTGGTCCGTGCCTTCAACCCGTGGCCGATTACCCACAGCACCTTGAACGGCGAAGCCCTGAAAGTACTGGCCGCAAACCTCGCCGAAGGCAAAGGCGCCCCGGGTGAAATCCTCGGCGCCAGCAAGGACGGTCTTATCGTCGCGTGCGGCGAGCAGGCCTTGTGCCTGACCCGTCTGCAATTGCCCGGCGGCAAAGCGCTGAACTTCAGCGATCTGTTCAACAGCCGTCGCGAGAAATTCGCCACCGGCACTGTCCTCGGCCAAGTGGCGGACGCTCAATGAATCCGCGTCTGGCCGCCGCCAAGGCACTCGCTGCCGTCCTGAACGGAAAAGCCTCGCTCAACAGTTCGCTGCCTACGCAGTTGGACAAGGTCGAGGACCGTGATCGCGGCTTTACCCAGGACCTGGCGTTCGGCACCGCGCGCTGGCAGCCACGTTTGTCGGCGCTGGCGGCCAAGCTGCTGCAGAAGCCGTTCAAGGCTGCCGACGCCGATGTCGAGGCGCTGTTGCTGGTCGGTCTCTATCAGTTGCTCTACACCCGTGTCCCGGCCCATGCCGCCATTGGTGAAACCGTCGGTTGTGCCGACAAGCTGAAAAAACCCTGGGCCAAGGCGCTGCTCAACGCTGTGCTGCGTAATGCTCAGCGCGAAAGCGAAACGATTTTCGCCGAGTTGGAACGTGATCCGGTGGTGCGCACCGCTCACCCACGCTGGCTGCAGAAATCTTTGAAAGCGTTCTGGCCAGATCAATGGGAAGCCATTTGCGCGGCGAACAATGCGCATCCGCCTATGATCCTGCGGGTCAACCGTCGCCATCACACCCGTGATGCCTACCTCGGTTTGCTGACTGACGCGGGAATTGCCGCCACGCCGTGTGTCTACAGCCGCGACGGCATCGTGCTCGACGCCGCCGCCGATGTGCGCAGCCTGCCGGGTTTCGCCGAGGGCTGGATCAGCGTGCAAGACGAAGCCGCGCAACTGGCTGCTGATCTGCTCGACCTCGCGCCGGGTCAACGGGTGCTCGACGCTTGCTGTGCACCAGGTGGCAAGACCTGCCACATCCTCGAAGCCGAGCCAAAACTGGCCGGCGTCGTGGCGGTAGACCTGGAAGCCAAGCGGCTGGTGCGGGTGCGGGAAAACCTCGAACGCCTGAAACTGAGCGCCGAACTGATTGCCGCCGACGGCCGCGACACTCAGGTGTGGTGGGACGGCAAGCCGTTCCAGCGCATCCTGCTGGACGCGCCATGTTCGGCCACCGGTGTGATTCGTCGTCACCCGGATATCAAACTGACCCGCCAACCCGACGACATCGTCGCGCTGGCGCTGCTGCAGGGCGAGTTGCTCGATGCCATGTGGAAAACCCTGGAGGTCGGCGGCATCCTGCTGTACGCCACCTGTTCCACGCTGCCGACCGAGAACACCGAGGTCATCGAAGCCTTCCTCGCCCGCACGCCGGGTGCTCGTGAACTGGACCTCGCCACGGCGGCTGGCATCAAGCAGCCCCATGGTCGCCAGTTGCTGGCCCAGGAAGGTGGCCACGATGGCTTCTACTACGCCAAGCTGATCAAGATCACCGCCACGCGCGGTTAAATGGATTCAATGGAGTGACTGGATGAAAATCATCATCCTCGGTGCAGGGCAAGTCGGCGGTTCGCTGGCGGAACACCTGGCCAGCGAAGCCAACGATATTACTGTGGTCGACACCGATGGCGAACGTCTGCGCGACCTTGGTGACCGCCTGGACATCCGCACGGTACAAGGTCGTGGCTCATTCCCGACCGTGTTGCGCCAGGCTGGAGCCGATGACGCCGACATGCTGGTCGCGGTGACCAACAGCGACGAAACCAACATGGTCGCCTGTCAGGTCGCCCATACCCTGTTCCACACCCCGACCAAGATCGCCCGGGTTCGCGAAGCCGCGTACCTGACCCGCGAAGAGCAATTGTTCCAGAACGAAGCGATTCCGGTGGACGTGCTGATCAGCCCGGAACAAGTGGTCACCAACTACATCAAGCGCCTGATCCAGCACCCCGGTGCCTTGCAGGTGATCGACTTCGCCGAAGGCAAGGCGCAATTGGTGGCGGTGCGGGCGTACTACGGCGGGCCGCTGGTGGGCCAGCAACTGCGGCAGTTGCGTGAACACATGCCGAACGTGGAAACCCGCGTTGCGGCGATTTTCCGTCGTGACCGGCCGATCCTGCCCCAGGGCGACACGGTGATCGAGGCCGACGACGAAGTATTTTTTATCGCCGCCAAGGCGAACATTCGTGCGGTGATGAGCGAAATGCGCCGTCTCGACGAAACCTATAAACGCATCGTCATCGCCGGTGGCGGGCAGATTGGCGAGCGTCTGGCCGAGGCCATCGAAAGCCGTTATCAGGTGAAAATCATCGAGATGAACCCTGTACGCTGCCGTCATCTCTCCGACACACTGGACAGCACGGTGGTGTTGCAGGGCAGCGCTTCGGACCGCGACCTGCTGATGGAAGAGAACATCGCCGACGCTGACCTTTTCCTGGCCCTGACCAACGACGACGAAGCCAACATCATGTCGTCGTTGCTGGCCAAGCGCCTGGGCGCGAAGAAGGTGATGTCCATCATCAACAACCCGGCTTATGTCGATCTGATCCAGGGCGGCGACATCGACATCGCCATCAGCCCGCAACTGGCGACCATCGGCACATTGCTGGCCCACGTGCGCCGGGGCGACATCGTCAGCGTGCATTCACTGCGCCGGGGTGCGGCGGAGGCCATCGAGGCGATTGCCCATGGCGATGCGAAATCGAGCAAGGTGATCGGCAAGGCCATCGAGAACATTGGCCTGCCGCCGGGCACCACCATCGGTGCGATTATCCGCGACGAAGAGGTGATCATCGCCCACGACGACACCGTGATCGAAGCGGGGGACCATGTGATTCTGTTCCTTGTGGATAAAAAGCATATTCGCGATGTAGAGAAGTTGTTCCATGTGGGGCTGAGCTTCTTCTGATACGGGGCCTGCCTTTGCAGGAGCGGGCCCTGCTCGCGATGGTCGTCAACGATAATGCTGGAAACCAGACACCCCGCGTCGCTTTCAGGTTTATCGCGAGCAAGCTCGCCCCTACAGTAAATCAACCCATGACATGCCTCAGGCAAGGAATCCACCGATGATCGAATCCCTGGAAAAAATGCTCGCCAAGGGTGTGGATAACGCTTTGCTGCGCTTCGGCCTGGGCAAGGGCTATCTGGATCTGGGGGAAAACGCCAAGGCTGCGGAGCATTTCCAACGCTGCGTGGAGTTCGATCCGAAGTATTCGGCGGCGTGGAAACTACTGGGCAAGGCCCATCTGGCGCTGGCGGACTTTGCGGCCGCGCGGCAGGCTTGGGAGCAAGGCCTGGAAGCTGCTCGCGGCCATGGCGACAAGCAGGCGGAGAAGGAAATGACGGTGTTCCTGAAGAAGCTCGAGCGTCAGGCGCACTGACTCAGAGATAACGCAAACCGATGCCCTCGGCGTCCACCTGCACCACTTCCATGCGCACGCGAGGCGCGCCTGTGGGTAAGTCCTGCACCTGTCCGTAAACCACCGCCCCCCGGGGCAGCGCCGACAGTTTCGGATGCTTCACGTAGACGCCGGTGGTCGACAGGTTGCGCGTCTGGCCCAGGCAATCGCCAATGCTTTCGTGACTGATCTTGATGCGAAATGATTTGCGGTGTTCGGACATCTTTTTGCGCCCTGATGAACGGTTGTGGATACGTGCAGGAGCGAGCTTGCTCGCGATGGATGCCAGGGCGCCGCGTTCAACCTGGCAGCCCACCTCATCGTTAACGTCCATCGCGAGCAAGCTCGCTCCTACAGGTTATCCACAGAGTGTGCCAAGTAAGTCAGTACCAACGCTCTTCACCCGGTGGGCGCTTCTTGAAGCGCTTCATGCTCCACATGTACTGGCTCGGGTACGCCCGCACATAGCGCTCGACCACTTGGCTCATGGCCGCACAGGACTCTGCCGTATCGGTGCTGTACATGGCCTCTGGCGCGGCTTCAAGGATCACTTTGTAGCCCGAACCGTCCGGCAGGCGCAGGGCGTGCAGGAATACGCCGACTGCTTTGCCGCCGGCCAGCATGTTCGGTACGAACTTGCTGGTCAGTGCCTGAGTGGCGAAGAACGGCACGAAGATCCCGGCGGATTCGGACGGTTCCGGGTCAGCGGGAATGCCCACTGCACCACCTTTGCGCACTTCCTTGATGACACTGAGGATGCCTTCCTTGGTGGAAGCAGCGACCTTGTTACCCAACTGCACCCGCTGCTTTTGCAGCAATTCATCTACTGCCTTCAATTTCGGCGGACGGTAGAAAATGATCGGTTTGCACTGGCTGCAATAGAAGTGATTGAGCACTTCCCAGTTGCCCAGGTGGCTGGTGATGCCGACCACGCCTTTGCCGGAGGCAAGGGCGTCCTTCAATACGTCGAGGCCTTCGACTTCGCGCACCAGGTCGATGGAGCGCTGGGCCGGCCATATCCAGGCGCAGGCACTCTCGGTCAGGGACTTGCCGATGTCTTTCAGGCTCTGGCCCACCAGGCGTTCACGCTCGGCGGGGTCCATGTCCGGAAAGCACTTGGACAGATTGATCCGTACCACGTCGCGGGAACGGTTCGGGGTTTTCCACATAACCCAGCCAATCGCCGAGCCCACGGCCTGCACGGCCCACCACGGAAGCAGGGCAAACAGCCGTAGAGCGCCTACCAGCAAGGCGCCTTTAAACTTATCCACAGGTCACTCCTGATCTTGTGCTGTGCGCGAGGCGGCCATTCTAACCGCCGTTCGCCAGCTGCGCGTAGCGGTCGCAATCGCGGGTGTGATCCATGACCATGCCCGAGGCCTGCATCAGCGCGTAGCAGATGGTCGGCCCGACGAACGTGAAGCCGGCCTTTTTCAAGCCTTTGCTCATTTCCACGGCAGTCGGCGTCACGGCCGGGACTTCGCTGCGATCCTTGAAATGATTGATCACAGGCGTGCCGCCGACGAATGACCACAGAAACGCCACCGGATCCTCCAGCGCCAGCCAGGCCTGGGCATTGCGCCGGGCCGCGTTGAGCTTGAGTCGGTTGCGGATGATGCCGGGATCGAGCATTAGCTCGTCGATTTCGGCATCGCTCATCTGCGCCACGCGCTGCACGTCGAAGCCGAACAAAACTTCGCGATAACGCTCGCGCTTGCGCAGCACGGTGATCCAGGAAAGCCCGGCCTGGAACCCTTCGAGCAAAAGTAACTCGAACAATCCCTGCGCATCCCGTAGCGGCGTGCCCCACTCCTGATCGTGATAAGCCATGTACAGCGGATCTTCGGAACACCAAAAGCAGCGTGGCATAAGGCTCCAGGGGGCGTGCGCAGCAATGAATCGGGTATACTCCCGCTCTTTAAATCGCAGCCCAAGAAACAGGTGAATTTCGTGAGCCAGCCTACGCCAGCCGTGCGTACCTTCCAAGACTTGATCCTCGCCCTCCAGCAATACTGGGCCGAGCAAGGTTGTGTGGTACTTCAGCCCTACGATATGGAAGTAGGCGCCGGCACTTTCCACACCGCAACATTCCTGCGCGCCATCGGCCCGGAAACCTGGAACGCCGCCTACGTGCAGCCAAGCCGCCGTCCGACTGACGGCCGTTACGGTGAAAACCCGAACCGTCTGCAGCACTACTACCAGTTCCAGGTGGTCCTGAAGCCGAACCCGGACAACTTCCAGGAACTGTACCTGGGCTCTCTCAAGCACGTTGGCCTGGACCCGCTGGTCCACGACATTCGCTTCGTCGAAGACAACTGGGAATCGCCGACCCTCGGCGCCTGGGGTCTGGGCTGGGAAGTCTGGCTCAACGGCATGGAAGTGACCCAGTTCACCTACTTCCAGCAAGCGGGCGGCATCGAGTGCTACCCGGTGACCGGCGAGATCACCTACGGCCTCGAACGTCTGGCCATGTACCTGCAAGGCGTGGACTCGGTCTACGACCTGGTGTGGGCTGACGGTCCGTTCGGCAAAGTGACCTACGGCGACGTGTTCCACCAGAATGAAGTGGAGCAGTCCACTTACAACTTCGAACACGCCAATGTCGACAAGCTGTTCGAACTGTTCGATTTCTACGAAAGCGAAGCCAAGCGCCTGATCGAACTCGACCAGCCGCTGCCGTTGCCGAGCTACGAAATGGTGTTGAAGGCTTCCCACACCTTCAACCTGCTGGATGCGCGCCGGGCGATCTCGGTGACCGCGCGTCAGCAATACATCCTGCGTGTACGCACCCTGGCGCGTTCCGTTGCGCAAGCCTACCTGCTGGCTCGCGCCAAGCTGGGCTTCCCGATGGCGACCCCGGACCTGCGTGATGAAGTACTGGCCAAGCTGGAGGCTGCACAATGAGTGCTCTGGATTTTCTGGTTGAACTGGGCACTGAAGAACTGCCACCCAAAGCCCTGAACACACTGGCCGAGGCGTTCCTCGCCGGTATCGACAAGGGCCTGCAAGCTGCCGGCCTGAACTACGAGAGCAAAACCGTTTATGCCGCTCCGCGCCGCCTGGCCGTGCTGATCACCGCACTGGCCACCCAGCAGCCGGATCGCAGCATCAACCTCGACGGCCCGCCGCGTCAGGCCGCGTTCGATGCTGAAGGCAACCCGACCCAGGCAGCATTGGGCTTCGCCAAGAAGTGCGGCGTCGAGCTGAGCGAAATCGATCAGAGCGGCCCGAAACTGCGCTACAGCCAGAGCATCGCCGGCAAGGCGACTGCGAGCCTGCTGCCGACCATCGTCGAAGATTCGCTGAACGACCTGCCGATCCCGAAACGCATGCGTTGGGGCGCGCGCAAGGAAGAATTCGTTCGTCCGACCCAATGGCTGGTGATGCTGCTCGGTGACCAGGTCATCGACTGCACCATCCTCGCCCAGAAGGCCGGCCGTGACTCCCGTGGCCACCGCTTCCATCACCCGGAAAACGTGCGCATCGGTTCGCCGTCCAGCTACCTGGCCGACCTGCGTGCCGCCTACGTTTTGGCCGACGCCAACGAGCGTCGCGAGATCATCAGCAAGCGCACCGAAGAGCTGGCCACCCGCCAGGAAGGCACGGCAATCGTTCCTCCAGCGCTGCTCGATGAAGTGACCGCGCTGGTCGAATGGCCGGTGCCGCTGGTGTGCTCGTTCGAGGAGCGCTTCCTCGACGTGCCGCAGGAAGCCCTGATCACCACCATGCAGGACAACCAGAAGTACTTCTGCCTGCTGGACGCCGACGGCAAGTTGCTGCCACGTTTCATTACCGTGGCCAACATCGAGAGCAAGGACCCACAGCAGATCATCGCCGGTAACGAGAAAGTGGTTCGCCCACGCCTGACCGACGCCGAGTTCTTCTTCAAGCAAGACAAGAAGCAAAAGCTCGAAGACTTCAACCTGCGTCTGCAAAACGTGGTGTTCCAGGAAAAACTCGGCAGCGTCTACGACAAGGCCGAACGCGTATCCAGGCTGGCCGCGTTCATTGCTCCACACATTGGTGGTAACGCTCAATGGGCGGCGCGTGCCGGCCTGCTGTCCAAGTGTGATCTGGCGACCGAGATGGTCGGTGAGTTCCCGGAGATGCAAGGTGTCGCCGGTTACTACTACGCCCTCAACGATGGCGAGCCGGAAGATGTCGCGCTGGCGCTGAATGAGCAATACATGCCGCGCGGTGCCGGCGCTGAACTGCCGACCACCCTGACCGGTGCGGCCGTGGCGATCGCCGACAAGCTCGACACCCTGGTCGGGATCTTCGGTGTCGGCATGCTGCCCACCGGTAGCAAAGACCCGTATGCTCTGCGCCGTGCCGCGCTCGGCGTGCTGCGGATCCTGATCGACAAGAAGCTCGACCTCGACCTGACCGACGCCGTGGCCTTCGCCGTCAACTCGTTCGGCAGCAAGGTCAAGGCTGCCGGCCTGGCTGATTCGGTGCTGGAGTTCATCTTCGACCGTCTGCGTGCCCGTTACGAAGACGAAGGCGTGGATGTTGCCACCTACCTGTCGGTACGTGCCCTGAAACCGGGTTCGGCCCTGGATTTCGATCAGCGCGTACAAGCGGTGGAAGCGTTCCGCAAATTGCCGGAAGCCGCTGCACTGGCCGCGGTGAACAAGCGCGTATCGAACCTGCTGAGCAAACTCGAAGGCAGCATGCCGACCACCGTCGAAGCCAAGTACTTCGACAACGCCGCCGAGTTCTCCCTGTACTCGGCGATCCAGCAAGCGGATCAAGCGGTGCAGCCAATGGCTGCGACCCGTCAGTACAGCGAATCGCTGGCACGTCTGGCCGCCTTGCGCGAGCCGGTGGATGCGTTCTTCGAAGCCGTGATGGTCAATGCGGAGGACGCAAAGGTCCGCGCCAACCGTTATGCGTTGCTGGCACGTCTGCGTGGGTTGTTCCTCGGCGTCGCCGACATTTCGCTGCTGGGTTGAGGGACTGCTGTTGAAACTGCTGATTCTCGATCGGGACGGAGTGATCAATTACGACTCCGACGCTTACATCAAGTCGGTGGAGGAGTGGATTCCGCTCCCCGGTTCGATCGAAGCCATCGCGCAGTTGAGCAAGGCTGGCTGGACGGTAGCCGTCGCTACCAACCAGTCGGGCATCGCTCGCGGCTACTACGACCTTTCCACCCTCAATGCCATGCACGAGCGCTTGCGCGCGTTGGTGGCGGAGCAGGGTGGTGAAGTCGGCCTGATCGTCTACTGCCCGCATGGGCCGGACGAAGGCTGCGATTGCCGCAAGCCGAAACCCGGGATGTTGAAAAGCATCGCCGCTCATTACAACGTGTCGCTGACCGATCTCTGGTTCGTCGGCGACAGCCTTGGTGACCTGGAAGCCGCCAAAGCCGTCGATTCACAGCCAGTTTTGGTAAAGACCGGGAAAGGCGAAAAGACTTTGGGCAAGACCCTTCCGGTTGGCACATTGATTTTTGACGATCTGGCGGCGATTGCCGCAGAACTTATCCACAATTAGAGTGCTTCTGAAATTCCTGATAAAGGACCCATCAGGAGTGCGCTTTATACAGGCGGGCAATTCCCGCAACGGTAAACGTCACCATGTCGATATTGCAGGCCATCAGAACCTTCCTCTTTTACCTGCTGCTGGGCACCAGCTCATTGCTGTGGTGCAGCCTGAGTTTTTTTATCGCGCCGTTTCTGCCCTTCAAGGCACGTTATCGCTTCATCAACGTGTATTGGTGCCGTTGTGCCCTGTGGCTGAGCAAAGTGTTCCTTGGTATTCGCTACGAAGTGAAGGGTGCCGAGAACGTACCTGAACGGCCGTGCGTGATTCAATCGAACCATCAGAGTACCTGGGAGACGTTTTTTCTCTCCGCCTACTTCTCACCGCTGAGCCAGGTGCTCAAACGTGAGTTGCTCTATGTGCCGTTCTTCGGTTGGGCCATGGCCATGCTGCGACCGATCGCCATCGATCGCGACAACCCGAAAGCAGCACTCAAGCATGTGGCTCAAAAAGGTGATGAGTTGCTCAAGGACAATGTCTGGGTGCTGATCTTCCCCGAAGGCACGCGCGTTCCTTTCGGCACCGTCGGAAAGTTCTCGCGCGGTGGCAGCGCCTTGGCGGTCAACGCCGAATTGCCGGTGCTGCCGATTGCGCACAACGCAGGCAAGTTCTGGCCGAAAACCGGTTGGGCGAAGAAGCAGGGCGTCATCACTGTGATCATTGGTGAGCCGATGTATGCCGCAGGCACCGGACCACGAGCCATTGCTGAATTGAACGACCGGGTCCAGGCGTGGAACGAGCAGATGCAACGGGAAATGGGCTCACTGCCACCGGCTCCGCAAGCGCCGGTTTCAAACGATCAGGTGGTTGTCTGAGATTCTGTGGATAACCTGTGTACCGTTTCATTGAAAAGCGTCGTTTTTTGTACGTAACATTATGATTTTTTTACATATTTCTTAGAATGATAAAAACCATAAAAACGTGCATAAGTTTTTTTTGGACGTAAAAAAACCGGCGGATATAGCCGGTTTTTTTATGCCCATCCACAACGGCTTTGACCATCGATAATCCCAACCCCACGCCATCGATACCTTGGGCGGAAGAAAAGCGTCGGTATTGGCTGAACAGTTCGATCTTCAGCTGCGCGATGGGCAGCGCCTGGTCGCGGGATTATCTGTACGAACGATTCTGGCCCGATGAAGAAGTGTCCTCGTCCCGGCCGCTCGATACTCACATCTATCGCCTGCGCAACAAGCTTGGGCTGACGGCGGATCGCGGTTGGCAGTTGCTGACGATTTATGGGTATCGGTTGGAGAGTGTGGCACCGGCGAGCGAGTAAAACGCAGGCAAAAAAAGGCCAATGCAAATGCATTGGCCTTTTCGTTGGTGTCGACCAGGATCAGAAGTCCAGGTTGGACACCGCCAGGGCATTGCTTTCGATGAAGTCACGACGTGGTTCGACCGCATCACCCATCAGGGTGTTGAAGATCTGGTCCGCGCCAATGGCGTCTTCGATAGTCACTTTCAGCATGCGACGCACGCTTGGGTCCATGGTGGTTTCCCACAGCTGATCCGGGTTCATCTCGCCCAGACCTTTGTATCGCTGGATGGTGTGGCGCTTGGTGCTTTCAGCCATCAGCCAGTCCAGGGCTTCCTTGAACTCGGTGACCGACTTACGGCGTTCGCCACGCTGGATGTACGCGCCATCGTCGAGCAGGGTGCTCAGTTGAGCGCCCAGGGAAACAACGGTCTTGTAGTCGTTGCTGCCGAAGAAGTCGCGGTTGAACGTGACGTAGTTCGACAGGCCGTGGGAGATCAGTTCGACCTCTGGCAGCCACACGCCACGCTCACGGTCTTCACGCAGACTTGCCTTGTAGACCAGACCCGACTTCTCGACGGTGCGCAGGCGCACTTCGTACTGGGCCAGCCAGTCCTGCATCGCTGCATGATCGGACAACTGATCCATGCTGACAGCCGGCAGGTAGATGAAGTGCTCGGTCAGTTCCTGTGGGTACAGGCGCGACAGACGCTTGAGGGTCTTCATCACCAGACGGAAGTCATTCACCAGACGCTCGAGGGCTTCGCCGGAGATACCCGGTGCATCCTCGTTCAAGTGCAGGCTCGCATCTTCCAGGGCCGACTGCGTCATGTACTCTTCCATGGCGTCGTCGTCTTTGATGTATTGCTCTTGCTTGCCTTTCTTCACTTTGTACAACGGCGGCTGAGCGATGTAGATGTAGCCACGCTCGATCAGCTCCGGCAGCTGACGGAAGAAGAAGGTCAGCAGCAGGGTACGGATGTGCGAACCGTCGACGTCAGCATCGGTCATGATGATGATGTTGTGATAGCGCAACTTGTCGATGTTGTACTCTTCGCGACCGATGCCGCAGCCCAGCGCAGTGATCAAGGTGCCCACTTCCTGGGAAGAGATCATCTTGTCGAAGCGTGCCTTCTCGACGTTCAGGATTTTACCCTTGAGGGGCAGAATCGCCTGGGTCTTGCGGTTACGCCCCTGCTTGGCAGAGCCGCCCGCGGAGTCACCTTCCACGAGGTACAGTTCGGACAGGGCAGGGTCCTTTTCCTGGCAGTCGGCCAGTTTGCCCGGCAGGCCTGCGATGTCCAGCGCGCCTTTGCGGCGGGTCATCTCACGGGCTTTACGTGCCGCTTCACGAGCACGGGCCGCGTCGATCATCTTGCCGACGACCAGCTTGGCTTCGTTCGGGTTTTCCAGCAGGAAGTCGGAGAAGTACTTGCCCATTTCCTGTTCGACCGCGGTCTTCACTTCGGAAGACACCAGCTTGTCTTTGGTCTGGGAGCTGAACTTCGGATCCGGCACCTTCACCGAAATGATCGCGGTCAGGCCTTCACGGGCATCGTCACCGGTGGTGGCGACTTTGTGCTTCTTCGCCAGGCCTTCTGCTTCGATGTAGGTGTTCAGGTTACGCGTCAGCGCCGAACGGAAACCCACCAGGTGAGTACCGCCGTCGCGCTGTGGAATGTTGTTGGTGAAGCACAACAGGTTCTCGTTGAAGCTGTCGTTCCACTGCAGGGCAATTTCCACGCCGATGCCGTCTTCACGCTGGACGTTGAAGTGGAACACCTGGTTGACCGGGGTCTTGTTAGTGTTCAGGTATTCAACGAACGCACGCAGGCCGCCTTCGTATTTGAACAGTTCTTCCTTGCCGCTGCGCTCGTCCTTGAGGACGATACCGACACCGGAGTTGAGGAAGGACAGTTCACGAATCCGCTTGGCCAGGATGTCCCAGCTGAAGTGGATGTTCTTGAAGGTTTCGCTGGAAGCCTTGAAGTGGATCTGCGTACCGGTGGTTTCGCTGTCGCCAACGATTTTCATCGGCTCTTGCGGAACACCGTGGACGTAAGTCTGTTCCCAGATCTTGCCGCTACGGCGAACGGTCAGGACGAGCTCTTCCGACAGGGCGTTAACTACCGACACACCCACACCGTGCAGACCGCCGGAAACCTTGTAGGAGTTATCGTCGAATTTACCGCCGGCGTGCAGCACGGTCATGATGACCTCGGCTGCCGAAACGCCTTCTTCCTTGTGTACGTCTACCGGGATGCCACGGCCGTTGTCGCGAACGGTGATGGACTCATCCGGGTGGATGATGATGCTGATGTCGTCGCAGTAGCCGGCGAGCGCTTCGTCGATCGAGTTGTCGACCACCTCGAACACCATGTGGTGCAGACCGCTGCCATCGTCGGTGTCGCCAATATACATACCGGGACGTTTGCGTACGGCATCCAGGCCTTTCAGCACTTTAATGCTCGTTGAGTCGTACGTATTTTCTTCGCTCAATGCCTTCACTCCCGATGGTCGTGGGTCTGGGTGATACGGCCCTGTTCCACGTGGAACAGAGCGACTGGCGTTTCCGTCTGCCAGCCTTCCCTCAATAATTCGTGATCTACACAGGTGATAAATACCTGGCAGCGTAAGTCTTCCAACAAGCGGCAAAGGGCGCGACGGTGGTGCTCGTCCAGTTCGGACGGCAAGTCATCCACCAGATAAATACACTGACCGCGTCGAGCCTGGCTGACCAAGTGCCCTTGGGCAATCCGTAATGCGCAAACCACCAACTTCTGCTGGCCTCGGGACAAGATGTCCGCGGCGTTGTGCGCCCCCAGTCTGAGCCGCAAATCAGCGCGTTGTGGTCCGGCCTGGGTATGTCCCATTTGCTGGTCCCGCTGAAGAGACCCGGCGAGCACAGCACTCAGTTCACGGTCCTTGTCCCAGCCGCGGTAATAGCTGAGCGTCAAGCCTTCAAGCTCAACCAGTTCGCTCAAGGTTTGTTCAAAGACTGGTTTCAAGGCTTTGATATAAGCGCGGCGGTATTCATCGATTTCAGCGCTGGCCTGGCACAGTTCCCTGTCCCAAACCGCTTGCGAAACGGCGTCAAGTGTACCATGCCGCAGCCAAGAGTTTCTCTGGCGCAGGGCCTTCTGCAAGCGCTGCCAGGTTGACATGAAGCGCGGTTCCACGTGGAACACACCCCAGTCGAGAAACTGTCGGCGAATCTTCGGCGCGCCTTCCAGCAATCGAAAGCTATCCGGATTGATCAGTTGCAGTGGCAAGATCTCGGCCAGTTGCGCGGCGCTGCGAGCGTTCTGCCCATCGATACGGATCTGGAATTCGCCTTGGCGATCCCGGGAAATACCCAAGGCGCTATGCCCGCCCTCCGCCAGTTCAACCTGGCCAAATACCGTACAGGCAAGCTGTTCGTATTGAATGACCGGCAACAGACGGGTGCTGCGAAACGAACGGGCAAGCCCCAGCAGATGGATGGCTTCCAGAACACTGGTTTTGCCGCTGCCGTTGGCGCCGTAAAGAATATTGATGCGGGGGGAGGGGGAGAAGGTCACCGGGTGCAGATTGCGCACCGCGGTGACCGAGACGCGACTTAAGGACATCTAGCTTCTGCTGAACATGATTACAGACGCATCGGCATGACAACGTAGGCCGAGTCGTCGTTATCCGATTCCTGCACCAGCGCGCTGCTGTTGGAGTCGGACAGGATCAGACGAACCTGCTCGGTGGTCATCACGCCCAGTACGTCGAGCAGGTAGCTCACGTTGAAGCCGATTTCCAGAGAGCCGCCGTTGTATTCAACGCCCACTTCTTCTTCCGCTTCTTCCTGCTCCGGGTTGTTCGCCTGGATCTTCAGCTGACCGCTGGCCAGTTGCAGACGGATACCACGGTACTTCTCGTTGGACAGAATGGCGGTACGGCTGAACGCTTCGCGCAGAGCCTGACGATCACCAAGAACCAGCTTGTCGCCACCTTTAGGCAGAACTCGCTCGTAGTCCGGGAACTTTCCGTCAACCAGCTTCGAGGTGAAGGTGAACTCACCGGTGGTGGCGCGGATATGATGCTGACCCAGCACGATGCTGACATTGCCGTCCGGCTCGGTGAGCAGGCGAGCCAGTTCGAGGATACCTTTGCGCGGCACGATGACCTGGTGACGATCCGGCTGGCCGATGTCGGCCTGCATCGAGCACATGGCCAGACGGTGACCGTCGGTGGCTACGGCGCGGATGACGCCAGCAGAGACTTCCAACAGCATGCCGTTGAGGTAGTAACGCACGTCCTGCTGGGCCATGGCGAAGCTGGTGCGTTCGATCAGACGACGCAGCTTGCTTTGCTCCAGACTGCAGGTCAGCGAACCCGGGCCTTCTTCCACAGTAGGGAAGTCGTTGGCCGGCAGTGTCGACAGGGTGAAGCGGCTGCGGCCAGCCTTGACCACAAGCTTCTGCTCGTCGACCTTGATGTCGATCAGCGCATCGTTCGGCAGGCTTTTGCAGATGTCCATCAGCTTGCGCGCCGGTACGGTGATGGAACCCGGATCCGCCGGCTCTTCGAGTTGAACACGACCGACCAGCTCGACTTCCAGGTCGGTACCGGTCAGCGACAATTGCTGGCCTTCGACAACCAGCAGCACGTTGGAAAGTACCGGCAAGGTCTGTCGGCGTTCGACGACGCCTGCGACCAGTTGCAGGGGTTTCAACAGGGCTTCGCGTTGAATGGTGAAATGCATGGTCTAGTCCCTTGCCTTAATTAGCTGCGCTGGTGTTCATCAAGTGGTCAGTGTACGCAGCAGGTTCTTGTAGTCCTCGCGGATGTCCGCGTCGGATTCCTTAAGTTCGTTGATCTTGCGGCACGCGTGCAAGACCGTCGTATGGTCGCGGCCGCCAAACACATCGCCGATTTCCGGCAGGCTGTGGTTGGTCAGTTCCTTGGACAACGCCATGGCGACCTGACGCGGACGAGCGACCGAACGCGAACGGCGTTTGGACAGCAAGTCGGAGATCTTGATCTTGTAGTACTCGGCGACAGTGCGCTGAATGTTATCCACAGAGACCAGTTTATCCTGCAACGCCAACAAGTCCTTAAGGGATTCGCGAATCAGCTCGATGGTGATATCGCGGCCCATGAAGTGCGAGTGGGCGATCACGCGCTTGAGCGCGCCTTCCAGCTCACGGACGTTGGAGCGAATGCGTTGGGCAATGAAGAACGCGGCGTCGTGAGGCAACTCGACTTTGGCCTGATCGGCCTTCTTCATCAGGATCGCCACGCGGGTTTCCAGCTCCGGCGGCTCGACCGCTACGGTCAGGCCCCAGCCAAAACGGGATTTGAGGCGTTCTTCAAGGCCTTCGATTTCCTTCGGGTAGCGGTCACTGGTGAGAATGACCTGCTGCCCACCTTCGAGCAAGGCGTTGAAGGTGTGGAAAAACTCTTCCTGGGAACGCTCCTTGCGGGCGAAGAACTGAATGTCATCGATCAGCAACGCATCCACCGAACGGTAGAAGCGTTTGAACTCGTTGATCGCGTTCAGTTGCAGGGCCTTGACCATGTCCGCCACGAAACGCTCGGAATGCAGGTACACCACCTTGGCATTCGGGTTCTTCTTTAATAGGTGGTTACCCACAGCGTGCATCAAGTGGGTTTTACCCAGGCCGACGCCACCATAAAGGAAGAGTGGGTTGTAACCGTGCTTGGGGTTGTCTGCCACCTGCCAGGCAGCGGCGCGCGCCAGCTGGTTGGATTTACCTTCAACGAAATTCTCGAAGGTAAAGGTGCGGTTCAGGTAACTGGTGTGCTTGAGCGCACCTTCGACCTGCACGGTACGTTGCTCGGCGCGCACAGGTGCCTGTTGCGAACTGGCTCCGGCCATCGGGTCGAAGCTGTCACGGGAAGGTTCTTCCTCGGAGACTTCAGCCACTTTTTGCGTCGCACGCTTGGTCGACACGGCGGCAGGTGCCGGCGGCGGACTGACGGGTGCTTGAGCAGCCTGGGCCTGGGAAGCCGCAGCAGCCAGGGGAGCGTTTGGCGCGGCACGGGGTGCCGAACTGCGTTTGCTGCCTATTAATAAGGAAAGCGCAGGCGCCATGCCATTGCCGTGCTCATCGAGCAATTCGAGAACACGCCCCAGGTACTTTTCGTTGACCCAGTCCAGAACAAAACGATTGGGTGCATACACACGCAACTCGTCGCCTTCGGCTTCGACCTGTAGTGGACGGATCCAAGTGTTGAATTGTTGGGCAGGCAGCTCATCGCGCAGAAGCTCCACGCACTGCTGCCAAAGTTCCACTGACACGGATATCCCCTAAGTTGAAAGCCGGTGAGGCAAAAACAAGCGGCCATTGTAGCGACCAGACGCCGACTTATCCACACGAAGGTGGTTCATCGACCAAGAAGAATCACCGTTTCATACGCAAAAAAGGCGACCAGTGGTCTGTGCATAAGCTCTGTGGATAACCGGGGTTAAGGTCATTGCACAAGTGGGGGCGAAACTCGGTGGATAACCGGCCTGTGGATAAAGCGACCTTTCACACACAGGTTATCCGACAGCGCAGCACAGGCTGAACACTGTTTTCCACCGTAGTTGTCATTCTCTGTACAGCAGGTAAAACAAGGGCTGAATCGAGTTATCCACAGAAGATGGCGAGCCTAGCTTTTATAAGCTTTACAGAAAAGCTTTAAATACTTTCCTTTCTTATTTTTATATCTACGCAAGGTGCAAGTGCTGAAAAACCTCTGGAGATCTATTTATAAGGAAACGTTGGTTGGAAATTGACCTGAAGGCTTGCTTTCTCTAGAATCCCCGGTCTCTTAAAACGGGGGCCATTCCGGCCCGTTGTGGACGAACCAGGTAACACGACAATGAAACGTACTTTCCAACCAAGCACTATCAAACGCGCTCGTACCCACGGTTTCCGTGCTCGCATGGCTACCAAGAACGGTCGTGCCGTCCTGTCGCGTCGTCGCGCCAAAGGTCGTGCGCGTCTGGCAGTTTGATAATCCGGCACTGGAGGTGAGTCAGGACTTCAGTCGGGAAAAGCGTCTGCTTACCCCCCGGCAATTCAAGGCAGTCTTTGACTCCCCTACCGGCAAGGTTCCGGGGAAAAATCTCCTGCTCCTTGCGCGCAACAACGATCTTGATCACCCCCGTCTCGGGTTGGTAATCGGGAAAAAGAGCGTAAAGCTCTCCGTCGAGCGCAATCGCCTCAAACGTCTGATGCGCGAATCGTTTCGCCTGAACCAGGATTCTCTGGTCGGCTGGGACATTGTTATCGTCGCGCGCAAAGGTTTGGGCGACGTAGAAAACCCCGAATTGATTCAGCATTTCGGCAAACTCTGGAAACGACTGGCTCGCAGTTCGCCAGTACCAGCAGTCAAAACCGAAACTGTAGGGGTAGACAGTCCAGATGCGTAAACTGGCACTCGTTCCGATCCAGTTTTATCGCTATGCCATTAGTCCCCTGATGGCCAGTCACTGTCGTTTCTACCCCAGTTGTTCCTGCTACGCGTTAGAAGCCATCGAAAATCATGGCCTTCTTCGCGGTGGCTGGCTGACCTTTCGTCGTTTAGGTCGCTGTCATCCGTGGAATCCCGGTGGTTATGACCCGGTTCCACCTATCCCTACCTCCCGTTCTTCTTCGATGGCCGAGTAATCATGGATATCAAACGCACGATCCTGATCGTCGCCCTGGCAATCGTGTCCTACGTTATGGTTCTTAAATGGAACCAGGACTATGGCCAGGCTGCCCTGCCGACTCAGAATGTTGCCACCAATACGACTGCATCGGGCCTGCCGGATACGGCATCTGGCTCCAACGCTTCTGCCAGTGACGACATTCCACGTGCTGCAAGCGACACCAGCGCACCTGCCGAAACGCCGGTGGCTGTGAGCAAGGACCTCATCCAGATCAAAACGGATGTACTGGACCTGGCTGTCGACCCACAAGGTGGCGATGTTGCCCAGTTGACCCTGCCGCTGTATCCGCGTCGTCAGGATCACCCGGAAATTCCGTTCCAGCTGTTCGATAACGGCGGCGAACGTACTTATCTGGCGCAAAGCGGTCTGATCGGCACCAACGGTCCGGATGCAAATCCGGCCGGTCGTCCGGTTTATTCCTCGGAGAAGAAGATTTATCAGCTGGCTGACGGTCAGGACCAATTGGTCGTGGACCTGAAGTTCAGCAAGGACGGCGTCAACTACATCAAGCGTTTCACCCTGAAACGCGGCCTGTATGACGTAACCGTTTCCTACCTGGTCGACAACCAGAGCGCCCAGCCCTGGAATGGTGCGATGTTCGCCCAGTTGAAGCGCGACGCCAGCGCCGATCCTTCATCGACTACGGCTACCGGCACCGCGACTTACCTGGGCGCCGCCCTGTGGACAAGTTCCGAGCCGTACAAGAAAGTGTCCATGAAGGACATGGACAAGGCGCCGCTGAAAGAAACCGTCACAGGCGGTTGGGTTGCCTGGTTGCAGCACTACTTCGTGACCGCATGGATTCCGGCCAAGGGCGAAAACAACGTCGTCCAGACCCGTAAAGACAGCAAAGGCAACTACATCATCGGCTACACCGGCCCATCGATGAGTGTTGCGCCGGGTGCCAAGGCCGAGACCAGCGCTGTTCTGTACGCCGGTCCGAAAAGCCAGGCTGTGCTGAAAGAGTTGTCCCCAGGTCTGGAACTGACGGTCGACTACGGCATTCTGTGGTTCATCGCCCAACCGATCTTCTGGTTGCTGCAACACATCCACGCCATTGTGGGTAACTGGGGCTGGTCGATCATCTTCCTGACCATGCTGATCAAAGGGATCTTCTTCCCGCTGTCGGCTGCCAGCTACAAATCCATGGCGCGCATGCGTGCAGTGGCGCCGAAACTGGCCGCGCTGAAAGAGCAACATGGCGATGACCGGCAGAAAATGTCGCAAGCCATGATGGAACTGTACAAGAAAGAGAAGATCAATCCGCTGGGTGGTTGCTTGCCAATCCTCGTGCAGATGCCGGTTTTCCTCTCGCTGTACTGGGTTCTGCTGGAAAGCGTTGAAATGCGCCAAGCGCCGTTCATGCTGTGGATTACTGACCTGTCGATCAAGGATCCGTTCTTCATTCTGCCGATCATCATGGGCGCAACCATGTTCATCCAGCAGCAGTTGAACCCGACTCCTCCGGATCCGATGCAGGCCAAGGTGATGAAGCTGATGCCTATCATCTTCACCTTCTTCTTCCTGTGGTTCCCGGCCGGTCTGGTGCTGTACTGGGTTGTAAACAACGTGCTGTCCATCGCACAACAGTGGTACATCACGCGTAAAATCGAAGCGGCCGCTAAAGCAGCTGCCTGATTTACACTGTGGATAACCACTCAAAACGCCCCCTAGTGGGGCGTTTTGCTATCTGTCACTTTTGTCTGGATACCGGTTTATGAGCGTTCCTCGCGAAACCATCGCAGCTGTCGCCACCGCTCAAGGTCGCGGCGGTGTAGGCATCGTGCGTATTTCCGGGCCGTTGGCCAGCGTTGCGGCCAAGGCCTTCAGCGGTCGCGAGCTCAAGCCGCGATTTGCCCACTACGGTCCGTTTTTCAGTGAAAACGACGAGGTGCTGGACCAGGGCATTGCCCTGTATTTCCCCGGCCCGAACTCGTTCACAGGTGAAGATGTGCTGGAGCTGCAAGGCCATGGCGGTCCGATTGTTCTGGATATGTTGCTCAAGCGCTGCCTGGAACTGGGTTGCCGTCTCGCCCGGCCGGGGGAATTCAGTGAGCGCGCCTTCCTCAACGACAAACTGGACCTCGCCCAGGCCGAAGCCATTGCCGACCTGATTGAAGCCAGTTCTGCCCAGGCTGCGCGAAACGCATTGCGCTCCCTGCAAGGTGCTTTCTCGTCACGTGTGCATAACCTCACCGAGCAATTGATCGGCTTGCGCATCTATGTCGAAGCGGCCATCGATTTTCCGGAAGAGGAAATCGACTTCCTCGCCGATGGCCACGTCCTGAGCATGCTCGACAAGGTGCGCGACGAGTTATCCACCGTCATGCGCGAAGCCGGGCAGGGCGCCTTGCTGCGTGACGGCATGACAGTGGTCATTGCCGGTCGTCCGAATGCCGGTAAATCCAGCCTGCTCAATGCCCTGGCCGGGCGTGAAGCGGCGATCGTGACCGAAATTGCCGGCACCACCCGTGACGTGCTTCGCGAACATATCCACATCGATGGCATGCCGCTGCACGTCGTGGATACCGCCGGTCTGCGCGATACCGATGATCATGTGGAAAAAATCGGCGTCGAGCGTGCCTTGAAAGCTATCGGCGAAGCCGATCGGGTACTGTTGGTGGTTGATGCCACTGCACCGGAAGCCCTCGATCCTTTCGCACTCTGGCCGGAGTTTCTCGAAATCCGTCCCGATCCCGCGAAAGTCACCCTGATCCGCAACAAAGCCGATCTTACGGGCGAAGCCATTGCGCTGGAGGTCAGCCAGGACGGCCATGTCACCATCAGCCTGAGCGCCAAGTCGGGTGGTGTCGGGCTGGAGCTGCTGCGTGATCACCTCAAGGCCTGCATGGGCTATGAACAAACGTCCGAAAGCAGCTTCAGCGCTCGCCGGCGACACCTTGAGGCGCTACGTCATGCCAGTGCTGCCCTCGAGCATGGCCGTGCCCAATTGACCCTGGCCGGTGCTGGCGAGTTGTTAGCCGAGGATTTGCGCCAGGCTCAGCAGTCGCTGGGTGAAATCACCGGTGCTTTCAGTTCCGATGACCTGCTGGGGCGGATTTTTTCCAGTTTCTGTATCGGTAAGTAGCCCTCCTGTTACTCACAGACAGGCCATTCGTGCCTGTCTGTTCTCTCCTTTTCTGAAAAAAACTTCCAGTGCCGAGCGGACTTCGTCTGCTTGAGCGGAATTCCTGCACCCGAATTTCGAGCGAACGGCACTTTTCTGTGGATTAAGCCCTGTGAATAACCGCGGCTAAGGTCAGTTGATAACAGGGCTCGAAAACTGGACATAACCGCCTCTGTGGATAACCACCCCTTTCATCCACAGGCTTAAATCGGTTATCCAAGGGCCTCATTGGCACATGAACACAGGGTTTTGAATCTCTGTACACATTGAAAATAAAGGGCTGTATCAATCTATCCACAGAAAGGTAGGTGCATAGAAATAAACATAAAAACAAAGATTTAATAAATTTCTTTCTTTTTAATTTCTATAACTCCGACTTTTCCACAGCTGGTTAAATTTTGTGCAAAGGGTTCTTTAGGAAGGGCGAAGTCCCTATACTTGTCGACCAGGTCCAAAAACCTGAGCTCAAACTATTCCTGAATTACCTACTTAAGCAGGCACGAGGTGCGTGGTGGATTTCCCTTCCCGTTTTGAAGTGATCGTCATCGGCGGCGGTCATGCCGGTACCGAGGCAGCACTGGCCTCAGCACGTATGGGGGTTAAAACCCTATTGCTGACGCATAACGTGGAAACCCTCGGTGCCATGAGTTGCAACCCGGCCATTGGCGGGATCGGCAAAAGCCACCTGGTCAAGGAAATCGACGCCCTTGGCGGCGCGATGGCCATGGCTACCGATAAAGGCGGTATCCAGTTTCGCGTGTTGAACAGCCGCAAAGGCCCGGCCGTGCGAGCAACCCGCGCGCAGGCAGACCGGGTTCTGTACAAGGCAGCTGTCCGCGAAATCCTGGAGAACCAGCCGAACCTGTGGATATTTCAACAGGCCGCTGACGATCTGATCGTCGAGCAGGAACAAGTCCGTGGTGTTGTCACCCAAATGGGCCTGCGTTTCTTCGCTGATTCCGTGGTGTTGACCACCGGTACGTTCCTCGGTGGACTTATCCACATCGGTTTGCAGAATTTTTCCGGCGGTCGCGCCGGTGATCCGCCATCGATCGCGCTGGCTCACCGTCTGCGTGAACTGCCATTGCGCGTGGGTCGTTTGAAAACCGGTACTCCGCCACGTATCGACGGTCGGTCTGTGGATTTCTCGGTGATGTCCGAGCAACCGGGTGATACGCCGATCCCGGTGATGTCGTTCATGGGGTCAAAAGAGCAGCATCCGAAGCAAGTCAGCTGCTGGATTACCCACACGAATGCGCGCACCCACGAAATCATTGCCGCGAACCTCGACCGTTCGCCGATGTATTCCGCTGCCGGTGAGATCGAAGGGATAGGCCCGCGTTATTGCCCGTCGATCGAAGACAAGATCCATCGCTTCGCCGACAAGGAAAGCCATCAGGTGTTTATCGAACCGGAAGGTTTGACCACCCATGAGCTGTATCCGAACGGGATATCCACAAGCTTGCCGTTCGACGTGCAATTGCAGATCGTGCAATCGATCCGCGGCATGGAAAACGCGCACATCGTGCGTCCGGGCTACGCGATCGAGTACGACTACTTCGATCCACGCGATTTGAAATACAGCCTGGAAACCAAAGTCATCGGCGGCTTGTTCTTCGCCGGGCAAATCAACGGCACAACCGGTTACGAAGAAGCCGGTGCCCAGGGTTTGCTCGCCGGGACCAACGCTGCACTGCGTGCGCAAGGCAAAGAGGCCTGGTGCCCGCGTCGCGACGAGGCCTATATCGGCGTGTTGGTCGACGACCTGATCACCCTCGGTACCCAAGAGCCGTACCGCATGTTCACTTCCCGTGCCGAGTACCGCCTGATTCTGCGCGAGGACAACGCCGACCTGCGCTTGACCGAAAAAGGTCGCGAACTGGGTCTGGTGGATGACGTGCGCTGGGCGGCTTTCTGCAAAAAACGCGAAAGCATCGAACTGGAAGAGCAGCGCCTGAAAAGTACCTGGGTACGCCCGGGTACCGAACAGGGCGATGCCATTGCCGAAAAATTCGGCACGCCACTGACTCACGAATACAACCTGCTCAACCTCTTGAGCCGTCCGGAAATCGACTACGCTGGTCTGATCGAAGTGACCGGTGGCGGGGCAGACGATCCACAGGTCGCCGAACAGGTCGAAATCAAGACCAAATACGCCGGTTACATCGATCGTCAACAGGATGAAATCGCCCGCTTGCGCGCCAGCGAAGACACCAAACTGCCTGTGGATATCGATTACACGAATATTTCCGGTCTCTCCAAAGAGATCCAGAGCAAGCTCGGTGCGACCCGTCCAGAGACTTTGGGCCAGGCCTCGCGTATCCCGGGCGTAACGCCGGCTGCCATTTCGCTGTTGATGATTCATTTGAAAAAACGCGGCGCGGGCCGTCAGTTGGAGCAAAGCGCTTGAGTTCGTTGGTCACTTCGCAACACGCAGAAGAGTTATCCACAGGTGCCCGCCAGCTTGGCGTCACGCTGACAGAAACCCAGCACGCGAAACTGCTGGGTTATCTGACCCTGTTGATAAAATGGAACAAGGCTTACAACCTCACTGCCGTGCGTGATCCGGACGAAATGGTTTCCCGCCATCTGCTCGACAGTCTGAGCGTGATGTCATTCATCGAAAACGGGCGCTGGCTCGATGTCGGCAGTGGCGGTGGCATGCCAGGCATTCCACTGGCCATCCTGTTTCCCGAGTCTCAGGTGACTTGCCTGGACAGCAACGGCAAGAAAACCCGCTTCCTGACCCAGGTCAAACTCGAACTCAAACTGGATAACCTGCAAGTTATCCACAGTCGCGTCGAAGCCTTCCAGCCTGCGCAACCATTCCACGGGATCATTTCCCGGGCGTTCAGCAGCATGGAGAACTTCAGCAACTGGACTCGCCATCTTGGCGATAGCGAAACACGCTGGCTGGCAATGAAGGGCGTTCACCCCGCCGATGAACTGGTAGCATTGCCGGCAGACTTCCACCTCGATAGCGAACACGCCCTGGCCGTACCTGGTTGCCAAGGCCAACGCCATCTGCTGATACTGCGCCGCACGGCATGATTGGGAACACAAGCAAGAATGGCTAAGGTATTCGCGATTGCGAACCAAAAGGGTGGCGTGGGCAAAACCACCACCTGCATCAACCTCGCAGCATCCCTGGTCGCGACGAAGCGCCGGGTGCTGTTGATCGATCTTGATCCACAGGGCAACGCCACCATGGGTAGCGGTGTGGATAAACATGGCCTGGAAAACTCGGTCTACGACCTGCTGATCGGAGAATGTGATCTGGCCCAGGCCATGCACTTCTCCGAACACGGTGGTTACCAGCTGTTGCCGGCCAACCGCGATCTCACCGCGGCCGAAGTGGTGCTGCTGGAAATGCAGATGAAGGAAAGCCGTCTGCGCAGCGCGCTGGCGCCGATCCGGGAAAACTACGATTACATCCTGATCGACTGCCCGCCGTCGCTGTCGATGCTGACCTTGAACGCACTGGTTGCCGCTGACGGGGTCATTATCCCCATGCAGTGCGAGTACTTCGCACTCGAAGGCTTGAGCGACCTTGTGGATAACATCAAGCGTATCTCTGAACTGCTGAACCCGAACCTCAAGGTCGAAGGCCTGCTGCGTACGATGTACGACCCACGCCTGAGCCTGATGAACGATGTCTCGGCGCAGCTCAAGGAACACTTCGGCGAGCAGCTCTACGACACCGTCATTCCGCGCAATATCCGTCTGGCCGAAGCGCCAAGCTACGGCATGCCGGCGCTGGCGTACGACAAAGCTTCGCGAGGCGCCGTTGCCTACCTGGCATTGGCGGGCGAAATGGTTCGTCGTCAACGCAAAAACTCACGCATCGCCGCTGCTCAGGCAACTTAAGGAATCCCCATGGCCGTCAAGAAACGAGGTCTCGGACGTGGACTGGATGCTCTGTTGAGTGGTCCGACTGTCAGCTCGCTGGAAGAACAAGCGGCGCAAGCCGATCAGCGTGAGCTGCAACATCTCCCCCTGGATCTGCTCCAACGCGGCAAGTACCAGCCGCGTCGTGACATGGATCCGCAGGCGCTCGAAGAGCTGGCGCAATCGATCAAGGCCCAGGGCGTCATGCAGCCCATCGTGGTTCGCCCGATCGGCAGCGGCCGCTTTGAAATCATTGCCGGCGAACGCCGCTGGCGCGCCAGCCAGCAAGCCGGGCAGGAAACCATCCCGGCGATGGTTCGCGATGTACCTGATGAAACCGCGATCGCCATCGCGCTGATCGAGAACATTCAGCGCGAAGACCTGAACCCGATTGAAGAAGCGGTGGCCCTGCAGCGGTTGCAGCAGGAGTTCCAGCTGACCCAGCAACAAGTGGCCGAGGCTGTGGGCAAGTCCCGGGTGACCGTGGCCAACCTGTTGCGCCTGATTTCCTTGCCGGAAGTCATCAAGACCATGTTGTCCCACGGCGACCTGGAAATGGGTCATGCCCGTGCTTTGCTCGGTTTGCCGGAAATTCAACAGGTTGAAGGGGCGCGACATGTTGTCGCACGCGGGCTGACCGTGCGCCAAACCGAGGCACTGGTTCGCCAGTGGTTGAGTGGTAAACCGGAGCCTGTGGAAGCGGCAAAACCGGACCCGGATATCGCCCGTCTCGAACAGCGCCTGGCCGAGCGCCTAGGCTCTGCGGTGCAGATCCGCCACGGTAAGAAGGGTAAAGGGCAGTTGGTGATTGGCTACAACTCACTGGATGAGCTTCAAGGCGTACTTGCACATATCCGCTGAAACATTTCCTCATGTAGCGCGCAGTCGGAAATCACTACCTGACAGTTGAATAGGGGCAGAACCGCCCCTATACTCTGCGCGCATTTTGTCGGCACAAATTATGCCAAGTTATTGAATTTCGGCAGCCGACCATTGGGGAGTAAAAGTGATGGAAACCCGCACGCCAAACCGCCTGCCCTTCCATCGCCTGGCAGTTTTTCCGGTGTTAATGGCTCAATTTGTCGTGTTGCTGATCGCCGCTTTGGCGCTCTGGTACCGATATGGAGTCGTTGCCGGGTACTCGGGACTCTGCGGAGGCCTGATAGCCTTGCTACCCAATGTTTATTTCGCTCACAGGGCATTTCGGTTTTCCGGCGCCCGAGCAGCCCAGTCCATCGTCCGGTCTTTTTATGCCGGCGAGGCAGGCAAACTGATTTTGACGGCAGTGCTGTTTGCACTGGTGTTTGCAGGTGTGAAGCCACTGGCGCCGATTGCAGTATTCGGTGCCTTCGTGCTGACTCAGTCGGTCAGCTGGTTCGCTCCCCTGCTGATGAGAACAAGACTTTCGAGACCTTAGGGCGTTTGAGGCAACCATGGCAGAAACAACCGCTTCGGGCTATATCCAGCACCACTTGCAGAACCTGACCTTCGGTCAGCACCCTACCGGCGGCTGGGGCTTTGCCCACACCGCAGCAGAAGCCAAAGAAATGGGCTTCTGGGCTTTCCACGTCGATACTCTCGGCTGGTCGGTCGCATTGGGTCTGATCTTCGTTCTTCTTTTCCGCATGGCGGCCAAGAAAGCGACTTCCGGTCAGCCTGGTGCTTTGCAGAACTTCGTTGAAGTATTGGTCGAATTCGTCGATGGCAGCGTGAAAGACAGCTTCCATGGCCGTAGCCCGGTGATTGCACCGCTGGCACTGACCATCTTCGTCTGGGTGTTCCTGATGAACGCCGTCGACCTGGTACCGGTCGACTGGATTCCTCAGCTGGCCATCCTGATCTCCGGCGATGCGCACATTCCGTTCCGCGCCGTGTCGACCACCGACCCGAACGCTACTCTGGCCATGGCCTTCACGGTGTTCGCGCTGATCATTTTCTACAGCATCAAGATCAAGGGCCTCGGCGGCTTCATCGGCGAGCTGACCCTGCACCCGTTCGGCAGCAAGAACATCTTCGTTCAGGCGCTGCTGATTCCGGTGAACTTCCTGCTGGAATTCGTGACCCTGATCGCCAAGCCGATCTCCCTGGCTCTGCGTCTGTTCGGCAACATGTACGCCGGCGAGCTGGTCTTCATTCTGATTGCTGTGATGTTCGGCAGCGGTCTGCTCTGGCTTAGTGGCCTGGGCGTTGTTCTGCAGTGGGCGTGGGCTGTGTTCCACATCCTGATCATCACCCTGCAGGCGTTCATCTTCATGATGTTGACCATCGTCTACCTGTCGATGGCGCACGAAGAAAACCATTAAGGCCAGTCTCGACTAGTCTGATGTCCTTCCCGGTAAAACGGGAAGGTGCTCCTTACGGGGCATCTGAAACGATTTGTTTTACCGCTTTAATCTAAAAAACCTAAACCATACGACGTAAAAGTCGGGAGGAAAGATGGAAACTGTAGTTGGTCTAACCGCTATCGCTGTTGCACTGTTGATCGGCCTGGGCGCACTGGGTACCGCAATTGGTTTCGGCCTGCTGGGCGGCAAGTTCCTGGAAGGCGCAGCGCGTCAGCCAGAAATGGTTCCAATGCTGCAAGTTAAAATGTTCATCGTTGCCGGTCTGCTCGACGCCGTAACCATGATCGGTGTTGGTATCGCTCTGTTCTTCACCTTTGCGAACCCGTTCGTTGGTCAAATCGCTGGCTAATTACTCGGATCTTCCGGGTAATTTGGTGTGATGGACAACGTAACTGCGAGGTGTTGGCGTGAACATTAATGCGACCCTGATTGGCCAGTCCGTTGCGTTCCTGATTTTTGTACTGTTCTGCATGAAGTTCGTATGGCCTCCGGTCATTGCGGCACTGCACGAACGTCAAAAGAAGATCGCTGATGGTCTGGACGCTGCCAGCCGTGCAGCTCGCGACCTGGAGTTGGCCCAAGAAAAAGCGGGTCACCAACTGCGCGAAGCGAAAGCTCAGGCAGCTGAAATCATCGAGCAAGCCAAGAAACGCGGTAACCAGATTGTCGAAGAGGCTGTTGAAAAGGCCCGTGTCGACGCTGACCGTGTGAAGGTTCAGGCTCAGGCCGAGATCGAACAGGAACTGAACAGTGTCAAAGACGCGCTGCGTGCCCAAGTGGGCTTGCTGGCAGTCGGCGGCGCCGAGAAGATCCTGGGTGCCACAATCGATCAAAACGCGCACGCAGAGCTGGTTAACCAACTGGCTGCTGAAATCTAAGCGAGGGCGATCATGGCAGAACTGACCACGTTGGCCCGACCTTACGCTAAGGCGGCCTTCGAGCACGCTCAGGCCCACCAGCAACTGGCCAATTGGTCAGCCATGCTCGGCCTGGCTGCAGCGGTGTCGGAAGACGACACCATGCAGCGCGTGCTCAAGGCCCCGCGACTGACGAGCGCAGAAAAGGCCGCCACGTTTATTGACGTGTGCGGCGACAAGTTTGATGCCAAGGCACAGAACTTCATCCACGTCGTTGCCGAAAACGACCGTCTCCCGCTGTTGCCGGAGATCGCCGCTCTGTTCGACCTGTACAAGGCCGAACAAGAGAAGTCGGTAGACGTTGAAGTCACCAGTGCTTTTGCATTGAACCAAGAACAGCAAGACAAACTCGCCAAGGTTCTCAGTGCACGACTCAACCGGGAAGTGCGCCTGCAAGTTGCGGAGGACGCTGCCCTTATTGGTGGTGTCGTCATCCGCGCCGGCGACCTGGTTATCGATGGCTCGATTCGCGGCAAAATCGCGAAACTTGCCGAAGCATTGAAATCTTGAGTTTGAAGGGGCAGCAGAGCAATGCAGCAACTCAATCCTTCCGAAATAAGTGAAATTATCAAGGGCCGCATCGACAAGCTCGATGTGACCTCCCAAGCCCGTAACGAAGGCACTGTCGTCAGCGTATCTGACGGTATCGTGCGGATTCACGGTCTGGCCGACGTAATGTACGGCGAGATGATCGAGTTTCCGGGCGGCGTCTTCGGTATGGCCCTCAACCTGGAGCAAGACTCCGTAGGTGCCGTTGTATTGGGCGCATACCAGTCTCTGGCTGAAGGCATGAGCGCCAAGTGCACTGGCCGCATCCTGGAAGTTCCGGTTGGTAAGGAACTGCTGGGTCGCGTAGTCGACGCACTGGGTAACCCTGTTGACGGCAAAGGTCCACTGGGCAACACCGAGACCGACGCGGTCGAGAAAGTTGCTCCAGGCGTGATCTGGCGTAAGTCGGTAGACCAGCCTGTACAGACTGGCTACAAGGCTGTCGATGCCATGATCCCTGTCGGCCGTGGCCAGCGTGAGCTGATCATCGGTGACCGTCAGATCGGTAAAACCGCTCTGGCGATCGACGCGATCATCAACCAGAAGAACAGCGGCATTTTCTGCGTCTACGTAGCAATCGGTCAGAAACAATCGACCATCGCCAACGTGGTTCGCAAGCTGGAAGAAAACGGCGCCCTGGCCAACACGATCATCGTGGCTGCCAGTGCTTCGGAATCTCCAGCGCTGCAATTCCTGGCACCGTACTCCGGTTGCACCATGGGTGAATTCTTCCGCGACCGCGGTGAAGACGCGCTGATCGTTTATGACGATCTGTCCAAGCAAGCAGTGGCTTACCGCCAGATTTCCCTGCTGCTGCGCCGTCCACCAGGCCGTGAAGCTTACCCAGGCGACGTGTTCTATCTCCACTCCCGTCTGCTGGAGCGCGCATCCCGCGTTTCGGAAGAATACGTAGAGAAGTTCACCAACGGCGCAGTGACCGGCAAAACCGGTTCCCTGACCGCACTGCCGATCATCGAAACCCAGGCTGGCGACGTTTCCGCGTTCGTTCCGACCAACGTGATTTCCATCACCGACGGTCAGATCTTCCTGGAATCGGCCATGTTCAACTCGGGCATCCGTCCTGCAGTGAACGCCGGTGTTTCGGTATCCCGTGTGGGTGGTGCCGCTCAGACCAAGATCATCAAGAAGCTGTCCGGTGGTATCCGTACCGCTCTGGCTCAGTACCGTGAACTGGCGGCATTCGCCCAGTTCGCTTCTGACCTGGACGAAGCGACCCGTAAGCAACTTGAGCATGGTCAGCGCGTTACCGAGCTGATGAAGCAGAAGCAATACGCACCAATGTCGATCGCTGACATGGCGCTGTCGCTGTATGCCGCTGAGCGTGGGTTCCTGACTGACGTTGAAATCGCCAAGATCGGCAGCTTCGAGCAAGCGCTGATTGCTTTCTTCAACCGCGATCACGCCGATTTGATGGCGAAGATCAACGTGAAAGGTGACTTCAATGACGAAATCGACGCTGGCATGAAAGCCGGTATCGAGAAGTTCAAGGCCACCCAAACCTGGTAAGCCGCAGCGGGAGCCGCAAGGCTCCCGCTTGCTAACCTGATAGGTGTTACATGGCAGGCGCAAAAGAGATTCGCAGTAAGATTGCGAGCATCAAAAGCACGCAAAAGATTACCAGCGCCATGGAAAAAGTGGCGGTCAGCAAAATGCGCAAGGCACAAATGCGCATGGCTGCTAGCCGTCCTTATGCGGAGCGTATCCGCCAGGTAATTGGGCATCTGGCCAACGCCAACCCGGAATACCGCCACCCGTTCATGATCGACCGCGAAATCAAGCGTGTTGGTTATGTCGTAGTGAGCAGTGACCGTGGTCTGTGCGGCGGCTTGAACACCAACCTGTTCAAGGCCCTGGTCAAGGACATGGCGGTAAACCGCGAAAACGGCGTCGAGATCGATCTGTGTGTCGTTGGTAGCAAGGGTGCGGCCTTTTTCCGCAACTTCGGCGGTAACGTCGTTGCAGCTATCAGCCACCTGGGTGAAGAGCCGTCGATCAATGATCTGATCGGCAGCGTCAAGGTGATGCTGGATGCCTACCTGGACGGCCGTATTGACCGCCTGTCCGTGGTGTCCAACAAGTTCATCAACACCATGACGCAACAGCCTACCGTGGAGCAGTTGATTCCACTGGTGGCAACCCCGGATCAAGACCTCAAGCACCACTGGGACTATCTCTACGAACCGGATGCCAAGGAGCTGCTCGACGGCTTGATGGTCCGTTACGTGGAGTCGCAGGTCTACCAGGCGGTGGTCGAGAACAACGCGGCTGAACAAGCTGCGCGGATGATCGCGATGAAGAACGCTACCGACAACGCCGGTGATTTGATCAGCGATTTGCAGCTGGTCTACAACAAGGCGCGTCAGGCTGCGATCACCCAAGAGATCTCGGAAATCGTCGGCGGCGCTGCCGCGGTTTAACGGTTCAAATATTCAGAGGATCCAGCTATGAGTAGCGGACGTATCGTTCAAATCATCGGCGCCGTTATCGACGTGGAATTTCCACGCGACAGCGTACCGAGCATCTACAACGCGCTGACAGTACAAAGCGCGGCCGGGACCACTCTGGAAGTTCAGCAGCAGCTGGGCGACGGCGTGGTTCGTACCATTGCGATGGGTTCCACCGAAGGCCTGAAGCGCGGTCTGGAAGTTACCGACTCTGGCGCAGCCATCTCCGTACCGGTCGGTAAAGCGACTCTGGGCCGGATCATGGACGTTCTGGGCAACCCGATCGACGAAGCTGGCCCTATCGCCACTGAAGAGCGTTGGGGCATTCACCGTCCAGCGCCTTCGTTCGCTGAACAAGCAGGCGGCAACGACCTGCTGGAAACCGGCATCAAGGTTATCGACCTGGTTTGCCCGTTCGCCAAAGGCGGTAAAGTCGGTCTGTTCGGTGGTGCCGGTGTAGGCAAAACCGTAAACATGATGGAACTGATCCGTAACATCGCCATCGAGCACAGCGGTTATTCCGTGTTCGCCGGTGTGGGTGAGCGTACTCGTGAGGGTAACGACTTCTACCACGAGATGAAGGACTCCAACGTTCTGGACAAAGTGGCACTGGTTTACGGTCAGATGAACGAGCCGCCGGGTAACCGTCTGCGCGTAGCACTGACCGGCCTGACCATGGCCGAGAAGTTCCGTGACGAAGGTAACGACGTTCTGCTGTTCGTCGACAACATCTACCGTTACACCCTGGCCGGTACTGAAGTATCCGCACTGCTGGGCCGTATGCCTTCGGCAGTAGGTTACCAGCCGACCCTGGCTGAAGAGATGGGCGTTCTGCAAGAACGTATCACTTCGACCAAGGAAGGTTCGATCACTTCGATCCAAGCGGTATACGTACCTGCGGATGACTTGACCGACCCGTCGCCAGCGACCACCTTCGCCCACTTGGACGCTACCGTCGTTCTGTCCCGTGACATCGCTTCCCTGGGTATCTACCCAGCGGTCGATCCACTCGACTCGACTTCGCGCCAGCTGGACCCGAACGTAATCGGCCAGGACCACTACGACACCGCTCGCGGCGTTCAGTACGTTCTGCAGCGTTACAAAGAACTGAAGGACATCATTGCGATCCTGGGTATGGACGAGCTGTCGGAAGCCGACAAGCAGTTGGTAAACCGTGCTCGTAAGATCCAGCGCTTCTTGTCGCAGCCGTTCTTCGTGGCTGAAGTCTTCACCGGTGCATCGGGTAAATACGTTTCCCTGAAAGACACCATTGCTGGCTTCAAAGGCATCCTCAACGGTGACTACGACCACCTGCCAGAACAAGCGTTCTACATGGTTGGCGGCATCGAAGAAGCGATCGAGAAAGCCAAGAAACTGTAATCCCGGCGCCCGGCAACGGGCGCTAATTTAGGTTGAGGCAATCAGATGGCTATGACAGTCCATTGCGATATCGTCAGCGCGGAAGGAGAAATCTTTTCCGGTCTGGTCGAGATGGTGATTGCGCACGGTGCACTGGGTGATCTTGGTATCGCTCTGGGTCACGCGCCGCTGATCACTAATCTGAAGCCAGGTCCGATCCGCCTGGTCAAGCAGGGCGGGGAAGAGGAGGTGTATTACATCTCCGGTGGTTTCCTCGAGGTTCAGCCGAACATGGTCAAGGTTCTTGCCGACACCGTGCAACGTGCTGCCGACCTGGATGAAGCCTCCGCTCAGGAAGCCGTTAAGGCAGCCGAGAAGGCCTTGCATGAACGTGGCGCAGAATTCGATTACGGTTCTGCTGCCGCACGTCTGGCCGAGGCTGCAGCTCAGCTGCGCACCGTCCAGCAGATCCGCAAGAAGTTCGGCCACTAAGGCTGCACTTGTTGTGTGATTGATTAAAAAGGGTAGCCTCGGCTACCCTTTTTTCTTTTCCGATTTTTACAACCCGGTCGCAGCCGCTGACCACCCAGGATTGGTAGCCAGTCATGTCTCTTGAAATCGTTATTCTCGCTGCTGGCCAAGGCACGCGTATGCGTTCTGCTTTGCCGAAAGTTTTGCACCCGATTGCCGGCAACTCCATGCTCGGCCATGTTATCCACAGCGCCCGGCAACTAGATCCACAGCGCATTCACGTCGTGATCGGTCATGGTGCCGATGCGGTGCGCGAACGCCTGGCGGCGGATGACCTGAACTTCGTCCTGCAGGACAAACAATTGGGTACCGGCCACGCCGTTGCTCAAGCCGTGCCGTTCATTCAGTCCGACACCGTGCTGGTGCTCTACGGTGATGTGCCGTTGATTGAGGTCGAAACACTGCAGCGCCTGCTCAAGCAGGTGGGTCCAGAGCAATTGGGACTGCTGACCGTCGAACTGGACGATCCGACCGGTTACGGCCGCATCGTTCGTGATGGCGCTGGCAAGGTTGCCGCCATTGTCGAGCAGAAAGATGCCGATGAAGCCCAACGCCAGATCACCGAAGGCAATACCGGCATTCTGGCGCTGCCTTTTGCCCGGCTCGGCGACTGGATGAGCCGTCTCTCCAACAACAACGCCCAGGGCGAGTACTACCTGACCGACATCATTGCCATGGCAGTGAGCGATGGTCTGGTGGTGGCCACCGAGCAACCGCACGACGCCATGGAAGTGCAGGGCGCCAATGACCGCAAGCAGCTTTCCGAACTTGAACGGCATTATCAATTGCGCGCGGGTCGTCGTTTGATGGCTCAAGGTGTGACGCTGCGCGACCCGGCTCGTTTCGATGTTCGTGGCGAAGTGACGGTCGGGCGTGACGTGCTGATCGACATCAACGTGATCCTTGAAGGCAAGGTGGTCATTGAAGATGACGTGGTGATCGGCCCGAACTGCGTGATCAAGGACAGCACCCTGCGCAAAGGCGTGGTCATCAAGGCCAACAGTCATATCGAAGGTGCCATTCTGGGTGAGGGCAGCGATGCCGGTCCGTTTGCGCGTCTGCGTCCAGGTACCGTGCTGGAAGCCCGGGCGCATGTGGGTAACTTCGTCGAGTTGAAAAATGCTCACCTGGGCGAAGGTGCCAAGGCCGGTCATCTGACTTACCTGGGCGATGCCGAAGTCGGGGCGCGCACCAACATTGGTGCCGGCACCATCACTTGCAACTACGACGGCGCCAACAAGTGGAAAACCGTGTTGGGCGAAGATGTGTTCATTGGTTCCAACAACTCGTTGGTAGCGCCTGTGGATATCCTGTCCGGTGCAACCACCGCGGCTGGCTCGACCATTACTTCGACTGTGGATAAATCCCAGTTGGCCATCGGGCGTGCTCGTCAGAAGAACATCGACGGCTGGAAGCGGCCGGAGAAGATCAAGAAGGGCTGAGTTATCCACAACTCCCTTGTAGGAGCGAGCTTGCTCGCGATGGACGTCAATGATGACGAGGTCAGTCTGAATAAAAGCAGCGCCCTTAAGTCCATCGCGAGCGAGCTCGCTCCTACACAGGGTTATCCACAGTTCTTTTTATCGCATGGTGCTTGACGAAGTTTCGCTGATAGGTTTTGATTGCTTCCGCTATCTTTCGAAACGAAACTTACCAGCTCATGTCAAAGCGCAACACACCTCAGCGTCGTCACAACATCCTCGCCTTGCTCAATCAGCAGGGCGAAGTCAGTGTGGATGAGTTGGCCAAGCGCTTCGAAACGTCGGAAGTTACGATTCGCAAGGATCTGGCGGCACTTGAAAGCAATGGCCTGTTGCTGCGTCGTTACGGCGGGGCGATCACCCTGCCTCAGGAACTGGTGGCCGACATTGGTCAGCCGGTTTCCAAATACAAACAAGCCATCGCCCGTGCCGCCGTCGCGCGAATTCGCGAGCATGCGCGCATCATTATCGACAGTGGCAGTACCACCGCTTCCATGATCCCGGAACTCGGACAGCAACCCGGTCTGGTGGTGATGACCAACTCGCTGCATGTCGCCAATGCCCTGAGCGAACTTGAGCACGAACCGGTGCTGTTGATGACCGGTGGCACCTGGGACCCGCACTCCGAGTCCTTTCAGGGGCAGGTTGCCGAGCAGGTACTGCGCTCCTACGACTTCGACCAGCTGTTTATCGGCGCTGATGGCATCGATCTGGTTCGCGGTACAACCACCTTCAACGAGCTGCTCGGGCTGAGCCGGGTCATGGCTGAAGTCGCCCGCGAAGTAGTCGTGATGGTGGAGGCCGACAAGATCGGCCGCAAGATTCCAAACCTGGAGCTGCCATGGAGCAGTGTCCATACCATTATTACCGATGAACGCCTGCCCCTTGAGGCTCGCGATCAGATTCAGGCCCGCGGCATCACTTTGATTTGCGCGGCTGTCAGTCAGGAGAAATAGCATGTGTGGAATTGTCGGCGCAGTCGCAGAACGTAACATCACCGCCATCCTCGTCGAAGGCCTGAAACGCCTCGAATACCGTGGGTATGACAGCGCTGGCGTGGCGGTCTACACCAACGATGAAAAACTCGAGCGCGTGCGTCGTCCGGGCAAGGTCAGTGAGCTGGAGCAGGCGTTGACCACCGAGCCGCTGGTCGGTCGCCTGGGCATTGCCCACACGCGCTGGGCCACCCACGGTGCGCCGTGCGAGCGCAATGCCCACCCGCATTTCTCCGGCGACCTGGCGGTGGTGCACAACGGCATCATCGAAAACCACGAAGCCCTGCGTGAACAACTCAAAGCCTTGGGCTATGTGTTCACCTCGGACACCGACACTGAAGTCATCTCCCACCTGCTGAACCACAAACTCAAGGATCTGCGCGATCTGACCGTCGCCCTCAAGGCGACCGTCAAAGAGTTGCACGGTGCTTACGGCCTGGCAGTGATCAGCGCGCAGCAACCGGATCGCCTGGTCGCAGCCCGCAGCGGCAGCCCGCTGGTAATCGGCCTGGGCCTTGGGGAAAACTTCCTGGCATCCGACCAGTTGGCCCTGCGTCAGGTCACCGACCGTTTCATGTATCTGGAAGAAGGCGATATCGCTGAAATCCGCCGCGACAGCGTGCAGATCTGGGACGTTGACGGCAAGGTCGTCGAGCGCGAAGCCGTGCAGTATCGCGACGGCGCCGAAGCCGCTGAAAAGGGCGAGTTCCGCCACTTTATGCTCAAGGAAATCCACGAGCAACCGTCCGTGGTGCAGCGCACCCTGGAAGGTCGCCTGAGCCAGAACCAGGTCCTGGTACAGGCATTCGGCCCACAGGCTGCCGAACTGTTCGCCAAAGTGCGTAACGTACAGATCGTCGCGTGTGGCACCAGTTACCACGCCGGCATGGTCGCGCGTTACTGGCTCGAAGAGTTGGCCGGCATTCCTTGCCAGGTCGAAGTCGCCAGCGAATTCCGCTACCGCAAGGTGGTGGTGCAGCCGGACACCTTGTTCGTGACCATTTCTCAGTCCGGCGAAACCGCCGACACCCTGGCCGCGCTGCGCAACGCCAAGGAACTGGGCTTCCTGGCCAGCCTGGCGATCTGCAACGTCGGCATCAGCTCGCTGGTGCGCGAATCCGATCTGACCCTGTTGACCCAGGCCGGTCGCGAAATCGGTGTGGCTTCGACCAAAGCCTTCACCACGCAATTGGTTGGCCTGCTGTTGCTGACACTTTCCCTGGGCCAGGTTCGTGGCACCTTGGCCAAAGGTGTCGAAGCGACGTTGGTCGAAGAGTTGCGTCGTTTGCCGACCCGTCTGGGCGAGGCGCTGGCCATGGACGGCACCGTGGAAAAAATCTCCGAGCTGTTCGCCGAGAAACACCACACGCTGTTCCTCGGCCGTGGCGCGCAGTTCCCGGTGGCGATGGAAGGGGCACTCAAGCTCAAGGAAATCTCCTACATCCACGCTGAAGCCTATCCGGCCGGCGAGCTGAAACATGGCCCGTTGGCGCTTGTGGATAACGACATGCCAGTAGTGACCGTGGCGCCGAACAACGAACTGCTGGAGAAGCTGAAGTCCAACCTTCAGGAAGTCCGCGCCCGCGGTGGCCAGTTGATCGTCTTCGCTGACGAGAAGGCCGGCATGACCAACGGTGAAGGCACTCACGTTGTGCACATGCCGCACATCCACGACATCCTGTCGCCGATTCTCTACACCATCCCGCTGCAACTGCTGTCGTACTACGTTGCCGTACTCAAGGGCACCGACGTTGACCAGCCGCGCAACCTGGCGAAGTCGGTCACTGTGGAATAAGTTATCCACAGGTGAAAAACCCCCTTCTCAGGGGGTTTTTCTGTTTCTAGGCGGTCGTAATTCGACGCTCCCGCCGCATGTCCAGCAGATGGACCATGACACAGGCGTACAAGGTCACCAGTATGAACAGGCCCATGCGGATGGCGAAGGCGGTGTAGACGTCCTTGCCCGCCGCACTGTCCTGTACCGATTGGCCGAGCAGAATGATCAGGGTCGCCAGGCTGTTGAGCCAGAAACTCGGTGGTTGTCGAGTCATGGCCACACCGTAGAGTTTTCTGGCCACCAGCAAACCGAACAGCAGCATCCACAGAAAGAACATCCACAGGTTGACGAACAGGCTGAGTGCGCACCAGAAAAGAATTGCCATCAGGCCACCGAGCAGGGTCGAGCCGAGCAACTCCTGGCCGGCGGTGCGGGCACTGGTCGCGCAGCTTTGTTTGCCGAGGCTGACGGCTTTCATGATGATCGGCAGGTAGCTGGCCGGGTCGATCATGGCCAGCAGGAAAGTCGGCAGTACCACCAGCGTGGCACGTAGCGCCAGCCAACTGCTTTCGGTTGGAGTAAGGCTCGGGCCGGGTTTGGCCGCGGGGGCACTGGCGGGGTCGGGAAACAGCCAATGGCTTATGGTCAGCGTGGTGACGGCAAGGAACAGCCCCTTGACCAGGGCCACGATCACCTCAAGCGCCAGGGCGAATTCAGCGGTTCCGGCCGAACTGATCAAGGTCAGGCCCACCACCAGAAACGTCGCCACCAGCGGGTTGCCGCCGCGCAAGCCATAACCGAAGGCCAGGAACAGGCATAGCCCTACCAGCAGCACACCGCTGAACGGGTAGTAACGCAGCAGGGGAATGAGCAACAGGCCGGTCCCGGTGGTCAGCATAAGGATCAGGATCAGGCCCAGGCTGGCCTTGAACGGCAATGGTCGGTTCATCGCTGCCAGCATCATCAGCGCCAGCATCGGAGAGAGGAACGGGATGGGCAGGGCCAGACCAAAGCTCGCCGCCAGGCACAGCGCCGTGCCGAAGCTCAGGCGCAGGGCGCGCTGAACCCGGGGCGGGCGCTCAATACGCATAGGACATCCAGCTCATCAGGCGCAGGAACAGGCGACCCAGGAAATTCAGCGGGTTACTTTCACTCGGAAATGCCATGACTTCGGCCTGCCCGCCGGACCGGATGCCTTGCGGGCTGGTCAACTCACCGGGCTCGAACTCGATGATCACCGGAAAGCGCTGGGCAGGGCGCAACCAATCGCGGCTGTTCTCCACTTTCGGCAGGCTGCCCGGCTGGGTGGTCTGGCCGATATCGACGCCATAGCCGACGCTACGCACATGGCCTTTGAAAATTCTCCCCGGCAGGGCGTCGAGGACGATGGACACCGGCGTCCCTGGCTGGACACTTCCCAGGTTGTTTTCGGTCATGTCGGCGCTGATCCAGACATCGTGGATGGCGATCAGGGTCATCACCGGCGCACCGGCGGAAGCAAACTGGCCGACATCGGTGCGCAGATCGGTGATCAGGCCGGCCGAGCGCGCGTGGACCTTCGTATTGCTCAAGTCCAGCTCGGCTTTTTCAAGGTTGCTGGCGGCGCTGAGCAACTGGGCGTTTTCGTCTTCGTTACCGCCCTGTTGTTCGCGCGCACGTTGCACTTCGGCCTTGGCCGCGGCGACCTGGCTGATGGATTCTTCCAGGGTGGCGCGGGATATCTCCAGGCGTCGCAGCGAGATGGTGCCCGGGTCTTCTCTGTACAGGCGTTCAAGCCGCTGGATGTCCTGGCGTGCCTTGAGCTCGTTGGCCTGGGATGCACGCAGTGATGCTTGCTTGGAGTCGACACCGGCGGTGTTGGCGCCCACCTGGCGACGGGTCGACTCAAGGTCGGCGCGAGCGCGATCGACGGCAATCTGGTACTGCTCCGGGTTGACTTCAAACAGCAATTCGCCAGCCTTTACGTCCTGGTTGTTGCGTACATGCACCTTGGTCACCCGGCCGGATACCTCGGCGGCCACCGGTACAATGAAGGCCTGCACCCGTGCCTGTTGCGTGTAGGGGGTGTAACGGTCGGCCATCAGGTACCAGACCAGACTCAGGATGATCAGCAGCACCACCCAGTTGATCGCTTTTTTCGCAGGGTCGGCGGCAGGTGTCGGGGCTTTCTCGGCGGCCGGTTGTTGGCTGTCAGTCATTGGCACTTTCCTTCGGTTCGTCGAGCAGATCGCCCCAATCGGTCCGTTCTTGCATTTGTTTGCGGGTGGCCGGGTCGATCATCGGCTGGTCGCTGTACCAGCCTCCGCCCAGAGCCTTGTATAGGGCGATCAGGCTGTTGACCGCGGTGCCACGGTTGACCAGGTAGATATCCTGTTGGGCAAACAGGGCCCGCTGGGCATCCAGCACGCGCTGGAAATCGGAATAGCCTTCGCGGTATTGGGCATTGGCCAGGGTCACCGAACGTTCGGCGGCCACCGATGCATCGCTGAGGATCCGGTCGCGCTCCAGTGCTTTGATCAAGCCGGTCGCGGCGTCGTCCGCCTCGCGTGCCGCCTGGCGCACGCTGTCCTGGTAGATAACGATCAGTTGCTGCAAGCGCGCATCCTGCACGCGGACGTTGTTGGTGATCCGGCCGTGGTCGAAGATGTCCCAGCGCAAACTGGGGCCGGCCACCATGTCCAGGGTGTTGGATGCACCGCTGAGCGAGCTGGCAGACCAGACGATGCTGCCCAGCAGGCTGATGGAGGGGTACAGGTCAGTCTCGGCCACACCGATCAACGCCGACTGCGCCGCCACTTGCAACTCGGCAGCACGAACATCGGGGCGCCGCACCAGCAGGTTGGCCGGCACATCCTGCAAGACCGCAGTATCGAGCAGCGGCACTAAGCCGGTGTTGCGATTGAGGTCAGGGATCGAGCCGGGTGGCTGGCCGATCAGGGTGGACAACGCATTGCGCAAGCTCGCCACCTGGCTCTCGAAATCCGGGATGGTACTGAGGGTGCCCAGGTACTGGGTCTTGGCTTGTTGCAGATCAAGTTCGGCTTCGGCCCCGCTGTTGAACAGGCGCTCGGTGATCTCGTAGCTGCGTTTTTGCAATTTGGCGTTACTGCGGGCGATGGCCAGGCGCGCCTCGGCGGTTCGCAAGGCGTAGTAGTTTTGCGCCAGTTGCGCGTGCAACAGCACCAAGGCATTTTCATAGTTGGCCTGGGCGGCAAACCAGGATGCGTCCGCCGACTCGATGGCACGGCTGAAACGCCCCCAGAAATCCAGCTCCCAGCCGATATCGAAACCGGCGCTGTATTGCCAGAAATGCGTGTCCTGAGGGTTGGCGCCGCCCGATTGTCGACGGTTCAAGTACAGGCTGTCGGCGCTGGCCTGCTGCAATTGCGGGTAGCGTCCACTCAGGGCGATACCCAATTGCGCCCGGGACTCCATGACCCGCAGGCCAGCGAGGTGCAGGTCGGCGTTGTGGGCATCGGCTTCGGCCATCAAATGGTCCAGCACCGGGTCGTTGAACACGCGCCACCATTGGCGGCTGTCAGGTTGCGCGCGTTGTTGGCCGGCGACCTCCAGGGCCGGGCTGTTCCAGTGGTCGACCCAGGGCTGGGCCGGCGACTGGAAATCCGGGCCCAGTTGTACACAGCCCCCCAGGACGACGGTGCCACAGAGCAGAAGCCGGCTGATGCGAGCAGGGCGTGGCATCAAGCGCAAACTCCTCAGACAGGACGCTGATCGTTCAACGCCTCGATCTCGGGTGTCTCGTTCATTAGCTCGGCAGACGGTTGGTCCTGGACCCATTGCCAGAACAATTGGTAGCCCACCGCCAGCGCCACCGGCCCGATGAACAAACCGATGAAGCCGCCGCTTACCATGCCGCCCAGGGCGCCAATCAGAATCACCGGCATCGGAACATCGACGCCACGACCCAGCATCAACGGTTTGAGGACGTTGTCGGCCATCCCGGCAATCAGGCTGTAGATGCCAAACACGACGGTGGCCAGGCTGGTCCCTTCGGTGGCGAAGACAAAAGCGATCACCGGAAGGGTCACCAGCAGTACCGGCAATTGCATGATCCCCATCAACAGCGCCACCATGGCCAGTAGCCCGGCACCGGGGACACCCATGAGCACGAAGCCCACACCGACCAGCAACATCTGAATGAACGCGATGCCCACTACGCCCTGGGCGACCGCGCGGATGGTTGCAGTGCAGAGCACGGTAATGCGTGGCCCACGCTCTGGTCCGGAAAGGCGCGAGGTGATGGCCAGGGCGCTTCTTTCGCCGTTTTCGCCATAGGCCATGAACACGCCGGCAATGATCAGGGCGCCGATGAACAACAGAAAGCCCACGCCAACATCGGCCATTTTGCCCAACAAGGTCAGGCCGACGGACTTGATGTAAGGCATCAGCTTCATGAGCACGCTGCTCATGTCGGTGGCGGCCTGCATCCAGTAGCCATAGAGCGGCTCGCCTATGAGCGGCAGGGAAGCGATTTTTTCGCTGGGGAGCGGAATCTGCAACGTATCGGACTTGAGAACCGCCAGGGTGCCCTGGACCGATTCACTGATCGAGGTGCCCAGCAGGTAGATCGGTACCATCAGCAAAGCCAGGGCGACCACCACGATCAGGGTGGCGGCACGACCGTCCTTGTTGACCAGCTTGCGCTTGATGAGCGCATGCAGGGGATACAGGGTAATGGCCAGAATCATTGCCCAGAGCATAAGGTTGAGGAAGGGGTGGAAGATCTGGAAGCAGAACAGTACCAGCACCGTAATCAACCCGGCGCGAATCAGTACATCGAGCAAACCACCGGACAGTGCTCTAGCGGAAATGTTAGTGCGCAACATTGTCGAACTCCTTGCTGTGTCACACAGGTTAGCCAGGCCGTTGAAGTTCAACTCTTCCCTACTAAGTGAATCCATAAAGCAGGATCGACGGGCAGCCGTCAAAGCGTTAAAAACCGATAACGCCTTACTTTAAGTAGAGAAAACTTCAATGAGGTACCTACCAAAAACCCAATAGGTAACAGGTGGTTTGTAGTATAGGAGCAGTCGTATATTCCGCCTGTTTATACAGGCTGGAATCCTGCTGCAGTTGATGGAGTCCGCTGCGAGCCCTTGACTGAAGCGGTTTGGAAGCTGAGCCAATGGCTCCTTTTTCTCTACCGGGCATTTGCCGTTGCAGCGGGCTGATCAGAATAATTGCCAACAGTCGCACCCGTCGCAAGAAAATAATCGTCATTAATTATCAATAATCCCCGGTCCGCTTTTTGAGGTTTGTGACACGCTTGGTTTTTACGGTGCAGGCGCTACAGTGCAGTAGCCCATTGATTTACCTGATGGTCCGGCGCCCAACTATGTTGTTGAACATTTGCGCTTAACATTCCGGCCTTCGGTTGCGGTTTATCTATCTGAAATGAGGACAGTCCCATGGACCGCTTCCAGGAAATGCAGGTCTTCGCTGCTGTCGCCAAGGAGCAGGGTTTTTCGGCGGCGGCGCGGGGTTTGGGTCTGTCGGCGGCCAGCGTCACCCGAGCGGTCGCAGCGCTGGAGAAGCGAATAGGCACACAACTGCTCACGCGTACGACGCGCAGCGTTTATTTGAGCGAGGCCGGTCAACGATATCTGGAGGATTGTCGGAGAATTCTCGCCGAGGTGCAGGAAGCCGAGGACTCGGCAGCGGGCAGCCATATCCATCCCCGTGGGCAACTGACCATCACCGCACCGGTCTTGTTTGGCGAGCTGTTTGTCACGCCGTTGATGGTGAGTTATCTGACGCAATTCCCCGAGGTCTGCATCAACGCGCTGCTGGTGGACCGGGTGGTGAGCGTGGTCGAGGAGGGCGTTGATGTGGCCATCCGCATCGGCGAGCTCCCCGACAGCAACCAGCATGCGATCCGCGTGGGCGAGGTGCGGCGGGTGATCTGCGCATCGCCACAGTTTCTGGCCAGTCATGGTCGGCCCAGACATCCCCGGGAACTGGCCCAGGCGCCGATTATTGCGACTTCTGCTATTGGCCAACTCAGGAGTTGGCCATTCATTGAAGACGGCGAAACCTTGAGCGTGCGGGCTGAACCGCGGCTGGTGGTGACGGCGAATCAGGCAGCCATCACGGCGGCCAGTTTGGGGTTGGGCTTCACGCGGGTGCTGTCTTATCAAGTGGCGGGCAAGGTGGCTGCCGGAGAGCTGGAAATCATTCTGGCGGACTTCGAACTGCCGCCGTTGCCCATCCATGTGGTCTATCAGGGCGGACGTAAAGCACCGGCCCGGGTGCGCAGTTTTGTTGATTTCGCGGTGAACACGCTGCGCGAGCATCCGGCGCTCAGGCGTTGAGTTATTTCATCCGGTGAAATAATGGATTGCGTTTGCTGGTGATTCTGTTGTTTTGGTCGAGGGTAGAAGATACGACCCATCTCTCCCCTGAACAGCAGCACTCACCCGAGGTGTCGACCATGCAAGCGATCAAACTCTACAACTTCCCACGTTCCGGCCACGCTCATCGTGTCGAGTTGATGCTGTCCCTGCTGAAACTGCCGACCGAATTGATCTTCGTTGACCTCGCCAAAGGCGAACACAAGCAACCGGCGTTCCTCGCGCTCAATGCTTTCGGTCAGGTGCCGGTGATTGATGATAAGGGCGTGGTGTTGGCCGATTCCAACGCGATTCTGGTTTACCTGGCGCAAAAGTACGGCAACGGTCGCTGGCTGCCGGCTGATCCGGTAGGGGCCGCCAAGGTCCAACGCTGGTTGTCGGTGGCGGCCGGTCCGATTGCCTTCGGCCCTGCCCGGGCAAGATTGATTACTGTGTTCGGCGCGCCTTACAACGCTGCAGAAGTGATTGCCTATGCCCATACCGTGCTCAAGGTAATCGATCACGAATTGGCCGATACGCCGTATCTGGCCGGCACTGATCCGACGATTGCCGACGTCGCCGCCTACAGCTACATCGCCCATGCGCCTGAGGGCAATGTGTCGCTGGACGAGTACACCAACATTCGTGCCTGGCTGGCCCGCATCGAAGCCTTGCCGGGTTTTGTCGGCATGCCGCGCACCGTCGCCGGCCTGCAAAAAACCGCCTGATGCTGGTGGCCCGGTGTTGCCGGGCCGCCCCGTTCTGCGCCACAGGCGCAAGGGAGCAGCCGTATGGACCGTTCACCCTGGCATGCCGGCGAGAAACAATTGCAGGCGCATGTGGGCGTTGCCGAACGAATGGAGGCGTTCGGTCGTAAGGTGATTCGCAGCGAGATGCCGGACCAGCACCGCACCTTCTATCAACAATTGCCGTTCATGCTGTACGCAGCGGTGGATGCCGACGGTCATCCCTGGGCCAGTGTCCTTGAAGGCCAGCCCGGTTTCGCACATTCGCCAGAACCTGGCTTGCTGCAATTTCGCAGTCTGCCGGCCTTTGATGATCCCGCGCAGTTGAGCGAAGGCTCGGCCATCGGACTGCTGGGCATCGAGTTGCACACCCGCCGCCGTAACCGCATCAATGGGCATGTCAGTGCCATGACCATGGATGGTTTCGCGGTGACGGTGGACCAGTCCTTCGGCAATTGCCCGCAGTACATTCAGTTGCGCCAGTTTCGCTCGGTGCCGCTGACCGATCCTGCGACCCGTGCCGCCCAGCATTTCGGCGAACTGGATGACGCGAGCAAAGCCATGATCGCCGAGGCGGACACCTTTTTCGTTGCCAGTTATGTGGACGTCGACGGTGAACGCTCGGTGGATGTTTCTCACCGCGGCGGTCAGGCCGGTTTCGTACAGGTGGAAGGCAATCGCCTGACCATTCCGGATTTCGCCGGCAACCTGCATTTCAACACCTTGGGCAACCTGCTGCTCAATCCCCGGGCCGGGTTGTTGTTCATCGATTTCAATACCGGTGATTTGCTGCAGCTCAGTGGGCGCACCGAAATCATCCTGGACGGTCCTCAGGTCGAGGCGTTCCAGGGGGCCGAGCGCCTGTGGACGATCGATGTCGAGCAAGTGGTACGTCGTCCGGCTGCCCTGTCGTTGCGCTGGCGCTTCGATGGCGTTTCACCCACCAGTTTGCTCACCGGTACCTGGGAGCAGGCCAAGGCGCGTTTGCAGGCCAAGGCCCTGGGCGATCAGTGGCGGCCGTTGCGGGTGACGCGGATTGAAGCGCAAAGCCACAGCATTCGCTCGCTTTACCTGGAGCCCGCCGACGGAGCGGGGTTGCCACTGTTCCAGGCCGGGCAGCATTTGCCTTTGCGCCTGAACATTGACGGCGATGTGCATATCCGCACGTACAGTTTATCGAGCGCACCGTCCGATGATTTTTTCCGCATCAGCGTGAAGCGTGACGGACGGGTGTCTACGCATTTGCATGAGCAGATTCGTGTCGGCGACCTGCTGGAGGCGCGGGCGCCGCAAGGGCATTTCACCGTGGCGCCCCATGAGCGTCGACCATTGGTGTTGTTGGCGGCCGGGGTTGGCATCACGCCGCTGTTATCGATGCTGCGGGAAGTGGTTTACCAAGGGTTACGCACCCGGCGTATCCGGCCCACATGGTTCATCCAGAGTTCGCGCACGCTGGCCGACCAGCCATTTCGCCGCGAACTGGATCGCTTGCTCGAGGATGCCGGTGACGCGGTGCGGGTAGTGCGTTTGCTCAGTCAACCGGAAGCCGAGGCGATACAAGGAGAGGACTTCGACCTCAGTGGACGGATCGACGTCGCGCTGCTCAAGGATCTGCTGACAGTCGAGGACTACGATCAGCCGGATTTTGTGGTCTGCGGTCCCGGGAGTTTTACCCAGGCGTTGTACGACGGCTTGCGCGAGTTGGACATTCGCGATTCGCGGATTCACGCCGAAACCTTCGGCCCGTCCACCTTGCGCCGGCGACCGGACCCCGATGCGGTGGTCATCGAACAACCGCCAGCCGCCACCACGTCCGTGCCCGTGGTGTTCCAGCGTTCGGCCAAGGAGGCGCGCTGGCAGCCAGACGGCGGCAGCTTGCTGGAGTTGGCGGAAAGCCGTGGCCTGCGCCCGGAATTCAGTTGTCGCGGCGGCTCCTGCGGCACCTGCAAAACGCGCTTGATCAGCGGTCAGGTGCATTACCCACTGCCGCCAGCGGAGGTGCCGGATGACGGACAGGTGCTGATTTGCTGTGCGATTCCGGCGCAGGGCGCGCAACCGCTGGTACTCGATATCTGAATATCATTGCAGGCGAACATTGCCCGCCGGTCGATGGCTGAGTAGGGTAGGGGCAGAACGAACAAGGGCCGCAGAGGGTAGTGCCTATCAGTTAAGCCCCGGACATTGTGGGAGCGAGCTTGCTCGCGATAGCGGACCGTCAGGCACCCCTTGTGTGACTGTCCAACCGTCATCGCGAGCAAGCTCGCTCCCACAAGGTTTGCGGTGTTTAAACGCTTAACTGACTGGCATTCACCGCACAGGCCCTTTCTGCATTTCAGGAACAGGCGTTTCAATGGTTTTTTTCACTCGCTCGATGGTCTTGCTGATGGCGCTGGCGCTCACCACCGGTTGCGAAAGACAGGATGCACCGCCGCTGGATCAACAGCTTTACGTCTGGCAGCGGCAGTGGACGCCGGCCCACGACGCTGCCCTCAGGGATAGCCGCGCCGACTTTTCGATGTTGCGGGTGCTGGCCTTGCAGGCCTTTCCCAACGCGGGCTGGAGTCGGGCCCGGATTGACCCGGCACTGCTCAAGCGCGATGGCCGGCCGGTGATTGCGGTGATTCGCCTGGATGGGCAGCTCAAGGCGCTGGATCAGGATGAGATCACAGCGCAAATCCGCCAGGTGATCGGCGACTGGAAGGGACATGGGCTGAACCTCGCCGGCGTGGAAATCGACCACGATGCCGGTAACGCTCGGCTACCGGAGTACCGCCAATTTCTCGCGCAGTTGCGCGGAGCATTGCCGACTTCGCTGGTACTGAGCATCACCGCGTTGCCATCCTGGCTCGACAGTCGCGAACTGCCGGCGCTGTTATCCACAGTCGACAGCAGTGTGTTGCAGGTGCACGCGGTGAGCGATCCGCGTCGTGGCTTGTTCGATGCTGATCAGGCCCGGCAATGGGCGAAGGCCTGGAGCCGTATCACGACGAAACCGTTCTATCTGGCGCTGCCGGCCTATGGCGTGGCGTTGCTGCCCTCGGCGGGTGGCGCGCCCGTTGTGGAAAGCGAAGTGACGGTGGAGCGTGAAGGGCTGCGTCGGGAATTGCTTGCCGACCCTCAGTCATTGCGCACCCTCGGCACCGAGTTGCGTGCCGATCCACCGAAACATCTGGCGGGCCTGATCTGGTTTCGCCTGCCATTGGCCAACGACCGTCGGGCCTGGAGCTTGACCACTTTGCTCGCCGTGGCGCGTGGTGATGTCCTCGACAGTCAATTGAAACTGAAACTCTCGGCCGACAATGGCCTCTATGACATCGGCATCAGCAACCAGGGCAATCTCGACAGCGCCTGGCCCGAACGCCTGACACTGGCGGTCAGCGGTTGTGAGGGGGCCGATGCCTTGGCCGGTTACGCGTTGCAACAGCGTCCGGATCTGCTTACCTTCACCCGCCTGCGTGATGGCCGAATACCGGCCGGCGGACAGCGTGCCGTTGGTTGGGCTCGCTGCGCACACATTGATCAAGGAGGTTCGAATGTTCACCCGTAACTGGCCGCGTCATTTGCTTTGCCTGAGCCTCAGCCTGCCGCTGGGTTCGGCACTGGCCTGCGGTCCGGACTTCCCCATGCGCCTGCTGGATAACCGAGGCCAGTCGCTGGCGGAACTGCCGGAAGGCAACTTCAGCTTCGAAATCAGCCGCCTCGGTCACGCCATCAACGGGTTGAAGAACGTCGCCGCTGGCGTTGACTACACGGATGTACCTGACGCTGTAGCGCTGCGCGATCAAGCCGAGCAGGCGGGACTTTCCGCCGAACAACAGGTGTTGGTGAAACACTTGCGCAGCCTGACCGATGCCCGCCAGGTCGAAAGCGAGGGCGCGCAACTGCCGCCTGAGCTCAGGTTGTACCTGGCCGGCGCTGTGGCATTTGCCGTGGGTGATCCCGCCTTGGCCGCCGGGTATTTCAAGAAAGTGCTGGCCCTGCCCGCAGAGCAACGGGCCTCGCGCAGTACCTGGGCGGCTTACTCGTTGGGTCGAGCGTTGTTCGCCATGAGCGCCGAAGCCAATGCGGCTCCGGATCTGCTCGAACAATCCCGTGACGCCTTCGAGCAAACCCGGCAACTGAGCATCGACGGCTTCAGTGATCCACTGGAACTGGGTGTCGCGAGCCTCGGTGAAGAAGCCCGGGTGGTGCGCACCGCTGGCGACTGGAACCGCGCCATCGAGTTGTACGCCACGCAGAATCTGCACGGCTCCGCGGTGGGCTACACCTCGTTGAAGCTGTTGATGGCGGACCTGATGACGCTGCCGGATGATCAAGTGGCCGAGTTGCTCAAGGGCCAGCCAGTGCAGCAATTGGTGACAGCATCGCTGATCAGTCGGTTGGGGTGGTCGTTCGGTGATCAACCGCCCAACGAACAGAAAATGATCAAGCTGCTGCAAAACAGTACCCGTGGCAGCCTCGAAAACGCCGACCGCCTGGCGGCAATGAATTATCAACAGGGTGATTACGCCAGCGCCAAGGCTTTCCTCGAACAGGCTGGCGATGGTGGGTTGGCCTGGTGGTTGCGGGCGAAACTGGCGGTGCGCGAGGGCAACAAGAGCGCGGCCGCCGCAGCCTATGCCAAAGCGGCGCAGGCCTTCCCGCAGAATGAATCCTGGGGCGAGCGCCGCACACCGGACTTCGATTACGAAACGCTCCAGCCCAAATGCCGGGTCGAGGGTGAAAGTGCGATCCTGGCCCTGCAACGCGGGGATTACCTGCAAGCCTTCGATCAGCTGTATCGCAGCCAGAGCATTTACTGGTTCGACGCCGCCACCGTTGCCGAGCGCGTGTTGACCCTCGAAGAACTCAAGCACTACGTAGACACTCAAGTGCCGGCCCCGCCGCCGCTCAGCCAGCAGGACCGCGACAACTATGTGCCCTTGCCGGTGGCGGCGAGCCTGCGCAATCTGCTGGGCCGTCGGCTGTTGCGCGAGGGGCATTACGAGCAGGCGCCGGCGTACTTCGACAATGACGGCTTGCGGCACAAGGCAAAGCTGTATGGCGAGCAACGTCTGGCAGCTGATTCAGCCTGGTGGCCGACCCGTCGCGCCGCCGCTCTGTTCAATGCGGCCTGGACGGCACGCGAGTGGGGGATGGACATCCTGGGCTACGAAATGGCGCCGGATTACGCCACGTTCGGCGGTAACTACAGTCTCGAAAACACCGAACTCAAGGTCGGTCCTTTGGTGGCCGAGGACGAAGTGAAGCGCCAGCAGGCCAGCGCAGCCCAGCCTGATCAGCGTTATCACTATCGCTTCGTGGCCACCGCGCTGGCGAGCAAGGCGGCGGATAACTTGCCTCACACCAGTCAGGCGTTTGCGGCGGTGCTGTGCGAGGCGTCGGGGTGGAACAGCAGCCTCGAAGAGCAAAGTGCGATATATCGGCGTTATGTCAAAGAAGGGCCTTACGTGGAATGGGCCGCCGATTTCGGCCACCAGTGCCCGTACCCCGACTTCGAAAACGCCGACAAACGCTACGTGACCCAAGTGACCGACGCTGCGCGTTCGGCCTTGCGACCGTACAAGATGCCTTTACAGGTTGGTAGCGTAGTGGTGTTCGCGGCAGCGGCGCTGTTGATGTTCAAACGCCGCCGCCGCAAGGCGCAGTGAGGTTCAAGCCTGTTGCACAAAGGTCAGCCGCACGGCGAAACCGATCAACAGGCTGCCGAACAACCATTGTTGCAGGCGCTGGGCTGAGGGGCTGCTTTGCAGCCAACGGCCGAGTGCGGCGCCGACCAGGGCGTATGCGCTGTCGAACAGCAACCCGACACTAACCAGCACCACGCCCAAGGTCGCAAATTGCCCGAGCACCGGCCCAGACTGTGGGTCGATGAATTGCGGTAGCAGCACCGAGCAGAACAGCAGTGCCTTGGGATTGAGCAGGTTGGTCAGCAGTCCGCGTCGGATGGCTGCGCCCCAGCGCGGTTTTTCGCCGGTTGTGTCGGCGCTGGTGAGGCTCGGCAGCATCGTGGTTCGCAGGCACTGAATGCCGATCCACAGCAGGTACGCGGCACCGGCCAGGCGTACCACGTCGAACGTCCAGGGCGCTGCCTTGAACAGTGCCGCCAGCCCCAGCGCCGCCAATGCCACATGGCAACCCCGGGCAATACCCAGGCCCACGGCCGTGGCCAGCGCGGCGCCTTTGCCTTGGCGGGCACCGGTCTGCAACAGCAGGATCATGTCGGGCCCCGGCAACAGGTAGACCACCGCCAGTGCCATGAAAAACAGCCAGAGACCTTGCATGTTGCACCCCATTCGTTGTCGATTTGGTCGTGCCAGTCTAGGGCTGAAGGGCGGGGCAGGTGCTTGCGTTGTCAGCTTCTATCGGGTCATGTATTGGCATAATCTGCCACTTAATCAAGATTGAACCATCAGGATCTACCAAACCATGAAACTCGACGCCTACGACCGCAAGATTCTCGCCGCACTGCAACGGGATGGCCGCCTGAGCAATGTGCAACTGGCAGACGAGATCGGCCTGTCGGCATCGCCATGCTTGCGCCGGGTGCGGATGCTTGAAGAGGCGGGGGTGATTCGCGGCTACCAGGCCAATCTGGATCGCGACGAAGTGGGGTTGGGGCTGACAGTGTTTGTCGGGGTCAAGGTCGAGCGTCATAACGATGAGCAAGCCGAAGCCTTCCGCCTGGCGGTGACGGCATTGCCGGAGGTGATTTCGGCGTTTCTGGTATCAGGAGAGTCGGATTTTCTGCTGCAGGTAGTGGTGCCGGACTTGCGTGCCTATGACCGGTTTCTCACCGGGCGTTTGTTGAAGTTGCCGGGGGTGAGCGACATCCGCAGCAACTTTGCGATTCATACTGTGAAGGCCCCGGGGGTGTTGCCGCTGGAGCATTTGCCGCTGTAGACCGAGTCGTTTGCATCGCGAGCAAGCTCGCTCCTACAGGGAGCGGGCTTGCTCGCGAAGGCGATAAATCAGTCACTGCAACTCTTCAAGTCTTACATCTGCGTCGCCATCCCCTCCACATTCATCGCCGCCTGGCGCAAGGCCTCGGAGCGAGTCGGGTGTGGATGGCAGGTCAGGGCGATGTCTTCGGCCGAGGCGCTGAACTCCATGGCCACGCAATACTCGCCAATCATTTCACTGACGCTCGGGCCAACCAGATGCACGCCGAGGACTTCGTCCGTGCGTTCATCGGCCAGCACTTTGGCGAAGCCTTCGGTCTCGTGGTTGATCTTCGCCCGGCTGTTGGCGGTAAAGGGAAATTTGCCGACCTTGTACGCCCGACCTTCAGCCTTGAGCTGCTCTTCGGTTTTGCCGACGCTGGCCAGCTCCGGTTTGGTGTAGACCACACTGGGGATCAGGTTGTAATTGACCTCGCCAGCCTTGCCGACCATCTGCTCGACGCAGGCCATGGCTTCGTCCTCGGCCTTGTGGGCGAGCATGGGGCCGGAGGTCACGTCACCAATCACCCAGACCCCGACGGCTTCGGTGCGATGCCCCTTGTTGGCGAGCATGCCGCGCTTGTCCGTGGCGAGGCCGACGTTCTCCAGGCCCAGGCCCTGTGTATAAGGTCGGCGCCCGATGGCCACCAGCACGTAATCGGCTTCAAGCAATTCGGCGGCACCGCCTGCGGCAGGCTCGATGCTGAGCTGCACGCCGGTGGCGGAGGTGGTGGCGCTGGTCACTTTTGAACTCAATTTGAAACTCAAGCCTTGTTTGCTCAGGGAGCGCTGCAGGGTTTTGCCGGCTTCGATGTCCACGCCTGGGCAGATCCGGTCGAGAAACTCGACCACCGTTACCTGTGCCCCAAGGCGTCGCCAGACCGAACCCAGCTCCAGGCCGATCACGCCGGCGCCGATCACTACCAGATGCTTGGGCACCTCGGTCAGCGCTAGGGCACCGGTGGAGTCGAGGATGCGTTTGTTATCGATATCCACGCCGGGCAGGGGCGTAGGCTCGGAACCGGTGGCGATGATGATGTCCCTGGCACTCAGTTCGGTCTTGCCGCCGGCGCTATCGGTCACCGTGACTTTGCCCGGCCCGTCGATGTGGCCCCAGCCTCTGATCCAGTCGACCTTGTTCTTGCGGAAAAGAAACTCGATGCCCTTGGTCAGCCCGGTAACGCTTTCATCCTTTTGCTTCATCATCTGGTTGAGGTTGAGCACGGGTTTGACTTCGATCCCCAGATTGGCGAATTCCGCGCCCTTGGCCGCGTCGTACAGTTCGGAGGCATGCAGCAACGCCTTGGATGGCATGCAACCGACGTTCAGGCAGGTGCCGCCGAGTGTGGCGCGTCCTTCCACGCAGGCAGCTTTCAGACCCAGTTGTCCGGCGCGGATCGCCGCGTTGTAACCGCCGGGGCCACCGCCGAGTATCACGACGTCATAAGTGCTCATGGATGTACTCCTGGATCGAATGGGGAAGGGATGGGTAAAAGTAGTTCCTGAGTAAAATTACGAACGTAATATGTGCGTTCTGCCGCATTTCGGTCAAGGCTTCAGCCAAGCGACAGGTTGGGCATCTTTAGATAGCGCGCTCGAGTACGAAAATTTCACCATTTTCGTTATATCGTAACGAATTGCCATGCAAGCGAAGACACTCTGGGGTGGTATGCAAGTCGATCTCGATGTTGATGAAACGCCGTTAGCCGGGTTGCCGCGCTTTCAGCAGGCGTTCATTCAAGGGCGGCGTTTGCGCCAGTTCGCCATCGGTGCGGGCGTGCTCGCGACGGTAGGTGTGCTGCTGGCGTTTTTTGCCGGGCTGTTTTCCTCGCAAACACTGTGGCCAACATTGCTGCTGAACCTGAGCATGGCGTTTGTCGTGTTGATGGCGGGTTTGCAATCGGCCTGGTGGGTGGCCCAGTGGCGTGCTCGCGCCATGAACCCCGTGGGGAAGGTGATTGCTGTCGACGAATCTGTCGCGCCTTCGGGGTGGTATGAGCGTTTACTGGACCGGATCAGCCTGCAATCGCAGCACCTGCTCGGGCAAATCGGTGCGCCAACGCTGTGGCTTGGTGGCTGGGCATTGTTGGCGGTATTGGGCGTCGAACAGGCCTGGAACCTCACATTGCCCCCGGCAGCACTGGGGCTGGCAGCCAATGTCGGGGCAGCGTGCTTCTTGCTGTTGGCGTTCGGCCTGTTGGTGATGGAGCGTCATCTGGCGCAGGAAAACACCGCGCAATGGCCTGAAGCCGCCACGTTGGCGCAATTGATCCGTGTGGCGATCATCAGCCTGGCGCTCGGTGCTTTTTGTCTGTTGTTTGCCGATGAAACCTCGGTATGGCCCGTACGCCTGGCGGTGTTGATTGGACTGCTGCCGGGGCTGGTGGCGGCAGAACTGTTGCTGCGCGCGGTGTTGTCATTGTTCAGCCCGCGCCGTGAACGTCTTGAGCCAGAGCTACTGGCGCGCAGTTTTATCGCTGACATGTTGCGCTGGCCACCACAGCCATTGCTGGCGTTGCAGCACGAATTGCATAACCGCTTCGGCATCGATCTGCGGCAGATCTGGGCCTTCAGTTACATGCGTCGGGCCTTCCTGCCGGTGTTGGCGGTGGTTGCGCTTGTTGGCTGGTCGCTGACCGGCATTCACGAAATTGCCCTGCAAGAGCGTGGCATCTACGAACGATTCGGTAAGCCAGTGGAGGTGTTTGGCCCAGGTTTGCATATGGGGTTGCCTTGGCCATTGGGCCGGGTGTTGAGCGTCGAGAATGGCGTGGTACACGAGTTGGCCACCAGTGTTGGCGAAACCACGGCCCCTGCTCAGGCGGACCCCGCTGAAGGCCCGGCCCCGGCAGTTGCCAATCGTCTGTGGGACGCCAGCCATGTGAACGACAAGTCCCAGGTGATCGCCAGCAGCCGAGCCGACAAGCAGAGCTTTCAGATCGTCAACATGGACGTGCGTTTCGTCTATCGCATTGGCCTCAGCGATGAGGCGGCGTTGGCTGCGACCTATAACAGTGCCGATGTACCGATGTTGATTCGCAGCACCGCCAGCCAAATCCTGGTTCACGACTTCGCCTCGCGCACCCTCGACGGATTGCTTGGCGAGGACAGGGTAGGGCTGGCTGAAGAGATCGGCCGCGCGGTTCAGGCGGACCTGCAAAAACTCGACAGCGGCGTGGAAATTCTCGCCACGGTGGTCGAGGCTATTCACCCTCCGGCCGGTGCAGCCAATGCCTATCACGGCGTGCAAGCGGCGCAGATTGGCGCGCAAGCCTTGATCGCCCGTGAACGTGGCGCCGCTGCCGAAGCTACCAATCAGGCGCAGTTGCAGGCCAGCATCGCCCGCGATCAGGCGACGGCCAGCGCCCGCGAAATCAATGCCGGCGCCCAGGCAGCGGACCTGAAATTCAACGCCGAACAAAAAGCCTATGCCAGCGCCGGTCAGGCCTTTGTGCTGGAGCAGTATTTCAGTCAGTTGTCCCAAGGGTTGGCCAACGCCAAATTGTTGATTCTTGATCATCGTCTGGGCGGCAGCAGCAATGCGCCGACCATCGACCTCCGTACGTTCACGCTGCCGGTTGACCCTGCGCCGTCGCGTAAAACCGCTCAGCCAGGAGCTGCCAATTGAGCCAGTCCCATACTCACGATCACGATGACCACGGCGGCCACGATCACGGCCATGGCGGGCACCATCACCACGGCCATCATCATCACGGCGATCCGCAGGAGGCCGGTCCATTCCCATGGCGTCGGATGGGGTGGGCGGCATTGCTGGTGGCGTTTGCGGTCGCTGCCGCGAGCCTGGTGCAGGTGCGCTCGGGTGAGGCCACGGTGATCACGCGCTTCGGCAACCCCTCACGGGTCTTGCTGGAGCCGGGACTGGGCTGGCGCTGGCCGGCACCGTTCGAAGCAGCGATCCCTGTGGATCTGCGGCTGCGTACCACGTCCAGCGGTTTGCAGGATGTCGGCACACGGGACGGTCTGCGCATCATCGTTCAGGCCTACGTGGCGTGGCAGGTGCAGGGCGATCCGGACAATGTGCAACGTTTCATGCGTGCGGTGCAGAACCAGCCCGATGAAGCCGCGCGGCAGATTCGCACCTTTGTCGGCTCCGCGCTGGAAACCACCGCCAGCAGTTTTGATCTGGCGAATCTCGTCAATACAGATGCCAGCCAGGTACGCATCGCCGATTTCGAAACACAACTGCGCAAGCAAATAGATCAGCAGTTGCTCACCACTTATGGTGTGCGCGTGTTGCAGGTCGGTATCGAGCGATTGACGCTGCCTTCGGTGACGCTCACCGCGACAGTCGACCGGATGCGTGCCGAGCGCGAAACCATCGCTACTGAGCGCACGGCCATCGGCAAGCGTGAAGCCGCGCAAATTCGTTCCGCCGCCGAGCGTGATGCGCGAATTGTGCAGGCCGATGCCACAGTGAAAGCAGCAGATATCGAAGCGCAATCGCGCGTCGAAGCGGCGCAGATTTATGGCCGCGCCTACGCGCAATCGCCGCAGCTCTACAACCTGCTGCGCTCGCTCGACACCTTGGGCACGGTGGTGACGCCAGGAACCAAGCTGATTCTGCGTACCGACGCCGCACCGTTCCGGGTCTTGGTTGACGGTCCGCCGAGCCTCGACAACAAGTCCGGATCGCAGCCATGAGTTTGGTTCCACGTGGAACAAATGAGTTGAGCAGTCCCTGGATTCAGGCCGGGCGCTTGGCGTTTCTCGCCCTCTACGCGGTGACGGTGTTGGCGGCATTGGCGTGGGCGTTTTCCAATGTGAGGCAGATTGATCCGCAGAATCGCGCGGTGGTTTTGCATTTCGGCGCGCTGGATCGCATTCAGAATGCCGGATTGTTATTGGCCTGGCCGCAACCGTTCGAGCAGGTGATTTTGTTGCCGACGGCGGATCGGGTGATCGAGCGCCGAGTGGAAGGTTTGTTGCGCAGTGGTGCCGCGATGCAGGCAGATCGCGTGGCCAGTTTTGCCACACCCATCAGCGATGCCCTCGCAGGTTCCGGCTATCTGTTAACGGGGGATGCCGGAGTGGTGCAACTCGATGTGCGGATTTTCTACAAAGTCACCGAGCCCTATGCATTCGTGCTTCAAGGCGAACACGTGTTGCCGGCACTGGATCGTCTGGTGACCCGCAGTGCGGTCGCGCTCACGGCCGCACGGGATCTGGACACTATCCTGGTCGCTCGCCCGGAATTGATCGGCGCTGATAGCCAGGCGGCGGAACGGCGCGAGCGCTTGCGTGGCGATCTGGTGCAGGGCATCAATCAACGGCTGGCCGAACTCACCGCGACGGGGCAGGGCTTGGGGATCGAAGTGGCGCGGGTCGATGTGCAATCGAGTCTGCCAAGCCCGGCGGTCAATGCCTTCAATGCGGTCCTGACAGCCAGTCAGCAAGCCGACAAAGCCGTGGCCAATGCGCGTACCGAAGCCGAAAAGCTGACGCAAACTGCCAACGAGCAAGCCGACAGAACATTACAAGTTGCCCATGCCAAGGCCAGTGAGCGACTGGCCAAAGCGTCTACCGACACGGCCACTGTGTTGAGCCTGGCCAAGGCGCAACAACAGGGCATTGATCCGCAAATGCTGCTACGCATTTATCGCGAGCGGTTGCCGAAAATTCTCGGTCAGGCCGGTTCGGTCACCACGGTCGATCCCAAAGACGATTCCCGCCTGATCATTCAGGGAGCTGCACAATGACCGCTCAAACCGCCGCCGTACCGAGCCTGTTGTCATCGGCCGAACAGCGCCGCGCCGCGCGCCAGTTGACCCTGGCCATGCTTGCGTTGGGCCTGCTTGCGCTGGGCTTGATCTGGCGTTGGCTGGCGCCGGAGCAGACTGGTGTCAGTCAGCTGCTGCTGGGTTTTGCCTCGCTGCTGGTCGCCGTTCCGGTCATGCGTTCAGCCTGGTACAGCCTGCGTTATCCAAGCCTGCACGGCATCACCGATCAATTGATCGCCCTGGCCATGCTGGGTGCCTGGGCCACCGGCGATCTGCTGACGGCGGCGCTGTTGCCGATCATCATGATTTTTGGCCACGTGCTGGAAGAGCGCAGCGTGATCGGTTCCCAGGAGGCGATTCATGCCCTCGGCAAATTGACCCGCAGCCACGCGCGCAAGGTTCAGGCGGACGGCTCCATCATCGAAGTCGACAACGGCACGCTCAAGGCGGGCGACCTGGTCGAGGTCCGCGCCGGGGATAGGGTGCCCGCGGATGGCCGGGTGTTGTCCGGCCAGGCCAGCCTGGACACCGCCTCCATTACCGGCGAATCGGTACCGATGGAGGCGGGCGTCGGCATGTCGGTGTTCGGCGGCGCGATCAACCTCGACGGTCTGCTACGGATCGAAGTGACCCGCACCGGCCAGGAATCGACCCTCGGCAAAGTCATCGCCCTGATGCAAAACGCCGAGCGCTCGAAACCGCCGATCACTCGTCTGCTGGAGCGTTACGCGGGCAGCTATATGGTGCTGGTGTTGCTGCTGGCGGCGGTGACCTGGTTCATCACCAACAACGCTCAAGCGATGCTCGCGGTGTTGGTGGCGGCCTGTCCTTGTGCGCTGGTGTTGTCGGCGCCGGCCACGGCGATTGCCGGGGTGGCGGTAGCGGCACGCCACGGGATTCTGATTCGCAGTTCTGCGTTCCTTGAAGAGTTGGCGGACCTGACTTCGCTGGTGGTCGACAAGACCGGGACGCTGACCTTCGGCACCTTGCGCCTGCAATCCATCGACAGTCCGCTGGAGGATCGCAGTCAGCTCCTGAAGCTCGCCGCCAGCCTTGGCTCGGCCAGCAGTCACCCGGTCAGCCGTGCGCTGGCGGGGTTGGTGACCCAGGAGCATTTCCTGCTGCTTACTGACATCCATGAGCGCCAGGGCCTGGGCGTGGTGGCGATGACCGGGCAGGGCGAAGCGGCGCTCGGCCGGCCGGAGCTGTTCGCGCAACTGGGCATCAGTACAACGGAGGTTCCCGATCACGACGGTCCGATTGCCGGGTTGGCGCTCAACGGTGAATTTCTCGCCTGGTTGTTGTTGGCCGACAGCGTCAAACCCGAGGCGCAATTTGCCTTGGGTGAGTTGCGCGACCTCGGGTTGGGTCGCCAGTTGTTGCTCACCGGTGACCGGCACAGCGTCGCACAAACGCTCGCCCGGGATGTCGGGATCAGTGATGTCGAAGCGCAGGCCCTGCCCGAAGACAAACTGAAGCGTGTGCTCAAGGAAATCGACAGCGGTTTCCGGCCGATGGTGGTCGGCGATGGGATCAACGATTCCCTGGCCCTCAAGGCTGGCGTGGTGGGTGTCGCCATGGGCGCGGGCGGTGCGGACATCGCCTTGGCATCGGCGGATATCGTGCTGATCGGCAGTGACCTGCGCCGCCTCGGTACTTGCGTGCGCCTGAGTCGTCAGTGCCGCCAAACGTTACAGGTGAATGTGATCATCGGGCTAGGCTGGACCCTGGCGATCGTGGCCTTCGCCGCGTTCGGCTGGCTTGGCGCTGCCGGGGCGATGATTGCGGCGTTGCTGCACAACCTCAGCACCTTGCTGGTGTTGGGCAATGCCGGTCGTTTGCTGCGGTTCCAGGAGCCACTGCTCAAGCTCAAGGATGAAGCCTGAAGGCGAATGCTCTAAACCGGGCAATCACGGTGGGCTTCAACTTTTTAGAACTGTGCGCCCGGTTCGTAGTCTTTGAAGATGAGGGCACATCATTTTGTGCGTTCGCGGCGGCCGGTTCTGGCGTCGCGAATCATTGAAAACGGCTATTAATTCGATAGCCAGCTATTTTTCAAAGATGGTCTACCCTCTGTTTAGACGTCTGAAACAAGGGGGCTTCTCCATGCTCGCGCATCTTCCACCGGCCTTACAGAATCTGCAATTGCCGCTTCGCCTGAGACTCTGGGATGGCCATGAATTCAATCTGGGGCCGACGCCCAGTGTCACGATTGTGGTCAAGGACCCACAAATGGTCACCCAGTTTACCCATCCAAGCCTGGACGCCCTTGGTGCTGCATTTGTCGAAGGCAAACTTGAGCTTGAAGGCTCCATCAGCGATGTGATCCGCGTCTGCGATGAATGGAGCCAGGCGTTGCTGGATGAAGGCGACGACAATCAGCCGGTTCGTAACGCCCATGACAAAGAGATGGACGCCAAGGCGATTTCCTACCACTACGACCTTTCCAACGCGTTCTATCAGCTGTGGCTCGACAGCGACATGGCATATTCCTGCGCCTATTTCGAGACCGGCAGCGAATCCCTGGAACAAGCCCAACAAGCCAAGTTCCGTCATTTGTGTCGCAAGCTGCGCCTGCAGCCCGGCGAGTATCTGCTGGATGTGGGTTGTGGTTGGGGCGGATTGGCGCGTTTTGCTGCGCGAGAATTTGGCGCGAAAGTGTTCGGTATCACCCTCAGCAAGGAGCAGTTGGCCCTGGCCCGGGAGCGCGTAAAAGCGGAGGGCCTGGAGGACCTGGTCGAACTGCAACTGCTCGACTATCGCGATCTGCCGCAGGATGGCCGTTTCGACAAGGTTGTCAGCGTCGGCATGTTCGAACACGTCGGTCACGCCAATCTTGCCGAGTACTGCAAGACCCTGTTCGGCGCGGTGAAAGACGGTGGCCTGGTGATGAACCACGGGATCACCGCCAAATACACCGATGGCCGTCCGGTGGGACGCGGTGCCGGTGAATTCATTGGAAAATATGTGTTCCCCAACGGCGAGCTGCCGCACCTGTCGATGATCTCTGCCGAGATCAGTGAAGCCGGGCTGGAAATCGTCGACGTCGAGAGCTTGCGTCTGCACTACGCACGTACGCTCGATCACTGGAGCGAACGCCTGGAGGACAACCTCGAAGCGGCCTCTAGACTCGTACCGGAACAAGCCCTGCGTATCTGGCGGTTGTACCTGGCCGGTTGCGCTTACGCCTTTGCCCGGGGCTGGATCAACCTGCACCAGATTCTCGCGGTGAAGGCCCACGCCGATGGCAGTCATGAACTGCCGTGGACCCGTGACGATATCTACCTCTAGAGAACCGGCGAAATAAGCCGGGCGACCCGCATGCCGACCTGCTGCAGGCGGTGAGTCTCCCGGCCTTCTCCTTTGGCGATTTCGTGGGCGTTGGCGAAATCATCGTTGAGCATCTGTTCCACCTCAGCGGCAAAGGCGCTGTCGACGGTCAGCAACATCACTTCGAAATTCAGCCGGAACGAACGGTTGTCCAGGTTGGCGCTGCCGATGGCACTGATTTCGTGGTCGATCAACACCACTTTCTGGTGCAGGAAACCGGGCTCGTAACGGAACACCCGAACACCGGCGCGCACGGCTTCGAAGGCGTAGAGGCTGGAGGCGGCGTAGACGATTCGATGGTCGGGTCGAGACGGCAACAGCAGCCGCACATCCACACCCCGCAGGACCGCCAGACGCAACGCTGCGAATACGGCTTCATCGGGGATGAAGTACGGGCTGGTGATCCAGATCCGTTCTGTCGCTGCATGGATCGCTTCGACAAAGAACAGAGAACAGGTTTCGTAGGCGTCTGCCGGCCCGCTGGCGAGCAACTGGCACAGCACGCCGTCTTCCGGATAAACCTCGGGCAGGATCAGTGGCGGCAGGGCATGAGCCACCCAGAACCAGTCTTCAGCGAAAGACTCCTGCATGCACGCCACCACTGGCCCGCGCACTTGCACGTGGGTATCGCGCCAAGGGGCCAGGGGCGGTTTCTCGCCCATGTATTCATCACCGACGTTGTGCCCGCCAACGAAGCCGAGAATGCCGTCCACCACCACAATTTTGCGATGGTTACGGAAGTTCACCTGAAAGCGATTGAACCAGCCATTACGAGGGCCAAAAGCCTTGACCTCGACCCCGCCATCACGCAAGGCCTGCACGTAGCCGTTGGATAGGGAATGGCTGCCGATTCGGTCATACAACAGATAGATCGCTACGCCTTCGGCGGCTTTCTTCAACAGCAAAGTCTGCAGGCGTTGGCCGAGGCGGTCGTCGTGGACGATGAAAAACTGGATCAGCACGGCTTCTTTCGCCTGGCCGATGGCATCGAAAATGGCCTCGAACGTAGACTGGCCGTTGATCAACAGCCGCATCTGGTTATTGGCCAGGCAGGGCATGTGTCCGAGCTTGGGCATCGCTCTGAGCGAGGCGTAGGCAGAAGAAGCGCGGGCGGTGAGGGCTTCTTCTACCCAGGGCCGCCAGTTGAGTTCGGAAACAGCCTTGCGCATCTCGTCGTTGGCCTGCCGCCGGGCCTTGATGTAGCCATCAAAGGTGCTGCGGCCGAACATCAGGTAAGGGATCAGCGTCAGGTAAGGGATGAAAAACAGCGACAGGGCCCAGGCGATCGAGCCTTGGGCGGTACGGACGGTCAACACGGCGTGTATGGCCGCAATCATGCCCAGTGAGTGCAACAGGGCGATGGTATAACCGAAAATATGTGGTCCGAAGTAATCCATGGGGGCTGCCTTGCTCCTGAAGATTCAGTGCTTAACAGACCATGTTCCGTGCAGAATGTCGCTAATTAATTCGACCATGAACCGAAGCCCGCGGCTGACGTCTAACGGCCACTACTGATCAGGAGTTACTCGATGAACGTTCGTCTGCTGGGTTTGGCCATGGCATTGGGTTTGGCACTTCCTGTGGCCGCTCACGCGCAAATGCTGCAACCAGGATTGTGGGAGCTGACCACGAGCAACATGAAGGTCGACGAGCAGAATATGCCGGACCTGCAATTGATCCTCGGCCAGATCCAGAACCAGATGACTCCCGAGCAGCGTGCGCAGCTGGAAAAGCAGGGTATCACCATGGGCGGCAAAGGGATCCGGGCGTGCCTGACCCCTGAACAGGTCAAGACCGACAACATTCCGCTGACCGATCCGCAGTCGGGCTGCAAACAGGAAATCACCGACCGCTCCGGCAATCAGTGGAAATTCCGTTTCAGCTGCCCGAAAGCCCAGGGAGCCGGCGTGGCGACGTTCCTCAGTGATCGCGAATTCACCACCAAGGTCAACGGGACGTTCAACGCCACCGGCATTCAGCAGAAGGGCAGCCTCGAATCCCGCGCCGTCTGGTTGGGGCAGGATTGTGGCACGGTGAAGCCAAGAGCTTAAAAAGCTTCGCGAACAGGCTCGCTCCCACATTGGTTATGTGTCGAACACAAATCCCCTGTGGGAGCGAGCCTGCTCGCGAAAGCGTCCGTTCAGCCGCCCTGAATCCCCGGCCGACTTAACCACTCACACGCCGCCTCGACAGCCATCCGGCCAAAATCCTCCCCCGTGCGACTGCGCACACTGACGAACCCCCCAGCCTGTTCCATTTCGCCAACCACGACCAGGAACGGCACGGTCTGGCTGTGCTGGCGAATCTTGTAGCGGACCTTTTCGTTTCGCAGGTCGGCCTTTGCATGCACGCCTTTTTGGCGCAAGGACTCGGTCACCGCTTGTGCATAAGTCGCCTGGCGTTCATCCATGCTCACGACGACCACATGGGGTGGAACGCGCCAGTGTTGCAGCTCCTGATGGCTGGACCAGCAGGTGCCGTAGATCCGTTGTTGCAACGTGCCGCTGATGTGATCGAGGGCAAACGCCTGCAAGACTTTGGTGGTTGGGACGTGCGGTCCATGGCTCTGGTACTCGGCGTCCCCCAGACGGTACAGCGACACGGCTTCGCGCGCCGGCCGACGACGGATCGAGTGATTGGTTGCTGCCAATGACTGCATGCGCGCTTCGATTAGAGGCAGGTCTGCGGGGGTCAGCGGTTGCTCGACTGCAAACTCGTAATAGAAACCGTCACCCAGCTCCTTTCCCGCACGTAATTGCGCATGAGGGTGGAGTTGCTTGACCGCCATGGCCAGCATCAATGCACAGGAGCGACGCAGGATCTCCAGGCCGTCCGGCTCCCGGGGGGTGACAATGCTGACCCGGGCATCCGCCTCGATCAGGTATTCGCAGTCCACCAGTACACCATTGACCCTTCCCGCGACGGCCGCGATGGCCAGTTCGGGGCCGATGCTGGCGGCCACCTCGTGCACGGACAGCGGCTGGTCGTACTCACGCAATGAACCATCGGGCAGGGTGATCTGGATCATGGTCGGCGTACTCTGGTGCTTCTAACGAGCGTTATCGCATAAACCGTAGGGGTGCTTCATTAAGACGTTTGTCGTGCCAGGCAATTTGTCCTGACACGATGGCTGGTTCTGGCCACCAGTGTGCTGATCGGCAAAATCTGTTCCGCGACCGGTTCCTGCAACGCGGGCATTGCGAATCAGCACGCTACTCATGCTCAGAACTCGTTTTGCAGGGCTTTGTAGCCGCGTACCAGATCGACGTTGGTGCGCGCCACATCTTCGGAAAATTCCGAAGCACTGACGCTCACCGGCGGGTATTGCGAGAGGTCGGTGTTTGGGCCGATCCGCGTGGTGGAAGGTACGTAGAAAGCTTCAGGCAGGTCACGACCATCGACCACCGAGTTGTGCCGCACCACGCAACCGTCACCGACTACGCAGTTGAACAGCACGCTGTTGAAGCCGATGAACACTCGATTGCCGACGGTGCAGGGCCCATGAACGATCGAGCGGTGGGCGATGGAACTGAATTCGCCGATGGTCACCGCCGCACCGGATTTGGAGTGGATCACCACGCCGTCCTGGATGTTCGAGTTGGCGCCGATGGTGATCGGCTGCATGTCGCCCGAGTCATCGACTTCGTCAGCACGTATCACCGCGTAGGGGCCGACGAACACGTTCTCCCCAATCACCACTTTGCCGCAGATGATTGCCGTCTTGTCGACGTAGGCCGATTCGGCAATCAGCGGTAAATCTCCAGAGGGGTTCTTGCGGATCATGGCTTGCCCAACGCGTTGTAAAGGGTGTTGAGGTTGTACTCGAACAACCCTGTGAAGGTGCTGGCCGGACCACTCGCCGCCAGGGCATCGGAGTACAGCGTGCCGCCGATCTGAGCGCCGCTTTCATCCGCGATCTGCTTGAGCAGGCGGGCGTCCTTGATGTTTTCCATGAACACCGCCTTGACCTTGGCCTGACGAATCTGGGTAATCAGTGCGGCCACTTCGGCGGCTGAAGGCTCGCGCTCGGTTGAGAGTCCTTGAGGTGCCATGAACTCGATGCCGTAGGCTTGGCCGAGATAACCGAAGGCATCATGGGACGTCACGACCTTGCGGTTGCCCGGTGGCAGTGAGCCGAGTTTGGCCTTGGCTTCGGCGAGCAGGGCGTAGACCTGTTTCAGGTACAGCTGGCTGTTGCGCTCATAGTCGGCGGTGTTCGCCGGGTCAGCGGCGATCAGCGCTTTGGTGATGTTGGTGATGTACAGCTCGGTGTTCGCCAGGTTATGCCAGGCGTGCGGGTCGGGAACGGTTTTACCGTCTTCATCCAGGCTACGGGGTATGACACCGTGGCTTGCGCTGATGACCGCCGCCCGAGTCTCTGTGCTTGTCACCAGGCGATCCAGCCAGGGCTCGAAACCCAGGCCGTTCTTGATGATGAGCCTGGCCTTGAGCAGCGCTTTGGCGTCGTCGGGTGTCGGCTCGTACGTGTGCGCATCCGCGTCCGGGCCGACCATGTTGGTGATCTGGATATGATCCTTGCCGACCTGCCGGGTCATGTCGGCAAGGATGCTGAAGCTGGTGACCACCTGAAGTTTTTCGGCGGCAGACAGCGACATCGACACCATCAAGCTGAACAGCACGAGTAAAGCGCGCATCGGGTAACACCTCATTGGGATGTGAGCAAAGGCGGGCGGCGCAGCAAGCCGTGCACCGGCCCAAACACCACGGACAACAGATATCCACCGCCGGCCACCAGCACGATTGCCGGGCCACTGGGCAGCGAGTAATAGAATGAGATCAATAAACCGAGCCATACCGAGAGGCTGCCGAGCACGGTGGCGACGACGATCAGTATTGGCAGGCGGCGACTCCAGAAACGTGCCGCGGCGGCAGGCAACATCATCAGGCCAACTACCATCAACGCGCCGATCGCCTGGAAGCCGATGACCAGATTCAACACCACCAGCGTCAGGAATACGCCGTGGGCCAGTGGGCCGAGTCGGCTCACGGTTTGCAGAAAAAGCGGGTCGAGGGTGTCGAGCAGCAGTGGTTTGTAGATCAGTGCCATGGCCATCAGGCTCAGGCCCGAGACCAAAAGCATGCCGGTCAAGGTCGGGCCGTCGACTGCCAGCGCGGAACCAAACAGCAGGTGCAACAGGTCCAGGCGTTTGCCGGCGATGCCGAGAATCAGCACGCCACCGGCCAGGGAAATCGGGTAGATCGCCGCAAGGCTGGCGTCCTCTCGCAGGCCGGTGCGTCGCGTAATCCAGGCTGCGAGGCCTGCCATGCTCAGGCCCGCGCCGAGGCCACCGATGGTCAACGCCGGGAGGCTCAACCCGGCAAACCAGAAACCTAACGCCGCACCGGGGAGGATGCCGTGGGCGACGGCATCACCGATCAGGCTCATGCGTCTGAGGATCAGAAATACCCCCAGGGGCGCCGTGCTGCATGCCAGGACCAATCCACCGAGAAGCGCTCGGCGCATGAACACGAATTCGTGGAACGGTTGCCAGAGATGCGCGGCAGCGATCATCAGGCCACCTGCGATTGAGGTTGTTGGCGGACCAGTTCGGCGCTCGGGCCGAATACACAACCGCTGCTTTTGATCAGCAATGTATGTGGGATGTGCTCGCGAACAGCGGCGAGGTCATGGCACACGACCACCAGTGTCCGGCCTTCGAGGTGCCAATCGTGTATGTGTTTCCAGAGCAATGCCTGACCGAGCTCATCGAGGGCCGCGTGGGGTTCATCGAGCAACAGCACGGGTGCGTCTGTCAGGCTCAATCGGGCGAGCAGGGCGCGTTGTAATTCGCCGCCGGAAAGGGCCATCAAGGGTCGATCTTCCAGGCCATTCAGGCACCAGTTTTCGAGGACGGTTGCCAGTCGTTGGCTACGGATTACCGGTGATTGTTTGTTGCCCCAGAAACCGGCGGCGACCAATGCCTGAAGGCTGATCGGAAATTGCCTGTCCAAGTGTTGTTGCTGGGGCAGGAACGACACACCGCCCTTGAGTGGAACATCCAGTCGAACCTTTCCGGCCAACGGTTTTTGCAAGCCGGCGATGACCTTCAGCAGACTGCTTTTCCCGGAGCCGTTCGCACCGATGATGGCGGTCAGGCTGCCCTTCGACAGTTCGAAGTCCAGCGCTGGCGTCAGTGGCTGCCCCGGTGCGCCCCAGCGCAAGGCGTGGCAACCGATCATGCGACCTCCCAGTTGAAACGGCTTTCGGCTACGGCGTCGTGGGCGTGCAGGCTTTCGGCGTGGATCACACGAATGTGGAAGGCGTTAATGCCCGTGGAGCGCTTCAGGGCCAGATTCAAGCGGCGTGCGGCGTCCTCGCAGAACATCAGGTTCTGACCATTGGCGAGGGCGAAGGCCTGTTCGTCGGCGCGTTTTACCGCTGTTTGAACGGCTGTGCCGAGTGCGGCTTCGGCGTCATTGATGACGGCGATCAGAGGCAACTCGTCTAAAAAATCAGCCAGCCGTACGCGCAACTTTGCGCTGCTGCGTTGGCTGTGAGGTGTGGCGACGATGCCATTCGTGGAGCCGAGCCACGCTAAAACGTCGGCGTGTTGCAGTGGCTTGTTGGCGAAATCATCGACGAACCGCTGCTGAATCAACTGTCGAGAAAGAGCAGCAGAACACGGGCAGGTTGAGGAATAAGGCACCTCGATTTTTAGTTCCACGTGGAACATTGCGTTTTTTAAACGTGCTTCGATGCTGACCGGATAGCTTTTCCAGCCAGCCAATGGACTGATTAGCGCGGGCCTTTTCAGCAACAAATCGGCGTGAAGGGTCAAGTGGGCGCTGCTGGACAGCCCTTCATGGCTCTCAAGAAAACGCTGCAAAACCCGCCGCAATAAAGCCGCTGAAAGACTTTCCTGTTCCAACAATTCAAGTGCCAGATAGAGCCGTGACATGTGAATGCCACGCGCGTTGCCATCGTCGAGGCTCACGCCGGCATCGGCCTTTGCATTCAGTCGTTGGCCCTCAAACAAAACGGGAAGAGCAATGCCGCACATGCCCACCCACTCCAGTGGCAGGGCTTGGCGTGAGGCCTGCGCGGCGATATCCGGCAGAGTCAGCGCATTCATGAGCAGGTCCATCGTGGGAATTGAATTGGAATGTTATAGTATTACAATCAAATCGACGATGCCTTTTTCATGAACAGCTCTTCATCATGCACAGACGTCATTTGCCTGGCAGCAGGAGCAGAAAAACAGCCGGGCCTAACAGCCAGCGATCCGACTGCAGGTGAACCTGGCGCTGCTGCCGCCGGAGCTGGAAAACCGGTTGATCGTGGTCCAGCCGACGCGCCGGTTGTAGCCAACCCAGGTCTCGCCGTCGGAAGCGATACCGGTGAAAAACGTAAGCTGGCCGTAGCGGCTGTTGGTCTGTGCCCAATAGCGTTTTCCGGCCACTTCGAAACCCCGCAAATAGATCGTGCTTCCGGCGGTATTGACGCTGTAGGCGTTGCCATCCGCATCCACGCAGGCCAGCAGGTTGGCGCTGCGAGTGCACTTGGCCAGGCTCGGGACCTGTGCCATCGCGTCGGCAGCCACCAGCAGGGAGAGCATGATCAATACGGGTTTAAGGGCGTTGCACATGGGCTTTCTCACGAGGGCAGCGGCGTTCAGCATCCTGTCGTTCGCCCTGCTGAGCAAGAGGGGATGGTTTATTTGTGTTGTTACAGTATAACATTATGTAAGCCCGACACAGCGACCGGGCATCCCTGTGAGGAATATGCAGATGTCCAATCGACTCCCCGTGACCGTTCTCTCCGGCTTTCTTGGTGCCGGAAAAAGTACACTTCTTAATTACATACTACGTAATCGCGATGGCTTGCGGGTTGCAGTCATCGTCAACGATATGAGCGAAATCAACGTCGATGGCACCGAAGTCCAGCGTGATGTCAGCCTTAATCGCGCTGAAGAACGGTTAGTGGAAATGAGTAACGGGTGTATTTGCTGTACGTTACGTGAAGATTTGCTGGAGGAAGTGAGCCAACTCGCCAGGGAGGGTCGCTTCGACTATCTGCTGATCGAGTCCACCGGTATTTCCGAACCGCTGCCGGTGGCGGAAACCTTCACCTTCCGCGATGAAAACGGCCAGAGCCTCAACGACATCGCACGTCTGGACACCATGGTCACGGTGGTCGATGGCATGAACTTCCTGCTCGATTACCAGGCTGCCGAAAGCCTGGCTTCCCGAGGAGAAACACTAGGGGAGGAAGACGAACGTTCGATTACCGATCTGTTGATTGAGCAGGTCGAGTTCGCCGATGTGATTTTGCTCAGCAAGATCGACTTGATCAGCAGCCACCAGCGTGAGGAGTTGATCGCCATACTTGAACGGCTCAACGCCAGGGCGGAAATCATTGCGATGTCGATGGGTGAAATCCCCTTGAACAAGATTCTCAACACCGGTCGTTTTGACTTCGAAAAGGCTGCCCAGGCACCGGGATGGTTGCAGGAGCTGCGCGGCGAACATGTGCCGGAAACCGAAGAATACGGCATTGCTTCCAGTGCTTACCGGGCTCGCCGACCGTTCCATCCACAGCGTTTCTTCAACTTCATCGACGGTCCTTGGGACAACGGCAAACTGCTGCGCTCCAAGGGCTTTTTCTGGCTGGCGAGCAAGCACATGGATGCCGGCAGCTGGTCTCAGGCCGGTGGTTTGATGCGCTACGGCTTCGCCGGACGCTGGTGGCGTTTCGTACCGAAAAACCAATGGCCGCAAGACGAAGAAAGTACCGCCGGGATCATGAAAAACTGGACCGCTGACAGCGGGGACTGTCGTCAGGAACTGGTTTTCATCGGCCAGAACATCGACTTCACGCAGCTTGCGACCGAGCTGGACGCATGCCTGCTGACCGATGAGGAAATGGCGCTGGGCGTAGGGGGCTGGCATTTGCTGCCTGATCCATTCGGCCCTTGGTACGAAGAAGCTGCCTGATCCTCTGCTGGCGCTTCAGGGCCTGATCCAGGTGCCCTGGTTCTGGGCCTCGCAGTACGGCTGCAAATACGCCGCGTCGGTGGCAACGTCGTAATAGTGAATATCCTGTCGGTAGGGCATATTGGCGACTTGGGCGTTGCTGCAGATACCAAATGCGCCGCCGGGACATTGATCGACATACTGCACATCGACTTTCTGCCCAGCCAGGTTCGGTTGGCAGAAACCATCGGCGAAGAGTTTTGGCGGGATGTTGCGGTTCTGCTGGCAAACCTGGACATCAAGCCGCTCGCCCTGGCTATGAACCACACAAGCCTGGGCCAGCGCTTCGCCTGAAACGAGCGCCAGGAGCAACGCCAAGCCAATCAACCGCATCCATCACCTCCTCAGAAATCATCAACCATGCTGCAGAATATCCCCACTCATGTCATTGCCGGCCCCTTGGGTGCCGGCAAGACCAGCCTGATCAAGCACCTGCTGGCCCAGCGCCCGGCTGGCGAGCGGTGGGCGGTGTTGATCAACGAGTTTGGCCAGATCGGTCTCGACGCTGCGCTACTGACCCAGGACGCCGATGGTATCGCACTGGGGGAGGTGGCCGGGGGCTGCTTGTGTTGCGTCAACGGTGCGCCGTTTCAGATTGGTCTTGGGCGCTTGTTGCGCAAGGCACAACCGGATCGGCTGTTCATCGAACCCTCGGGGCTGGGGCATCCGGCGCAGTTGCTCAGGCAATTGAGCGAAGCGCCGTGGCAAGGCGTGTTGGCTGTCCAGCCTTGTGTGCTGGTGTTGGATGCCCAGGCGCTCGCCGCTGGCAAACCGCTGCCGGATGTTCAACAGCAAGCGCTGGGCCATGCGGGATTATTACTGTTGAACAAGTCTGAAGGACTCGAAGAAGAAAGCCGCCAGCGAATCACCGGGCAATTGCCGCCGCTCCCTCTGCGCTGGACGCAACAGGCGGCTTTACCCTTGAGCGAGTTGCCGGGGCTGCATGCCAAAGCGCTGGCAGGTGTGGATAACTTCGTCTTGCCCAAGGGATTGGCGCAGCTGCCGGCGGTCTGGAGTGATCCCGCGTTGCCCATTTGCTTGAGTCAGGAACAGGACGGAGGCTGGAGCATCGGATGGCGTTGGCACCCAAGCCAGGTGTTTGATGCCGCTCTGGTTGGCCGGTGGCTTGACTGCCTTGGCTGGAAGCGGGCGAAGCTGGTTATCCACAGCGCCCACGGGTGGGTCTCGGCGAACGCTGTGGATAACTCGGTGCTGGACTGGCAGCCCAGTGAATGGCGGCAGGATTCGCGTATCGAGCTGATTTTCAGTGAAACGCAGAACGCAGAACAACTGCAGCGTGAGCTGGCAGCGTGTCGATCCGGATCGGGTTAATGGCTCAAGGTCGCCACTTGGTGTGTTCCTGACGCCACTGGCTCAGCTCGATCACTTCCGCGCGAGGTTTCGCCACTTCGACCACCGGTTCGGTTTCGTCGAACGGGACCGGGTAGGGCGCGAGCTCAATCTGTGCGCTGTGAGCGCCGAACTGGGTGATGGTACCGTTGTGGCGGGTTTCGCCCGTCACGGTGAACTCGAAGTTATACACACGGGCCAGGCGTCGCCGACCACTGGCATCCCTGATGAACGCGATTCTTTTCAAGGCCACGTTGCCGTCGAGCAATTCGATCCCGAGTTTGCCGCAATGCTGCTTGACCCGCTCCAGCGCGCGCTCGCGCAAGCCGTGGTTGTGCCATAGCCATGCGCCGGCAGTGGCGAACAGCATCAGCACGAATATATTTCCAAGGGTCAGCATCAACAGGGTGCTCCAACAAGATAGTGTCAGCTTAACTGTGTCGCTGGTCTGTCGTACAGGCTGCGTTTAGTCGCATACTGCGCGGCTAGAATTTCAATCGTTTTACGGAAATCCACCGCATGAAACGTACACCGCATTTGCTCGCTATCCAGTCCCACGTGGTATTCGGTCACGCCGGCAACAGTGCCGCGGTTTTCCCGATGCAACGGGTCGGGGTGAATGTCTGGCCGCTCAACACCGTGCAGTTCTCCAATCACATCCAGTACGGTCAGTGGGCCGGTGAAGTGTTGGCGCCGCACCAGATACCTGACCTGGTCGAAGGCATCGCGGCGATTGGCGAGCTGGGCAACTGCGATGCGGTGCTCTCCGGTTACCTCGGCAGTGCGGCCCAGGGCCGGGCGATCCTGACGGGGGTGGAGCGGATCAAGTCGATGAACCCCAAGGCGCTGTACCTGTGTGACCCGGTCATGGGGCATCCGGAGAAGGGCTGCAGTGTTCCGGCGGAGGTCAGTGATTTTCTGCTGGAGGAGGCCGCCGCCGTGGCGGACTTCATGTGCCCGAACCAGCTGGAGCTGGACAGCTTCTCCGGACGCAAGCCGCAGTCGCTGTTCGATTGCCTGGCAATGGCGCGTGCATTGTTGGTGCGCGGTCCGAAAGCGGTGCTGGTCAAGCATCTGGACTACCCAGGCAAGTCTGCTGAGGTCTTCGAGATGCTGCTGGTGACGGCCGAAGGCAGCTGGCATTTGCAGCGCCCGTTGCTGGCGTTCCCGCGTCAGCCGGTGGGCGTGGGCGATTTGACGTCCGGCCTGTTCCTGGCGCGTGTGCTGCTGGGCGACAGCCTGGTGGCCGCGTTCGAGTTCACGGCATCGGCGGTGCATGAAGTGCTGCTGGAAACCCAGGCTTGTGCCAGCTACGAGTTGGAACTGGTTCGGGCTCAGGACCGGATTGCCCATCCGCGGGTGCGGTTCGAGGCGACCTCGATCAGCCTTTGATTCTGCGTTGCCCCCATTCGCGAGCAGGCTCCCACATTTGATCTTCGGTATTGCATAGATCCAGTGTGGGAGCGGGCTTGCTCGCGAATGGCTATCTAACGAACACCATCAGCCTAACAGACCAGCTCAGGCGTCGCCCTTGATTTCCTGATAGCGCTTTTCCAGCTCCTGACGAATCTGCCGACGCTGCTGGGCCTGCATATAGCGGCGCTTGTCTTCGCTGTTCTGCGGTTGCAGCGGTGGTACCGATGCAGGTTTACGCTGCTCATCCACCGCGACCATGGTGAAGAAGCAACTGTTGGTATGGCGCACCGAGCGTTCGCGGATGTTCTCGGTCACCACTTTGATGCCCACCTCCATGGAGGTGTTGCCGGTGTAGTTGACCGAGGCCAGGAAGGTCACCAGTTCGCCGACATGGATCGGCTCACGGAAAATGACCTGATCCACCGACAAGGTCACCACATAGCGGCCGGCATAACGGCTGGCGCAGGCGTAGGCCACTTCGTCGAGGTATTTGAGCAGGGTGCCGCCGTGAACATTGCCAGAGAAATTGGCCATGTCGGGGGTCATCAATACCGTCATCGACAGCTGGGCGTTTCCGGGTTCCATAGCATTCTCACGGGTCAAGGCCAGGTTTGAGGGATGCACCTCTGCGGGTGCCTCGGCGGTTTTTTTTCAAACCAACAGTTATCGGGACGCCGGGTGCCGGGTCGCCGTCACGCCGGATCGATCTGTTTCCATATATTGCACCGCCTTTCTGCCAGAAGTCGCGGTGTTACCCTGCAAAAAAGCCCCGCGTCAAGGGCATTTCCTACGTGCAATTTCGATTTTTGTTCTGCTCGATCAGGCTTTTCCTACGTCCGGGGATCGAGCAATACCACCCAGGGAGTCTCACGCCATGCATGCCATCAGTTTCATTCAGGATCTGGCAGTGATCATGTTGATCGCAGGCGTGGTCACCGTGGTCTTTCATCGCCTGAAGCAACCGGTGGTACTGGGATACATCGTCGCCGGTTTCATCATTGGCCCGCACACCCCGCCATTCGGCCTGATCCACGACGAAGAAACCATCAAGACCCTGGCCGAGCTCGGTGTGATATTCCTGATGTTCTGCCTGGGCCTGGAGTTCAGTCTGCGCAAGTTGTTCAAGGTCGGTGCCACGGCATTCATCGCGGCATTCCTGGAAATCGTGCTGATGATTTGGATCGGCTACGAGATCGGTCGCTGGTTCGACTGGAACACCATGGATTCACTGTTCCTCGGCGCGATCCTGGCGATTTCCTCAACCACCATCATCGTCAAGGCGCTCAATGATCTGAAGCTGAAGAACGAGCGGTTTGCCCAGTTGATATTCGGAGTGCTGATCGTCGAAGACATTCTGGGCATCGGCATCATCGCGCTGCTGTCCAGCATCGCGGTCAGCGGTACGGTCAGCTCCGGCGAAGTGTTTTCCACGGTCGGCAAGCTGTCGCTGTTCATGATCGTCGCCTTGGTCATTGGCATCCTGATGGTGCCGCGGTTGCTGGCCTACGTCGCCAGATTCGAAAGCAACGAAATGCTGCTGATCACGGTGCTGGGCCTGTGTTTTGGTTTCTGCCTGCTGGTGGTCAAGCTTGAATACAGCATGGTCCTCGGTGCATTCCTGATCGGCGCGATCATGGCGGAATCCCGGCAACTGCTGAAAATCGAGCGCTTGATTGAACCGGTTCGCGATCTTTTCAGTGCGATTTTCTTTGTGGCCATCGGGCTGATGCTCGATCCGGCGATCCTGCTTCAGTACGCCTGGCCAATCGCGGTAATCACCGTAGCCGTGGTGCTCGGCAAGATGTTGTCCTGCGGCCTTGGTGCATTTATCGCCGGCAATGACGGACGTACCTCGCTGCGAGTCGGGATGGGTCTTTCACAGATTGGCGAATTCTCTTTCATCATCGCGGCACTGGGCATGACGTTGCAGGTCACCAGTAACTTTTTATACCCCGTGGCTGTGGCGGTTTCGGTGATCACGACCCTGCTGACGCCTTATCTGATCCGTGCGGCCGATCCATTGTCGATCAAGCTCGCCAGCGCGATGCCAGAACGCTTGGGGCGGGTGCTGGGGATGTATGGCGAATGGCTGCGCAGCATCCAGCCGCAGGGTGAGGGTGCGTTACTGGCATCCATGATTCGCAGGATCTTGCTGCAGGTGGGCGTCAATCTGGCGCTGGTGATCGCGATCTTCTTTTCGGGCGCTTACTTCGCCGAACGCATGTCGGCTTACCTGCAAGGCTGGATCAGCGATCCGAGCTGGCAAAAGGCGTTGATCTGGGGCGGGGCGCTGTTGTTATCGCTGCCGTTTTTGATTGCGGCGTACCGCAAGCTAAAGGCGCTGTCGATGTTGCTCGCGGAAATGGGCGTGAAGCCGGAGATGGCCGGGCGCCACACGCAGCGAGTGCGCCGGGTGATCGCCGAAGTGATCCCGATCCTGTCGCTGCTGGTGATCTTTTTTCTGCTGGCAGCCTTGTCGGCCAGTATTCTGCCGACCAACAAGTTGCTGGTACTGATCGCCGTGGTCGCGGCCGCCGTGGCGGCGCTGTTGTGGCGCTGGTTCATTCGTGTGCATACGCGGATGCAGGTGGCGTTGCTGGAAACCCTCGACAATCACAAGGAGTCGTCCGGGCATTGACCACCCCGCGGCGTTGACTGGATCAGCTTTCCAGCCAGACGTCCCGTGCCCAGTGCCAAACCGACTCCCAGGTCTCTTCGGCGATCAGTTCTTCTTCGGCCTGCCAAAGCACCACGGTGCCGTCTTCTTCGACACAATAGTAGTCATCACCGTCCTGGCAGATCGGGATCAGGCTGCGATCGACGCCGGCGTCCCAGGCGTTGGCGGCAACGTCGGGCAGGTAGGTGTGGGATTGCGGGTCGGTCACGGTGACCGGTTCCAGGCTGCCGTAAACCACATCGCTGACGGTCAGCAGAAACTCTCTGAAGACGAACGGAATGTCGATGAACAGTTGTTCTTCGATTTCGACCAGCAGGTCTTCGTCGGGCAACTCCAAGGGGACCGGTACCGGTTCGTTGGCTTCACGCAGTTGTTCGATGATTTCTTCCACGTCCGGGATCCTCTTGCTTGTATGGCGCGGTTTATATGGGGCGGTTTATACAGTAGCTTGCTATAGATGCAACCGCGAAATAGAAAACCCCGGCCTGGGCCGGGGTTTTGTTTACAACAAGTGAAACGCGGAGGGTGATTAGCCGTTCTGGCGGATACCTGCCACCAGCCAAGGCTGGTTTTCGCCCTGTGCACGTTCCATGTTCCAGCTTTCGCTGAAGACTTCGCCCTGGTCGAAACGCGAGGTTTTCGACAGGCCAGTGAAGGTCAGGGTGGCGATGGTCTTGTCGGCGCGATCGTCCACACCGTCCAGCTGTACATTGAGGTTATCGATGTAGGTGGACTGGAAGCCGTCGCCCAGGTCAGCACGCTCACGCTTGAGGAACTCCAGCATTTGCGGGGTCACGAACTCGGCGATCTTGTCCATTTCGTTGGCGTCCCAGTGCTGTTGCAGGGACTGGAAGTGATTGCGTGCCGCTTCGACGAAGTTTCCTTCGTTGAACCAGGCTGGCGCGTTGATCACCGGGCGAGCGGCAACAGGCGCTGCCGAACCACCGAAGATCGAACCGCCGGCAGGCTTTTGTTCGAACGCCTCACGTTGCATCGGCGCGTGGCCGGCCGGAGCGTACTGCTCCTGCTGCTTGCGACGACGGGCGGCGATAAAGCGGAAGACCAGGAACGCAATGACGGCCATGATCAGGATGTCGAAGATCTGCATGCCCTGGAAGCCGTCACCCATGAACATGGATGCGAGCAGGCCACCGGCCGCGATACCGGCCAGTGGGCCGAGCCAGCGCGAAGCGCCACCGGCCTTGGCAGCAGCGCCAGCGGCACCGGCAGCACCAGCGGTCGCCGCAGCGCCGCCCATGCCTGGAGAAGAAGGAGCCATCTGGCTGGTCTGGTGAGTCGGCGCAGCGCCTGCGCTTTTGCCACCACCGAAGCGCTTGGCGGCATTGACGTCGAGACTCATCGTCAGGCCGATGCACAACGCCATGGCGATGCTAAGAAAACGTTTCATAAAGGGAATTCCCATTTGTGGAAGGCACGCGCGCCATGTTGCACAGGTGAAGTGTTGCTGGCTAGCGGCAGAGTGTTTCGGGCTTTTGCCTGACAGGTCGTGTTCAGCTCCAGTCCGTGCAATAAGGCCTTTTGACTTTGATCTGTCAGATGAGTGGACAGGGCTTGTAGGACGCTTGCCTAGCGTCGCAGGGCAAGCATGACCACTCCGGCCGTGATCAGGCCTATTCCGCCCCATTGGCGCAAGTCGAGTTTTTCACCCAGCAGGGCAACGCCAAGGACAGCCACCAGCACCACGCTGAGTTTGTCCACTGGAGCAACCAGTGACGCCGGACCGACCTTGAGTGCGCGGAAATAGCAGATCCACGATGCACCGGTGGCAAGGCCCGACAACAGCAGGAACAGGTAGCTCTTCGCAGAGATTGATCCCAAGGACTGATATTGGTCCGTGGCGTACAAAATCAAGGCCAGGCTGACCAATACCACTATCGTACGCAGCAGGGTGGCGAAGTCGGAGTTGACGTTTTCGATGCCGACTTTCGCGAAAATGGCGGTCATTGCCGCGAATGCCGCGGATAACAGGGCCCAGAATGTCCAGGAGGAAAAAAAGCCTGAGCCCATGTGTTTGCGTCTCCCGGATCAGTCAAGGCCAGCGCAGAACCCTGTGGGAGTGAGCTTGCTCGCGATGACGGACTGACAACCAGAAATAATGTCGACTGATCTACCGCTATCGCGAGCAAGCTCGCTCCCACAGAAAGGCTAGATTGCTTCCAGTTTGGCATACCCCAGCATCAGCCACTTGCTGCCTTCGCTGAAGTTCACCTGCACCCGTGCCTGAGCCCCGGCGCCTTCGAAGTTGAGGATCACACCGTCACCGAAGATCGAGTGGCGCACAGTCTGGCCCAGGCTGAAGCCGGTCTGCGGAATCTCGCTGCCGCTGAACAGGTTGCTGCCACTCATCGACTGGTTGCCACCGAACGGACGGCTGACGCTGTTGGACAGCCGCACCTCCTGAATCAGGCCTTTCGGAACTTCGCGTACGAAGCGCGACACCTTGTTGTAGGTCTCGCTGCCATAAAGGCGCCGGGTTTCGGCGAAGGTCATCACCAGGTTCTGCATGGCCCGGGTGATGCCTACGTAGGCCAGACGACGCTCTTCCTCCAGGCGGCCGGGTTCTTCCAGGCTCATCTTGTGCGGGAACAGGCCTTCTTCCATGCCCACCAGGAACACGTAAGGGAACTCCAGGCCTTTGGCGCTGTGCAGGGTCATCAGTTGAATGCTGTCTTCGTGCTCGTCGGCCTGCGTGTCGCCGGCCTCCAGCGATGCGTGACCAAGGAACGCCGCCAATGGCGTCAGGTCTTCGTCTTCTTCGCTGTTTTCGAAGTTGCGCGCGGCGCTGACCAGTTCCTCAAGGTTTTCTACCCGGGCCTGGCCTTTCTCGCCTTTTTCCGCTTCGTGATAGGCGATCAGCCCCGACTGCTCGATGACGGTCTGGGTCATCAGGTGCAGTGGCATTTCCATGCACTTGGCGGCGAGGTTCTCGATCAGCTCGATAAACGCGCCCAGAGCGCCGGCCGCACGACCGGTCAGGCCTTTGTTGGCCACCAGTTGGCGCATCGCTTCCCACATCGACACATCGCTGTGGCGCGCATGGTCGCGGATCGCTTCGACGGTTTTCTCACCGATGCCACGGGCCGGCACGTTGATGACCCTTTCCAGCGCAGCATCGTTACCGCGGCCTTCGAGCAAGCGCATGTAGGCCATGGCGTTCTTGATTTCGGCGCGTTCGAAGAAGCGCTGACCGCCATAGATGCGGTAGGGAATGCGCTCGCGCAGCAAGGCCTCTTCCAGAACCCGCGATTGGGCGTTGGAGCGATACAGAATCGCGATATCGCTGCGAGACAAGCCGGTTTTCAGCGCGCTTTCGATGGTTTCGACAACGTAGCGTGCTTCATCGTGTTCGTTGAAGGCGGCGTACAGGTTGATCGCTTCTCCGTCGCCACCGTCTGTCCAAAGCTCTTTGCCCAGGCGCCCGGTGTTGTTGGCGATCAAGGCATTGGCTGCCTTCAGGATGCCGGCGGTGGAGCGATAGTTTTGCTCCAGGCGAATGGTTTCGGCGTCCGGGAAGTCTTCGGAATACTGGTAGATGTTCTCGATTTTGGCGCCGCGCCAGCCGTAGATCGACTGGTCGTCGTCGCCCACCACCATCAGGCTGTCGCCACCCTTGGCCAGCAGGCGCAACCAGGCGTATTGCACGGCGTTGGTGTCCTGGAACTCGTCCACCAGAATGTGCCGGAAGCGCTTTTGATAGTGAGCGAGCAGGCCTGGGTGATCGCGCCACAGATCGAGTGCGCGCAGCAGCAATTCGGAGAAGTCGATGACACCGGCACGCAGGCAGGCGGCCTCGTAGGCCTCATAGATACCGCGCATGGTTGCCAGGAACAGGTCGCCGCTGGCTTGAATGTGTTGCGGGCGCAGGCCTTCGTCTTTCTGGCCGTTGATGAACCATTGGGCCTGACGGGCCGGCCAGCGCTGTTCGTCCAGGCCGAGCTCGCGGATCACCCGCTTGACCAACCGCTGCTGGTCATCGCTGTCGAGAATCTGGAAGGTCTGGCTTAAGCCCGCTTCCTGCCAGTGTGCCCGCAGAAGGCGGTGCGCCAGGCCGTGGAAGGTGCCAACCCACATGCCGGCCGGGTTGATACCCATCAACTGCTCGATGCGCTGGCGCATCTCGGCAGCGGCCTTGTTGGTGAAGGTCACCGACAGGATGGAGTGGGGCGAGGCGTTTTCGACCTGGATCAACCAGGCGATACGGTGCACCAGCACTCGGGTTTTACCGGAACCAGCACCGGCCAGGACCAACTGACGACCCACGGGGGCCGCTACGGCCTGGCGTTGGGCATCGTTGAGGGAGTTCAGCAGAAGGGAGAGATCATCGCGCATCGGGGCATTCTAGGGGGCCGCGACACACCGGGCAAACCCCGCTTCGCTTTAACCGATGAAAGTTATGCGAAGGACGACCGGTCAGTCATCGGCTGCAGGCATTGGCGGGGCGTGCCTTCAGCATTTTCAGTGGCATCGGCGTCCGAAAAATTTGGCGATTTATTGATCAGCAGCAGTTTGGTCCGGGCAATTGCTTGTGTATGCTCCGAGCAGTTTCGGGCACATGCTCATCATTATAAGAACAAGAACATCGCCTATGACCCTCAGCTTCGACCTGTCGGGCCCCACTGTGGAGCCCCGGGTGATCCGTAAACAGTACGCCATGGAAATGGCGGTCGAACGCACGCGCCTGTTGTATCAAGGCTCGCTGCTGCCCACGTTGTTCATGCTGATCAATGGCCTGGTCTGTGCCGGTTTGCTCTGGAGCCCGCAGCGCTATTTCCTGGTCAGTGTCTGGCTGGTGTGGTTGTTGTCATTGGTGGCATTGCGGGTGATTCAGGTCGCAGCCTTTGATTCGGCCATTCCCAACCGTCAGGCCCATCCTATCTGGCGGCGGATGTTTTTGCTGGGCTCCGGCCTCACCGGTCTGACCCTGGCCGGTGCCGGCATCGCCCTGGTTCCGGCCGATAACTTCATTCAGCAAGCCTGGGTCTTCGGCCTCATCGGTGCCGCAGCGCTCTCGGCCAGCGTGGCTTATGCGGTCAGCTTGCCGGCCTTCCTGTCATTCACCTTGCCCTGCCTGTTGCCGGCCATCGCCTATATGTTTTGGGGGGCTGACGAACAGCAGCAAGGTTGGGGCTGGTTCGGGCTGATCCTGCTCGGTGCGTTGAGCGTGGTTGCCTGGCAAGTCAATCGATTGATCGATCGGGGCTTGATGCGACGCTTTCAGAACCAGGCACTGATCGAGCATTTGCAGCAGGCGCAAAGCTGCAGTGATCAGCTCAATCAGAAGCTGGCCAAGGAGATAGAACAGCGCCGACGTGCCGAGGACGAATTGCGAGAGATCCAGGTCGATCTGGAAAACCGGGTCGCTCAGCGCAGCCTGGAACTGGACGCCGCCAACCAGGCACTGAGCAAGAGTGAGGCGCGCCTGGCGCTGGCATTGAAGGCCAGCGAGTTGGGGTTGTGGGACTGGAATCTGCAAACCGACGAAGTCCATCACACACAAATTCAGGAATTGTTCGGCCTGGAGCCGGAACAGGTCACGGCGATATTGCGTCACCTCAAGCCGCGCCTTCACCCCGAGGATCTTCCTGCGCTGAAAAGGGCGCTGGTCGAGCATTTGAAGGGCCGCACCGAGGACTATCAAATCGAGTATCGCGTGCGGCATGGCGACGGCCACTGGGTCTGGATCGAGGACCGCGGGCGGGCAGTCGAGCGTGCCGACAACGGCCGGGTGATTCGCATGGTCGGCACTCGCCGCGATATCAGCGCCAGCAAAAGTCTGGAAGAGCAGCGGCAATTGGCGGCGACCGTGTTCGAGGCGGCCAGCGAAGGGATCGTGATTTTCGATCCTAACTACGTCCTGATCGCGATCAATCAAGCCTTCAGTCGGGTGACCGGTTATGACATCGACGACATGATCGGACGCAATGTCGTTGAGTTGCCATGCAGTCGCGATGCGCGTAGGCATTACGCCGCGATACATCAGGCACTGGAGCAGCAAGGCAGCTGGCAGGGCGAATTGGTGGAAACCCGCAAGAACGGCGAGATGTATCCGCAATGGCTGCAACTGAATGCCGTGCGCGATGCCCGGGGAAATGTGAGCCATATTGTGGGCTTCTTCGCTGATCTCTCGGCTCGTCGAGAGTCCGAACAGCGTATGCGCTATCTGACCCATTACGACGAACTTACCGGTCTGGCCAACCGCGCGATGTTTCGCGAACGACTCAACGAGGCTCATCAACGAGTGCGGCAGGGCGGTTATCGCAGCCTGGCGTTGCTGCACATCAATCTCGATCGGTTCAAGCAACTCAACGACAGCCTGGGGCATGAAGTCGCCGATCAGTTATTGCAGAAAATGGCCCGGCGACTGGTGAATGCATTGCCTGAAGCAGACACCATCGCGCGCCTTTCCGGTGATGAGTTTGCCGTACTGTTCAATTCCTACGGCAACCTTTCGAGCCTGGCGAGGGTGGCGACTCGTCTGGCGAACAAGTTGCGTTTGCCGGTGACCATTGACGGGCATGAGCTGGTGCTCAGCGCGTCGATGGGCATCAGCTTGTTGCCGGACAGCGCGCGGGAAATATCGGCACTGGTCAGTCAGTCGAACATGGCAATGCAGCACGCCAAACACCTGGGTGGCGATAATTTCCAGTTTTACACCGACAGCTTGCAAGCCAGCACGTTGGAGCGTTTACAGCTGGAAAACCACTTGCGCAAAGCCATCGAAGACAAACAACTGAAGGTGTTTTACCAACCGAAACTGTGCCTGGCCACTGGCAGGTTGAATGCCGCCGAAGCCTTGGTGCGTTGGGATCATCCGACCATGGGCCGAGTGCCGCCGGGGGATTTCATTGGCCTGGCTGAAGAAACCGGATTGATCGGCCCGATCGGTGAGTTCGTGCTGCGTCAGGCCTGCTGGCAAGCCTGTGAGTGGCAACGGCAGGGACTCGAAGCAATTCGGGTGTCGGTCAATCTGTCGGTGCATCAATTGCGCCAAGGCAAGCTGGTCAGTCTGGTGCGGCAGGTGCTGGAAGAGACCGGGCTGGCGCCGCAACTGCTGGAGCTGGAACTCACCGAAAGCCAGTTGCTGGACAGCGTCGAACACATCATCGCAACCTTCCAGCAGTTGCGTGATCTCGGGGTGAAACTGGCCATTGACGATTTTGGCACTGGTTACTCATCCCTGAGCTATCTCAAGCGGATCCCGGTGGATTACGTGAAGATTGATCAGGCATTTATCCGTGGCTTGGGTGAGGGCAGCGAAGACGCGGCGATTATCCGGGCAATCATTGCCATGGCTCACGGCCTGAAGCTTAAGGTCGTGGCGGAAGGAGTGGAGCGCGGAGAACAGCTTGAGTTCCTGAAAGCCGAGCGCTGCGATGAGGTACAGGGCTATTTGATCAGCCGCCCGGTTGAGGCTGAGACGTTGGCAGGTTTGCTGCACGCGCAAGCCGCAAGCTGACGAGGATACGTAAGTAGCTTTTGTCCTTTAAAACGTGCACCCGGCACACCTGGACAGGCGCCATGAGTGCTACATGAAGCGCGGGCACCTGAAATCGAGGGATTCGGTAACGCATTGAGCAGGCAAAAAGCCGATTCATGTAGTATAACTACAAGCGTGCTACATCCCCGGCACCTGCCAATAACAAAGAGTCCAGCCCTTTGAATCTGCTGCAACACATCGCCCAGTCTCGCCACCTGTTACGCAAGTCGGAGCTCAAGGTCGCTGACCACGTGCTGCTTGATCCTGCGGCCGTGATGCACAGTTCCATGGCCGACCTGGCCCACAGCGTGGGCATCAGCGAACCGACCATCGTGCGTTTTTGCCGTGCCATCGGTTGTTCCGGCTTTCAGGACCTGAAGCTGAAGCTGGCCCAGAGCCTGGCGGCAGGTGCAAGCTTTGGCCAGTTTGCGATCCATGAGGATGATTCGGTCGCTGACTACAGCCTGAAAATCTTCGACACCACCCTGCATACGCTGATGGAGGTTCGCGAGAAACTCGATCCGCTGGAATTGCAGCGGGCGGTGACGCTGATGTCCCAGGCCCAGCGTGTCGAGTTCTATGGCTTTGGTGCCTCGGGTGCGGTCGCGGCGGACGCCCAGCACAAGTTCTTCCGCTTGCTGCTCACCGCTGCGGCGTATTCCGACCCGCACATGCAGGCGATGTCGGCCGTGACGCTCAAGCCAACCGACGTGGCGATCTGCATTTCCCAGTCCGGGCGTTCCAAGGACCTGCTGATCACTGCCAACCTGGTGCGTGAAAGCGGTGCCTCGTTGATCACCCTGTGCCCGAGCCAGACGCCGTTGGCCGAACTGTCTACGGTCAATCTGGCGATCGATGTGCATGAAGACACTGAAATCTATACGCCGCTGACTTCGCGTATTGCCCACCTGGTGGTGATCGACGTGCTGGCGATGGGCGTGGCCATGGCGCGTGGCCCGAGCCTGGTCAACCACCTCAAGAGCGTCAAGCGCAGCCTGCGCAGCTTGCGGTTGTCGCCCAAGTCGGTGAAAGCGCTGGACGATTGAGCCAGGCCTGAGATTGCATGAAGGTCGTTCCGACCTTATCGCGAGCAAGCTCGCTCCCACATTTGATCATGCACGCCGCAGAACCTGTGGGAGCGAGGTCGCTCGCGATGGCGGCCTCGAATGCACCGCAATTTTCATCAGTTTGTAACCCCCAAGCCGCCAAACCGTCATCCCCCGCGCCTATCTTGAAACTCCCGTACTCGCCTTGGGAGACTCGAAATGGCCATGCCCTACGAAGAACGCAACAGCGCTGTCAAAACCCGTCGTCAGCAAGAAGATCAGCGCCGCATGGAATTCCGTCGCGCCATCGAAGATCGCTGCGAACGCCGTCAGCTTCTGGCCGAGATTGGCGATTTTCCAGAGCTGGAACTTAACTTCTGGCAGACGTCTCCCGTAGCTTCCCGTCGAAACGCTCAACCAGCGCGCTGATCTGAATCCGTTCGCTACGGATAAACGCCAGGAAGGCATGAGCCACCGGTGACAGGCGCTTTGCCTTGGCCTGCACCAGGCACCAGCTACGGAATAGCGGCAGTTCTTCGACCGGCAATTCGATCAGCCCACCGGTTGCCAGCTCAAGGTTCAGGGCGTGGCGCGTCAACAGCGCAACGCCCAGGCCTGCCAGTACACATTCTCGCTGGGCTTCGGCAGACGAGACTTCCTGAGTCTGGTTGAAGTGCACGCGTTTCTCTTTGAAGTATTCTTCGCACGCCAGCCGCGTCCCGGAGCCTGGCTCACGCAGCAGCAGTGTGTAGGGTTCGAGATCCTGCAAGCGCAGCGGCCCCATATGACACAGCGGGTGATCCGGTGGCGCCACGGCGACGATCGGGTTGTTCAGGAACGGCAGGAATTCCAGGCCCATGTCCTGAGGCACCATGGACATGATCACCAGGTCATCGCGGTTGTCCGACAGGCGCCGAATGACCTGACCGCGATTGACCACCGTCAGTTGCAGGTTCACCTCCGGGTGCTGGCGTTTGAATGCGGCAAACAAGTGCGGCACGAAATATTTGGCGCTGGATTCCACCGCCAGTTTCAATTGCCCCTGCAACGAACCCTGCATGTCCGACAGCTGCATGTCGAGGTTTTCCAGGCGTCCGAAAATATCCCGGCTGGCCCGCTGTAACGCTTCAGCCGCTTCGGTCATGTAGAGTTTTTTGCCGACGTAATCGAACAAAGGCTGGCCAATCAGCTCCTCAAGTTGACGAATCTGCAGGCTGACGGCAGGTTGTGTGAGCGACATTTCCTCGGCCGCGCGACTGTACGACCGCAAATCACAGACCTCGTTGAAGATCTGCAATTGCCGTAAAGTCATACGCATCAATGACTTACGCATAATGTGATCACTCTCGTCGCTAACAGGTGAATCAACTATAAGTCTTTACTTATGCGTGACCCAATAATTATTCATTTTTGTTAATCCCTTGTGAGCGCTAGTGTGGACCTGCGACCAAATTGAAACATTTGGTCACGCGTCGACCTGGTCTAGCAGGTCGTGGGTACCACCGGCTCAAGGGAATTTCCAAGTGATAACAAAGATCCTGATCGCCAACCGTGGTGAGATTGCCGTACGAATCGTACGTGCCTGTGCCGAAATGGGCATTCGCTCGGTCGCGATCTACTCCGATGCCGACCGTCATGCCTTGCACGTCAAGCGAGCGGACGAGGCCCACAGCATTGGTGCCGAGCCACTGGCCGGTTACCTGAACCCGCGCAAGCTGGTGAACCTGGCTGTGGAAACCGGTTGCGATGCACTGCACCCAGGCTATGGCTTCCTTTCGGAAAACGCCGAGCTGGCGGAGATCTGCGCCGAGCGCGGGATCAAGTTCATTGGCCCGTCGGCTGAAGTGATTCGCCGCATGGGCGACAAGACCGAAGCCCGTCGCAGCATGATCAAGGCCGGTGTACCGGTGACCCCGGGCACTGAAGGCAACGTGTCGGGCATCGAAGAAGCCCTGACCGAAGGCGATCGTATCGGTTACCCGGTGATGCTCAAGGCCACTTCCGGTGGTGGCGGTCGCGGCATTCGTCGCTGCAACAGCCGTGAAGAGCTCGAACAGGCTTTCCCGCGGGTCATTTCCGAAGCCACCAAGGCTTTTGGTTCGGCGGAAGTGTTCCTGGAAAAATGTATCGTCAATCCGAAGCACATTGAAGCGCAAATTCTTGGCGACAGCTTCGGCAACGTGGTGCACCTGTTCGAACGTGACTGCTCGATCCAGCGGCGCAACCAGAAGCTGATCGAAATCGCCCCAAGCCCACAGCTGACCCCGGAACAGCGCGCCTATATCGGCGATCTGTCGGTGCGCGCAGCCAAGGCCGTGGGATACGAGAACGCCGGCACCGTGGAGTTCCTGCTCGCCGAGGGCGAGGTGTACTTCATGGAGATGAATACCCGGGTGCAGGTGGAACACACCATCACCGAAGAAATCACCGGCATCGACATTGTCCGCGAGCAGATTCGCATTGCCTCCGGCCTGCCGCTTTCGGTGAAACAGGAAGACATCCAGCACCGCGGCTTCGCCCTGCAATTCCGGATCAACGCCGAAGACCCGAAGAACAACTTCCTGCCGAGCTTCGGCAAGATCACCCGTTACTACGCTCCCGGCGGCCCCGGCGTGCGAACCGACACGGCGATCTATACCGGCTACACCATTCCACCGTTCTACGACTCCATGTGCCTGAAACTGGTGGTGTGGGCGCTGACCTGGGAAGAGGCGATGGACCGTGGCTTGCGCGCCCTGGATGACATGCGTCTGCAAGGGGTCAAGACCACCGCCGCGTACTACCAGGAAATCCTGCGTAACCCGGAATTCCGTAGCGGCCAGTTCAACACCAGCTTCGTTGAAAGCCACCCTGAACTGACCAACTACTCGATCAAGCGCAAACCCGAAGAGCTGGCCCTGGCCATCGCCGCCGCCATCGCCGCCCACGCAGGCCTGTGAGGAATAGAACAATGAGCAAACAAATCCACGTTACCGACACTATCCTGCGCGACGCCCACCAATCGCTGCTCGCCACCCGCATGCGCACCGAAGACATGCTGCCGATCTGCGACAAGCTCGACAAAGTCGGCTACTGGTCGCTGGAGTGCTGGGGCGGCGCGACGTTCGACGCCTGCGTACGTTTCCTGAAAGAAGATCCGTGGGAGCGTCTGCGCCAACTGCGCGCCGCGCTGCCTAACACCCGCCTGCAAATGTTGTTGCGCGGCCAGAACCTGCTGGGCTACCGCCACTACAGCGACGACGTGGTCAAAGCCTTCGTGGCCAAGGCAGCGGTCAACGGTATCGACGTGTTCCGCATCTTCGACGCCATGAACGACGTGCGTAACCTGCGCGTGGCCATCGAAGCAGTGAAAGCCGCCGGCAAACACGCCCAGGGCACCATCGCCTACACCACCAGCCCGGTGCACACCATCGAGGCGTTCGTGAACCAGGCCAAGCAAATGGAAGCCATGGGTTGCGACTCGGTGGCGATCAAGGACATGGCCGGCCTGCTGACCCCGTACGCCACCGGCGAACTGGTCAAGGCTCTGAAAGCCGAGCAATCGTTGCCAGTGTTCATTCACTCCCACGACACTGCTGGCCTGGCCGCGATGTGCCAAATGAAGGCCATCGAAAACGGCGCCGATCACATCGACACCGCGATCTCCAGTTTCGCCTGGGGCACCAGCCACCCGGGTACCGAGTCGATGGTCGCCGCCCTTAAAGGCAGCGAGTTCGACACCGGCCTGAACCTGGAACTGCTGCAAGAGATCGGTCTGTACTTCTACGCGGTGCGCAAGAAGTACCACCAGTTCGAAAGCGAGTTCACCGCCGTCGACACCCGTGTGCAAGTCAACCAGGTACCGGGCGGGATGATTTCCAACCTGGCCAACCAGTTGAAAGAGCAGGGCGCGCTCAACCGCATGAGCGAAGTGCTGGCCGAAATCCCGCGCGTTCGTGAAGACCTCGGCTTCCCGCCGCTGGTGACCCCGACTTCGCAGATCGTCGGTACCCAGGCGTTCTTCAACGTGCTGGCCGGCGAGCGCTACAAGACCATCACCAACGAAGTGAAGCTGTACCTGCAAGGCGGCTACGGCAAGGCGCCGGGCACTGTGAACGAACAACTGCGTCGCCAGGCCATCGGCAGCGAAGAAGTGATCGACGTTCGCCCGGCCGACCTGCTCAAGCCGGAAATGGCCAAGCTGCGTGCCGACATCGGCGCACTGGCCAAGTCTGAAGAAGACGTGCTGACCTACGCCATGTTCCCGGACATCGGTCGCAAGTTCCTCGAGGAACGCGCTGCCGGCACCCTCACGCCAGAGGTTCTGCTGCCGATTCCTGAAGCGGGTGGCGTGGCCTCTGCCGGTGGCGAAGGCGTGCCGACCGAGTTCGTCATCGACGTGCACGGTGAAACCTACCGCGTCGACATCACCGGTGTTGGCGTCAAGGCCGAAGGCAAGCGTCACTTCTACCTGTCCATCGACGGCATGCCGGAAGAAGTGGTGTTCGAGCCGCTCAACGAATTTGTCGGCGGCGGCAGCAGCAAGCGCAAGCAAGCCACTGCACCGGGTCACGTCAGCACCACCATGCCGGGCAACATCGTCGACGTGCTGGTCAAGGAGGGCGACACCGTCAAGGCAGGCCAGGCCGTGTTGATCACCGAAGCGATGAAGATGGAAACAGAAGTCCAGGCAGCCATCGCCGGTAAAGTCACCGCCATTCACGTGGCCAAGGGCGACCGGGTAAACCCGGGCGAGATCCTGATCGAGATCGAAGGCTGAGTTAACAGCCTCGATACAACGCTTTATACCTCGGGGGGGCATGTGCTCCCCTTTTTTTATGCCTGCAAATCCGTGCCTGAAACCCTGTGGGAGCGAGCTTGCTCGCGATAGCGGAGCATCAGTCTCAACAATTGCTGAATGTGATGCCGCCATCGCGAGCAAGCTCGCTCCCACAGGTGCTATGTCCCATCAGTGAAGCGGGTGTTAATTGATCAAGAGCTCGCTCGCGATGGCGTAATTCCAGGCGCTGACGATTACCCGCGACACTCCACCAACGACTTCACCTGCCCCGAAACGGTCTGGTTCTCATCGCTCAGCCACTTTTCAAACCCCGCACCAATTGCCGGCCACTCCGAATCCAGGATCGAATACCACGTCGTATCCCGGTTCTGTCCCTTGACCACCATGTGCTGGCGAAACACACCCTCAAAACTGAAGCCCAAACGCTCGGCAGCATATTTGGAGCGAGCGTTGGCGTTGTTGCATTTCCATTCCAGGCGACGGTAACCCAGGGCAAAGGATTCCTTGGCCAGAAGGTAAACCGCCTCTGTGCTTTTCGGCGAGCGCTGCATCGGGGCGCCGAAGGTGACGTGGCCGATTTCGATGCGGCCCTGGGCCGGGACGATGGACATCAGGCTGAGAATGCCCTGGACCTCGCCGCTGACACGGTCGATCACGCTGAAGAAATACGGATCGCTGCTGGTCGCGTGGTTGTTCAGCCAGTCGTTGAAGACGCTGCGCTCCTGGAAGGGGCCGTAAGGCAGGTAGTCCCACAATTTCGGGTCAGCGCCCGGGCCTTGCAGGGCCTTGAACAGGTCGTCGCCGTGGCGCGCCGGGTCGAGTCTTTCCAGGCGGATGTAACGCCCTTCGATCAGTTGAGTCGTGGGGGGCGGAACGCCTTTCCAGTCGGCGAGTGAAATCGACATGCTGTTCTCCTTGAACCTAGATGGCTTTGCGAAACTGGATGAAACCGGGGCGTTCGGCGATGCGCTCGTAGAGCTGGATCGCGGTCGCATTGGTTTCGTGGGTCAGCCAGTGGACCTTGTTGCAACCGTCGGCCTTGGCTGTGGTGTAGACGAACTCGATCAACTGGCGGCCGACGCCGGTACCACGGGTTTGCGGGACCACCAACAAGTCTTGCAGGTAGCAGGAGTTTTCGATGGCCCAGTTCGAACGATGGTAGATGAAGTGCACCATGCCCACCGCTTTGTCATCGGCCCAGGCGAGGGCGGCGTGGGTCGGTTCGCTCGGGTCGAGCATGCGCTGCCAGGTGCTTTGAGTGACGGTATCCGCAAGTTCGGTGTTGTAGAAGCGCAGGTAGGCGTGCCACAGCGGCAACCATGCCGCGTGATCACCGGCGGTGACTTGGCGAATGTCGATCTGACTCATGGTGATTTCCTTAGCGCATCAATTGGGCGAGGGTTTGGTCGTTGACGTCGGGGCTGGCGGCCAGGCCTTTGCGCACGCCGGCGATGTCGGCGGGGCTGCGGTTCTGGCTGAGCTTGCGCTTGCCTTCCAGACGGTCGATGGGAATGGCGAAACCGACGATGGCCTTGAGCATGCCGTCGATGTAATCAGCGGGGGCATCGGCCACTGACCACGGTTGGGCGCGGCCAGCTTCATGACGATCGGTGAGGGTGCTGACGATGTCGAGCAGCCGCCCGCCATCGCTGAATGTTTCGGCGCGGCCATAGGCGTGGGCGGCGACGTAATTCCAGGTTGGTACGACTTTGCCGTGTTCGGCCTTGCTCGGGTAGAAGCCAGGGCTGACGTAGGCGTCGGCACCGGCAAAAATCAGCAGGGCTTCGGCGCCGTCGCGCAGGTCTTTCCACTGTGGATTGGCTTTGGCCAGATGCCCGTACAACGTGCCGTTCGAGCCTTGCTCGCAATGCAGCAGCACTGGTACATGGCTGGCTTGCAGGCCGCTTTCACCGTGGGTCACCAATATGGCGAGACGGGTGGCGAGGATCAGTTCATGCAGTTGGGACAACTCGTCGATGGCAAAAGCACGTGGCGTGTACATGGAGATATTTTCCTTGGCGAATGTCTGCATCCTAGGCAGGCTATTGGTCTGTTGTAAGAGCCATTAATGACCAATTTCATAGGTCCATTGTGATGACTAGCGAACCACTGTCCCTGACCTTCAACCCGGCAGGTATCGAACTTGATCGTCGCCAGGGGCTGAGTCGTCAGCTCTACCAGGCATTGCGCACGCGTGTGTTGGACGGGCGACTGGCCAGCGGTACGCGTCTGCCTGCCAGTCGTGATCTGGCAGCCGCGCTGGCGATTTCCCGTAACAGCGTGGTGCGCGCCTACGATCAGTTGTACGCCGAAGGGTTTATCGAAGGGCGGGTAGGCGATGGGACTTATGTCGCGCAACTGCCCCAGGCAACCGTGCCGGCAAAAAAACTATCCACAAAAGTATCCACAGGGTTTTCAACAGGGTTACCCACAACCTTATCCACAAATTGGCTCAATTTACCTGTGGATTCATCCAGCAAAGTTATCCACAGTGGTGCATTGACTCGCGTCGAAAAGAACCATTTACCCATGCCGCCCAGTGGTCCGCCCAAGGCTTTTCGGGTTGGTGTTCCGGCGTTCGATCTGTTTCCGTTCGAGGTCTGGGCCAAGCTGAATGCGGCTTTCTGGCGTAAACCGGATTTCCAGCAGCTGTGCTACGGCGACCCTGCAGGTGATGCGCGCTTGCGGGGGATGATCGCGGCGTATCTACGCAGCTCGCGGGGCATGCAGTGCACGTCTGAACAAATTGTGATCACCAGTGGCGCGCAACAGGGAATCAGCCTTTGTGCACAGCTGCTGGTGGAGCCGGGCGATGGGGTGGCGATCGAAAATCCTGGCTACCGCGCGGCGGGTCATGCCTTCGCCGTGGCCGGGGCGCGCTTGCACGGGGTAGCGGTGGATAGCGAGGGTATCGACTGCGGTGAGCTGGCGGGGCTCAGTGATTGCCGCCTGACCTATGTCACGCCGTCACATCAATACCCGACTGGCGTGGTGATGAGCCTCGCTCGCCGTCTGGAGTTGCTGGCTTGGGCCGAGCGCACTCAAGGCTGGATTGTCGAGGATGATTACGATGGCGAGTACCGCTACAGCGGTGCGCCATTGGCGCCTTTGGCGGCACTCGATCGTCACGGGCGAGTGTTGTATGTCGGCACGTTCGGCAAGGTCGCGTTTCCGGCGTTGCGCCTGGGTTATCTGGTGTTGCCAATGGGGCTGGTGGACGCGTTTTCCCAGCGTCGTGCCGTGGATGTGCGCCACTCCGAGGTCAGCACGCAGGCAGTCATGGCCGAGTTCATGGCGGCCGGACACTTCCAGCGGCATATCCGCCGCATGCGCCGTGCGGCACTGAGTCGGCGCAATACGCTGCTCAGTGGTTGGCCGCTGGATATCCCCGGCGTTGGCCCGTTGCCCACAGTCGCTGCCGGGCTGCACATGACCGTGTCAGTCGAAAGCGTGGCGCGCGAACAGGAACTGATCGAATTGGCGCGCAGTGTCGATGTCGAGATCAACGGTTTGAGCAGCTATTGGCTGCCGGAATCCACCACGCCCTTCGATCAACGCGCCGGGTTGGTACTGGGCTTTGCGGCGGTGCCCGAAAAGTCGGTCGAGGCGGCGCTGGAGCGATTGCGAGAGGCGTGGCGCGCTCGATGAAGCGGGCGGACCAGCAGTCCGCCCGCAGTCGTTCATCAGGGTTGAGTTTGGAGTTTGAGGAACAGATTCGGGTCGCTGATACGCCGCAATACGTAGTCGATTGGCGCCAGAGTCGTGAGTACCTGGCGGCGTTCGGTCGTGAACTGCTGCAGATGCGCTTCGGCGATTTTCAGGTGCGCCGCCGTGAACTGCTCCATCGGCGCATCAAGCGAATCGTAGTGAAAGTGCGCAAGCCGCAGAGGCTGATCCTTGTTGGTGGTGTCTAGCACCTGGTACTCCTGGAAATAATCCCTGCGTTTTTTGGTCTTGATTCGTCCCTGTTCGTTGCGGACGATACGGAGCTGGTCGTTGTCCAGCAGCCACTGCAAGTACGCCTGTCGGGGCTGTCGATCCTTGAGCAGGCTGGCGCGAATACCGATGCCTTGAGCGCGTAGCTGGACGGCGGCACCATTGAGCTCCGAGCTCGGACCAGCGCCTGGGTCAGCGACTCGAACTGTGTGGGCATGGCTACGAGCGTGCCGTCGCGGACCCGCCATTGAGGCGTGCCGATCATGGTTTGGTCGGGGGCCGATCTCGCGCTCGGGTTGCAGCACCTTCAGCGCTTGGCGCGGTAACAGCGCGGCGACGCTATCGACAGTGGGACCCCTGTTGGTCTGGTAACTCACTTGGCTCTTTTTTAGCAAGCCGGGGGTTTGGGTATTCTCTGGGTGGTCTGTCATCGTCATTTTCCTTTTTGACGTGGCGGCTTACGAAAAGAACAGTGAGCGCGCCAGTTGCGGGCTGATCGCGCTGCGATAGATGGCGATCACCTGGCTGCTGGAAGCGGAATTAAGGTCGCTCCCTCCGGCCATCATCCGTTGATCACGCAGTTTCAAATGGGCGGCGGTAAACGCCTCGACAGGCGTATCAGAAGCGGCGTAGTGAAAATGGGCGTACCACAACGGTTGCCCGGTGCCTCGCTCGCGAATTTCGTACTCCTGCAGGTAATCCTTGCGCGGGCCTTTGAGTCGGCGTCGTTCACCACTGCGCACGACATCGATTTCATTTTTGCTTGATAGCCATTCGATGCGGGCGGCCGTGGGCGGCTGTTGCTTGATCATCTGGACGCGAATCCGGTAGCCCTCGGCGTACAGTCGAACACGTGCCGTGTTCAAGGCCGCGCCCAGTGTTGTCGCAGCGACGGTCGTATTCGAAGCGGTCAGGGTTTGCTCGAGTGTCTTCGCGCTTTTGTCGATCTGTTCGGCTTTATGCTGGAACAACTCTTCGATTTCCACCGGGATGCGGCCGGCTTTTTTTGCGCTCGCTTCGGTTTTCTGGATGAAGCTTTCCACGCCATCGAGCAGCTCCTGACCCTGAGTGATTTGTGTGGCGAGGTCCGGTATTTGTACCGCAGGGCGGCGACGTCTGGGTTGCACGCGCTCAATCCAGACGCCGGGTGATTTTTCGTGAAAGGTGGCGATCACTTTGCCGGTCAAGGGCGATTTCACATCCAGCAGGACCGGCTCTCCCGATGCAGAGGGACGCACTTCGCCCACAACCGTACCCTTGAAGCGTGTCTTGACCACCCGTTTACGCGATGCCGATGCGGGCTTTGACGGACCGGGTCGGGGTTCTACCGGCCGTTGTTCGCGCAGCAGTTGCGCCAGATTGGCTTCGGTGTCCTGCTGGAATTCACTGATCCGTGTACGTACGTGTTTGAACGGTTGCTCCAGAACCGCGTCCTTGTGGGTGAGGCTGAAGTCTTCAAAGGCCTGGTCGATAGCGGCAAACTGTTCGAGCATGCCGTTGAGGCCTTCGATACGTTCGCCTGCCGCCCAGGCACTGTTTTGCAGCATCAGTTCTTGCGAGGTCTGTATGACCAGGTTGGTGGTATCGAGCAAGCGCTCGAATGCGCCCCGGGCGTCGATCAGCGCGGCACTGTTTCCTTCTTTCAAGCAGACGTCGCGAGCCAGCGAAACCTGGAGCGCCTTGAGATCGTTAACACTGAAAGCGGGCAGTTTTGCCCGGTAGGTACTGGCCACTTCAGCAGCATTTCTACCGAGTCGACTCAAGTCATGGAGCCGCGATTGGGCAAACTCTATTTTGCCGATCACACCCTCGGTCAGGTCGACCATTTTCCGGTAGGTTGCAGAATTACCGGTCCCGCCTGTCGTTTCCTCGGCATCGAGCAGCGCCAGGGTTTCCCTCAAGGTCTGCGTAAACGTTGCATTGTGCTGATCGAGCCACGTCTGGTTGAAGAACAATTGAGTGCCGAGCATCTCGACCATGGCGGTTCGGTAGTTGGGCACCGTTTCGAGCAGGTTCAGCGACTTCAACTGCTCGATAGGGGCGGCGTATTCTTGGGTACGGCGCTCGAGCTTCTCGAGGAACTGCGTTTGCGCGGCCGACAGTGCTTCGTCACCGACTGATTTTTTCATGGCGTTGTGGGCGTCCGTCAGCTCTGTACGTGCCCGCTCGCGTTCATTGTCAAACTCGGCCAGTTGCTTCTTGAGTTCGGCGATGCGTGCACGGTTTTGTTGCTTCAGTGCCTTGCGTCGGCTCGACAGACCGCCGCCGCGCAGGCGCAGGCGCGTGTCGACGAACCAGTCACCGCGTTGGTTGCTGATCAGTGCCGGACCGCTGCGCACGGGCTGCTGTCGAGAGTCGATGATCGACACTTCGCCCGTGTCCTCGACGGCCACCTCGAACCAGCGCTCGCCCACCGGCGCATAAAAGCTCTTTTCTTTTCGGTAGAGGTGGCGATAGACGCCGTTGCCACTATCGGGCGGTGTGAGCTGTTCGGGTGGAGTGACCTTGAACTGATCCAGGGTTTTTGTCAGGTCCAAGGCCGCATCGGTTGCCACTGTCTGGCGATGTTGCACAGGAGGGGGCTCGCTGACGATGTCGGGTAATTGCACGACGGTCACAGGTTGTCGGGCCGGTTTTTCCTGTTGCTCGATCGCTTTTGCAATGGGCTTTTCCTGGACCCTGCGCGCAGGCGGATTACGCGTACTGGCGTGATGGGCAAGCACCATGGCCAGGGTCAGCAACAGGTCGGTCATGGCGGATTTCTGCTGCTGATGGTCGCCACTGTCGGCAGCATCGAGGGTTTGCTGCAAGTCATCCAGCACTTGCCAGATCCAGGCGGCCGTCCCGACGGTTCGACCAAGAAAGGGCAGCGCCGCGTTGAGCAGCGTCCAGGCTGTACGCTTGAAAGTCGCCCAGCGATTTTGCGCGTTGGAAAGCGATTGCCGTTGCGCCAGTTCGACCAGCGCATTGACGTTGGCCTTGTACAGGACGGCCAGGTAATTGCCGCTGAGAACCCGCGAGCCGAGGGAAATCGGGCCGCTCATTTGCAGGGAGGTCAGCGGGTCGCCCAACAGTTGAGAAATGCTCCAGACCGAAGGTCGGTCACCGGTGAACACATAGTTGGCATAGTTGGCGCGGGCACCGTCCGGCAGCCAGGCGAGTACGGACTGGCGCAACGTCGGCGAGTGTTTGATGGTGTAGACCAGGTTGGCCGGCGTTGGATACTGGCTCAGCGGTTGTTCAAGCATTGGCCGGTAAAGCAGGCAAGGCCCCTTGTCCATCTGGCGGGGCCCGATCACGAACATGTTGGTCACTTCATCGGTGGCGCCACCGATGCGCCAGCCGGGCGCGAATGCCAGTGGGCGAATCACGATCTCCTGGCCATCCACCCAGCGATTGGCGTCGAGCACTTGCACCACGGCGGCGACATAGCGGTAACCGGTCTCGTCGATGCCGTGCTGCTTGCGAATCTTCAGCTGTAAGGCCAGCAGCGGTAACTCGACGCGCAAATGGCTGGTGAACAGGTTCTGACGCCGCAGGCTGTCCACGGGTTCGGCGAGCAGCTTGCTTTTGATCAGCGCCGGGTAGTGCTGGCCGATGTCGACGCGTGTAATCAGCTCCTCCAGATAGCTCACCGTCATCCACTGCGGCAGCGCGGCGGCGCTGGAACTGCGTACGAATTTGTTGCCTTGCGGCAGGGCAATCAGGTTTTGCAGCGCCAGGTCGACCAGGCTCAGGGTGGTGCGCTCAGGGTCCACCGTTGGCACAAAGCTGCCCCAGACCACCACGCTGTCGACCACGATTTCGATGTCCGCCAGGTTCAGATGTGCGGCATCGGCATGTTGCGCGAGCATGGCTTCGCGCAGTCGATCCAGCGCAAATTCGCGGATCGGTTTGAGCCCGTCCAGAAAGGACTTCCCGGCGTTCTGATTGCGCACCGTCACCAGATCCATCAGATGACGGCTGTAAGCGGTGAGATCGGTGGATGACGCATCGGCCATCCAGTCTGGCAGCGATTGCTCGACCTGATTGAATCGCGAGGATGACTGTTTGTCCGTCGGGTCGAGCTCGTTGGTCGTACGGCTGACGTGGGGCGCCAGGTCCGGGTTTGCCGCCGCGGGTTCGTTGGCCAGCGCACCGATTGCATCGGCCTGCAGGGCTATCAGGTTGCACGCCAGGCGGTCGAAATAATTGCCCGGCGGTTCGATCAGGCGCCAATGCAGGACATTTCCCGGTACTTGCCCATCGGTGTCCGCCAGCAACGACGCGCCCAGTTCCTGCAAGGAGTCAAACGCCTGGAAGCCACGGGTGATGGTGTGAGTGAGAACCAGGGTACGGCTACCCAGCGTCCCGATCAGTACCGCCGTGTCGACGATGTTAATGTGCGTCGAAGCCACGTCGCTTTGGCCGTCCAGGTCAATCAGGCAGGCGCGTGACTGATAAGGGTCATGCGCACGACGTGCGTTTTTGTCCGGGTAGGCGAAAAGCTTGCGGGCCATGGCGTGCTGGTCGCTGTCCCAGTCCGGGTTGGCTTCGATGTTCCACAGGTCGCGCAAGGATTTGGACAGTGCCTGCCAGCGTGGAGCCGATGCGCGGGTGAACTGGTTCCAGTAATCGACCTGCTGCTCTTGAAACGCGACAAACAGCAGCGGCGCCAACTCGTTGAGCAGACGCCCGATGGCATCGATGCTGACGGGCAGTTGCGCCGGTGTCTGCTCCTGGGGTTGCAGCGTGAGGTAGTGCTCGCCGTCGAGGTAGACCACGGGTGTTCGCGCTACGCCATGGCGCACCAGTGCGTCTGTCAGCGACTCGAAGTGCCTTGGCCCGGGCTCGACACTGCCATTGTGCAAGATCCAGGCCGGCGTCACCACCATGGCCAGGCGGGGATCGATTTGCAAATTCGGGTACAGCGCTTTCAGGGCTGGTTGCAGCGCATGTGTGGCGACTTCCCTGATCGAGGGGCCGGTTACCAATTGGGTGAGAAGGGCATCTTGATCAGAGGGGAGGCTGGTTTCAGACGAAGGGCTGGAGGTACTTGTCATGGTCACATCCTTTGTGAGGGTAGCAGGCACCGTGGAAGGTTCGGTGCGCGGTCCATTGCAAAGTAGCGACGGGTACCGCGGCGTTGGCGGTAAATAAATATCGCGGGCAAAAAAAGACCTGCGTAAATGCAGGTCCTAGTGACGGCAGGTGAGTCTCAAGTCCCGGACTTGATTTTGGTCCAGGCCCGGGTCCGCGCGCGCTCGGCATCGCGCGGCAGCGGTTGCAGAGTGTAGAGCGTACCCATCGCCGCATCGGTCGGGTACAGGTTCGGGTTGTTGCGGATTGCCGGGTCGACCAGTTCCGTGGCGTCCTTGTTCGGGTTCGGGTAACCGACAAAGTCACTGACCGGTGCAATCACCTGCGGCTGTAGCAGGTAGTTGATGAAGGTGTAGGCGTCTTCGGGGTTTTTCGCCCCCTTCGGAATCGCCAGCATGTCGAACCAGATCGGCGCGCCTTCCTTCGGCAAACGCATGTCGACGACCACCCCATTCTTGGCTTCCTTGGCGCGATTGGCGGCTTGCGAGAAGCTGCCGGAATAGCCGACTGCGACACAGATGTCACCGTTGGCAATGTCAGCCATGTACTTGGACGAGTGGAAGTAGGTGATGTACGGACGGATCTTCATCAGCAGTGCTTCAGCCTTGTCATAGTCCGCAGGCTTCTTGCTGTTGGGGTCCAGGCCGAGGTGTTGCAGGGCCAGCGGCAGGATCTCCGAGGGCGAGTCGAGCAGGGCGACACCGCACTGCTTGAGCTTGCTGATGTTTTCTTCCTTGAAGATCAGGTCCCAGCTGTCTACCGGCGCGTCGGCGCCCAGGGCTGCCTTGACCTTGTCCGGGTTGAAGCCGATCAGGATGGTCCCGTACATGTAAGGCACGGCGAACTTGTTGCTCGGGTCGTTGGCTTCGATCAGCTTCATCAGCTTGGGATCGAGGTGGTTCCAGTTCGGCAGCTTGCTGCGGTCCAGGGGCTGGAATACGCCGGCTTCGATTTGCTTGGCAAGGAACACGTTGGACGGCACCACCACGTCGTAGCCGGAGTTGCCGGTCAGCAGCTTGGCTTCCAGTGCTTCGTTGGTGTCGAAGATGTCGTAGACCAGTTTGGTCTGGGCGTTCTGGGCCTTGAAGTCTTCCAGGGCCTTGGGAGTGATGTAGTCGAACCAGTTGTAGACGCGCAGGGTTCGCTCTTCAGCGTGGGCGGCGCCACTGAGCACCGTGGCGCACAGCGCGGGAGCGATAAAGCGCTTGAGTCTGTTCATTGTTGTTTTCCTCACTGAGCGCTTTCAAAGCCTTCGAGTACGTTCACGGCGTTGATGCCGATTTCTTCCACCGCATAACCGCCTTCCATCACGAACAGCGTTGGCTTGCCGAGGCCGGCGATGCGCTTGCCCATGGCCAGATAGTCCGGGCTGTCGAGTTTGAATTGCGAGATCGGATCGTCCTTGAAGGTGTCGACGCCCAGGGACACGACGATGATGTCGGCACCGTAGTTGTCGATCTCTTTGCAGGCCTGCTCCAGCGCCGCACTCCAGGTGTCCCAGCCCGAGCCAGCGGCCAGCGGATAGTTGAAGTTGAAGCCTTCGCCGGCGCCTTCGCCCAGCTCGTCTTCATAGCCGAGGAAGAACGGAAACTCGGCTTCCGGGTGACCGTGGATCGAGGTGAACAGCACATCGCTTCGCTCGTAGAAAATCGACTGGGTGCCGTTGCCGTGGTGGTAATCGACGTCGAGGATCGCGACTTTTTTGTGGCCCTGATCGAGGAACGCCTGGGCAGCGATGGCGGCGTTGTTGAGGTAGCAATAACCACCCATCAAATCGCTGGCGGCGTGGTGTCCCGGTGGACGGCACAGGGCGAAAGCAGAACGGGCGCCGCGCTGGATTTCAGCTTGGGCGGTGAGCGCGACTTGTGCTGCACTGTACGCCGCTTGCCAGGTGCCGGCGGTGATCGGGGCGCCGCCGTCGAAGCTGTAATAGCCGAGTTGGCCGTGCAGGCTGGTCGGTTTGATCGCACGCAAGGTGCGTGCAGGCCAGGTGTAGGGCAGCAGGTCACCGTCGGTGTTGAACTCGGTCCAGCGTGCCCAGGCACCTTTGAAGAAGTCGAGGTAGTCGCGGCTGTGAATGCGCGCGATGGGCTCAAGACCGAAATCCTTTGGCGCTTCGACTGGGCCAAGGTTTTGGTTCTGCACGCGTTGCAGCACATGATCGGCGCGCGATGGCATCTCGAAGCACGGCTTGAGCTGGCCGTCGATGAGTTCGCAGCGGCCATGGTGCAGGTGGTGATCGTCAGAGTAGATCGTCAGCATTTGTTGTTCTCCGCAGGGCTGATTCGGTTGCCCCCAGTGTTGCGGCGCACGGCGAATCGGAGAACGGCAGGAAAGGCCAAAAGGGGATCAATACGGCCAAAACATTTGACCGAAATTCGCCCCTTGATAATGCGGAGCTCTCGCGGCTGCCATCGCGAGCAAGCTCGCTCCCACAGGTAAGCCTAAGTGCCCGCGATTTTTTTGTAAGACGCATACCCCTTGTGGGAGCGAGCTTGCTCGCGATGGCGGCAGATCGGTCACTACAGCCCTCAGGGCCGGAACTGACTCGGCGCTACACCACTCCAGCGCACAAAGGCATGGCGAAAACTCGCGGTCTCGCTGAAGCCCAACGCTTCGGCAATCTGATAGATCGGCAATTGATCCTCGCAAAGCATCTGCTTGGCCTGCTCGAAGCGCAGTTCGTCGAGCAGCTCCTGGTAGCTGCAACCCATGTCCTTGAGATGCCGGCGCAAGGTCCGCGCCGAACAGTTCATTTGCTCGGCCAGCCCCTCCAGCCCGGGCGCGGCATTCAGTTGCGCGCTGAGCAATTGGCGGATCCGTCCCAACCAGGCCTGTCGCCCGGTGAACTCGATGTTCTGTTTGCGGCAGCGTTCGGCCATGGCTTGATGGGTGATGACATCGGCCAGCGGCAATGGTTGGTCGAGCCAGCGCTTGTCGAAAGCGAAGGCGTTGTTGCGTGCTCCGAAGTGCACTGGGCAGTTGAAGTGTTCGGCGTAGGTTGCTTCGTAGTCGGGCGCGGCATGTTCGAAGCGTGCGCCGAGCAAGGGCAGGGGATGGCCGAGCAGGTCGTCGCAGGTGACTTTCAGCGACACCAGGCAGAACTCGGCATTGAACACCGCCATGGCGGGGCTCTCGCGGTAATCGGCGGCGGCGAACCAGATGCGCTCGCCATCGTCTTCAAGGCTCAGTTCGAAAAGTGTTCCCAGCAGCGCCGGATAGCGCATCGCCAGACGCAAAGCGTCACCGAAGGTGGCACTGGTGAGCAGGGCGTAACCGAGCATGCCGTAGCAGGAGACGTGCATCCGCCGGCCCAGTTCCAGGCCGATGTCACGCTTGAGCGCGACGGCGTTGGCACAGACCTGCATTTCCTGATTGGTGGTGATGCGCGTGTCGGCACGGTTCAGATCCGCCGCACTGATGCCGCTTCCGGCCAGCAGTGCTTCGCTGGACAAGCCCTGTGCCTTGAAGGTATCGAGTACCAGGGAGACGGCATTGAGGGTGGTGAGGTGGGAGTGGAGCATAAGGACTTCCAGCCTTGGGATAGCTGGAACACAGCAAGTTATATGCCGAGCGCTGGAAACTGTAGGAGCGAGCCCGCTCGCGAAAAGCCTGAGAGCGCCGCGGGGTGTCAGGCTCCCGGCGTTATCGTTAACGACCATCGCGAGCGAGCTCGCTCCTACACGTGGTGTGGTGTGTCAGTTCAATTCGCCGCAGAGGTCGAGTTCAACGAGACGGCGAACCTCGGCCGCTTCGAGTCCGGCTCCCAGCAAGCCATGCAACTTGCCAAACGCCGCCTCACGGGTCATGCCGCCACCGGACAGCACGCCAACGCCACGCAGGCGGCTGCCTGCCTCATACACGTCGAGCTTCACGCCACCTTCATGGCATTGGGTAACGGCAACCACCACCACGCCGTTGTCCCGTGCACGGCCGAGGCTGGCGAGGAACTCTGGATTGTCGCTCGGCCCGGTGCCGCTGCCGTAGCACTCCAGCACCAGACCTTGAATGCCGCTGTCGAGCAAACCATCCAGCACCTCGGCGCTAATGCCGGGAAACAGCGGCAATACCGCGACCTTCGCCAATTGCTTCGGCTGGTTGTAGTTCAGTTGTGCCGGAATCGAGGCCGCTTTCACACCGCCGCCCTGACGCACCAGTCGCTTGAAGGGATGACGGCCAAAACTGCGCACCTTGGCGCAACGGGTCGGGTCCAGCAGTTCGCCATGGAAGTACAGATGCACGCCCGGCGCCAGGCCTTGGCCCATCGCAACCAGCGCGCCGCCGAGGTTTTCCCAGGCGTCGCTGTCCGTTACACCTGCCGGCAGCATCGAGCCGGTGAAACACACGCGGGCATGCAGGCCGAGCAACTGGAAACTCATCGCGGCCGCGCTGTAGGCCAGGGTGTCGGTGCCATGCAGGATCAGCACGCTGTCGCAGCCCTGAACATCCACCGCATCGACCACCGCTTCACGCAACTGCTGCCAGTACGTCGGGGTCATGTTGGCACTGTCGATCAGCGGCGACATTTCACGGAAACGCCATTGCGGTACCACCAGTTCAGGCTGGCTGTGCAGATAGTCGCGCATCCGCGCTTCGAAACCGGACGCCGGGGCCAGGCCGTTGGCGCTCGCCTGCATGCCGATGGTACCACCGGTGTAGAGCACCATGACGTGCTGGGCGGCGGGGTAGGTCGACGAATTCATGAAGATTCTCCGAAAGGAAGAGTTCCTGTGGGAGCGAGCTTGCTCGCGATAGCGGTATGTCAGACATCGCTATGTTGACTGACAGTGCGCCATCGCGAGCAAGCTCGCTCCCACAGTTTTTCGAACTTTAACTGACGGGCGCACGCGATGCGCCCGTCATTTACCTGTCAGCGTTGCGCTGCGGGTACGCCTTGCGGCTCAACTTCAGTCTTGCCGACAGCGGCAGGCGGGTTGGCCGGCCACGCCTGGCGATCCAGATCCAGATCCGGGAACTTGGCGGAGTCGAACACCGGAGTCTTGATCCCGGCGGCGCGTTGGTCATCGTAGTCACGCAGGATGCGCATGCCGACCTTGAACAGCAAGAAGAGCGCGATCAGGTTGACGAACGCGAGCATGGTCATGGTGATGTCGGCGAAAGCGAACACGGTGCCGAGGTTTTCGATGGCGCCCCAGAAAATCAGCACCAGTACCAGCGCGCGATAGCCCATCAGCGCTTTGCGGTTTTCACCAATCAAAAAGCGCAGGTTGTTCTCACCCAGGTAGTAGTTGTAGAGGATCGAGGTGAACACGAACAACGCCAGGGCTACGGAGATGAACATCCGGCCCCAGTCACCGACCACGGCGGCCAGCGAGTTCTGGGTCAGGGCAATGCCGTCGCCTTCGAAGCCTGGGGTGTAGAAACCGGAGAGCAGAATCAGCAACGCGGTGCAGGTGCAGATCACGAAGGTATCGAGGAACACGCTGAACGCCTGGACCACGCCTTGCGCCACCGGGTGTTCGACCGCTGCAACCGCCGCCACGTTAGGTGCACTGCCCAGACCTGCTTCGTTGGCGAACACGCCACGCTTCACGCCCATGATAATGGCGCTGCCGATCAGGCCACCGAAAGCCTGGTCCAGACCGAAGGCGCTCTTGACGATGGTCATCAGCATGTCCGGCACCTGGTCGAACTGCAGCACGATCACGTAGATGGTCACGCCGATGTACGCCAGGGTTTTCACCGGCACCAACAGGTCGGCGACCTTGGCGATGCGCTTGATCCCGCCGATGAACACCAGGCCCAGCAGCACGGCCAGGCCGATGCCGGTGTAAGTGGTGTCGAGGCCGAACGCGTTGTTCAGCGAGTGCGTCACAGCGTGAGCTTGCAGGCCGTTGAAGGCGAAGCCGAACGTCACCAGCAACAGGAACGCCATCAGCATGCCCAACCAGCGTTTTTGCAAACCGTGCTGGATGTAATAGGACGGGCCACCGCGGAACTGGCCTTCGGAATCGCAGCGCTTGTAGAGCTGGCCGAGGGAGCATTCGAAGAAGCTGCTGGACATGCCGACCAGCGCGGTCACCCACATCCAGAACACCGCGCCTGGGCCACCGAGGGTCACGGCAATGCCGACACCGGCGATGTTGCCCGCACCGACGCGGCCGGCGAGGCTGAGCATCAGGGCCTGGAACGAGCTCAGTTGCCCGGCGCTGCTTTTGAGGCTGTCGCGGAACACCGCGAACATATGGAAGAAGTGACGCAATTGAACGAAACGCGAGCGGATCGTGAAGTAGCTACCGAGCCCGACAATGAGCACGATCAGTACTTTCCCTGAGAGGAAGTCGTTAATGACTTCGAGCATGGATTATTCCTCGCTGTTTTTTGTGTAGGCAACAATGCTGGCCGGACAGACACATCGAGTTACACCCCTTGGCGCACGGCACAATGGGCGGTACGAAGTTCGTCCCGGTTTCATATCGCGGGTTTGTTATTAGTTCGGGTTTCGCATGGGTTGTGGCCTCGCTACCGACGACCGCTCATGCGAAGAGGGGCGGCACTATACCGATGACAGTGCCGTCCGTCTGCACGGTTGTGGTGCGTGCGGTGAAACGAAGCCTTTGAAACACCTGACATTTTTGCTGTCAGGCTCTTGTGGGAGCGAGCCTGCTCGCGATGCAGGCGCCACGGTTTTACAGCTGCACCGCGTCATCGTTCATCGCGAGCAGGCTCGCTCCCACAGTAGACGTGTGTCCTTTCAAACAGTTAAAAAAAAGGGCCTGGGGACTAAATCCCCAAGCCCTCAAAAGGTGAGAGGTGTCTAGTCCCTCGACCTGGTGAGCGGTGCTACAAGTAACGCGTCGGGTTATGCCTTCAGAGGCACCAGACGCGGCGCAATCATGTTTTCCGGGCGCAGGATGTCGGCGAGCATGGCTTCGTCGAGCAGACCTTCTTCGCGCACCAGTTCCAGCACGCCACGGCCGCTTTCAAGGGCGAGGCCGGCGATGCGGGTGGCATTTTTGTAGCCGATGTACGGGTTCAGCGCGGTGACCAGGCCGATCGAGTGCTCGACCAGTTCACGGCAGCGTGCTTCGTTGGCGGTGATGCCGACGATGCAGTGCTCGCGCAGCATGTCCATGGCGCGTTGCAGCAGGCGGATCGAGTCGAAGATCTTGAAGGCGATCAGCGGCTCCATCACGTTCAGCTGCAGTTGGCCGCCTTCGGCTGCCATGGTCAGTGCCAAGTCGTTACCGATGACCTGGAACGCTACCTGGTTCACAGCTTCCGGGATGACCGGGTTGACCTTGCCGGGCATGATCGAGCTGCCTGGCTGACGCGCCGGCAGGTTGATTTCGTTGATGCCGGTGCGTGGGCCGCTGGACAGCAGGCGCAGGTCGTTACAGATCTTCGACAGCTTGACCGCGGTGCGCTTGAGCATGCCGGAGAACAGCACGAAGGCGCCCATGTCGGAAGTCGCTTCGATCAGGTCGGCCGCTGGCACCAGCGGTTGACCGCTGATCAGTGCCAGGCGCTGTACCGCCAGTGCTTGATAACGTGGGTCGGCGTTGATGCCGGTACCGATCGCGGTGCCGCCCAGGTTCACTTCAGTCAGCAGTTCCGGGGCCAGCGTCTTCAGACGGGCCAGGTCTTCGCCCATGGTGGTGGCGAAGGCACGGAATTCCTGGCCGAGGGTCATTGGCACGGCGTCTTGCAGTTGAGTACGGCCCATTTTCAGGACGTGATCGAATTCTTTGCCCTTGGCCGCAAACGCCTGAATCAGGCTGTCGAGGCTGGCCAGCAGGGTGTCGTGACCGAGCAGCAGACCCAGGCGGATCGCCGTTGGGTAAGCGTCGTTGGTCGACTGCGCCATGTTGACGTCGTCGTTCGGGTGCAGGTACTGGTACTCGCCTTTCTGGTGACCCATTGCTTCCAGAGCAACGTTGGCGATCACTTCGTTGGCGTTCATGTTGGTGGAGGTACCGGCGCCACCTTGAATCATGTCGACCACGAACTCTTCGTGGAAATCACCGCGGATCAATCGGGCACAGGCTTCGCTGATGGCGGCGTGCTTGGCTTCGCTCAGGTGACCCAACTCACGGTTGGCGTCAGCAGCGGCCTGTTTAACCATGGCCAGACCGACAACCAGTTTCGGGTAGTGCGAAATCGGAACGCCCGAAAGGCGGAAGTTATTCACCGCTCGCAGGGTCTGGATACCGTAATACGCTTGAGCCGGTACTTCGAGGGCGCCAAGCAGGTCATTTTCTGTGCGGAATGATGCAGCGGAGGACATGATAGAAATCATCTCAATATGGACCCGGTCTGTGCCGGAACGCTGTGAATGCTAGGCTTGTGCAGAATTTTGGGCCAATGCTGTTAAGCACTAGCCTATGCACATTCGGCATAATGCCCGTGTGACGCCGGCTTGACGGCGAACGTGTGACCTAAATTGGTGCGTGTCCGGGAGGACGTGATGAATCTGGAAAGCAAATGGCTGGAGGACTTCAGTGCCCTGGCCGCCACCCGCAGTTTCTCCCAGGCCGCCGAGCGGCGTTTTGTGACGCAGCCGGCGTTCAGTCGGCGAATCCGCAGCCTTGAAGCCGCGTTGGGGCTGACCCTGGTCAACCGTTCGCGCACGCCGGTGGAGCTGACGGCGGCAGGGCAATTGTTTCTGGTCACCGCGCGCACCGTGGTCGAACAGCTGGGCGAAGTATTGCGCCATCTGCATCACTTGGAGGGCGGGCAGGGCGAAGTGATGCAGGTCGCTGCCGCGCACTCCCTGGCGCTCGGTTTCTTTCCGCGCTGGATCGCGCAGTTGCGCAACGAAGGTTTGAACATCGCCACGCGACTGGTGGCGACCAACGTCGGTGATGCCGTGCATGCCTTGCGCGAAGGCGGCTGCGATCTGATGCTGGCGTTCTACGACCCGGATGCGGCAATGCAGATGGACCCCGAAATCTTCCCCTCGCTACACCTTGGCCACACCGAGATGCTGCCGGTCTGCGCGGCAGACGCCGATGGCAAGCCGCTGTTCGATCTGGAAGGCGAGGGCAGCGTGCCGCTGTTGGCCTACAGCGCCGGTGCGTTCCTCGGTCGTTCGGTGAACATGTTGCTGCGCCAACGGGCGCTGCGCTTCACCACCATCTACGAAACTGCGATGGCCGACAGCCTGAAAAGCATGGCTCTTGAAGGCCTGGGCATTGCCTGGGTGCCACAACTGAGCGTGCGTGCCGAACTGGCGCGCGGTGAACTGGTGGTCTGCGGAGGGCCGCAATGGCATGTGCCGCTGGAAATTCGTCTCTACCGCTGCGCCCTTGTGCGCAAGGCCAATGTGCGGTTGTTGTGGCGCAAACTGGAAGGTGGAGCGGCGGGTTCTGCTTCCTGAGGGCGAAGCGTGATCAAGGCCAATCGAGTTGGCCTTGATCTGTCGAAAACGGCGTCAATCAGCTCATGGGAACTGAATGAGGTAATTGCGAATGTTCTCTTCGTTTTTCTTGCTGAAGGTAAAAGCTGACTTGCGTGCAGTTTTGTACATTATCGATTTGTAGGTTCCGTAGTAGGTCGAAACGTTTTCATCGCTGTCTTCATGAGCAGCGTTAAGCATATGCCCAACCTCATGGGATGCAGTTAATTTCGATGTAATCGAGGCAATACCCATCACACCCGGTTGTTGAGCAACACCCAGCGTAGTTTTATTGATGTCGTCGCGCGTTAATAGCAAATACAAATCGATGGAGGCATCGTAAGTGGTGCGATCTTGATTTCCCAGATGGGTAAGAAGAGCATCCTGGAATTTATCCATCAAGCGCTCAATATTATCCGACTTATAGTTGAAGCTGCTTAATGTTAAGGCGTCTGAAGGTTGTATTAAATTAACGTCCATTGTGCGGCCTGAGATTCGGGAGACCGTATCTGCCAGCCAGTCGAAATAATCTTGGTGGAGCAAGTCTTCGTTAATGCCTTTCAGATCTTCGTGCAGGAAGACGTTAAGCTTGATCGGTCGTTTTGACATAATATAATCCATTGGTTTTTCAAGTCATAAATGGCTCGAGTTGAAATTTGGGGGGGCGTTGAAGTTTCAATACAGGCTGTCTACATAGTCCTTGATGCGCTTTCGATTTGCATCGCTAAATACCATGCAATTCGACCTGAGCTGCAGGGGTGGGAGCATGAAGGTTTCGCACCACCAACCGTTATACAAAACTTCGCCATCTTCATGATCGCCGTTGAAGGTGTGCCCCAGTTCATGGCCGACCCCTTGCTTGAAATCAAGAGACGCAATGGCGGCTCTTCCCGGTTGTGCATCCGCGATACCTCCAACGCCTCCGAATAAGGGATGGCCGTTAATCATATCGTTAGTGATCAAAAGCACTCTGTCGTTGCGAGATATTCGAAATTCCTTATCATCATTTCTTTTCTTTCTGTATTGCCAGGCAAGCTCTCTCCATTCCTTTATTACTTTCTCCCGGTCGGAACTTCTGTATTTGAAGTTACTGTATGGGGCTATGTGTTCATCAAAAACCACATGGGCCTTGCGGCCGGTGATGCTTTGAAACTCTTCAATGAAAGGATGAATGTAATCACCATGTATGCTGTCTCTTTTCGACTTCGGTATGTCGTCATGGAAGATGAAATAAATCCGAATTGGATCGAGATGGTCATCTTTCAATGGCGGGCTGTCGTTAGCGTGAATATTGAGGCTCAAAAGTAATGCAGCTATAAAAGTCATGAATTTCATCAACGGGTTTTGCATTTCGATATCTCATTGTGAATCCGCCTTCAAACTATGTGAGGGGATTTGACGTATCTATAAATAGGTTGGGGCGATTATTAAAAATAACTGTCGTGCAGTTATATATCATCCGGCGCATGGGTTTGCTTTTGATAGTGTTTTAAATAGTATTGCGCAGGGCAGTGATCGAAGTTTATTGGTTTGAAGTTGTTAGTGATCTTCGAGGCTTCATTACTAACTAAAATTCTTGACCTTAAAATCAATAAACCGCTGTTTGGCCCCAGATGACAGATGGTCGCGACAGGGGCTGTTTATCTGTCGTATTGCGGTATACTGCGCGGCCTTCGGCCGGTTACGACCGGCCATAATTCGTACAATCAAGCCACGCATCCTGCGTGGCTTGTTGTTTTTTGATGCGCCTGCGGGCGCCCAGAGAGAAGAGGCACGACGATGAGTGCACTGGTTGGCGTGATCATGGGCTCCAAGTCCGATTGGTCCACCCTTAGCCACACCGCCGATATGCTGGAAAAGCTCGGCATCCCCTACGAGGTGAAAGTGGTTTCTGCCCACCGCACCCCGGACCTGCTGTTCCAGTACGCTGAAGAAGCCGAGGCGCGTGGCATCGAGGTGATCATCGCCGGTGCCGGTGGCGCGGCCCATTTGCCTGGCATGTGTGCGGCCAAGACCCACCTGCCGGTGCTGGGCGTACCAGTACAATCGGCAATGCTGTCGGGCGTTGATTCGCTGCTTTCCATTGTGCAGATGCCGGCGGGCATTCCGGTCGCCACCCTGGCCATCGGCAAGGCGGGCGCGATCAACGCGGCGCTGCTGTCGGCGAGTATCCTTGGCGCCAAGCACCCGCAGTTCCACGCGGTGCTGAAAACCTTCCGTGCTGAGCAGACAGACAGCGTCCTGGACAATCCAGACCCACGCATCGCCTGAGGTTGTTGACGATGAAGATCGGTGTAATCGGTGGCGGCCAGTTGGGTCGCATGTTGGCGCTGGCGGGCACTCCGCTGGGCATGAACTTCGCTTTCCTGGACCCGGCTCCGGATGCTTGCGCAGCCGCGTTGGGCGAACACCTGCGAGCCGATTACGGCGATCAGGATCACCTGCGCCAGCTGGCCGATGAAGTCGATCTGGTGACCTTCGAGTTCGAAAGCGTTCCGGCCGAGACCGTGGCCTTCCTGTCGCAATTCGTCCCGGTCTATCCGAGCGCCGAAGCGCTGCGCATCGCCCGCGATCGTTGGTTCGAGAAGAGCATGTTCAAGGACCTGGGGATTCCTACCCCGGCGTTCGCCGACATTCAGTCCCAGGCTGACCTGGACGCCGCCGTGGCTTCCATCGGCCTGCCGGCAGTGCTGAAGACCCGTACTTTGGGTTACGACGGCAAGGGTCAGAAAGTCCTGCGCACGCCAGAAGATGTGGTTGGCACCTTTGCCGAGCTGGGCAGCGTGGCCTGTCTGCTGGAAGGCTTCGTGCCGTTCACCGGTGAAGTCTCGCTGATCGCCGTGCGTGCCCGCGACGGTGAAACCCGCTTCTATCCGCTGGTACACAACACCCACGACAGCGGCATCCTCAAGTTGTCCGTGGCCAGCACCGATCACCCGCTGCAAGCCTTGGCCGAAGACTACTCCAGCCGTGTACTCAAGCAACTGGATTACGTGGGCGTGATGGCGTTCGAGTTCTTTGAAGTCGACGGTGGCCTCAAGGCCAACGAAATCGCCCCGCGAGTGCACAACTCCGGGCACTGGACCACCGAAGGCGCCGAGTGCAGCCAGTTCGAAAACCACCTGCGGGCCGTTGCCGGTCTGCCGTTGGGTTCGACGGCCAAGGTCGGCGAAAGCGCGATGCTCAACTTCATCGGCAAAGTGCCTGAGACCGAGAAGGTCCTGAGCATCGCCGATTGCCATCTGCATCACTATGGCAAGGCGTTCAAGGTCGGTCGCAAGGTCGGTCACGCCAACCTTCGTTGTGCAGACCGAGAGACGCTGACGGCCCAGATTCTCAAGGTTGAAGCACTGATAGCCGAATAGTATTTATGTGCAACGGTGGAACCTTCAGGTTGCACCGTTCTCTCATGGCAGGTCACGAAAGTCTGACTAGGCTTTCCAATAGCGACTTCATTGAGAGGGGAATGCCATGGGAATTATCGGAACCATCTTTATCGGCTTGATCGTCGGTCTGCTGGCACGGTTCCTGAAACCGGGCGATGACAGCATGGGCTGGATCATGACGATCCTGCTCGGCATCGGCGGTTCGCTGGCGGCCACTTACGGCGGTCAAGCCCTGGGCATCTATCAGGCCGGCCAAGGCGCAGGTTTCATCGGTGCGCTGGTGGGCGCCGTTGTGTTGCTGGTGATCTACGGCCTGGTCAAAAAGAACTGATCCAGACGACAAAGTCCTCTCGGCCGCACAAGCCGGGAGGGCTAGAATGCTCGGCGTTTCCTGATCCTTCCTATACGGAGCACCTTCATGCGCCGTCTTCTGCTGACTCTACTTTTATTGGGAACGGGCCTTGCCCATGCCGGTGAACTGCCGGAAACCGACTGGCTCGAATTGATGCCCAAGTCGGACCAGAAGGCCCTCGAGGCCATGCCTGAAATCGACCACAACTCCCCTGAAGCCAATGGCACTTTCACCGACAAGGGTGGGATGAAGCAGGCCAAAGGCTTGCCGGCGGTGATGTACTCGACCAAGACCGTTGCGTCGATGAACGACAAGAACATCCGCATTGGCGGTTACCCCGTGCCGCTGGAGTCCGATGCCAAGGGCCGCAGTACGTTGTTCTTCCTGGTGCCGTACCCGGGCGCGTGCATCCACGTGCCGCCGCCGCCGCCCAACCAACTGGTGCTGGTGCGCTATCCAAAGGGCCTGAAACTGAACGATATCTACACGCCGCTGTGGGTCACCGGCACGCTGAAGGTCGAGAAGGTCAGCAATGACTTGGCGGATGCGGCGTATGCGCTGGATGCGGCGACGGTACGGGTGGTGAAAGAGTCGGATTTGTAACGCGCCGTCAGATGGCATGGCACAAAAAACTGTGGGAGCGAGCGTGCTCGCGATGAGGCCATAACATTCAACATTCATGTTGCCTGTTACGCCGCCATCGCGAGCAAGCTCGCTCCCACATTGGTTTTGTGGTGTTGCTTAGAGCGGCTTGCTACCGACGCTCACACCCAGGGTATGGCTGGCCCCTGGTTTCAGGTTCACCACATCGTCCATCACGTTCGCCGTCTCGATGCACAGCATGCGCTGCCAACCGTCGTCGGCCATGTCGCTGAACGCGGCGGCGCGGTCGATCCATGGGTTCCAGATCACCGCGGTGCGCGAGCCCGTGCTGGTCAGTTCGATGCGTCGCTCCCAGGCCGGATCGACGATGCTCAGCAGTGGCGGGGCATCGAGATAGATGCGGTCGGTTTCGCCGGTAAAACGCAGATCACCGCTCTGGGTTACGGTTTTCCAGTTATCCAGGGTTTCGATGTATTTGAGACCGCCCACACCTTCGACATGCACCTCGCGCACATCGCTGATGGCAAAATAGCTGTGCAGCGCCTGGCTGATGCTGACGGTTTCAGCGCCCCGGTTATGGCTGGTCAGGTGGATGTGCAACTGCTCGTCGAGGCGAATGCTCAGCGTCAAGTCCACCTGGTGCGGCCAACCAGGAAAGCCGCCGTCGGGGTAGGGCAGGAGGAATTCGACTTTCAGGCTTTCGCCTTCGGCTTCGATGCCGCCCAGCTCCCAATCCATCGCTCGCACGAAGCCGTGAGCTGACGGCGCTTCATTGCTGACGCGCATCGCCTGCACGCTTTGCGGGTTACGGTCGAAGACGCCGAACCACGGCCAGCACACCGGCACGCCGGCACGTATGCTCTTGCCGGTCTTGAATACGGCCTCGTCATTGAGCCAGATCAGCGGCGGCTGGCCGGCCAGTTGATAACTGAGGATGTGCGCGCCTTGCTGGGCCACCAGTAATTCAGCCTGACCGTGGCGAATTCGCCAGCAGTTCAGTTCATCCAGTTTTACGGCTTCAACATTGGGCGTGCTCATGGGACAGCTCTCGATCAGTAACGTGGACGACTATCGACTGCAAAACGGCTACCAGGTTTAGAAGTTCTTTCAGCGAGCCCGGGGCGGAACCGAACGGGTGCGACCGCTGCCGTCGATGGCAACGAACACAAACACCGCTTCGGTTACTTTACGCCACTCGCTGGACAGTGGGTCGTCGCTCCAGACCTCGACCATCATCTTGATCGAGCTGCGGCCGATTTCCAGGGCCTGGGTATAAAAGGAGAGCTGAGCGCCCACCGCCACCGGAACCAGAAACGCCATGCGGTCGATTGCAACGGTGGCAACGCGTCCGCCGGCGACCTTGCTGGCCATCGCGGTGCCTGCCAAATCCATCTGCGCCACCAGCCAGCCGCCGAAAATATCGCCAAAGCCGTTGGTTTCGCGTGGGAGCGCGGTGATTTGCAAGGCCAGGTCGCCTTGCGGGATCGGATCTTCTTGTTCGAGTTCTATCATGCCGGGGGGCCTCTGACCCGTGACTCTTCGTTGGTATTGCTGGTGGTAGCCGTCTTCGGGAAAAACGATTCAGCACCGAACATACTACGTTCGTCACGTTTTCCATCAGGCGCCTAAAGGGAAACTCTGCGAAATCGCCTATGAACCTGACAGGCGCTTTCGCACAGCAACCCCTCAAAAACCGGAGCAGGCTTTGAGTATATCGGTCGGTAGACTCCGCGACGACCGTCCGGTTCTCATTTTGACTGTCAAAAACGCACCTCTATGTGCTTTTTCGAACAATTTGCTATCGTGCCGGACCTGCCCAAACCTCAGCCAGCGTTGTTGAGGTAGCAGATCCGACTATAAGAGAAGCCCTTGCCATGACCACAGCGCCCTCGAGCATCGCGCAGCCAGACCAACCCGCACGTCCGCTGACCCGCAACGACTACAAGACTCTATCGCTGTCGGCCCTGGGCGGCGCGCTGGAGTTCTACGATTTCATCATCTTCGTGTTCTTCGCTACGGTGGTGGGCAAGTTGTTCTTCCCGGCGGACATGCCTGAGTGGCTACGCCTGATGCAGACCTTCGGCATCTTCGCCGCCGGCTACCTGGCGCGGCCGCTGGGCGGCATCGTGATGGCGCACTTCGGTGACCTGCTGGGCCGCAAGAAAATGTTCACTCTGAGCATTTTCATGATGGCGGTGCCGACCTTGATCATGGGTTTGCTGCCGACTTATGCACAGATCGGCATGTGGGCGCCGATCCTGTTGCTGCTGATGCGGGTGATCCAGGGCGCGGCCATTGGCGGTGAAGTGCCGGGTGCATGGGTCTTCGTTTCCGAACACGTGCCGCAACGGCATATCGGCTATGCCTGCGGGACCCTGACCAGCGGCCTGACGGCGGGCATCCTGCTCGGTTCGCTGGTCGCCACGGCGATCAACAGTATCTACACCCCGGTGGAAGTAGCGGATTACGCCTGGCGAATTCCGTTCCTGCTGGGTGGCGTGTTCGGTCTGTTCTCGGTGTACCTGCGTCGCTGGTTGCACGAAACCCCGGTGTTCGCCGAACTGCAACAGCGCAAGGCCCTGGCCGAAGAAGTGCCGCTGCGTGCGGTGTTGCGTGACCATCGTGGCGCCATCGCCATTTCGATGCTGCTGACCTGGCTGCTGTCGGCCGCCATCGTGGTGTTGATCCTGATGACACCGACTGTGTTGCAGACGGTCTATCACTTCTCGCCAACCACGTCCCTGCAGGCGAACAGCGTGGCGATCGTGTTCCTGAGTTTTGGTTGCATCATTGCCGGCGCACTGGCCGATCGCTTCGGTGCGGGACGAGTCTTCGTGATCGGCTGTACCGCATTGCTGGCCAGTTCCTGGACCTTCTACAACAGCCTGGCCGATCATCCCGACTGGCTGTTCCCGATGTATGCCCTGACCGGTCTGCTGGTCGGCACCATCGGCGCGGTGCCGTATGTGATGGTCAAGGCGTTCCCGCCGGTGGTGCGTTTCAGCGGCCTGTCGTTCTCCTACAACGTCGCCTACGCGATTTTCGGTGGTCTGACGCCGATGATCGTCAGCCTGTTGCTCAAGGAAAGTGCGATGGGGCCTGCCTATTATGTGGCAGTGCTGTGCGGGGTGGGGATCCTGGTCGGCGCCTGGCTATGGAAGAAAGGCCGTTGATCCGTTAGTAGTGGCAACGGCGGGCGCTGCTCTCTCGGCTAAATCCAGCCAATTCCAACATTTACAGTTACAACTGAAAGGCCAGCCTTCCGAGCGGAATGCTGGCCTTTCATCCAATTGTCATATTTCAGCCATAGAGTGTTCACACGGCCTGCTGATACTTGGCCCCGACTTAACACACCCTATCTGCTAGGAGTAAGGCATGAAACTGAAGCGTTTGATGGCGGCAATGACTTTTGTCGCTGCTGGCGTTGCGACTGCCAACGCGGTTGCCGCTGTTGACCCTGCTATCCCGAGCTACACCAAGACCACTGGTGTGTCGGGCAACCTGTCCAGCGTCGGCTCCGATACCCTGGCCAACCTCATGACCCTCTGGGCTGAGAACTACAAAAAAGAATATCCGAACGTAAACATCCAGATTCAGGCCGCCGGTTCTTCTACCGCGCCACCTGCGCTGACCGAAGGCACCGCTAACCTGGGTCCGATGAGCCGCAAAATGAAGGACAATGAGCTGCAGGCCTTCGAAACCAAATACGGTTACAAGCCAACCGCTATTCCGGTTGCCGTGGATGCCTTGGCCGTATTCGTGCACAAGGACAACCCGATCAAGCATATGACCATGGAACAGGTCGATGCGGTCTTCTCGTCCACCCGTCTGTGCGGCGGCAAAGCCGACGTCAAAACCTGGGGTGACCTGGGTGTGACCGGCGACCTGGCCAACAAGCCGGTTCAGCTGTTCGGTCGTAACTCGGTATCCGGCACTTATGGCTACTTCAAGGAAGAAGCCCTGTGCAAAGGTGACTTCAAGCCAAACGTCAACGAACAGCCAGGCTCGGCTTCGGTTGTGCAGTCGATCAGCTCCTCGCTGAACGGCATCGGTTACTCGGGTATCGGTTACAAGACTGCCAGCGTGAAGACGGTGGCCCTGGCCAAGAAAGGCAGCACCGAGTTTGTTGAAGACACTGAAGAAAACGCCCTGAACGGCAAGTACCCGCTGTCGCGCTTCCTGTACGTGTACGTCAACAAAGCCCCGAACAAGCCTTTGGCTCCGCTGGAAGCTGAGTTCGTGAAGCTGGTTCTGTCCAAACAGGGCCAGGAAGTTGTGGTGAAAGACGGCTACATCCCACTGCCAGCCAAGGTTGCTGCAAAAGCACTGGCTGACCTGGGTCTGGCGGAAGGCGGCACTGCAGTCGTAAAAAAGTAACAAATTGAGTCCGGGGTGAACCCTTCCGGACTCAAGTAAAAGGCCGGATCTGCTTGCAGGCCGGCCTTTTACACACCTCAAATTTTCGATCCTCTGCCAGTCCCGCTGGCGGTGGATTTGGTGCGTCACTGCATTGTCATCTTTCTGTCATACAGGATCGCTAGGGTGAGCGCATGAATGATCTGGCCAATTCCAACATGACTACTAATCCCCCCAAGCGAATTGACTTCAATACGCCTGAGCTGCAACGCAAGCGCCGCATTCGCGCGCTCAAAGATCGCTTCACCCGTTGGTACGTCCTCATCGGCGGCCTGGCGGTGCTGGCAGCCATCACCCTGATCTTCTTCTTCCTCGCCTATGTTGTTGCGCCGCTGTTCCAGGGTGCCGACCTGACCGCGAAAGAATCCATTACCCCGGCCTGGATGCAGGACGCTGGCAAGCCACTGATGATCTCGCTCGAAGAGCAGAATCAGGTAGCCATGCGCGTTTCCGACAAGGGCCAGGCGTTGTTCTTCGATATCGACAGTGGCGCTGAATTGAAGCGCGTCGATCTGTCGATCCCGGCCGGCACCACCGTGACCTCCATCGGTGAAGACCAGCCAGGTCACCCGCTGGTGGCCGTAGGTCTGTCCAACGGTCAGGCCCTGGTGTTCCGTCACACCTATAAAGTCAGCTACCCGGAAGGCAAGAAAACCATCACCCCGGCCGTCGAGTACCCGTACGGCGAAACGCCAATCGCGGTCAACGAAGCCGGCGGTGCGCTGGAACACGTCAGCCTCAACGCCAATGATTCGACCCTGATGCTGGTCGGCTCCACCGGTTCGCAACTCAATGTTCTGTCGCTGACCAGCGAAGAGAACATGATGACCGGCGAAGTCACCAACGAGCAGAAGCGCATCGAACTGCCGCAAATGACCGAGCCGGTGAAGAATATTTTCGTCGACCCGCGTCAGCAATGGCTTTACGTGGTCAACGGGCGTGCCCAGGCCGACGTGTTCAGCCTGCGCGACAAGAGCCTCAACGGTCGCTACAAACTGCTTGAAGACGGTGAGGCTCAAGTCACCGCCAGCACCCAACTGGTGGGCGGCATCTCGCTGATCATCGGTGACTCCAAAGGCGGCCTGGCCCAGTGGTTCATGGCGCGCGACCCCGATGGCGAGCAACGCCTGAAGCAGATCCGCACCTTCCAGATGGGCACCACGCCTATCGTTGAAATCACAGCCGAAGAGCGCCGCAAGGGCTTCGTCGCCCTCGACGCTTCCGGCAAGCTCGGCGTGTTCCACAGCACTGCCCACCGCACTTTGCTGGTGGAACCGGTCGCTGAAGGCCAGGGCATTTTCGGTCTGTCGCCACGCGCCAACCGTGTGATCGTGGAAGCTGGCGGCAAGTTGCACCCGCTGCTGCTCGACAACCCGCACCCGGAAGTCTCGTGGAGCGCGCTGTGGAGCAAGGTCTGGTACGAGAACTACGACGAGCCTAAATACGTCTGGCAATCGACTGCCGCCAACACCGACTTCGAACCCAAGCTGAGCCTGTCACCGCTGACCTTCGGTACCCTGAAAGCCGCGTTCTACGCCATGCTGCTGGCCGCTCCACTGGCCGTTGCCGCTGCGATCTACACCGCGTACTTCATGGCTCCGGGCATGCGCCGCAAGGTCAAGCCGGTGATCGAGCTGATGGAAGCGATGCCGACGGTGATCCTCGGTTTCTTCGCCGGCCTGTTCCTCGCGCCCTATGTGGAAGGGCATTTGCCGGGCATCTTCAGCCTGCTGATGTTGCTGCCGATCGGCATCCTGGTCGCCGGTTTCACCTTCAGCCGCCTGCCTGAGTCGATCCGCCTGAAAGTCCCGGATGGCTGGGAAAGTGCGCTGCTGATTCCGGTGATCCTGTTCGTGGGCTGGCTGTCGCTGTACATGAGCCCGTTCATGGAGAACTGGTTCTTCGGTGGCGACATGCGCATGTGGATCTCCCACGACCTGGGCATCACCTACGACCAGCGCAACGCCCTGGTAGTGGGCCTGGCCATGGGCTTCGCGGTCATCCCGAACATCTACTCCATCGCCGAAGACGCCGTGTTCAGCGTGCCTCGCGGTCTGACCCTGGGCTCCCTGGCCCTCGGTGCCACACCGTGGCAGACCATGACCCGCGTGGTGATCCTCACCGCGAGCCCGGGCATCTTCTCGGCGCTGATGATCGGCATGGGCCGTGCGGTCGGTGAAACCATGATCGTGTTGATGGCCACCGGTAACACCCCGGTCATGGAAATGAACCTGTTCGAAGGCCTGCGCACCCTGGCGGCCAACGTTGCAGTGGAAATGCCCGAATCGGAAGTCGGCGGCAGCCACTACCGCGTGCTGTTCCTCTCGGCGCTGGTGCTGCTGTTGTTCACCTTCGTCATGAACACCCTCGCAGAACTGATTCGTCAGCGTCTGCGCAAGAAATACTCGTCGCTTTAAGAAAGGTAGAAGTCTGTGAAACAGAACTCCCTGAAAGGATGGTTCAAGAGCGGCGCCCCCGGCGTCTGGATCAGCGGTGGCGCGGTGTCCATCGCGGTCATCATGACCATTGGCCTGCTGGCAGTGATTGCCGTGCGTGGCCTGGGTCACTTCTGGCCGGCGGATCTGATCCACGCCAGCTATGACGTGCCGGGCCAGGGCCAACACCTGGTCATTGGCGAAGTGGTGCAGAAAGAAGAAGTGCCACGTGCCCGACTGAAGAGCGCCGGCCTGCCGGTGCCTGACGAAGGCCCGGAGTTCATGACCCGCGAGCTGATCAAGGTCGGCAACCGTGATCTGAACGGCAACGACTTCACCTGGATCGTCGGCGAGTGGCTGACCCAGCAAACGACGCCGCCGGAGTTGATGGCCATCGAGCGTCGTGAGTGGGGTAACTTCTACGGTTACCTGGTCAACGTCAAACAGGATGGCAAAGTCGTCGCTGAAGGCGAAGCTGCATGGCCTGAGTTGCAGGCCCGTGTCGACCGCGTCAACAAGCTTGCTGCGCAACTGAAGTCACTGGAAAAGAGTGATATTGGTGCGATCAACGCAGGTCTGGAGCGCATCCGTCTGCACGGCCGCAAGCTGGAGCTGGAAGGTAAACTCGACGCAACCGCACAAGCGGACATGGAATCCGAGCGCGCTGAGCTGAACGCCCGCTATCAGGATATCGAAGCACGTCTGACTGACTTGCATGCACAGTTCAACCGCGACGCTTTGACAGCCCGCGACGCCAATGGCAAAGAAATCGAAATCGGTCTGGGCAAAGTGGTTCACGCCTACCAGCCGAACGCCATGAGCACCTTCACCAAGATCGGTTTCTATTTCAGCAAGATCTGGGAGTTCCTGTCCGACGACCCGCGTGAAGCAAACACCGAAGGCGGGATTTTCCCGGCGATTTTCGGCACCGTGATGATGACCTTGATCATGGCGATGATCGTGACTCCGTTCGGCGTGTTGGCAGCGGTGTACCTGCGTGAATACGCCAAGCAGAACGCACTGACCCGAATCATCCGCATCGCGGTGAACAACCTGGCGGGCGTTCCGGCCATCGTTTACGGCGTGTTCGGCCTGGGCTTCTTCGTCTATGTGCTGGGCGGCTCGCTCGACCGTCTGTTCTTCCCGGAAGCACTGCCGGCACCGACCTTCGGTACGCCGGGTCTGCTCTGGGCCTCGCTGACCTTGGCGCTGCTGGCGGTGCCTGTGGTGATCGTGGCCACCGAAGAAGGCCTGGCGCGGATTCCTCGCACCGTGCGTGAAGGCTCGTTGGCCCTCGGCGCGACCAAGGCTGAAACCTTGTGGAAGATCGTGCTGCCGATGGCCAGCCCGGCGATGATGACCGGCATGATCCTCGCCGTGGCTCGCGCCGCAGGTGAAGTGGCACCGCTGATGCTGGTGGGTGTGGTGAAGCTGGCGCCGTCGCTGCCGGTGGACGGTAACTACCCGTACCTGCACCTGGACCAGAAGATCATGCACCTTGGCTTCCACATCTATGACGTCGGCTTCCAGAGCCCGAACGTCGAAGCCGCGCGACCGCTGGTGTACGCCACGGCGCTGCTGCTGGTGCTGGTGATCGCGACATTGAACCTGTCGGCGGTGTACATCCGTAACCACCTGCGCGAGAAGTACAAGGCGCTGGATAGCTGATAACACCCTGTAGGAGCGAGCCTGCTCGCGAAGAAGGTACATCCGACACATTTTCTGTGTCTGAACGACCATCGCGAGCAGGCTCGCTCCTACAGAAAGAATTGTGTAACCGCGGGCCTTGGCCAGTGGCAACCGAACCGAATTTGTTAGCACAGGGAGCCTCCCATGCAGCACGAAGCACATACCCACGGCATCAACATGTCGGCGCTGGGTCGCGACAAACAGAGCCTGAACCTCGAGCAGGAAACCGTAGCCATCGAAGTGCCGGGCCTGAGCCTGTTCTACGGCGAAAAACAAGCGCTGTACGACGTCAGCATGAACATCCCGAAACAGCGCGTGACCGCCTTCATCGGCCCGTCCGGCTGTGGCAAGTCCACGCTGCTGCGTACCTTCAACCGCATGAACGATCTGGTTGACGGCTGCCGCGTTGAAGGCGAGATCAACCTGTACGGCAACAACATCTATCGCAAGGGCGAAGACGTGGCCGAACTGCGTCGTCGCGTCGGCATGGTGTTCCAGAAGCCCAACCCGTTCCCGAAAACCATCTACGAAAACGTGGTTTACGGCCTGCGTATCCAGGGCATCAACAAGAAGCGCGTCCTCGACGAAGCCGTCGAGTGGGCTTTGAAAGGCGCGGCACTGTGGGACGAGGTCAAGGACCGTCTGCACGAGTCGGCACTGGGTCTGTCCGGTGGTCAGCAGCAACGTCTGGTGATCGCCCGCACCATTGCCGTGGAACCGGAAGTACTGTTGCTCGACGAACCGTGCTCGGCACTCGACCCGATCTCCACGCTGAAAGTCGAAGAGCTGATCTACGAACTGAAATCCAAGTTCACCATCGTGATCGTGACCCACAACATGCAACAGGCGGCGCGGGTGTCCGACTACACCGCCTTCATGTACATGGGCAAGCTGGTCGAGTTTGGCGACACCGATACCCTGTTCACCAATCCGGCGAAGAAGCAGACCGAAGACTACATCACTGGTCGGTATGGCTAGTTGAGGCGGCCGCGAGCTACAAGCTGCAAGCGGCAAGAAAGAAGCGGTGCGATTCCAGGACTTGTACATAACTGCTTGAAGCTTGCAGCTTGAAGCTTGCAACTTTCGCGGAGCGAAAAAGATGATTAGTAAAGAAGGCCTTACCCACCACATTTCCGCGCAATTCAACGCCGAGCTTGAGGAAGTGCGCAGCCACCTCCTGGCCATGGGCGGGCTGGTGGAAAAGCAAGTCAACGACGCGGTGACCGCGCTGATCGAGGCCGACTCCGGCCTGGCCCAGCAGGTGCGCGAGATCGACGACCAGATCAACCAGATGGAACGCAACATCGACGAAGAATGCCTGCGCATTCTGGCCCGTCGTCAGCCGGCAGCGTCCGACCTGCGCCTGATCATCAGCATTTCCAAGTCGGTGATCGACCTGGAGCGCATCGGTGACGAAGCGACCAAGATCGCCCGTCGTGCCATCCAGCTGTGCGAAGAAGGCGAAGCGCCGCGCGGTTACGTCGAAGTGCGTCACATCGGCGACCAGGTGCGCAACATGGTCCGCGATGCACTGGACGCCTTTGCCCGTTTCGACGCCGAACTGGCCTTGTCGGTGGCGCAGTACGACAAGATCATCGACCGCGAATACAAGACTGCCCTGCGTGAGCTGGCTACCTACATGATGGAAGATCCGCGTTCCATTTCGCGGGTTCTGAGCATTATCTGGGTGCTGCGTTCGCTGGAGCGAATCGGCGACCATGCGCGCAATATCTCGGAGCTGGTGATCTACCTGGTACGCGGCACCGACGTGCGGCACCTGGGTCTCAAGCGCATGAAGGAAGAAGTCGAAGGAACAACCGGCGAAAGCGCTAATGTTCCGGGCAAAACTGACGATAAGTAAGGTTGCCCAAGTAAAGCGCCCGGCCTTTTGGCCGGGCGTTTTTGTTTGAGCTTCACGAATTCGAAAGCAGCACCCCGCGAACGAAAAGTCCGGCGTGACTGAAGGTTTTTGGCAATGTGCCATCAGCAAGGCGGTATGCTGGCCGGGATTTTTTAAAGGGGTTTTGGATGAGTAAGGTCAATGTGTTGGTCGTGGACGACGCGTCGTTCATTCGTGACCTGGTGAAGAAGTGCCTGCGCAACTATTTCCCGGGCATGCGGATTGAAGACGCGATCAATGGCAGAAAGGCCCAGGCCATGCTGGCCAAGGAAGCCTTCGACCTGGTCCTGTGCGACTGGGAAATGCCGGAAATGTCCGGCCTGGAACTGCTGACCTGGTGCCGCGAGCAAGACACCCTCAAAACAATGCCCTTCGTGATGGTCACCAGCCGTGGCGACAAGGAGAACGTTGTCCAGGCGATCCAGGCCGGAGTTTCCGGTTACGTCAGCAAGCCGTTCACCAACGAGCAACTGATCACCAAGGTCAAGCAGGCGCTGCACAAGGTCGGCAAACTCGACGCCTTGATCAACGTAGCCGCAACCAAAACCAGCCCTGCCTTCGGTAACGACTCCCTTGCCGCCTTGACCGGTGGCAAGGCACCCGTAGTGACACCAACGGCCGCACCCGCACCGTCCAAAGGCTTGCTCAACAGTCCACCGGTCAAGACGCCTGCGACCTCCTCGGCACCCACCAGTGGCCGTGGCCAGGGTCAACTGCGCTTGCCGAACGGCATCGCGCAATGTGTGATCAAGGCCTTGAGCCTCAAGGAAGCCCTGTTGGTGGTCAAACGCACCGAGACCCTGCCGCAGATCCTCGACAGCGCGGTGCTGGACCTTGAGCAGGGCGACAACGCCGAAATCGCCCGTCTCAACGGTTACCTGCACGCCGTCGTGGCCCACGAACCGAAGCCCGACAGCGACTGGCTGCAACTGACCTTCCGCTTTGTCGACCAGGATGCGCAGAAGCTCGATTACATTTCCCGCCTGATTGCACGTGGTACGGCGCAGAAGCACTTTATTCCTGGCGCTTGATATAGGGCCGCCTGACAGTCCGCTTTTGCGAGCAGGCTCGCTCCCACATTTGTAATGCGTTCTCTTGTGGGAGCGAGCTTGCTCCGGGCGGCGATCCGACGATGGGGTCATCACGTTTACCGCACATCTGCTGAACACCTTTTCTGAAACAACTGCCGACTACCCGGGTCCATTGCAGCTGCTAGGCTCAATCCCAGATCTCACTCGACAGAATCCTTGCTCATGTTCACGCGCCTGCTGTTTTTATGTGGCTTGTTCATGGTCGCCACCTCGGCCGTGGCCATGACCATCTACAAGTCCAAGGACGCCTATGGCGTGGTTTCCTACAGCGACCGCCCCAGCAAGGGCGCCCATGTGTTCGTTTTTCGCGATGGCATGGTCGAGCACCTTGAGCGTCAGGTGCGCCTCATCATCATGAAGAAGAACGGCGTGCACAGCGTGTACGTGCGCAATGACCTGTATGCGCCGGTAGAAGTCGAATTGAGTTTTGCCGGGGTGAAGAACGCCAGCGGCGTGCCGGGCGGGACGATTCGGCGGGTGATACCGCTACGCAGCAGCGTTCGTCTGGCGCGGCTCACGGCGACTAAAGGCGGGAGGTCCCTCGCATACGTCCCGAAGTTCAAATACTCCCTGGGCGACCCCTCTGGGCCCACGGTGGGCTATCGGTACCCGTTGCCCTGGCGTGGTGGACCATTCCGGATCAGTCAGGGCGCCAATGGCCCCTACAGTCACTTCGGGCCCAAGAGCCGATATGCCATAGACATCGCAATGCCTGAGGGCACGCCGATCATTGCCGCGCGAGGCGGGGTGGTGGTGAAAACCGAGAACAGGCAGAGCGGGCGCGGCACCGACGCTTCCGGCAATTTCGTGCGGGTGCTGCACGATGACGGGACCATGGGTGTTTACCTGCACCTGAAGAAAGGTTCGGTCTGCGTTCGGGAAGGTCAGCGGGTAACGGTAGGCAGTGCGTTGGCGTTGTCCGGCAACACCGGCAACAGCACCGGGCCGCATTTGCACTTCGTGGTGCAGCGCAATACCGGGCTGGGGCTGGTATCGATTCCGTACCAGTTCAACCAGCCGGTGGGTGCGCTGCCCAACTTTGCGTTGGGCGGGAAGTGAAGTTTTCGGTGATCAACTGTGGCGAGGGGGCAAGCCCCCTCGCCACAAAATGCCCTTCAGCCGCAGATCAATCCAGCATCAACACCTTGGCCAGAACGATCTTCGGCCCTTTCATCTTCTTGATGATGATCCGCAGGCCTTCGACTTCCAGCACTTCTTCCTCTTCCGGAACGCGCTTGAGGCTCTCATAGACCAGCCCGGCAAGGGTTTCGGCTTCGACGTGGTCGAGGTCGATGCCCAGCAACCTTTCAACCTTGAAAAGTGGCGTATCGCCCCGCACCAGCAGCTTGCCCGGCTGATACGCGAGGATCCCGCGTTCGGCCTTGCGGTGTTCGTCCTGGATGTCGCCGACCAGCACTTCCAGCACGTCTTCCATGGTCAGGTAGCCGATGATGTTGCCGTCGGCCTCTTCGACCACGGCGAAGTGCGAGCCGCCCTTGCGGAACTGCTCCAGCAACTGCGACAGCGGCATGTGCCGCGACACGCGCTCCAGCGGGCGGGTCAGTTCGGCCAGGTTGAACGACTCGGGAATGTGGTCCAGCGCCGCCAGTTCCAGCAGCAGATCCTTGATGTGCAGCAGGCCGACGAACTCCTGGCGCTCGCTGTCGTACACCGGGTAGCGGCTGAACTTGTGGCGACGGAACATCGCCAGGATCTGTTTGAGCGGCGCGTTGAACTCCAGGGTCACCAGGTCTTCGCGGGAGTTGGCCCAGTCGACCACTTCCAGTTCACCCATTTCCACTGCCGAGGCCAGCACGCGCATGCCTTGGTCGCTCGGGTCCTGGCCGCGGCTGGAGTGCAGGATCAGTTTCAGTTCTTCACGGCTGTAGTGATGCTCGTGATGCGGGCCGGGTTCACCTTGCCCCGCAATGCGCAGGATAGTGTTGGCGCTGGCGTTGAGCAGGTAGATGGCCGGGTACATGGCCCAATAGAACAGGTACAGCGGCACGGCGGTCCACAGCGACAGCAACTCGGGTTTGCGGATGGCCCAGGATTTGGGGGCCAGTTCGCCGACCACGATGTGCAGGTACGAAATGATGAAGAAGGCGGTGAAGAACGAGATGCCTTTGACCACTTCGGCCGACTCGACGCCGACTGCGCTCAACACCGGCTCAAGAATGTGGGCAAACGCGGGTTCACCGACCCAACCCAGGCCCAGGGAGGCGAGGGTGATACCCAATTGGCAAGCCGACAGGTAAGCATCGAGCTGACTGTGCACGGTGCGCAGGATGTGCCCGCGCCAGCCGTTTTTGTCAGCGATGGCCTCGACCCGGGTCGAGCGCAATTTGACCATGGCAAATTCCGCCGCAACGAAAAATCCGTTGAGCAAAACCAGGATCAGAGCAAAAAGAATCATGCCGAAGTCGGCGAAAATTGTAGCGAGGGTCAAGCCAGGGGAAGGGTCCATGATGGAGTTTTGCGGGTTCCGTATATTCGAGTGGGAAGTAAAAAACCGCGCCTGAAAGGCAGGCACAAGTCAGCCAATGTAGCGGCTGACCGGCCAGTTGCCTAGTGGCGCGTGCTGGCCGGTATCAGTCAGCGGTGCTGATAACCCGTGATTTGGTGACCTGGGCCGGGGCAAAGTGGCAGGTAAAGGTACTGCCGTGGCCCGGCACGCTGCTGATTTCCATGCGTGCCCGATGTCGTAACAAGACGTGTTTGACGATCGCCAGCCCCAGGCCGGTGCCCCCGGTGTTGGAGTTGCGGCTGGAGTCGACGCGATAGAAGCGTTCGGTCAGGCGCGGCAGGTGTTTGGCATCGATGCCGATCCCGGAATCCTGCACGCTCAGGTGCGCCCCTTGGTCATCGCCCCACCAGCGAATGCGGATATTGCCTTCGGCCGGGGTGTATTTCACCGCGTTGAACACCAGGTTGGAAAACGCGCTGCGCAACTCCGCTTCGCTGCCCTTGAGCAGAATCGTCGGGTCGGCTTCCAGGGTGATTTTCTGGTTTTTCTGGCCAGACAACTGCTGCGCGTCACTCTTGATCGATTGCAGCAAGCCGTCGATCGGTACCGGCTGGTTGTCCGACGGATAATCGGTGGCTTCCAGCTTGGCCAGCAACAACAGGTCGTTGAGCAGGGTCTGCATGCGTCCGCCTTGTTGCTGCATCTGCTGCAAGGCACGGCCCCAGCGCGGGTTCACCTCGTCGACGTTATCGAGCAAGGTTTCCAGGTAACCGCAGATCACCGTCAACGGTGTGCGCAGTTCATGGGAAACGTTGGCGATGAAGTCTTTGCGCATTTGCTCAAGCTGATGGATGCGCGTCACATCGCGCACCAGCATCAAGTGTTCGTTGTTGCCGTAGCGGGTGATGTACAGCTGAATGCGCACGCGGTCGTTGGTCGGCGAAGGGATTTCCAGCGGCTCAGCGTAGCTGTCTTGCTCGAAGTATTCCTTGAAGCGCGGATGGCGCACCAGGTTGGTCACCGGTTGGCCGCTGTCCTGTGGCGTCTTGAGGCCCAGCAGGGTTTCGGCGGCGCGGTTCCACCATTCCAGATTGCCGTCGGTGTCGAGCATGATCACCGCATCCTTGAGCGCGGCGGTGGATTCCTGAACCCGGTCGATCACCGCTTGCAGGCGCCCGCGTACCCGTTGGTCGCGGCGTTGCAGGTGGTAGATGCTGTCGAACACCTCGCCCCACAGGCCGTAGCCGTCGGGTGGCGCTTCATCGGGTTTGTGCAGGCGCAGCCACTCGTGCAGACGCAGCAATTGCTTGAGGGTCCAGGCCAGGTAAAGACCCAGGCCTGCGGCGAGGCTCCAGCCGTAATAGCCGGTGATCAGGCCGATCACCAGGCAGGCGGTGACCAGCAGCAGCATGTGGCGAATCAGGGTGCCATGCCAGTTTTGGTTCACTTGACGCGCGTCCTTGTCAGCTTGTCGGGCGGTAAAGGTCCGGGTCAGGCTTTGGTAGAAAAGCGGTAACCGGTGCCGCGCACGGTTTGTACCAGATTTTCGTAAGCATCGCCGAGGGCTTTGCGCAGGCGACGAATGTGCACGTCGACGGTACGCTCTTCAACGTAGACGTTGCCGCCCCAGACCTGATCCAGCAACTGGCCGCGAGTGTAGGCGCGCTCCTGGTGGGTCATGAAAAATTGCAGCAGGCGGTATTCGGTCGGGCCCATCTCGGCAGGACGGCCGTCGATGGTCACGCGGTGGCTGATCGGGTCCAGCAGCAGGCCGCCGACTTCGATCGGTGCTTCGCCATCGGTAGGACCGGCACGGCGCAGCACGGCCTTCAGGCGCGCGACCAGCTCACGGGGGGAAAACGGTTTGGTGATGTAGTCGTCGGCGCCGACTTCCAGGCCCTGGATCTTGTTGTCCTCTTCACCTTTGGCAGTGAGCATGATGATCGGGATGTCCCCGGTCAATTCATCACGCTTGAGACGACGGGCCAGCTCGATGCCGGACGTGCCGGGCAGCATCCAGTCGAGCAGGATCAGGTCCGGTTTGCGGTCGACGATAATGGCGTGGGCTTGCTGGGAGTTTTCAGCCTCCAGGCAGTCATAGCCGGCCATTTCCAACGCAACGGCGATCATTTCGCGAATAGGCGCTTCGTCGTCGACGATCAGAATGCTCCTGCCAACCATGCCCTTAATCCTCTTGTCATTTAACTGTCTTGCGCCGCATTAGATAACGGAATTATTGCAGTCGTGTGACAGTATTTTAGTCGGTCGGCGATTGGCGGGATCCTGGGCTAAGCTTTAAGTCCGAATCCTGACAACCACAAAAGGAAGGTTTCCATGAAGCAAATCTCGCAATCCTTCAAGGCTCTGCTACTGGTTGCGGCGTTTTCCTTGCCGACCATGGCCTTCGCGGCTGAGCCGGCGATGATGAAAGACGGCATGATGGTCGACCATAAGGGCATGACCTTGTACACGTTCGACAAGGACACTGGCGGCACGTCGGTATGCACCGGTGAGTGTGCAAAACACTGGCCGCCGCTCAAGGCTGAAGCGGGTGCCAAGGCTGAAGGTAAATGGACAGTCGTCCAGCGTGACGATGGCACGATGCAATGGGCCTACGACGGCAAGCCGCTGTACTACTACGACGACGACAAGAAGCCCGGAGACAAGACGGGCGACATGAAGAACAAGGTCTGGCACGTCCTCCAAGGGCCGAAGATGTAAGACATCTCATGTAGGAGCGAGCCTGCTCGCGATGAGCGTGAACGATTATGCGGGCCGTCTGGATAACCGCGTCGTCTTCAAATTCATCGCGAGCGGGCTCGCCCCTACACACGATATGGCGTTAACGCACTGCGTAATCCAAAACAATCCCCACAAAAATCGCCAACCCTGCCCAATGGTTGTGTAAAAACGCCTTGAAGCAACGCATGCGGTCCCTGTCGCGGGTGTACCAGAACTCCCAGGCAAAGCAGCCCGCGGCCGCCAGTAATCCAAGGTGGAACCAGCCACCGAGGTCGAACTTCGAACCCGCCAGCAACAGGCAACCCAGCGCCAGCCCTTGCAGGGTCAGGATGATCGCCCGGTCCGCGTCGCCGAACAGAATCGCCGTGGATTTCACGCCGATCTTCAGGTCGTCATCGCGGTCGGTCATCGCGTAATACGTGTCGTAACCCACGGTCCACATCAGGTTGGCGATCCACAGCAGCCATGCGACAGCCGGCAATTCACCGGTTTCTGCGGTGAACGCCATCGGCATCCCCCACGAAAATGCAGCGCCCAGCACCACTTGCGGGTAATAGGTGTAGCGCTTCATGAATGGGTAACTGAACGCCAGTGCCAGGCCGCCCAACGACAGCCAAATGGTCGCGGCATTGGTGCACAGCACCAGCAGGAAACTCACGCCCATCAGCAGTGCGAAGAATACCAGTGCCTCTTTGGAGCTGATCTTGCCGCTCACCAGCGGCCGCTGCTCGGTACGCTTCACATGACCATCGACCTTGCGGTCCGCCCAGTCGTTGATCACGCAGCCGCCAGCGCGAGTCAGTACCACGCCAAGGACGAAAATCACAATGTTGGCCAGGGAGGGCGAACCCTTGCCGGCAATCCATAGCGCCCACAGCGTAGGCCAGAGCAGCAGGTAAATGCCGATCGGCTTGTCCATGCGGGTCAGCTGAATGAAGTCCCAGGCCCGAGGGTTCAAGCGGTTCAAGGACTTGAGCAGGCTTTGGTACATCAACGGTTCTCCGATTGGGCGCAGGCGGCGTCCCACAGGGAAGGCAGGAAAATTTCGGCCACCAAAACGCTCAAGGCACCGCGGTCGAAGCGCGAGCGGCGGCCCCACAGTCCAGGCGATTGCACCTCGGCGGGCAGCCACGCTTGCGGATAATGGCAAACCTCGATGGCCCGGCGCTGGAAGGCCTGATCGCAAAACAGCAATTCGCCCAGCGAGCGGCTGCCCAGTTCGTCCATGTGCAAGCCGTCGCCTTGCAATGCACTGCGTGACGCCACGCTGCGCGCAAACACCCACGCCTGGCCATGACCACGCAAATACACCTCACGGACCCAGCCCTCACTGCCATCGGCCAGGTCCAGTGCTGCGCATTCGTCGGCACGCAGGGGCTGCCAGCCTTCGAACATCGGCGAGACGCTGAAGGCGTCATTCGACAGATGAATCAGACGTCTGGTCAGCGAGCCTTCGTCGAACAGCCAGTCGAGGGTGGAGGCATCGGGGAGGGGCGTCAGTTCGCTGCGCGAGAGCCAGAGAGAAGCTGGAGAGGGGGATTCTGTGTGATGCACAATGAGTCATTATTGGCAGCAAATGAGGCGGCGAGCTTAACATGTCAGCCGCCGATATCGATTGAAATGGCCTGCCGTTGCGCCGAACAGGCTTGCATCCGATGGCTCCGATCAGTACAAAACGCGCTGAGTTGGACGGCAGTGCTACAACCATCGACCGTCCGGCCGGCAAAACGCCTGAACCCTGAGGAAGTACCTGATGAAAAAGTGGCAATGTATCGTCTGCGGCCTGATCTACAACGAAGCCGACGGTTGGCCGGATGACGGCATTGCGCCGGGCACCCGTTGGGAAGACGTCCCGGCAGACTGGCTGTGCCCGGACTGCGGTGTGGGCAAAATGGATTTTGAAATGATCGAAATCGCTGCCTGAATAATTGAGGAGTAAGGAATGAACGCACCTGTCGTAATCATTGGCACCGGCCTGGCTGGCTACAACGTGGCCCGCGAGTTTCGCAAACTCGATAGCGAAACCCCGCTGCTGCTGATTACCGCCGATGACGGGCGCTCCTACTCCAAGCCGATGCTCTCCACCGGCTTCGGCAAAAACAAGGATGCCGACGGCCTGAGCATGGCCGAACCCGGCGCCATGGCCGAACAGCTCAAGGCTGAAATACGCACCCACACGCGCATCAGCGGCATCGACCCGGGCCACAAGCGCTTGTGGATCGGTGAAGAAGCGGTGATCTACCGCGACCTGATCCTGGCCTGGGGCGCCGAAACCGTGCGTGTACCCATTGAAGGCGACGCGGCAGACTGCGTGTTCCCGATCAACGACCTGGAAGACTACGCACGCTTCCGTGCGGCGGCAGCCGGCAAGCGCCGCGTGCTGCTGCTCGGCGCCGGCCTGATCGGCTGCGAGTTCGCCAACGACCTGACCCTGGGTGGCTACGAAGTGCAACTGGTTGCGCCGTGCGAACAAGTCATGCCGACCCTGTTGCACCCGGCGGCCGCCGCTGCGGTGCAGGCAGGCCTCGAAAGCCTTGGCGCTCGCTTCCACCTCGGGCCGGTGCTCAACCGCCTGCAACGCGTGGCTGACGGCCTGGAAGCGCACCTGTCCGATGGCCAGGTGATCCCGTGCGACGTGGTGGTCTCGGCCATTGGCCTGCGCCCGCGCGTCGACCTGGCGGCTGCGGCCGGTCTGCAGGTCAACCGCGGCATCATGGTCGACCGGCACCTGAAGACTTCCCACGCCAACATCTACGCCCTGGGCGACTGCGCCGAGGTCGACGGGCTGAACCTGCTGTACGTGATGCCCCTGATGAGCTGTGCGCGAGCGCTGGCGCAAACCCTGGCCGGCAACCCGACCGCCGTCACCTATGGCCCGATGCCGATCACCGTCAAGACCCCGGTCTGCCCGTTGGTGGTGTCCCCGCCGCCACGGGGCGCAGAGGGCATCTGGACAGTCGAAGGGCAGGGCGCCGACATCAAGGTTTTATGCCGCGATGCCGCGGGCAAGCTGCTCGGTTACGCCCTCACCGGTGCCGCCGTGATGGAAAAACTGGCCCTGAACAAAGAGCTTCCGGCCCTGTTGGCATAAATACCGGTCGTTCTGTCGGAATCACCCCCCTTTTGCCCTAACAATGGCCGCGCCGATACTGGCGCGGGGCCTCACTGCGTGCCATCCTCACTCCCGTCTGCCGCAGAGTAGAGCACCTGCGGCGCTTTGGGCGCTGCTCCATAGAGAGCAGCACGGACATAACAACAACAAACCGTCAAAGGGGCTTCACTCACATGCGTAAACCAGACCTCGCTGCAGCCATTGCTGAAAAAGCAGACCTCACCAAAGAACAAGCCAACCGCGTTCTCAACGCCGTTCTTGAAGAAATCACCGGTGCCCTGCACCGCAAAGACAGCGTGACGCTGGTGGGCTTCGGCACCTTCCTGCAACGCCATCGCGGTGCCCGCACCGGCAAAAACCCGCAAACCGGTGAACCCGTCAAAATCAAGGCCAGCAACACCGTTGCTTTCAAGCCTGGGAAATCGTTGAAAGACAGCGTTAATCCGTAATCCGTTTTCACCTTCCGCGTAGCGGGGGAGTGGAATAAAAAATGGGCACGCCAACCAGGGTTGGGTGCCCATTTTTTGTGGGGGTAGAAAGTAATACCAATCAGTTAAGCCATGGTGCGATCCGTAGCAGCTGGCGAAACCAGCGTCTGGCTGCGCAGCAGTCACAAAGTCAGACATTGGGTGAGCATGCCCACCCTGCACATCGTCTGCGAAATCGGCAGTAATGGCGCTGATGGACAGCGGGTCTTCTAGGGCGTTGGCCAGGAGCGCTTAAGTGATTTTTTAATTGGCAGGCGCTTGGTTATTTATCCATAGGCAGCGAGTACTAGGTGGGCAACTCTTTCTTGCTTGGCTGAGGACGAGCGTACTGCTCCAAATACGTGCGCAAAGCAGATTCAAGCATGGGTCCATTGAGTTCGCCGTCGGTAGCAAGATAGGCTGCTGCATTGTCTTTCACTGCCTGAGTGTAGTGTTTATAGAGGCCATCTGTAGTGGCATCCGAGGTCGAAGTGAGCGGTCCGACCGTTATGTAGAGAAACCCAAGTCCAGTTGGTGCCGGGTATTCAAGGAAACCATCGTTTAATAGGCGGGTAAACCGTCGCACCCTACAGCCCGAACAGAGCCGCCAGTTACGAGTGTGAGTCGGGCAACCAAGCAACACCTGAAGGCAACCGCCAATTTTTTACTGCGCGCTTGGGCCTGCGTAAATTGCGTCAACACGCTAACAAGGCATTGGAAGGATTGATGTAGGACGCTTCTATTGCCATGGTCAGAAATTTTCTTTATTTCAGAATGATGTATCTGAACCTGATCAAGAAACTTCTTAAGCTTGTCGCGTAGACTTTAAGTTCTGTGCGCGCCGATAAAGATGCATTTCGAGAGATCGCTTGATAATTGAAGAAGTTACATAGAGGTGGCGCGGCGATTTAACTGGCTGTTCTCATGTGCTTGCATTTTCAGAAGCGTCCTACATTTTTTGTTTGCTTTTTTTGTCATGCTTTGGTGGCTTCTGGTACAGGGGCAGATGTCATTGAAACTTCAATGGGTGAATGAGCGTGATTCTTGAAAAAGGCCATGGATGTCTTATTCAAGTAGGCTTCAGTTCATTATATTGAACTCGCTAAAATCTCTGTTTCAAAGAGAGTTTCGCTGGCGAGAATGTGCGCTTTTCGAAAGAGCATGAAGCGCTGGAACACGAGTTGGAAAAGGCAATATAGTCATAACCGTTTATACAGAATTCTATCGTGATGGTGATTGCATGGATGAGTCATGTAGAGATGCCAATATTTTTCGTCTGACAGATGCTGAAAAAGAGGGTGTTCACGACGCACTGGTGGATATTTGCTACGAACCGACAGGGGGGCGAAATTACATTCAGAAGATTCGTACGACTGCATATCGGATGTTTTCGGAGCGTTTGATTGAAAAGCTCGAGTCGCTGAAAAGCGACGATGCGTCTTACTGTGTGTTCGAAAATCTTCCAGTGGATGATGCGTTCGGTAGTCCACAACGAGACGCAGACAGTTTGAATTTCAAAAATGGGTATTTGTCCGAAAACGTATTAGTAGCGTTAGGCAGTTTGATTGCAGAGCCTTACTCCATCGGGCACGAGGGGCCGAAACTGGTAAATGATCTTGTTCCGCACCCTGAAGCGGTAGCCGAATACACCGGTAACGGGTCGGAGGTAGAATTGGACTTGCACACTGAAAATGCTTCCCAGACTTACGACACCCGTGGCGACACATCGCCATTAGCTCTAATGCTGCTTGGGGTTCGCAGCGATCCATACACCTCAGGCCCGAAAACTTGGGTTGCCGATGCCAGGGAAGCGCTCAAGACACTGAGCGAAATGGACATTCAACTGTTATACGGCAAGCATTTCATAATCCGGCAGCCTTATCGCTGGAGAAACAGCAGTGCTCAATCTAGCGAAACCCGCTTGTATCCCATATTGACCGGGCCTATATCTCATCCGCGGGTCACCGCTGCATTTTATCCAGATATGGTTGTCGCCGTTGATGAGGCGGCAAAAAATGCCTATTCGAAATTCTACGAAGCTCTTAAACAAGTCGCCCACGCAGTAGATATCCAGCCCGGAAAATTAGTGTACATAAACAATCGATTTACGCTGCATTCCCGTGACAAGTTCATACCCAGTTTCGACCCGAAAGGTCACGCGTATCGTTGGGTCCAGCGTGTGTTTCTCACCAATAACTTGTGGAACTTTCGATCGTTCAAAAAGAGTGGTGCTCGAATCTTTTAACCCCTGCTGGCTGATTTCAAGAGGTAAAGTTAATGTCCGATGCGAAACGCTACACGTCAATTATCCATAATATAGGCACGCTCCTAACGGGCGAGCTCGATATTCCTGTCATTGATGCAGACACACTGGTCAGCGTTGACGGCATGATTACGTACGTCGGTCGCGTTGAAGATGTAGATTTTTCAAATGCGGATCTGCTGATCGATGCGAAACAGAGCACCGTCATGCCCGGCTTGATCGACAATCACACTCACCCGACCCTTGGTGAATATAGCCCACGTTCCGGCAACCACAATTGGATCTGGCATTCACTGCAGGGCGGAGTCACGACCATGATTTCTGCTGGGGAAGTGCACGTTCCGGGGCTACCCACTGACAGAGTCGGCACTATCGCAATGGCAATTGCCGCCCAGCGCTCCTTCTCCAATGCCCGCCCTTCCGGGATAAAAATGGAAGCAGGTGCACCACTGCTCAATAATGAGTTTACGGATCAGGACTTTGCCGAAATGGTTGCCCAAGGCATCAACCAACTGGGAGAGGTCGGCATAGGCCCGGTCAAATCCGTAAGCCGCGCAGCCGAATTGGTCAAGATAGCTCGCAAGCACGGCATGACCTCTATTACCCACACCGGCGGTCCTTCGATCTCCACCTCTCAGAGAATGGGCGCAGAACAGATCCTTGAAATTGCGCCGGATATTATCGGGCATATCAATGGCGGCTATACCGCATTGGCGCCAAGCCAAATTCGGTGTCTGTGTGAGGGCTGTCTGGGTGCCTTGGAAATCGTACATAACGGGAACGAGTTTGCGGCGGTCACCACCTTGAACTATGCACGAGAAATGAACCAACTCGACCGCATAGTAATTGGAACAGATTCGCCCGCTGGCTGCGGGGTTCCCGCGCTCGGGATGCTCAGAGCCATTGCCTTGCTGAGTAGTTTCGGCGACGTACCTCCGGAAAAGGCCGTCTGCTTTGCAACGGGCAACACTGCAAAGGTACGAAAGTTGAACCGCGGAATTCTGAAAGTCGGAAGAGAAGCCGACATTCTGATCGCTTGCGGCCCTTTGGGTGGTGCAGAGCCCAGCGTACTGGGCAGTTTCAGCAGTGGCGACCTTCCGAGCATCACCTCGATTCTGATTGATGGGCGCTTGGTAGTGAGGCAATCCAAGAACTCACCACCGCCATCCGTCACACCTGAGATAACACTCCGCGCCTAAATAGAGGCGTCCTGTGAAGGACGCCGGTTTGAGAGCACTTGCATGCATAGAATCCTACCCGAAATCACCCGCAGAGGGCCTACAGTCTTGGCCTCCGGTTGCGCGATTGGATTGGCTATCCCTCATCTTGCAGACCTGGCGAGACCGTTGCTGCCCGTCATGGTATTCATATTTGTATTAGGTACTCTCCTACGCATCAACAACGCTGAAGTAATGAGAACGGCAAGAAACGTTAAAATATCGCTGATATTTCCAGCCTTGATGGTTGTTGTTTGCCCTTACATTTTCGGAATGGTTTCGCTCTATCTCAGTGGTAATCAGGAATTGTCTCTTGCTATAGCCATCGCCGTTGCAGCTCCGCCGGCCAGCGGAAATGCTGCAGTAGCGAGAATGCTCGGACTTGACCCCTCCATGTCGCTGGTGACCGCTCTATGCTCAATGGCAATTATCCCTATTACCGCTCCGCTGATACTCCATGTTTTCGCTGATGGGCTTTCACTCTCCATAGACCCTATTGATCTGGCCATCAGACTGGCAATATTGATAGGAGGTGCCGAAGGGGCCGCAATATTGATACGTCGCTTTTCGCAAACATTCGTTGCAACACATGGCTTGGCTATCGATGGTGTTGTCGTGATTGCTCTTTTCCTTTTTGCAGTAGGGACGATGGCTGGCATGCAACTGATTATTCTGGATAAACCCTCGCTCGCCATTTCAATGATAGCTATCGCCTACAGCATAAATTTTTTCCTACAACTGATCATGGGCTGTCTGTACCCTGGATCATTGACATCGAAATTCACCATGGCACTCAACGGCGGTAACAGAAATGTTGGACTATTATGGTCTGCTCTTGGCGTCAGTCTGTCCCCGACCATGGCGTTGTTTTTCGCATGCTGCCAGTTGCCTATCCACACCATGCCGAAGATACTTCAGTTTGTTTTGCCTAAAATTGAGAGATTTTTGCGTAAGCTAGTTGTAAGTAAAAATCAAACTTGAGCTATTACCATCTGGAATTACATATAAAATTACGCACACACAAGAAAATATCAGGCAGATCGCGGAGCTCTCATCGTTGGAGTCCAAGACCTGTATGTGAACCGGGGGCTTGTCGCAGGGCTAGGAGGCTTTGCCCATACCCAGGTTAGGATCAGTAAACCTAGCTTCCGCAAGAGGTTGCGGAGTGATGTTTATTCAATGACTTGGCAGTCATCTGCGTCAAAAAATATCCCATCTTCTTCTAACGCTACGCAACAGTGGCGTTCTCGTTCGAAGCCGTTAAACTGCCCCAGCCGTTCATTTTCCTTCTGAGGCTGTGCGCATGAAATTTCGTTTTCTGCTGTGGATGCTGGGTTTGTTGATGGGTAAGGCCAGCCGGACCAATCCGGCGTTTCAGCAGCAGCTGGGTGACAAGGACCTGGTCTTTCAGTTGCAGACCCTGGACGGGAAAGTGGCGCGGCATTTCCGCGTGAAGGATCAGCGCATCACCAGTCAATCGGGTGTGCATGCCGAGCCTGCGTTTGCGATTGCCTTTAAAGATGCCGCGTATGGCTTTGCCACGATGCAGGCGAAGAACAAGCAGCTGGCATTCATGACGGGGATCCAGGACAAGTCGATTCAAATCAAGGGCAACCCGGCGCTGGTGATCTGGTTCCAGGGATTGACCAAGTATTTGAAGCCGAAGAAAAAGGCTGCTGTTGGTCGTTGATAGGGCATCGCAGAGCTATCGTTTCGAGCTTGATCGAGTCGAATTCTGATTAAAAAAAACTAAGCAACTGTCATTTTTGACAGGTTACAGCTGCCTTTTTTGCATGCTCCACTGTGCTGGGTGTAGCGGGTTTTTCACCCTTTACTCAGCACTGTGGAGTGGGACCATGAATCACAAGAAGAAAGACGGAAGTGCGGGAACCCTCGACCCGCTATTTGGTGACGGCGGGAAGGTAGAGTTAACGCATGAGGGGGAGCGGGGTAATAACCCATACGCCATTCTTGCGCTGAATGACAACAGGCTGCTCTACGCTGATCGGAAGAATTTGGGTTCGAAGGCGATCAGGGTAAGGCTGATGCATTCGAACGGTTTCTTCGATGGTCAGTTTGGCGTCGGCGGTTCGGTCGAGCTGTCTGCTGGAGCGAATTACTCTCCTTATGAAGTGGGGCTCTGTTCATACACGAATGACAAGTGGCTTTTGACTTGCCAGGTTTATGATTCTGAATCTGAAGCTCCTTTATTATTTATTGCACGGTTGAATATAAAGGGCGAACTGGACCTTTCCTTCGGCGAAGGCGGCATAGCGACTATCAATTTGTATGACCTTGTAGGTGTGAAACATAAGCCACAATCTCAGGCAAATCCCAAGGTAGAGAATATAAATCCGAGTGGACGCTCATCTCGTGCCTCAAGTTCTACTGCCGGTTCAGTGGTCGTGCAACCTGATGGCAGGATCGTTCTGCCGCTGACTTTCATCGGTGCAGGTCTTGAAAACGGATTGGTGATTCGGCTAGCGCCAAATGGTTCTCCTGACAAAAGTTTCAACGGTGCTGGTTTTGTGTTTGTTGAGCTTGAAGGTATTGAACATTGGGCGAGTCACGCTACGAGCGTCGCGGTACAGGAGAGTGGAAAAATCACTGTCTACGGTACTTATTTCATTTGGGAAGAGGCTCGTAATTATGTGGTGCGATTCAATGAAGACGGGCAGCTCGACGCGGACTTCAATAAAGGAACGGCAGTCATTATTGTTGGCCGTGAATCTGAGTTGCTTTATGCGGGTAGCATCGCGATAAGAGAAAGTGATGGTGCAATTTTAGTCGTAGGTGGTGCTTACCGGAGCGCGAAGACAGAAGGGGTTATTGTCGTTCTAGACGCCGCAGGCGCTACTGACCCTGGCTTCAATGGCGGCCAGCCGTTGTTCTCCAGCATGTTGACTGAGGGGGTGGAATGGGATTTCTGTGGATGGCAAAAGGAAAGCCAAGCAATCATCGTTGCTGGTAGTGGAGGCTCAAACGCCATAAATACCTCATTATTGTTGGCACGCTTTCTCCCGGATGGCTCTTCGGACTCATCTTTTAATGGTCAGGGTTGGACTCAATTCAATGAGGCAGCCGGGCCTTCAGGATATAGGGATGCGGCGGTAATGACCGACAACAAAGTCGTCCTTTGCGCCAATGTGAATATAGGCATAACCAGCTCACATGGCTGCTTGGTGCGCTACCTGACATGAGGTGTGTGAAACGATGCCTGACGGGCAAGCCTCGATCCTACAGGATTCAGGTGATCCGTAGGAGCGTTGCCCGCGATGCTTTCAGCCTTGAGTGAATTGCGAAGCCGGTTCACGCAGGAGCACTTCGGCTTCGAGTTCTTTGCTGACGGCAAGTATGGTCGGTATGTCCTACTGGCCATCATTAGATCATTCAGGGAGCACGATTATGAATCATAAGTCAGGTGCGACAGCGGCGGGCACTCTCGATCCGTCCTTTGGCGGGAACGGCGTGGTGAAAATGCCGAGCAGAGCAAGTGCGATGGTTGCTCTGTCGAATAAAAAATTACTCGTTGCTACCGGGTGGAGAATTGACTCACCACATACCGTGGCACTATTTACTGAGAAGGGTGCGCTCGATGAGGCCTTTGGAGAGGGCGGCATAGTTGAAATCCCTGATAGAAATGGAATCGGGATTTACCCGGACACAATCGTTGCGCACCAAAGTGGTGGTTACCTGTTTAGTGGCACCCAGATCACGACTTCCGAAAAACTACATGTGTTTCGTTTACTTGACGACGGCCAATTGGATGAATCTTTCGGCGATGGGGGCATAGTTACACTTTTAGCCGCCGAACTTGGGAAGGGCACCAGGTTTGTTGATGGCCGTGTGGCGAAAGCGACTACCGATACACAGTTCTTCAGTTCCGGTTGGATGGTCGTTTCTGAACATGATGCAAAGATCTACTTGAGCCATTCCCTTGCAACCGATAGTGGTTTAAAAGGGGTCGTTTACCGTCTTAACCAAAATGGATTGCGGGATACGAGTTTTAATGGCGGTCATGTATTGATTGAATCGCCAGACGCGGGGATAGGCCTAGGGGGGCTGGCCGCTCAGGGCGATGGCGTCTTGGTCGGGGGTACGATCTTCGCCGCCGGCGGCACCTTGGGAAATGCTTTCGTAACCCGCTATAGCCAAAATGGAGCTATCTATACTTCGTTCGGTGATCGAGGAAGAGTCGTCATCCCCAACGGTGAAGATGACCGAAGGTCTTTTCTTAGCTCCATAGCGCTGAGCCCGGGCGGTGCGATTGTGGCAACTGGCTATTCAAACAAGGGTGGTGTCATTAACGGTTTGATTACTGTTCTTAACAGTAGCGGCAGCTTCAATCTGATTTTCAACAAGGGAGTGCCGTTGTTTGCCGCCTTCCTGAACCAGTTATTTTTCTCGAAAAATGCCACGCAGCAGGATGGAAAAATCGTGGTCACCGGGTGGGCGGATGGAGGCTACTTGATGGCTGCGCGTTATGACCTTACAGGCTCTCTCGATCTAACGTTTGGAGACCAAGGTTGGGTCATTTTCCTCGATGAGACGGGGGCGCGACACAATGAAAGCGTGCTGACGGCGGATAACAAAATCGTCATTCTTGGAAGCCGGTCTCTACAACCTTTTGCGGTTCGTTACCTTGCGTGAGACCGGGTTGTACTCTTCGCGGGCAAGCCCGCTCCCACAGGGACCACTTAAACCCTGTGGGAGCGAGCTTGCTCGCGATGCTTTTCAGCCTTGAGTGAATTGCGATGCCAATTCGCGCAGCAGCATCTCGGCTTCCAGCACTTTGCTTACCACGTCGTTGGCTTTTTCGCGGCTCAGGCCGAGGCGTTCAAGCAGCGCGTCGGGGATGTCTTCGTCGGGGCCGGAGCCGATGTTACGGCTGCGCAGCAGGCGCACGGCCAGGCAGACCAGGTTCGGGTACTCGGCGTAGGCGCCGTCGTAGGCCGGGTCGTGCTGGAAGCGCAGCGCTGTGGACAGTTCTTCGGGCATGTCCCAGTGGCGCATCAGCCATGCGCCGATTTGTTCGCGGCTGATGCCCAGCAGGTGTTGCTCGATGTAGCTGTGGCACAGGTGCGGGTTGACCTCCAGGTGACGGCAGATCAGCGAGAAGTGCGGCGGGAACACATGGGCCAGCAGCAGGTAGCCGAAGTTGTGCAGCAGGCCGGCGAGGTAGGTCAGGCCGGCTTCCGGACGCTGGGCGCGCGGCATGGCGCGGGTCAGGCCTTCGATGACGGCGGCGGTGTAGATCGATTGCTGCCAGTACGGGGTGGAGTGTTGCGGGTGGTCCTTGGGCAGGCTCAGGGTTTTGCCCAGGGCCAGGCCCAGCGCCAGGTTGATCACCAGGTCGAAGCCCAGCACGCGCACGATGGCGTCTTCAACGGAGCGGATCTTGCCCGGCGAGGCGTAGTAGGGCGATGCCGCCCAGCTCACCACTTGTGCGGCCAGCGCCGGGTCGGTTTCGACCACGCCGGTGATGTCGTCGATGGTGGCGTTGGGGTCGACGCGCAGCTTGATGATTTTTTGCGCGGTTTCGGCCAGCGGCGGAATTTCGATGGTCGCTTCCAGACGCTGCTGGATACGCCGTGCGGTGAACGCCTGGACGGCCTGGGTGATTTCCTCGCGGTCGTCATCGGGGCGGTCGAGGTTGGGACGGATGCTGGTCAGGTTTTCGCCGAAGTTGGCGGCGCTGGCCTTGGTCAGCATGGTCGCCTTGAAGTCTTCGCTGGTGATTTCCAGCAGCACGCCCGGCTCACCGGAGTTGATCAGCAACTTCGGCTCGCGCAGCAGGCTTTCGTCATACAGGCACGGTGAACTGGTCAGCGCCGGCAAGCCCGGCAGCAAGCTGAGATTGTGCTTGCCGAGCATTTTTGTCAGGCGTTCGGTGGGTACGGCGGCGAGGCGGCGAGGCGGCGACCGGTGAGTTCGGTCAGGCGATTGAGGTCCAGCAATTGGCTCTGCGGGAACAGCACCATCAATACGCCAATGCTGTCATCCAGGAGAACAGCCTGCACTTTGCGCGCGGCATTGAGACCGTGACGGTCCAGCACTTCTTCGTAGGCAATGCCCAACTTGCCCAGCATCAGCCGAATAACCGACGGAGCGTGCGGGGTGTCGGGTGCGAAGGCAACGTCGGTCATGGTCTGTATCCGGACTTAAACAATTGCAGGAGTATAACCAGCTTGCTTGGGGCCACGCCTCAGAAACCGTGACGGTTGTCACACTTGGCCGTATTGTTGGCCATGACGCAGCCATCGATCGAGTAGCGGGCTGACGTGGGTCGGCCAGCGCTCGAGCAATGCCTGGGCGGCATCCCGCACGGCGGGCAGCAAATCGGCATCGCGCATCAGGTCGGCGACCTTGAACTGAAGTAAACCTGTCTGCCGGGTGCCGAGCATTTCGCCGGGGCCGCGCAGTTCCAGATCCTTTTCGGCGATGACGAAACCATCGTTGGTTTCACGCATGATGCCCAGGCGCTGGCGGCCGATCTGCGACAGCGGCGGATGGTAGAGCAGCACGCAATGGCTGACGGCGCTGCCCCGGCCGACGCGGCCGCGCAACTGGTGCAATTGCGCCAGGCCCAGGCGTTCAGGGTTCTCGATGATCATCAGGCTGGCGTTGGGCACGTCCACGCCGACTTCGATCACCGTGGTCGCGACCAGCAATTGCAGGTTTCCGGCCTTGAATTCGGCCATCACCGCGGCTTTTTCCGCAGGCTTCATGCGGCCGTGGATCAGCCCGACTTTCAGTTCGCCGAGGGCGGCGGTGAGGTCCTCAAAAGTGGTTTCCGCTGCCTGGCAGGTCAGCTCTTCCGACTCTTCGATCAGCGTGCACACCCAATAGGCCTGACGCCCTTCGGCGCAAGCGCTGCGCACTCGCTCGATGACTTCGACCCGCCGGGTGTCGGTGATAAGCACGGTGTTGACCGGGGTTCGGCCGGGGGGCAGTTCGTCGAGGATCGAGGTGTCGAGGTCGGCGTAGGCACTCATGGCCAGCGTGCGCGGAATCGGCGTAGCGGTCATGATCAGCTGATGCGGGCACATGCGCCCGCCGACGCCTTTCTGCCGCAGGGCCAGACGCTGCTGTACGCCGAAACGGTGCTGTTCGTCGATGATCACCAGTGCCAGGTTCTTGAATTGCACTTCGTCCTGGAACAGTGCGTGGGTGCCGACCACCATCGGCGTGCCGTTGGCGATTTGCTCCAGCGCGGCGACGCGGTTCTTGCCCTTGAGCTTGCCGGCCAGCCACGCAACTTCGATGCCCAGCGGTTCGAGCCAGCGCTTGAAGGTGATGAAGTGCTGCTCGGCGAGAATCTCGGTGGGCGCCATCAGCGCGACCTGATAACCGGCCTCCAGCGCTTGAAGTGCGGCAAGGGCGGCGACCACGGTTTTGCCGGCGCCGACATCGCCCTGGATCAGCCGTAGCATCGGTTCGTGCTGGCTGAGGTCATAGGCGATTTCGTTGCCGACCCGCTGCTGGGCACCGGTCGGGCTGAAGCCGAGGTTGGCCAGGTATTTGGCTGGCAGCTTGGTAGCTTTGGGCATCGCGGGCGCACGCAGGGCGCGCATGCTTTCACGAAGGCGCTGTTGCGACAGTTGATGGGTCAGCAGTTCTTCGAAAGCCAGACGGTGCTGTGCCCAGTGGTGACCGAGGGCCAGTTCATCGACGTCGGCATCGGCGGGCGGGTTGTGCAGGTAGCGGATCGCATCGGCCAGCGGCGCCAGTTGGTAGTCGCGGGCCAGTTCGCTCGGCAGCCAGTCGGGCAGGCTGCTGGGGCCGAGCAGGGTGAGGGTCTGCATGCACAACTGGCGCAAGCGCTGTTGGGTCAGGCCTTCGGTGAGCGGGTAGACCGGGGTCAGGGTTTCATCCACTGGCGGCGGTTCGTCGCCGGTGATGGCGCGGTATTCCGGGTGGTAGATCTCCAGCCCCGAAGCACCGGGCCGCGCTTCGCCGTAGCAGCGAATCCGCGTGCCGCGTTTGAGGCCTTCCTTTTGCGCGTTGCTGAAATGGTAGAAGCGCAGGCTCAAGCCCCCGGTGCCATCCTGCAACCGGACCACCAGGCTGCGCCGACGCCCCATGACCACATCGGCACCGCTGACAGTGCCTTCGATGACTGCATCCTGACCGGGCCGCAGTGCGCCGATCGGCACCACGCGAGTGCGGTCCTGATAACGCAGGGGCAGGTGAAACAACACGTCCTGGAGGTTTTCCAGGCCGACCTTGGCCAGTTTCTCGGCCATGGCTTCACCGACACCCTTGAGTGCCGTCACCGACACTTGCGACAACTCGCTCATGACCGTTGCTTAGCCCGCAGCGACTTGCGCCGCTGGCTTGGCGACCGAGCACAGGCGAATGGAGTCAGCGAGGATTTCAATCGCTTTCGGGCGCGGGAAACTGGCGCGCCAGGCAATGGCCACGGTGCGGAACGGTACGGGTGCCGACAACGGACGCACCTCGATCACGCCGGGGGCGTAGTGATGGCTGTCGACCGCCGACAACGGCAGGATCGAAATCCCGAGACCCGAGGCGACCATGTGGCGAATGGTTTCCAGGGAGCTGGATTCCACGGTGGTGTGCTTGGCGCCGTCGTTGCCTTTGGTCAGGGTCGGGCAGGCTTCCAATACCTGATCGCGGAAGCAGTGGCCTTCGCCGAGCAGCAACAGGCTCTTGTCGTTGAGCAGGCTGGCGTCGATGGATTCCTTTTGTGTCCACGGGTGCTGCGCCGGCATCAGCACGTAGAACGGCTCGTCGTAGAGCTGCAGGGTCAGAACGTCGGCTTCATTGAACGGCAGGGCGATGATGATCGCGTCGAGCTCGCCGTTGCGCAGTTTGTCGCGCAGCACGTGGGTGAAGTTTTCTTCGATGTACAACGGCATCTGCGGGGCGACCCGGTGCAGTTGTGGAATCAGATGCGGAAACAGGTACGGCCCAACGGTGTAGATCGCGCCGACTTTGAGTGGGGCGGTCAGCTGGTTCTTGCCGGCCTGGGCCAGTTCGCGGATGCCTTGGGCTTGTTCCAATACCTTTTGGGCCTGGGCCACGATGCCTTCGCCGACCGGCGTCAGGCGCACGGCGCTTTTGCTGCGCTCGAAAATCAGCACACCGAGTTCGTCTTCAAGCTTTTTCACACCCACCGACAGGGTCGGCTGGCTGACGTGGCAACGCTCGGCCGCGTGGCCGAAGTGCTGCTCTTGGGCGAGGGTAACGATGTAGCGTAATTCTGTGAGGGTCATAGCAAGCGTCCATGTAGTTGCGGGCCAAGCATACCGGCTGCAATCGATAGACGCACGTTATCAGACTGAGTGTGTCGAGTGACACCGGGTAATCCCAGTTTGCCGCTGGCAGATATGCAAAAGGCACCTTTCGGTGCCTTTTGGGCTTGGAACGCGAGCTTCCTGCTGGCAGAAATCTCTGTGGGAGCGAGCTTGCTCGCGATGAGGGCCCAGCATTCGACATCTGCGTTGAATGTTAGACCGCTATCGCGAGCAAGCTCGCTCCCACAGGGGCAGTACTGTTTTAACGGCGGCGTTTTTCCAGCGAATAAACAAACGGTGCAACGATTTCGATGGAGCCATTGGTCAGCATGTCGGCCGGTGGCTTGGGCAGCGGTTGGGCGCGACGGATCATTTCCAGAGTGGCCCGGTCCAGATCGGCAGTGCCTGAGGCGCCTACCAGCTCAAACGACAACACATTGCCTTCGGCATCCACGACGAAACGCAGACGGTTCATGCCTTCCTTGCCCCGCGCCTGGGCACTTGCAGGGTACTTTTTGTACTTCTGCAGGTGTGCCAACAGCGTGCCTTGCCAACTGGCCTTGGCCGCCAATTGAGCAGGCGATGGGCCCGGCGCAGGCTGGGCGGATTTCTCCGTTGGTGCCTGAGTCTGTTGCGTTTCGGCAGGCTTTTCCTCGGCCGGTTTTTCCTTCGGCGGTTCGGGTTTTTTCTCTACCGGCTTGGGTGGCTGCGGCTTTGGCTTTGGCTTGACGGGCTTGGGCACGGCAATTTCAGCTTTCGGCGCTTCAGCGAGCTTGGGTATCGGCAGTTCTTCAACCGGAGCCGGTGGCTGCGGCGGGGTGACGACCTTCGGCGGAGCAGGCGGTGGCGGGGCAGGAACCGGTGCCAGTTCGACCATCATTGCCTGAGGGGGCAATTCGATGGGCGGACGGGCGGACCAGTTCAACGCCAGCGCGATGGCCAGCGCGTGAACGCCCAGCACCACGGCCAGGCTACCGCTGTAACGCGTCAGCTTATGGCGCGTCGTGATCATTTCTTGGCTGCCGTCTCGAGTCCGACCAGACCTACCTTCAGGTAACCGGCGGAACGCAGGTTGTCCATCACGCTCATCAGATCGCCGTAATCCACGCCTTTGTCGGCCTGGAAGAAGATTGTCGTGTCTTTCTTGCCCTGGGTCTTGGCGTCGAGGGTGGCGCCGAGTGCGTCGGCCTTCACTTCGTCTTCACCAAGGAACAGGCGCTGGTCAGCCTTGACACTGAGGAACACCGGTTTCTCTGGCCGCGGAGCCGGCTTGGCGGTCGAGGCGGGCAGGTCGACCTTGATGTCCACGGTGGCCAGCGGGGCCGCCACCATGAAAATGATCAACAGCACCAACATCACGTCAATGAACGGCGTAACGTTGATTTCGTGGTTTTCGGACAGATCGTCGTCTGCCCCTTCTTTCAAATGCAGGCCCATGGCCGATTACCCCACTTTCACCATGTGCGGTTGCGAGCTGCGCTCAGGCTGGTGGTCGAGGTCGCGGCTGACCAGCAGCAGGACCTGTGCCGACGCATCGGACACCTGAGCCTTGTAACCGGCGATGGAGCGGGCAAAGACGTTGTAGATCACGACCGCAGGGATAGCTGCAACCAGGCCCAGCGCGGTAGCCAGCAAGGCTTCGGCGATACCGGGGGCGACGACGGCGAGGTTGGTGGTCTGGGTCTTGGCGATGCCGATGAAGCTGTTCATGATGCCCCACACGGTACCGAACAGGCCGACGAACGGCGCGGTGGAACCGATGGTGGCCAGCACGCCGGTGCCGCTGCTCATGTTGCGACCGCAGGCCGCGACCAGGCGCTCAAGACGGAAGCTGACGCGTTCCTTGATGCCTTCTTTCTCACGGCTGTTGACCGACAGGCGCATCTCTTCAAGGGCGTCATGTACCAGCAGGTTGGCCAGGGTGCCTTCCTTCGCCGCGGTGGCGCTGGCTTCCTTGAGGGAGGCGGATTTTTTCAGTTGGGCGATTTCGCCGCGCAGACGACGCTTGGCGCCCATCAGCTCAAGGCCCTTGGCGATCCAGATGGTCCAGGTGATGATCGAGGCGATGGCCAGGCCGATCATCACGATTTTCACGATGATGTCGGCGTTCTTGTACATGCCCCACGGCGACAGGTCGTGGGCCATGCCCAGGGTGTTGTCGGCTTCGAGGACTTCAGGGACGTCTTCACCCAACGCTTCTGTCGGTGCGGCCTGGGCAGGATCGGTCACGACCGGAGCAACGGCCGGGGCGGCGTGATCGGCCGGAGCAGGCGCGGTGGCGGCTGGTGTGGCTGGCGCCTGGGCATCGGCGAAAGCGGCGACTGGCGCGAGCATCAGGCTGAAGAACAGGGCGGCCACCGCGCTCCAGGCGCGAGGTCGTTTGGTTGGCGAAGCGGAGAGTTGATTGCGTGTCATGCTGGCCGGACCTGAGAGAAAAAACGGGTGATGTTCTTCCAGGCCTCGAAGGCCGAGAACAAAAGTGGGGAGGCATTATTGCAAGTAATTCTTGTTAACAGAAGTAATAGCGTCTCTTTTTTTCCTGCATTACTAGCCGCCTGTCTGTTGCCGGCGCTAGTCTGTGGCTTTCCGATGGGAGTTTTCTGATGTCTGCGCCTACTGTTTTGATCGCCGGCTGCGGTGATGTCGGCAGCCGCCTGGCCACACAATTGCTGGCGGCGGGATGGGAGGTCCATGGTCTGCGACGCGACGTTTCACGGCTGCCCAAGGGCGTCATCGGCGTGGCCGGTGACCTGTTCAACAAAGACTGCCCGGACACTTGGCCAATCGGCGCCGTGGATTACCTGGTGTATTGCGCGGCGGCCACCGATCACGACGAAGCCGGTTACCGCGCTGCGTATGTTCAGGGGCTGGAGCATGTGCTGGAGTGGCTGGACGACTACGGGCAGATGCCCAATCGCCTGTTGTTCGTTTCCAGCAGCAGTGTCTACGGTCAGCAGAATGGCGAATGGGTCGACGAGGCTTCACCGGCCGTGGCGGCGGGCTACTCCGGACGTGTGATGCTCGAAGCCGAGCAACTTGCCCTCAAGAGCGGCATTCCGGCCAGTATCGTGCGCCTGACCGGCATTTACGGTCCCGGCCGTGAATGGCTGCTGACCCAGGTGCGCCGGGGTTATCGCGTGGCGGTCGAGCCACCGTTGTATGCCAATCGGATTCATGCCGACGATGCCGCAGGGTTGATCGCGTGTCTGCTTGAGGCGGATCGGCGTGGGGTGGCGCTGGATGATGTCTACATCGGCGTCGATGATGCGCCGGCAGCGCTGGCCGATGTGGTGGGCTGGTTGCGCGAATATCTGGGTGTGACCGAATGGGCCGATGACGACAGCGTGCGTCGCACTGGCAGCAAGCGCTGCAGCAATGCGCGGGCCAAAGCGTTGGGCTGGACGCCGAAGTATCCGAGTTTTCGCGAGGGGTATGCGGCGATCATTGAAGGGCGCTGCTGACTTCCAGGCACCGTAAACACCTGTGGGAGCGAGCTTGCTCGCGATGGCGGCATAACAGTCAACGATAATGTTGGATGTTATGGCCTCATCGCGAGCAAGCTCGCTCCCACAGTGTTTCGTGGTGCTTTCAAGGGACGCTTATTGCTTCTCCAGCAACCACTTGCGATCACCCGGCGTGTATTGAGGCATCTCGTCCGCCTGCGCCGTGTTCACGGTCTGGAAAATCTCCAGCTCTTTGCCCTTGCGCGCAAAGATCCAGGCGTTGCCCTGGCCATTGAGTTGCAGCCACATGTTGTCATTGCCGCCGCTCATGGATGCGCAATCGCCGGCCAGGCACAACGCATAACGGTCGCTGCCCGGCAGGCCGGTCACCTGGCCGTCGGCCTGGAATTGAACCGTGTTGCCTTCGCCCGGGCCGTTGACGATTGTCCAGCCGCCGCCCATGTAGGCTGAATACAGGGCGCGTTCGAAGGTGGCACCCATCGGTGCGCCATCCGGTACCTGGATCTGTACGCGGTCGAAGACTTGCTCAGGCTCATTGTCGCTGGCGGACTGGCTCAGTTGCTTGCCGTCACGCTTCAGTTCACTGGCCGAGCTGCCATAAAAGTCGACTTTCCAGGCGCCGGACTCTTCACCCAGCAGCTTGCCATCGACATTTTCAAAACCGTTGGTGTAGCGGGCCTGACCGGCCTTGGTGTTGATGTCCCATTCCAGGTTCGGGCCATAGGCCTGGAGCGCTTCACGCAGGGGGACGCCTTTGGCGGCAGCATCGATCGCCACCTGGTTGATCCAGGTGCCGCTGATGTCACGGTTGGCAGGGTTGCTGGCACATCCGCCCAGGAACAGGGCAAGCAGCGAGAGAACAAGCGCGTTGCGCATGGTGGAATCCTTTCAAGCTTTCTTTACAGCAGAGCAGTCGGCGCAGCCCGAGGCTGCGCCGTACGCATTACTCGATGACCAGGATGGCATCCATTTCGACTTGCGAACCCTTTGGCAGGGCGGCTACGCCGATGGCGGCGCGTGCAGGGTAAGGCTGGTCGAAGTACTTGCCCATGATCTCGTTGACCTTGGCGAAGTGGCTCAGGTCGGTGAGGAAGATGTTCAGCTTGACGATGTCCTTGAACGAACCGCCGGCAGCTTCAGCCACGGCCTTGAGGTTCTCGAATACCTGGACGGTCTGGGCTTCGAAGCCTTCAACCAGTTCCATGGTTTTTGGGTCCAGGGGAATCTGACCCGACATGTAAACGGTGTTGCCAGCCTTGATCGCCTGGGAGTAAGTACCGATGGCGGCCGGGGCCTTGTCGCTGGTGATAACAGTCTTGGTCATGTAGGACTCCTTGTAATTAGGGGCTTAGGCGCGCATGCGGGTGATGCGAATCACCCCGGTCAAGGCGCGCAGTTTCTTGATCACGCGGGCCAGGTGCACGCGGTCGTGCACGCTGACCACCAACTGGACCACGCTGATGCGACCATCGCGTTCATCCATGCTGATTTTCTCGATGTTGCCGTCGGCGGCGTTGACGCTGCTGGCCAGCAGGGCGATCAGGCCGCGCTGGTGCTCCAGCTCGACGCGAAGCTCGACGTTGAATTCGCCGGTGACATCCTTGGCCCACGAGAGCTGGATGCATTTTTCCGGGTTGTGGCGGATTTCGCTGATATTTCGGCAGTTGTCCAGGTGCACGACCATGCCTTTGCCCGCGGACAGGTGGCCGACAATCGGGTCGCCCGGGATCGGGGTGCAACACTTGGCGTAGCTGAGCACCAGGCCTTCGGTGCCGCGAATCGCCAGCGGGCCTTCAGGGCTTGGCAACTGTTCGCCTTCGCCCAGCAACCGGCGGGCCACGACATAGGCCATGCGATTGCCCAGGCCGATATCTTCCAGCAGGTCTTCGATCAGTTCCAGGCGGTACTCGACCAGCATGGCCTTGACGCGCTCGGCCGGGATTTTCTCCAGCGAGCTGTCGAAGCCGTTGAGGACCTTGTTCAGCAGGCGCTCGCCGAGGCTGATGGATTCGGAGCGGCGTTGCAGCTTCAGTGCGTGGCGTATGTGTGTGCGCGCCTTGCCGGTGACCACGAAGTTGAGCCAGGCCGGGTTCGGCCGTGCGCCGGGAGCGCTGACGATCTCGACCGTGGAGCCGCTTTGCAGCGGTTCGGACAGCGGCGCGAGTCGACGGTTGATCCGGCAGGCGATGCAGCTGTTGCCGACGTCGGTGTGCACCGCATAAGCGAAGTCGACCGCCGTGGAGCCCTTGGGCAGCTCCATGATCCGGCCTTTGGGCGTGAACACGTAGACCTCGTCCGGGAACAGGTCGATCTTCACGCTTTCGATGAATTCCAGCGAGTTGCCGGCGCGTTGCTGCATTTCCAGCACGCCCTTGACCCACTGGCGGGCGCGGGCATGGGTGCCTTTTGGCTGCTCGTCGCCGCTGGATTTGTACAGCCAATGGGCGGCGATGCCGTTGTTGGCCATCTCCTCCATTTCACGGGTTCGGATCTGGATCTCGATCGGAACACCGTGCATGCCGAACAGCGTGGTGTGCAGTGACTGATAGCCGTTGGCCTTGGGGATCGCGATGTAATCCTTGAAGCGTCCCGGCAGCGGTTTATATAAGTTATGTACAGCACCCAGCACGCGGTAGCAGGTATCGACCTTGTCGACGATGATCCGGAACGCGTAGACGTCCATGATCTCGTTGAAGGCCCGACGCTTGCCGCGCATTTTCTTGTAGATGCCGTAGAGGTGTTTCTGGCGACCGCTGACCTCGCCCTGGATGCCATCGATGGCCAGGCAGTGGCTTAAGGATTCTTCGATCTTGTTGACGATTTCCTTGCGGTTGCCCCGGGCGCGTTTGACGGCCTGGTAGATCCGCGCGGAACGCATCGGGTGCATGGCCTTGAAACCGAGGTCTTCGAACTCTATGCGGATGGCGTGCATGCCCAGCCGGTTGGCGATGGGCGCATAGATTTCCAGGGTTTCCTTGGCGATGCGCCGGCGTTTTTCGCCGGACAGCACTTCCAGCGTGCGCATGTTGTGCAGGCGGTCGGCCAGCTTGACCAGGATCACGCGAATGTCGCGAGCCATGGCCATGGCCATTTTCTGGAAGTTTTCGGCTTGGGCTTCGGCCTTGGTCTCGAAGTTCATCTGGGTCAGTTTGCTGACCCCGTCGACCAGTTCGGCCACGGTTTCGCCGAACTGCGCTTGCAGCGCTTCCTTGGCAATACCGGTGTCTTCGATCACGTCATGCAGCATCGCGGCCATCAGGCTCTGATGGTCCATGTGCATGTCGGCAAGAATATTCGCAACCGCGAGTGGGTGCGTGACGTACGCCTCGCCGCTACGGCGGCGTTGGCCGTCGTGGGCTTGTTCGGCGTAGAAATACGCTCGGCGGACCAGGTTGACCTGGTCCTTGCCGAGGTAGGTCGATAAGCGATCGGCGAGGGCGTCTATGCTCGGCATGATGTCTCCTGCCGTAAGCTTTTATCCCGCGCCGTGCTACGTCGACCAGGCATAGGCTTAGACGGCCTCGTTGGACTCGTCCTCGAATGCAGCAAAAAGCGGTTCATCTTCAACGATTTCGGCTTCGGCGATAGCTGCGTAGTCGATCAGGCCTTCAGCGATTTCGCGCAGGGCAACGACGGTAGGCTTGTCGTTTTCCCATGCTACTTTCGGCTCTTTGCCGCCGGTGGCCAGTTGACGGGCACGCTTGGTAGAGAGCATGACCAGCTCAAAGCGGTTATCCACGTGTTCTAGGCAGTCTTCAACGGTTACGCGGGCCATGGTCTTCCTCGTAGCAAATGCAATATGCGCGCTGCCCGGATGGGCGAGCGGACTCGACAGTTTAAAAAATCACCAGCGTTTAGGGAAGCGCTGATTTTTTGACCAAGCCCTTCAACGCGCTGCAAGTACCAATGTAAAGCCCTTGCAGCGGTTTTGGGAAGAGCTGATTAACCGAGCAATTCAGCCAGCAATTTGCCGTGACGCTGTTGCTGACGCTTTTGAATCAGCTGATTGGCGCGGAAAATCGCCTTCAGGTCGTGCAGCGCGTGGGCGAAATCGTCGTTGATGATCAGGTAGTCGTAGTCGACGTAGTGGCTCATTTCGCTGACGGCTTCACGCATCCGGCCGTCGATGACTTCGTCACTGTCCTGGCCGCGATTGGTCAGGCGCTGGTGCAGGGCCTGCAATGACGGCGGCAGAATGAAGATCGAGCGGGCCTGAGGCATCAGCTTGCGCACTTGCTCGGCACCTTGCCAGTCGATTTCCAGAATCAGGTCGTGGCCTTCGTCCAGGGTTTGTTGCAGGTGGCTTTGCGAAGTGCCGTAGAGGTTGCCGAACACTTCGGCGCGCTCAAGGAAGTCCCCGTGCTCGATCATCTTCACGAACTCGCTGCGGTCGACGAAGTGATAGTTCACGCCATTCACTTCACCGGGGCGCATGGCGCGGGTGGTGTGGGAGACCGAGACGCGGATCTCCGGATTTGCGTCGGTCAGAGCCTTGACCAGACTGCTCTTGCCCGCGCCCGAAGGAGCGGAAATGATGTACAGGGTGCCGGTGCTGTGTGTCATGTCGGGGTAGCCTTACTCAATATTCTGCACTTGTTCGCGCATCTGCTCGATCAACACCTTGAGGTTGACCGCAGCCTGGGTACTGCGCGGGTCGAAGGCTTTGGAGCCCAGTGTATTGGCTTCGCGGTTGAGTTCCTGCATCAGGAAGTCCAGGCGCCGACCGGCGGCACCGCCGGATTTGAGCACCCGGCGAACTTCGATGATGTGAGTGCTCAGGCGATCCAGTTCTTCGGCGACGTCACTTTTTTGCGCGAGCATGACCATTTCCTGCTCCAGGCGCTGCGGATCCATCTCGGCCTTCATGTCGGCGAAACGGTCGAGGACTTTCTGGCGCTGGGTGGCGAGCATTTGCGGGACCAGTTCGCGCAAGGTCACCACGTCTTCTTCGATGGCGCTCAGGCGCTCGTTGATCAGTCGCGCCAGCTCCGCGCCTTCGCGCTCGCGGCCGGCCTTCAGCTCCTTGAGGCCCTGATTGAACAGTGCCAGCGCTTCGGCGTTCAAGGCTTGCGGGTCGGTGGCGTCGCCTACCAGTACGCCGGGCCAGGCAAGGACTTCCAGCGGGTTCAGCGCTGCCGGGTTCTTGATCAGGCTGGCGATGGTCTCGGCGGCGGCGACCAGTTGCGCGGCGCGCTCCTGATCGATTTGCAGCGCCTTGCCGGTATTTTCTTCGGTGAAGCGCAGGGTGCATTCAAGCTTGCCCCGCGATACACCCTGGCGCAGGGCTTCACGAACAGCGCCCTCGAGGTCGCGAAAGGACTCCGGCAGGCGCAGGTGGGGTTCCAGGTAGCGGCTGTTGACCGAGCGCAGTTCCCAGCTCAGGGTGCCCTGGACGCCGGCTTTCTCGACGCGGGCGAAGGCGGTCATGCTGTGCACCATGGAGGTACCTCGCAAGGCAGATCGGCACAGAACCGAGGTTCCGGGAATCCGATATCAATGAATTAAAGCCGACTGGCAGCAAAGGCGCAGGATTGTAGCGCAGTGGCGCGGATGCGCCCAAACACACAGTGTGACAAAGAGCGGCAGGCCTGCACCGGCGCGCGGTACAGAGCCCTCGGTCGTCGGCGGATTTTTTTAGAAGTGCCCAGTGGCGGCCGTCGGCTCTATAATGCTCCGCAGTTTTCCGTCCCCAGTACAGGTACTCCCTATGATACGTCCAAGTGGTCGCGCTGCCGATCAGCTCCGCTCGATCCGCATCACCCGCAACTACACCAAGCACGCCGAGGGTTCTGTGCTGGTCGAATTCGGTGATACCAAGGTCATCTGCACCGTCAGCGTTGAACCGGGCGTACCGCGTTTCCTGAAAGGCCAGGGCCAGGGTTGGTTGACTGCCGAGTACGGCATGCTGCCGCGTGCTACCGGCGAGCGTAACCAGCGTGAAGCCAGCCGTGGCAAGCAAGGCGGTCGCACCCTGGAAATCCAGCGTCTGATCGGTCGCTCCCTGCGCGCTGCGCTGGACATGTCCAAGCTGGGTGACGTCACCCTGTACGTCGACTGCGATGTGATCCAGGCCGATGGCGGCACCCGCACGGCTTCGATTACCGGTTCCATGGTTGCGCTGATCGATGCCTTGAAAGTGATCAAGAAGCGTGGTGGCCTGAAGGGCGGCGACCCGGTCAAACAGATGATCGCCGCTGTATCCGTGGGCATGTACAAGGGTGAACCGGTGCTCGACCTCGATTACCTGGAAGACTCGGCCGCCGAGACTGACCTGAACGTGGTAATGACCAGCGCTGGCGGCTTCATCGAAGTCCAGGGTACTGCCGAAGGCGCGCCGTTCCAGCCTGAAGAGCTGAACGCCATGCTCGAACTGGCCAAGAAAGGCATGAACGAGATCTTCGAACTGCAAAAGGCCGCCCTGGCCGACTGACCGGGCTGCTCCAGACAAGGAGGACACCATGAGTGACGAGCAACTGCCGCTGCCCACGCCGAGCCAAGAGGCGCGTCAGTGGGCCATGTTTTGCCACTTGTCCGCCTTGCTGGGGATCTGGATTCCGTTCGGTACGATCATCGGCCCGCTGATTCTCTGGCAGATCAAGCGCGAGATGGACCCGTTCATTGATGCCCAGGGCAAGGAAGCACTGAATTTTCAGATAACCGTGGCGATCGCTTCGGCTATCTGCTTCTTGCTGATGCTGGTGATTATCGGGTTCTTCCTGTTTGGCCTGATCGCGATCGGTGCGCTGGTGCTAACGATCATTGCCGGGGTGAAGGCCAATGAAGGGCAGCCTTATCGGTATCCGTTCACATGGCGGTTGATCAAGTAAGCCAAGACACTGCTGTTGTTTGACGCACACTTCAGCGTAATTCAAAACAAATGCCCCGACATGTCGGGGCATTTGTTTTTTTGCAATCAGATTAATCTCTATTATTGCGTGCTTGGTCGCTCGCTATTCAAACTAAGTTAATTCGTGCGCATAATATTTTTTACACGTTTAGACACAAACTGCAAAGCTCAGTGCCGCTTGTATGCTTGGCAATTGGACTTGGCGGTTGATAAGGTTGCCCCGAGTAATATTTATCAAGAAATATTTCGATATATTCAGACCATTGACGGCTCCTGAATCTAATACCAATCAGTGTTGAGATCCATCAACCTGTTCAAGAGGCGTGTCCAGGTAAAAAGTTCGCCCCTGAATATATAAGCAAGAATATCCAGAATGCTTCAGCTCGATTTTTATGGAACATTAGTAGCAGCCTCTTTAGTACTTTTGCTGGGGCGCGGACTTGTCACGCGTGTCGGTTTTTTACGCGCCTACAATATCCCCGAACCTGTAGCGGGTGGCCTGGTGGTTGCCTTGGTTCTCCTGGCTTTGCGCGGCATTGATGTTGAGGTCCGGTTCGACACCTCATTGCAGACACCCTTGATGTTGGCGTTTTTCGCCACCATTGGCTTGAGTGCAGATTTCGCCAGCCTGAAGAAGGGCGGGCGGGTGGTGGGTGTTTTCATACTGGCGGTCACCGGGCTTTTACTGGTCCAGAATGCCATGGGTATCGGTCTTGCGAGTCTCTTGGGGCTCGATCCCTTGATGGGCCTGCTGACAGGCTCGGTTACGTTGGCCGGCGGTCACGGTACGGGTGCTGCATGGGGGGCTACGTTCAGTGAGAAGTACGGTCTGGCATCTGCCTCCGAGCTTGCGATGGCCTCTGCGACGTTTGGATTGGTGCTGGGCGGATTGATCGGTGGGCCAGTTGCTCGCCACCTCATCAAGCGCGTACAAGTACCCGGCTGCGTTGATCAAGAAAAACCACGGGTGCCAAAAGGCTTTGAACAGCCAAACAAAGAGCGCTCGATCACACCCTTTTCGTTTATCGAGACGCTCGCGCTGATCGCCGTCAGCCTGCTGGCAGGTACTCTTCTGAACGAGATGCTCCACGGAAGCGCATTCGAGTTGCCGACGTTCGTTTGTGTCTTGTTCGTGGGTGTACTTTTGCGAAACGGGCTTTCAGCGCTTGGCTTGTATCAAGTGTTTGAGCGTGAAGTCTCCGTGCTTGGGAATGTCAGCTTGTCGCTGTTTCTGGCAATTGCTCTCATGTCACTCAAACTCTGGGATCTGGCCGCATTGGCTTTGCCGATCTTCATCATCCTGGCGGCGCAAACGCTGGTCATGGCGCTGTTTGCGATTTTCGTGACGTTCAGGGTCATGGGTAGTAACTACGATGCGGCTGTACTGGCGGCAGGACACTGCGGTTTTGGACTGGGGGCCACGCCAACTGCCATCGCTAACATGCAAGCGGTGACGCAGCGCTACGGGCCTTCGCAGATAGCGTTCCTGGTGGTGCCCATGGTGGGCGCTTTCTTCATCGACATCATTAATGTCATTGTGATCAAGTTGTATCTCGCTCTGCCGTTTTTCGCCGCGGCTTGAAGTTCTGGTCGATGGGAACCTCTGGATAGAGTGCATAAAAAAATGCCCGTATCTTGCGATACGGGCATTTTTTCGACCATCCGTCATACTGCTCAGTGAAAAATCACTTAGATCGTCAGCGTCCAGTCGTAGTCCACGATCAGCGGCGCGTGTTGCGAGAACCGCGGCTGGCGTGGCAGGCGTGCGCTGCGTACGAAGCGGCGCAGGCCAGGGGTCAGCAACTGATAGTCGAAGCGCCAACCGAGGTTGAGCATCTCCGCCTGTTCGTTGTCCGGCCACCAGCTGTACTGGTCGCCTTCCCGGCTGACTTCCCGCAGGGCGTCGACATAACCCATGTTGCCGACAATCTCGTCCATCCAGGCACGTTCAGGTGCCAGGAAGCCCGGAGATTGCTGGCTGTCGCGCCAGTTCTTGATGTCGAGCTTCTGCTGCGCCACGTACAGCGAGCCACAATAAATGTACTCGCGGCGTTTGCGCCGCTGCTTGTCCAGGTACTTGCCGAAGTCGTCCATGAGCTTGAACTTCTGGTTCAAGTCCTCATCGCCGTTCATCCCCGAAGGAAGCAGCAAGGTGGCAATACTGACTTTGTCGAAATCTGCTTGCAGGTAGCGCCCGTAGCGGTCGGCCGTCTCGAAACCGAGACCGCTGATGACAGCCTTCGGTTGCAGCCGCGAATACAAAGCCACGCCGCCTTGGGCAGGGACTTCAGCATCGCAGGCATAAAGGAAGTAGCCATCCAGTTGGAAGGCTGGGTCATCCAGTTCAAAGGCGGAGGCACGGGTGTCCTGCAGGCAGATGACGTCGGCATTCTGTGCTTGCAGCCAACTGAGCAAACCACGCTCGACTGCAGCCTGAATACCATTGACGTTCACACTGATGATCCGCATAAATGGCCCCAAAAATCGCGTGCGTGTATGATACACGGCGTCAAGCTAATTAGCTAAATCCGTGGTATTTGGGGTTTTTTCATGCAAGCGTATCAGCGCGATTTCATCCGTTTTGCCATCGATCGCGGCGTTTTGCGCTTCGGTGAGTTCACCCTGAAGTCCGGGCGCACCAGTCCTTACTTCTTCAATGCCGGCCTGTTCAACTCGGGTTCGGCCCTGGCACAGCTGGGTCGTTTCTACGCCGCCGCCATTGCCGAGAGCGGCATTTCGTTCGACGTGCTGTTTGGTCCGGCCTACAAGGGCATCCCTTTGGCGGCGACCACCGCCGTGGCCCTGGCAGAGCATCACAACCGTGACCTGCCATGGTGCTTCAACCGCAAGGAGGCCAAGGCCCACGGTGAGGGCGGCAGCCTGGTTGGCGCACCGCTGACTGGCGACGTTCTGATCATCGACGACGTGATCACCGCCGGCACCGCCATCCGTGAAGTGATGCAGATCATCGCCTCCCAGGACGGCGCCAAGGCCGCTGGCGTGCTGATCGCCCTGAACCGTCAGGAGCGTGGCAACGGCGAGTTGTCGGCGATCCAGGAAGTCGAGCGTGACTTCGGCATCCCGGTGATCAGCATCGTTTCGCTGAACCAGGTGCTGGAATTCCTGGCGGACGATCCGCAGCTCAAGCAGCATCTGCCAGCTGTGGAAGCCTACCGCGCCCAGTTCGGCGTCTGACACACCGACCCTGTAGGAGTGAGCTTGCTCGCGAAAAACGTCAACGATAATGCGGAGTGCCTGGCAGCCCGCGTTGCTCTGGCGCCCATCGCGAGCAATCGAGCGTCGACCGGCTGCTCCTACAAGGGGCTTTTTGTTTGTGCTGTCAGTGCAGTCTTCGCCATTTTCCTATCAGTTTTAGTGCCAATCCCAGATTGAATAGCGCGAACACCAGCAGTGCCACGACGACTAGAACGTAAAGCGTGCGGTCCACATCGAAATCCCACAGATCCAGTCTGCTGCCACGCATGATTCGAGCGGCGGCCGGCAGGTTGACGTAAAAAAGTGCTGTGAAGGCGCAGGTCAGGGGCAGGGCGCAGCCGAGCAGAACGCCTGAAACCTTCTCTCGGCTACGTTTTCTGGCCAGTGGGCCTGGTTGTTTTTCATCCAGTTCCAACGCTTCATGCAATTTTGGCCATGCCAGGTTGAACATGAAGGTGGTCAGGGTCAGCAGCAAACCACTGACCGCGACGATGTCACTGAACGGCATTCAGGCCCAGTGTCCGGCACAGCAGCGCGTGGGAATCCTCGCTGATTTCGAACTGCCCGGCACTGCCTTTGCGTTTGATGATGGGTTTGAAAGTCGGCTCGTTCTGGGTGATCAGCATGTTCAGTTCATCGCGGATGACGTCCGAGCTGATCACCACCAGATACACGGTCTGCGCGTGCTCCGCAGACTCGATCACGGCTCGCATGCTGTGCTGCAGGATCTCGTCCAATTGATTGCGGAAGCGTGAAACCGTGTTTTTCAGCAAGGTTTTGCTTTGGCTCTGAGTCAGCTGGAAAATCGTCGATATCTGCGATTCGGTTGGCAGGGTCTGCCCGAAGTAGCTTTGAATCAGATACAGCAAACGGTCCTGTTTTGCTTCATCGGCCCGGCTCGGCATGCCGCCCTCAACCAGCATTTTCAAGTATTCAGTCAGGCTCGCCTTGGCTATACGCTGTAAGGCATGAGCAATTTCCGTGTCGGAAATCTTCAGGGTTTTCTTGACCGGTTCCTTCTGCTCCTGCTCGAAAGCCTGGGCGTCGATCGTGAACGAGATCTGCATGGCTCAGTGCCTCCGTGGCTATTTTTTGCTCGCAGGGCTGGTTGTCTCGGCCTTTTTGTTCTCGACGGATTTGTCGGTTTTTTCCGGATACGGGTCATTCGGGGCGTCGCCCTGGCCGGTCAATACTTTCCAGGCTTTGCGCGTGTGAGGGGTCTTTTTGAAATCAGGGCAGGGTGGCATTGATGTTTGCGACGGGCCTGAATACTCAAATCCGCAGTCTACGCAGGCGTAGGTGCCTGCTGAAATGTCACTGCCGTATGGAACATGGTCTTTTTGCATGGGTAGATCTCCTGTGGATGCAGGGAAGATCCTATGCAGATTGATTCCTTAATGATGTCGGACGTTTCGTTATCTGAAGTGAGGCATTTCCTGCACGCATAAAAAAGATCGCAGACTTCGTCAGCACCTACGGAAAATTCATACTTCCGTAGGTGCCGCTGAAGGTTGCGATCTTTATGACGTTCTTGAATCAGTGACGCTTGCGATTGCTGATCAGGGTGCCCACGCCGGTATCGGTGAAAATTTCCAGCAGGATCGCGTTCGGCACGCGACCGTCGATGATCAGCGAGCTGCCCACGCCGCCCTGGACTGCTTCCAGTGCGCAACGGATCTTCGGCAGCATGCCGCCATAGATGGTGCCATCGGCGATCAGGTCGTCGACTTGCTGGGTTGTCAGGCCGGTCAGGACCGTGCCCGACTTGTCCATCAGGCCGGCGATGTTGGTCAGCAGCATCAACTTCTCGGCTTTCAATGCCTCGGCGACTTTACCGGCCACCAGGTCAGCGTTGATGTTGTACGACTCGCCGTTGGCGCCGACGCCGATGGGCGCGATCACCGGGATGAAATCGCCCTTGACCAACAGGTTCAGCAGGTCGGTATTGATGCCGACTACTTCGCCCACGTGGCCGATGTCGATGATTTCCGGGGTGGTCATTTCCGGCGTCTGACGGGTAACGGTGAGCTTCTTCGCGCGAATCAGCTCGGCGTCTTTACCGGTCAGGCCGATGGCGCTGCCGCCATGACGGTTGATCAGGTTGACGATGTCCTTGTTGACCTGGCCGCCGAGGACCATTTCAACCACGTCCATGGTCGCGGCGTCGGTGACGCGCATGCCGTCGACGAAATGGCTCTCGATCGACAGGCGCTTGAGCAGGTCACCGATTTGCGGGCCGCCACCGTGAACCACCACCGGGTTGATGCCCACGGCCTTCATCAGCACGATGTCGCGGGCGAAGCCGGTTTTCAGCTCCTCGCTTTCCATCGCGTTGCCGCCGTATTTGATCACCAGTGTCTTGCCGACATAACGGCGGATGTAAGGCAGCGCTTCGGACAGGACCTTGGCGGTGTTGGCGGCGGCTTCGCGTTCGAGGGTCATTCAGGGCTCCGGGTGAATCAGAACGGTAGTTGGAGATCAGGTGCAACACGCTTCAACTGGGCGTGGAAAACGTCCTTGATGCGCTGCAATTCAGCCTCGTCATCGGCCTCGAAACGCAGCACCAGCACCGGTGTGGTGTTGGATGCGCGTACCAGGCCCCAGCCTTTGGCATAGTCGACTCGCACGCCGTCAATGGTGGTCAGGTCGGCGCCTTCGCCCCACTGCGCGTCGTGCAATGCATCAATGATGCTGAATTTGCTCTCTTCGGTCACATGGATATTGATTTCCGGCGTAGAAATATCGTTCGGGAAGGTCGCGAACAACTCTTCGGCCGAGGATTTTTCCTTGCTGAGGATCTCCAGCAACCGCGCGGCGCTGTAAATGCCGTCGTCGAAACCGAACCAGCGCTCCTTGAAGAAGATGTGCCCGCTCATTTCGCCAGCCAGCAGGGCGCCGGATTGTTTCATTTTCTTTTTGATCAACGAGTGACCGGTCTTCCACATTAGCGACCGGCCGCCGTATTCCTTGATCAGCGGGATCAGGCGGCGGGTGCATTTGACGTCGAAGATAATCTCGGCGCCCGGGTTGCGTGCCACGACGTCGCGGGCGAACAGCATCAGCAACCGGTCTGGGTAGACGATGCTGCCGGTGTTGGTCACCACGCCGACGCGGTCGCCATCGCCGTCGAAGGCCAGGCCGATGTCAGCGTTGGTTTCCTTGACCTTGGCGATCAGGTCCACGAGGTTTTCAGGCTTGCCCGGGTCCGGGTGGTGGTTCGGGAAGTTGCCGTCCACTTCGCAGAACAGCGGGATGACTTCGCAGTTCAGCGCTTCGATCAGTTGCGGAGCGATCACACCGGCCGCGCCGTTACCGCAATCGACGACCACTTTCAGGCGACGGGCCAGCTTGATGTCCTGGACGATTTCGGTGGTGTAGCGGTCGAGAATCTCGACCTGGGTGATGCTGCCCTGGCCGCTGCTCAGGTTATTGGTCTTGAGGCGGTCGTGCAGGGCCTGGATCTGTTCGTTGGCCAGGGTGTCGCCGGCAATGACGATCTTGAAACCGTTGTAGTTCGACGGGTTGTGGCTGCCGGTGAGCATCACGCCGGATTTGCCGGCCAGTACGTTGGCGGCGTAGTAGAGCGCCGGAGTCGGGACCAGGTCGACATCACTGACGTGGCAGCCGCTGTCGGCGATGCCTTTGATCAGTTGCGCGACCAGCTCCGGGCCGGACAAGCGGCCATCGCGACCGACGGACACGTTCGGTTCGCCCTGGGCCAGGCTTTGGGAGCCGACGGCGCGGCCGATCCAGTAAGCGGTTTCAGCGTTCAGGAACTCCGGAACGGTGCCGCGTATGTCATAAGCGCGGAAAATGCTGTCAGGGAACTTGGGTGCGATGTTGGCCGGGGTGTTCATCTGTGGAAATGCTCCATCTCGAAAGTGGCTGGACAGGCCGCCGATTCACTCGGCGGCAGGTTCAAACTGAAGGGTATGACGGCGTTTTCCACAGAGAGTTCGTGGTGTGAAAGGGCCATGACGCCCCTGACGACAAGGGTTTGACCGGGCAATGCCTTGATTTTCGGAGCTAAACCTTGCAGATGACAATTTGAATTTTGTGGCGAGGGAGCCAGATCCCCCGCCACAAGAAGAGCAAGACCGGATCAGCGGGTGCCGGTATGGCCGAAGCCGCCGGTGCCGCGCTCGGTTTCAACAAACTCTTCAACCATCTCGAAGTGAGCCTGCACCACCGGTACCAGCACCAGTTGCGCCAGGCGCTCGCCAACCGGCATGGTGAACTCGGTCTGGCCACGGTTCCAGCAGGAAACCATCAATGGGCCTTGGTAGTCAGAGTCGATCAGCCCCACCAGGTTGCCCAGCACGATGCCGTGCTTATGGCCCATCCCCGAGCGCGGCAGAATCAGCGCTGCCAGGTTCGGGTCGCCGATATAGACCGAAAGGCCGGTGGGGATCAGCACGGTTTCACCCGGCTTGATCACGGTGTCCTGTTCCAGCATGGCGCGCAGGTCGAGGCCGGCGGAGCCCGGTGTGGCGTATTGTGGCAGCGGGAATTCGGTACCGATGCGGGGGTCGAGGATCTTGGCTTGCAAAGCGTGCATGTAAATTAAACCTGGTTCAGACGTTCGGCGATAAAAGTGATCAGCTGGCGAGCAATCTTGCTCTTGCTGGTCTGGGCGAAAAGTGTGGCGTGAAGCTCACGGTCGATGACGCTGCAGGCGTTTTCTTCGCTGTTGAAGCCAATGCTCGGGTTGGCGACGTCGTTGGCGACGATCAGATCGAGGTTCTTGTCTTTCAACTTGCGTGCAGCGTAATCGAGCAGGTGTTCGGTCTCGGCGGCAAAACCGACACTGAACGGGCGGTCGGGGCGGGTGGCGATGGTGGCCAGGATGTCCGGGTTACGCACCATCTGTAGCAACAAGCCGTCGCCGTTCGTAGGATCTTTCTTGAGTTTCTGTGGGGCGACGACTTCCGGACGGTAATCCGCGACCGCTGCCGAGGCGATGAACAGGTCGCAAGGGATCGCCGCTTCGCAGGCAGCCAGCATGTCGCGGGCGCTGACCACGTCGATGCGGTTGACGCGATCCGGAGTCGGCAGGTGCACGGGGCCGGTGATCAGGGTTACGCGGGCACCGGCCTCCACAGCGGCTTCGGCCAGGGCAAAGCCCATTTTTCCGGAGCTGTGGTTGGTGATGTAGCGCACCGGGTCGATGTTTTCCTGGGTCGGGCCGGCCGTAATCAGCACGTGTTTGCCGGTCAGTGCCTGACGCTGGAAGCAGTCGGCGGCGCACTGGGCCAGTTCAAGGGCTTCGAGCATGCGTCCCAGGCCGACGTCGCCGCAGGCCTGGCTGCCGGAGGCCGGGCCGAAAACCTTGATGTCGCGGCTTTCGAGGGTTTGCAGGTTGGCCTGGGTCGCCGGATCGCGCCACATGGCCTGGTTCATTGCCGGCGCGACGGCGACCACTGCGTCGGTGGCCAGCACCAGCGTGGTCAGCAAATCATCGGCGATGCCTTGGGCCAGGCGGGCGATCAGGTCCGCCGTGGCGGGGGCGATCAGCACCAGATCGGCCCATTTGGCCAGTTCGATGTGGCCCATGGCCGCCTCGGCCGCCGGGTCCAGCAGGTCCAGGTGGACCGGGTGCCCGGACAGGGCCTGCATGGTCAACGGGGTGATGAACTCTGCGCCGCCACGGGTCATGACCACGCGCACTTCGGCGCCCTGATCGATCAGGCGGCGAACCAGGTCGGCGCTCTTGTAGGCAGCGATACCGCCGCCGACGCCCAGAACAATGCGTTTCCGATACAGCCGCTGCATAGGCCTGCCTTTCAATTCGTTGGTGACATACGTAGCGAAACCCCCTCCCCAGGGTGAATTCGCCCGCAAAAAAGATGGGCTACGATATCACAGCGACCGCTACGGAACAGCGGTGCCCACAGACAGGGAGGTGCTATGAGTATTCGCGATTGGCCGGCGGCGGAACGGCCGCGGGAGAGGTTGCTTGAGCGGGGCGCGGGAAGCCTTTCGGATGCCGAATTGCTGGCGATCTTTTTACGCACCGGCGTGGTGGGTAAAAGTGCAGTAGATCTGGCGCGACACCTGTTGAATCAGTTTGGCAGCCTGCGTTTGTTGCTTGAAGCCGATCAGGAAGCGTTCAGCAAGCAGTTGGGACTTGGGCCGGCGAAATTTGCGCAGTTGCAGGCTGCGCAAGAAATGAGCAGGCGTCATCTGGCCGAGCGTGCGCGCCATAAGTCGGCACTGGAGAGTCCGCACGCGGTTCGCGAGTATCTGAAATCGATGCTGCGCCACGAGCCACACGAGGTGTTTGGTTGCCTGTTTCTCGATTCCAGGCATCAGGTACTGGCGTTCGAGACGCTGTTCCGCGGCTCCATCGACAACACCAGCGTTCATCCGCGAGAGGTGGTCAAGCGCGCCCTGGCCAACAACGCAGCGGCATTGATCCTCTGTCACAACCATCCTTCGGGCAACACCGACCCAAGTCAGTCCGACCGGGTGCTGACCAAGCGCCTGCAAAAGGCGCTGGAGTTGATTGACGTGCGGGTGCTCGACCATTTCATCATCGGTGATGGCGACCCGTTGTCGATGGCGGAGTATGGCTGGATGTAGGCAGGATGTGAGAAGCACGCTTTCCATGTGGGAGCGAGCAAGCTCGCTCCCACAGGTTTTGTGTTGTGTCAGATTACTTGAGGTTGACCTTGGAGTAGTCCTGCCGGCCGAACGGGCTGACCGAATACCCCTCGACATCCTTGCGCGTCAGCGCGAAGGCCGTCGGGTGAGCCAGTGGTAGCCACAGCGCCTGCTGCTGGATCTGCGCCTGGGCCTGTTCGTAGAGTTTGCTACGCACACCTTGCTCGCCGGTGGTCTTGCCGGCGCTGATCAGCTTGTCCAGGTCCTGATTGCAGTAGCGGGCGAAGTTGGTGCCAGACTTGACCCCCGCGCAGGAAAACTGCGGCGTGAGGAAGTTGTCCGGGTCACCGTTGTCACCGGCCCAGCCCATGAACAGCAAGTCGTGCTCACCGGCCTTGGCGCGGCGGATCAGTTCGCCCCATTCGATCACGCGGATTTCGGCCTGAATGCCGATTTCCGCGAGGTCAGACTGCAGCAGTTGGGCACCAAGGCTTGGGTTGGGGTTAAGCAGGCTGCCGGAAGGGCGGGTCCAGATGGTGGTCTGGAAGCCGTCCTTGAGTCCGGCCTTGGCCATCAAGGCCTTGGCCTTGGCGATGTCGTGAGGGTAACCCGGCAGGCCTTTCGCGTAGCTCCAGGTGTTGGGCGGATACGGGCCGTTGGCCGCCTCGGCAGTGTCTTCGAACACGGCTTTGACATAGTTGGGCTTGTCGAAGGCAAGGTTGATGGCCTGGCGGACTTCAGGCTTGTCCAGTGGCGGATGCTGACTGTTGATGCCGACGAATGCGGTCATGAACGCGTCAGTCTTTTCGACTTTCAGCGTCGGCTCTTTCAGCGCTTCCTGTACGTCCAGAGGCTTGGGCGACAGGGCGATCTGGCATTCGTTGCGGCGCAATTTCTGCAGGCGCACGTTGGCGTCCGGGGTGATGGCAAAGATCAGCGGATCTACAGAGGGTTTGCCGCCGAAGTAGTCGGGGTTGGCTTTGTAGCGAACCGAGGCGTCCTTCTGGAAGCGAGTGAAAACGAACGGCCCTGTGCCGATCGGCTGGCTGTTGAGCTTCTCGGGTGTGCCGGCCTTCATCAGTTTGTCGGCGTATTCGGCCGAATAGATCGAGGCGAAACCCATACTCAGGGTCGCCAGGAAGGTCGAATCCGGGTGGTCGAGGGTGAAGCGCACGGTCTGCGGATCGAGGGCGTCGATTTTCTTGATCAATGCAGGCAACTGCATCGATTGCGCATGCGGGAAGCCGCTCTGGGCGACTTTGTGCCACGCATTGACCGGGTCGAGCATACGGTCGAAGCTGAAAATCACGTCTTCGGCGTTAAGGTCGCGCGTTGGAGTGAAGTACTCGGTGCGATGGAATTTCACCAGCGGGTGCAACTTGAAAACGTAGGTCAGGCCGTCGGGGCTGACTTCCCAGCTGTCGGCGAGGCTGGCGACCACCTTGCCACTGGCCGTGTCAAAGTCCACCAGGCGATTCATCAACACATCGGCCGAGGCATTGGTGGTGGTCAGCGAGTTGTACTGCACCACGTCGAACCCTTCAGGGCTGGCCTCGGTGCAGACGCTCAGGGCGGCGGCAAATGCCTGTGGGCTCAGCAGAAGCGGGGCGAGCAACAGCGGTAGGGCAGCAAGGCGCATGGTCGGCTTCCTATACAGGTCGAAGGCCCATCTGCAAGTGCAGTCTGGAAAAGGCTTACCCTAGTGGGCTCTTTTGCAAATGACTATCCCCTTTTTCATTTTAAGGGGACTATAGGCGACTGATTTTGCTGTGCAGCGGTTGAGCAAACCCCCTGGATGGCTCGCTGAACGATTTTCTGCGACGAGCGGTCGCCATCGACGATAGCCTTTGTCCAAGGCGCTCGGAGCCAGAAAAACGGGGTTTTTGTGAATTCAACGCACACTGAATGTTGTTGCTCTCTAGTCTTTCTGGTATAAAGCAGCGCTCTTTTCTAGGGGCCCGGTTCCTTCACTGTAGGTGTAGCCGGTAAGACCTCTAAAGAAACGCGGCGCCTGGCGCCAAATGACTGAGAGATTAAGCGGCCAACCCATGCCGGGTTGGGCATGTGGTTTTAGAGGGCTGAGGCATGTCTAGAGTCTGTCAAGTTACCGGTAAGGGTCCGGTGACTGGGAATAACATTTCCCACGCAAACAACAAAACCCGTCGTCGTTTCCTGCCGAACCTGCAGCATCACCGCTTCTGGGTTGAAGAAGAGAAACGTTTTGTGCGTCTGCGCGTATCTGCCAAAGGCATGCGTATCATCGACAAGCGTGGCATCACTGTCGTGCTGGCCGAACTTCGCCGCGATGGCAAGGTTTAAGGGAGCTAATCATGCGTGAATTGATTCGTTTGATTTCGAGCGCCGGTACTGGTCACTTTTACACTACCGACAAGAACAAGCGTACTACTCCGGACAAAATCGAGATCAAGAAATATGATCCGGTTGTTCGCAAGCACGTGATCTACAAAGAAGGCAAAATCAAGTAATTGATTTTTCCCTCTTACGAAAAAGGCCCGTATCGCGAGATACGGGCCTTTTTTGTTGTGCTTGAAAAAACGGACAGCTTTTCAGCCTGATCAAGTCATTGCGCTTCAGTGCTGAGTAGAGCGATGCATGGTTTGGCGCAAATCAATTGCCCATGGTGACATGGGTGATGATTTCGTTTTCAACCAGCAGATTGATCCGTGCGGGATTGTAGTCTTTGGTCATGATGAACCCGATGCCCCTCGGACGTACCGCCAGCCCGGTCTTGTTGGCGAGCTCTCCACGCAGCTCTTCGGAGTATTGTCGGCCGATGTACTGAATGGCTGTATCCAGGTGTTGTTTCAAATCAATGGTCATTTACCGCTTCCTTGCAATTGGTGAGTGAGCGAAATTGCTCCCGTCATCCGTCTTGGATGCCGTGAAGAAATACTGGAGCAGCTCCGGTCATTTATCACCTGTTGTACTGTGTCGCGATGTTTGCCGGGGCCCGCCCGTGAAAAAGCCCGTCACCGGGGACGGGCTTTGGGGTATCTCGATGATCTTGCTTCAAGCCTTCTGTTCAAACGCCACATAGATCTTGCGGCATGGCTCCAGCACTTCCCAGGTGCCGCGAAAGCCTGCCGGGATCACGAAGCGATCACCCACACGCAGTGTCTTGGCGTTGCCGTCGAGGTCACGTATCACGGAAACCCCCTGCACGATTTCGCAGTATTCGTGTTCGGTGAAGTTTACCGTCCACTGGCCGACAGCCCCTTCCCACACGCCGGCGTTCAATTGGCCGCAAGGGCTGTTGTAGTGGTTGTACACCGCTTGCTCGGGATCACCCTTCAGTACTTTGGTCGGATCCGGGCGATAGCGTTCGGCGGCGGTGGTGGCCTGGCTGAAGTCGACGATATTCTGGATGCTCATTGTTGTATTCCCCCGTCATTGCGGTGCGAGTGGTGGGTGTCCGGTCATACCGGACACGGGTATCGCCAAAGTCTATGTTTATTAAAATGAACATCGCAAGGCCGTTTGCCGGTGTTATGTCAAATATATTGAAACTTCACCTGCCGCTGGTTTAGGGTGGTGGATGCCTTGGGCCGAAAAGCAGGCTGGCCGGGCAGAATTCCTGACAGCGCCCGCGAAGAACGCGGGTGTCGTATCAATAAGAGGAGGACACTCGCATGACCACCCTGACCCGTGCCGACTGGGAACAACGTGCCCGCGACCTGAAAATCGAAGGCCGCGCCTATATCAATGGCGAATACACCGACGCCGTTTCCGGCGAGACATTCGAGTGCATCAGCCCGGTCGATGGCCGTCTGCTCGGCAAGATTGCCAGTTGTGACGCCGCCGATGCCCAGCGCGCCGTGGAAAATGCTCGCGCCACGTTCAATTCCGGTGTCTGGTCGCGTCTGGCGCCGACCAAACGCAAGTCCACCATGATCCGTTTTGCCGGCCTGCTGAAACAGCACGCCGAAGAGCTGGCCCTGCTTGAAACCCTGGACATGGGCAAGCCGATCAGCGACTCCCTGTACATCGACGTTCCCGGCGCGGCGCAAGCCCTTAGCTGGAGCGGCGAAGCCATCGACAAGATCTACGACGAAGTGGCAGCCACTCCGCACGATCAGTTGGGTCTTGTGACCCGTGAGCCGGTGGGTGTTGTGGGCGCCATCGTGCCGTGGAACTTCCCGCTGATGATGGCGTGCTGGAAACTCGGTCCTGCGCTGTCCACTGGTAACTCGGTGATCCTCAAGCCGTCCGAAAAATCCCCGCTGACCGCCATCCGCATCGCTGAACTGGCTGTCGAAGCCGGCATCCCGAAAGGCGTGCTGAACGTGCTGCCGGGTTACGGTCACACCGTCGGCAAGGCCTTGGCCCTGCACAACGACGTCGACACCCTGGTATTCACCGGCTCGACCAAAATCGCCAAGCAATTGCTGATCTACTCCGGCGAGTCGAACATGAAGCGAGTCTGGCTCGAAGCCGGCGGCAAGAGCCCGAATATCGTGTTCGCCGATGCGCCGAACCTGCAGGATGCTGCCGAAGCCGCTGCTGGCGCCATCGCCTTCAACCAGGGCGAAGTCTGCACCGCCGGTTCGCGCCTGCTGGTGGAGCGTTCAATCAAGGATAAATTCCTGCCGCTGGTGATCGAGGCGCTGAAGGCCTGGAAGCCGGGCAATCCGCTGGATCCAGCGACCAATGTTGGCGCGCTGGTCGATACCCAACAGATGAATACCGTACTGTCTTACATCGAGTCCGGTCATGCCGACGGCGCCAAGCTGGTGGCCGGTGGCAAGCGTACGCTCCAGGAAACTGGCGGCACTTACGTTGAACCGACGATTTTCGATGGCGTAAGCAACGCGATGAAAATCGCCCAGGAAGAAATCTTCGGGCCGGTACTGTCGGTCATCGCATTCGACAGTGCCGAAGAAGCCATCGCGATTGCCAACGACACACCGTACGGCCTGGCCGCTGCGGTCTGGACGGCCGACATTTCCAAGGCCCACCTCACCGCCCGCGCACTGCGTGCCGGTAGCGTGTGGGTCAACCAGTACGATGGCGGCGACATGACCGCTCCGTTCGGTGGCTTCAAGCAGTCCGGCAACGGCCGCGACAAGTCCCTGCACGCGTTCGACAAATACACCGAGCTGAAGGCGACCTGGATCAAGTTGTAAGCCGTTAAGGGAGGTCTGTTGTAGAGCAGGCCTCCCGAACGACACAGATCCCTTGTGGGAGCGAGCTTGCTCGCGATAGCGGTGTAACAGTCGACTTCAATGTTGAATGTTGCTCCGTCATCGCAAGCAAGCTCGCTCCCACAATGTTTTGTGTTGTACATAAAAATATCCACAGGAGCGTGGAACATGCGTTGGGCGACTTATTTCGCCGTTTTGGCATCTGTCCTGAGTGTCGGCCTGGCCCTGGGTGTCAGCATGCCGCTGGTGTCGTTTCGCCTGGAAAGCTGGGGCTACGGCTCGTTTGCCATTGGCGTGATGGCCGCGATGCCAGCCATCGGCGTCCTGCTGGGGGCGAAAATCTCCAGCCATCTGGCGGCGCGATTCGGCACGGCCAATCTGATGCGCCTGTGCCTGTGGGCCGGGGCGGTTTCGATCGGTTTGCTGGCGCTGTTGCCGAGCTATCCGATCTGGTTGGTGCTGCGGCTGATGATCGGGGTGATCCTGACCCTTGTATTCATCATCGGTGAAAGCTGGATCAATCAACTGGTGGTCGAGCAATGGCGCGGGCGGCTGGTGGCGCTGTATGGCAGCAGCTACGCATTGAGTCAGCTGGCGGGGCCGGTGTTGTTGGGCTTCCTCGGTACCGAGCATGACTATGGCTTTTGGGTGGGCGTCGGCTTGCTGATGGGGGCTCCGTTCCTGTTGCTGGGCCGCAGTGGCGCGCCGAGCAGTGAAGCCAGCAGCGTGACCCTGCGTGATTTGCTTGAGTTTTGTCGTGGCCTGCCGGCGATTGCCTGGGCGGTGTCGCTGTTCGCCGCGTTCGAGGCGATGATTTTGACGCTGTTGCCGGTCTACTGCCTGCGCCAGGGCTTCACCACGGAGATCGCTCTGGCGATGGTCAGTACGGTGGTCGTCGGCGATGCGGTGCTGCAATTGCCGATTGGTGCGTTGGCCGATCGTTTGTCGCGCCGGGCGTTGTTTACCGGCTGCGCAGTCGTCTTGCTGGTGTCGAGCCTGGCGATTCCGATGCTGATCGACACACTGCTGATCTGGCCGCTGTGGGTCTTGTTTGGCGCCAGTGCCGGTGGCTTGTTCACCTTGTCACTGATCCTGATCGGCGAGCGTTATCGCGACGATGCACTGGTGCGGGCCAACGCGCATATTGCACAGCTGTGGGGGATTGGTTGCTTGGTCGGGCCGCTGCTGGCGGGTGCCGGCAGCCAGTGGATCAACGGCCATGCGTTGCCGTTGCTGATGGCAGTGGGGGCCTTGGGCGTGCTGATTGTGGTGTCGAGGCAAGGGGCGTTTGGCGCCGCTCAGCCAGCCTGATGAGCATCGCAGAACTGTGGCGGTCGAGTCTTACAACATCTTCCTCAGCCAACCGAATTGCTCAGCCAGGCATTGAAACGCCGCCGCCAACTCCGTTTGGCGGCGCAGATAGGCATATGGACGCTGATTCCCGAAGAAAGCTCAGTCGCTGAGCTGATCGTTTTCCGCCAGCAGTTTGATCGCTGTCGTACCGACCTTGCGTACTGCGTTTTCGATCTGCGGTGTTGGCTTGGCAGCGTAGTTCATGCGCAGGCAATTGCGGTACTTGCCCGAGGCGGAAAAAATACTGCCCACGGCAATCTGTACGCCCTGGTCGTGCAATGCACGATTCAGTTTCAGGGTGTCGAAACCTTCCGGTAATTCGACCCACAGCATGAAGCTACCCTGTGGGCGACTGGCGCGGGTGCCGGCCGGGAAGTAGCGGGTCACCCAATCAATCATCATGTCGCGATTGCGCTGGTATTGCGTACGCATCCGCCGCAAATGCGGTTCGAAGTGGCCACCTTTAAGGAATTCGGCGATGGCGATCTGCGGTTGTGGCGCGGTGGATCCGGTGCTGATGTATTTCATATGCAGTACCCGTTCCAGATAGCGACCGGGCGCGACCCAGCCGATGCGCAGGCCGGGTGCCAGGGTCTTGGAAAACGAACTGCACAATAGGACGCGACCGTCCTCGTCGAAGGACTTGATCGTGCGCGGACGCGGGTAGGTGTAGGCCAGTTCGCCATACACATCGTCCTCGATGATCGCCACGTCATAGCGCTGCGCAAGCGTCAACAACGCGCGTTTGCGCGACTCCGGCATGATGTAGCCCAACGGGTTGTTGCAGTTGGGGGTCAACTGTATGACCTTGATCGGCCACTGTTCCAAGGCCAGTTCCAGCGCTTCGAGGCTGATGCCGGTCAGTGGATCGGTGGGGATTTCCAGGGCCTTCATGCCCAGGCCCTTGAGGGTCTGCATCGCGCCGTGAAAGCTCGGCGAGTCCACCGCGACAATGTCGCCGGGCTCGCAGGTCGCGCGAATACTGGTGGACAGCGCTTCATGGCATCCAGTGGTCACCACCAGTTCGCTGGCACTCAACTGGCAGCCGGAATCGAGCATCAGGCGAGCGATCTGTTCGCGCAGTTCAAGGTTGCCGTGGATGTTGTCGTAATACAGGCCGGGCATGTCCTGCCGACGGCTGATTCGCGCCAGGTCACGCAGCAGCGGTTTCATGGTCGCACTGGTGATGTCCGGCATGCCGCGACCCAGTTGCACCACGTCTTTGCGCGGAACGGCGCGAATCAACTCCAGCACTTGATCCCATTGGGAAATGTCCACCGGCCGTTGGGCCGGGCGGCCGACTGCCGGCAAATCCGGCAGTTCGCGGCTGGCCGGGACGAAGTACCCGGACTTGGGCCGAGGCATGGCCAGCCCGCTGTCCTCCAGCACCCGATAGGCCTGCTGCACTGTGCTCAGGCTGACGCCGTGCTCGACGCTCAGCGCCCGAACCGAAGGCAGCCGGTCACCGGGGCGATAGAAGCCCTGCTCGATACGTGTGCCGAGCAATTCGGCGAGGTTGACGTAAAGGGTCATGGTGCAGCCTCGATAAGGGTGATTCGGTTAACCAGTACAGATCGGGCGAAAAATCGGGATTCAGTGGCGGAATCGGCAAAACTGTATGGAGTTAATACAGTTGTTTTGAATCTGTAATGCTCTTGCGCGCCCACGCATCATGGAACCTCTGGCTACCCAAGTAAACAGGAGCATCCAAGATGAACGGTTTGAGCGATGTGCGGCTGACGTTACACAGTCAGGAGCTGGCGACCGGGCAGAACAACGGCACGCGGGAGGGGGGCATGGGCAATGCGTCGTCCGGCCTGAGTCGCTGGGACCGGTTCTGGCGTCGCCTGCACACGCGCAAGGCGTTGCTGGCCCTGACGGCTGACCAGCTCAAGGACGTCGGGCTGACGCGGGAGCAGGCGCGAGAGGAGGGGCTGAAGCCTTTCTGGCGGATCTGAGTTTTGCTGTGTTCTTCAGGGCCTCATCGCGAGCAAGCTCGCTCCCACAAGGAACGGTGGTGAACACAAATTTTGTGAACACTGCCAAACACTGTGGGAGCGAGCTTGCTCGCGATGGCGTCGGTACAGGCCCAGCTAAACCTTCAGACCAACTCTTTAAACCGATGCCACAACATCCCCAATGCCAGCAACGGTGAACGCAAATGCTTGCCACCCGGGAATGTGATGTGCGGCACCTTGGCAAACAGATCGAAGCCGCCGCTGTGCTGGCCGCTGATGGCTTCGGCCAACAGCTTGCCGGCCAGGTGTGTGGCGTTCACGCCATGACCGGAATAGGCCTGGGCGTAATACACATTCGGCTGGTCCTTGAGTCGCCCGATCTGCGGCAGGCGGTTGGCGCCGATACCGATCATGCCGCCCCATTGGTAATCGATCTTCACGGCACTCAATTGCGGGAAGACCTCCAGCATTTTCGGACGCATGTACGCAGCGATGTCTTTCGGGTCGCGGCCGGAGTAATGGCAGGCACCGCCAAACAGCAGGCGCCGGTCCGCCGAGAGCCGGTAGTAGTCCAGCGCCACGCGCTGGTCACAGACCGCCATGTTCTGCGGCAGCAGGGCGTGGGCCTGTTCTTCGCTCAGTGGTTCGGTGGCGATGATGTAGCTGCCGGCGGGCAGGACTTTGCCGCTGAGTTCCGGGTTGAGGTCATTGAGGTAAGCATTGCAACCCAGTACCAGGGTCTTGGCGCGCACCGAGCCCTCGGCGGTATGGACCTTAATCTCTGGGCCATAGTCGATGCGGGTCACGGCCGAGTGCTCGAATAACTGGACCCCCAGTCGTTGTGCCGCGGATGCTTCGCCCAAGGCCAGGTTCAGTGGATGCAGGTGCCCCGAGCCCATGTCGATCAGGCCGCCGACGTAACGCGTAGAGCCAACCACGGTGTGCATCTCGTTGGCTTGCAGCAAACGGGTCTCGTAGCGATAACCGAGGCTGCGCAGTTCTTCGGCATCCTCGGCGAAACCTTCCAGGTCTCGGGGTTTGTTGGCGAGGTCGCAGTAACCCCAGGTCAGGTCACAGGGGATCTGGAAGTGCTCGACCCGTTGCCGGACGATTTCCACGGCTTCCAGGCCCATGAGTTTCATTTGCCGAACACCTTCGACACCGATGACGTTGGTGAACTGATCGAGGCCGTGGCCGACGCCGCGAATCAGTTGCCCGCCATTGCGTCCACTGGCGCCCCAGCCGATTCGATGGGCTTCAAGCAACACTACGCTGAGGCCGCGTTCGGCCAGCTCAAGCGCCGTGTTCAACCCCGAAAACCCACCGCCCACCACACAGACATCGGCCAGCACTTCGCCTTTGAGCGCCGGAAGTTCGGGCTGCGGCAGGCTGCTCGCGGCGTAGTAGGAGGCGATGTGGTCCGGAGCAGGCTGCTGAGCACGAGGGTTCATGTGCGTGATCCTGGTGTTGATGTTTAGAAAACTTGACGGAGCATAAGCCGGACCTTCCCGGACGGGCAACATTGGTCGGCTGGTGCTGTCTGGATCGGGGCTTTTGCGTCAGAATCGCGCTCTATTCCGCTATTGGTCACCGCTTCAATGAGCTGCAACAGTCAGACAATCCGCACATTGCGACAGCAGATTCCCTCGTTCGAGTGCGTTCCCGGCTGCCATGACTGCTGCGGCCCGGTGACCACCTCGCCGGAAGAAATGTCACGCCTGCCGCGCAAGACCCGCGCCGAGCAGGATGCCGCCATGGAAGAACTCAACTGTGTGCACCTGGGGCCCAATGGTTGCACGGTGTATGACGAACGGCCGCTGATCTGCCGGTTGTTCGGCACCACCAAGACCCTGCCGTGCCCCAATGGGCGGGGGCCAGTGGAGTTGATTCATCCGCGGGTGGAGAAGCAGGTGTTCGAGTACATGGCCAGTACCCGGCAGGTGTTGGTTTAAAACAGCGGGTCTTCAGGTGGACCGAGTTGCCTCAATCGCGAGCAAGCTCGCTCCCACAGGTATTTGAGTCTGCCTGAATTTTGTGTTCAAAACCGGTTCATTGTGGGAGCGAGCTTGCTCGCGATGGGGTCGGAACAGACACCGGAAAATCTTCAATCCGGAATCGGCAGAGTCAGGCTCTCTTTCACCTCTTCCATCACGATGTAACTCTTGGACTCGCGCACGTGGGGCAGCTTGAGCAGGATGTCGCCCAGCAATTTGCGGTACGAGGCCATCTCGGAAATCCGCGCCTTCACCAGGTAGTCGAAATCCCCTGACACCAGGTGGCACTCCAGCACATGGGGCAATTTCAGCACCGCACGCCGGAACTCTTCGAAAGTATCGCCGGATTTGTAGTCCAGGCTGATCTCGACGAACACCAGCAGACTACCCTTCAGATGCTGCGGATTGAGCCTGGCGTTGTAGCCCATGATGATCCCTTCGCGCTCCAGACGCCGGACCCGCTCGGTACAGGGCGTGGTCGAGAGCCCGACCTTCTCCCCAAGCTCGGTAAAGGAAATCCGCCCGTCCGCTTGCAGGATCCGCAGGATGTTGCGGTCGATCTTGTCCAGCTCACGTTTGGTCTGAGTGTTGGTACGCATAGGGGATGCGCCTCCGTGAAAAGGGTTTTTGCCGAGAATTGTCGCCAAATATAGGCGCTTATATAGTGAAATGCACTGGCAAATCTTTTTTACACTGCGCACATCTAAAGCTCTGAATAACAAACGTCAGCGGTTAGCCGCGATGAGGGATATGAAAATGCGCGTCATGGTCTTGGGTAGCGGCGTCATCGGTACCACCAGTGCTTATTATCTGGCCCGTGCCGGGTTTGAAGTGGTGGTTGTGGACCGGCAGCCAGCCGCTGCCATGGAGACCAGTTTCGCCAACGCCGGGCAAGTCTCGCCGGGTTATGCCTCGCCGTGGGCCGCGCCGGGCGTGCCGCTCAAGGCCATCAAGTGGCTGTTGCAGCGCCACGCGCCACTGGCGATCAAGGCCACGGCCGACATCGACCAGTACCTGTGGATGGCACAGATGCTGCGCAATTGCACTGCCAGCCGTTACGCGGTGAACAAGGAGCGCATGGTCCGTCTCTCCGAGTACAGCCGCGACTGCCTCGATGAACTGCGTGCCGAAACCGGCATTGCCTACGAAGGCCGTAGCCTCGGTACCACCCAACTGTTCCGCACCCAGGCTCAACTGGACGGCGCCGCGAAAGACATCGCCGTGCTGAAAGAGTCCGGCGTGCCGTTCGAGTTGCTCGACCGCGAAGGTATTGCCCGCGTTGAACCGGCGCTGGCCAGCGTCACTGACATTCTCGCCGGTGCCTTGCGCCTGCCGAACGACCAGACCGGCGACTGCCAGATGTTCACCACCAAGCTCGCCGAGATGGCCGCGAACCTCGGTGTGCAATTCCGTTTCGACCAGGACATTCAGCGCCTCGACTTCGCCGGTGACCGCATCAACGGCGTATGGATCGACGGCAAGCTGGAAACCGCCGACCGCTACGTCCTGGCGCTTGGCAGCTACTCGCCGCAACTGCTCAAACCATTGGGGATCAAGGCGCCGGTGTACCCGCTCAAGGGCTACTCCCTGACCGTGCCGATCACCAACCCGGCAATGGCCCCGACTTCGACCATTCTCGACGAGACCTACAAGGTCGCGATCACCCGTTTCGACAACCGCATCCGCGTTGGCGGCATGGCGGAGATCGCCGGTTTTGACCTGTCGCTGAATCCGCGCCGGCGCGAAACCCTGGAGATGATCGTCAACGACCTTTATCCTCAGGGCGGCAATCTGGCCGAAGCGAGCTTTTGGACCGGCCTGCGCCCGACCACTCCAGATGGCACGCCAATCGTAGGCGCCACACCGTTCAAGAACCTGTTCCTGAACACCGGTCACGGCACGCTGGGCTGGACCATGGCCTGTGGCTCCGGTCGCTTGCTGGCTGACCTGATGGCCAAGAGAAAGCCGCAGATCAGCGCCGAAGGCCTCGATATTTCCCGTTACGGCAACAAAACCCAGGAGTCTGCAAAGCATGTCAGTCCAGCGCCAGCTCACCAATGAGCGCATGAGTCAGATCGTCACCCATAACGGCACGGTTTACCTGGCCGGACAGGTGGGCGACGACATGAACGCCGGGATTGAACAGCAGACCCGTGAAACTCTCGCCAACATCGAGCGGTTGCTCGATCTGGCCGGCACCGACAAGCACAATCTGCTGTCGGTGACGATTTACCTGAAGGACATCGACGCGCATTTCGAAGGCATGAACGCGGTGTGGGACAAGTGGCTGCCAAAAGGCGTCGCTCCCGCCCGAGCCACCGTTGAAGCGAAATTGTGCGAACCGGAAATCCTGGTCGAGCTGTCGGTTGTCGCCGCTCTGCCATAAGCCTGTCAGAAAAGATCCCTCTCCCGGCGCTGTTGGCGGTTCACGCTACCAGCCAGCGCCGGTTTTTCTTCCCGATAACCCGACCAGAAGTCTGCCGCCATGCGTCCTGCCCGTGCCCTGATCGACCTTCAAGCCCTGCGTCACAACTACCGGATCGCCCGTGAACTCACGGGGGCTCGTGCCCTCGCGGTGATCAAGGCCGATGCCTATGGCCATGGCGCGGTGCGTTGCGCCCAGGCGCTGGAAGCCGAGGCGGACGGGTTTGCCGTGGCCTGCATCGAAGAGGCGTTGGAGCTGCGGGCGGCGGGCATTCGTGCGCCGGTCCTGCTGTTGGAAGGCTTTTTCGAAGCCGACGAGCTGGCGCTGATCGTCGAGCATGATTTCTGGTGCGTGGTGCATTCGCTGTGGCAGCTCGAAGCCATCGAGAAAGCAGCGTTGAGCAAACCGATCACCGTGTGGCTGAAGCTCGATTCGGGCATGCATCGCGTGGGGCTGCACCCGACGGATTATCAAGCGGCCTATCGACGGCTGCTTGCCAGCGGCAAGGTCGCGAAAGTGGTGCTGATGAGCCACTTTGCGCGTGCCGATGAACTGCACGAACAGGCCAGCGCCGAACAGGTGGCGGTATTTGAAGCGGCGCGCAAAGGCTTGTCCGCCGAGGTCAGCCTGCGTAACTCGCCGGCGGTGCTCGGTTGGCCGCAGATACCGAGTGACTGGGTGCGCCCAGGCATCATGCTCTATGGCGCCACGCCGTTCGAAGAGGCCAACGAAGTAGCATCGCGGCTGCAACCGGTCATGACCCTGGAATCGAAGGTGATCAGTGTGCGCGAGTTGCCGGCCGGCGAGCCCGTCGGTTACGGCGCCAAATTCATCACCCCCAAACCGATGCGCATTGGCGTGGTGGCCATGGGTTACGCCGACGGCTACCCACGACTGGCACCGACCGGCACGCCAGTGCTGGTTGCCGGGCAGCGCAGCCAGTTGATCGGCCGGGTATCGATGGACATGCTCTGTATCGACCTGACCGATGTGCCGCAGGCCGGTCTCGGTTCGACCGTCGAGTTGTGGGGCAAAAACATCCTCGCCAGTGATGTGGCCATGGCTGCCGGCACGATTCCTTACCAGATCTTCTGCAACCTGCGCCGAGTGCCACTGCTCTATTCCGGGGCTTAGTGAGCAGGGCTCCAGACCGGAAGTCGCCTCGCTGAGCAGGATTCAGGTCAAGGTGTTGTAAATACTGAACGCTGTCGCCATGATAACGCTCAATATTCCAACAATCTGAATCCTGGAGGCGCAAGCTTTGGACGTCGGTGAACGACTGCAATCCATCCGTAGGCTCAAAGGCCTTTCCCAGCGTGAGCTCGCCAAACGGGCGGGGGTCACCAACAGCACGATTTCGATGATCGAGAAGAACAGCGTTAGCCCTTCGATCAGTTCGCTGCGCAAGGTGTTGGGCGGGATTCCCATGTCCATGGTCGAGTTCTTTTCCGAAGAAATCCTGCAGGAAAAACCGACCCAGATCGTCTACAAGGCCAACGAGCTGATCGATATTTCCGATGGTGCCGTGACCATGAAGCTGGTCGGTCGGGCGCACCCGAGCCGGGCCATCGCATTCCTCAATGAAATCTATCCGCCAGGCGCCGATACCGGTGACGAGATGCTCACCCATGAGGGCGAGGAAACCGGCATCCTGGTCGAAGGAAAACTGGAACTGGTGGTCGGTCTCGAAACTTTTGTCCTCGAAGCCGGCGATAGCTACTACTTTGAAAGTACCAAGCCACACCGTTTCCGTAATCCGTTCGATGTGCCGGCGCGACTAATCAGCGCAGCCACACCAGCGAATTTCTAAGAAAAGAGGCGTCCTGCCAGCATCGCAGAGGTGCCCCGGGCTGTTTTTCCGTCGCGGCCTAAGACCCCTCCGACTTTGGGGTTGTTTCAGTGCGGCGGGCTTACCGCTATACTTGCGCCCGCCTGCGAACCGTGGCCGTAGGCGTGACTAGCCACCATTGAGGGTGAACGCGTGAACCTAATTATGAAAATGCTGGCTGCACCAGCAACCGTATTGGCCCTATGGGCTGTCAGTGTCAGCGCTCAGGCTGCGACCAACGACGATATTGCCAAACGCCTTGAGCCAGTCGGCCAGGTTTGTGTTCAGGGTAAAGAGTGCAAGGGCATGGAAGTGGCCGCTTCCGCTGGCGGCGGTGGTGGTGCGAAAACCCCGGATGAAGTGATTGCAAAACATTGCAACGCTTGCCACGGTTCAGGCCTGTTGGGTGCGCCGAAAATCGGTGATGCCGCTGCTTGGGGCGAACGTGCCAAGAAAGAAGGTGGTGTTGACGGCTTGCTCGCCAAGGCGATCTCCGGCATCAACGCGATGCCGCCAAAAGGCACCTGCGCCGATTGTGCAGACGCCGAGCTCAAAGGCGCCATCCAGAAGATGTCCGGCCTGAAATAAGGCGCCGCATCGTTTGCAAAAAACCGTCCCAGGACGGTTTTTTTGTGCCTGCAATTCCGCGCTGACCCTTGTAGGAGCGAGCTCGCTCGCGATGGTCGTCAACGATAACGCTGGAAACCTGGCACCCCGCGGTGCTCTCAGGTTCTTCGCGAGCGAGCTCGCTCCTACAAGGTTTTTGTGGCAGCCGATTGGCATTAACGGGCTGTTCATTGCAGCGAATCCCCGGCAAGCTCGGTCTAACCCCACGTCATGGAATGTAAGGGAGGACCTGATGGTGCAGCTGTGTTCAATCGGGCAAGCGGTCGATGACGTCTTGGCACGGTTGCCGACGCATATCCACATGGGCCTGCCTCTGGGGTTGGGCAAACCTAATCACTTCGTCAACGCGCTGTATCGACGAATCGCACAGTCGCCCGAGCGACGACTGACGATCTACACCGCGTTGTGTCTGGGGCGCCCACCCTTGGGCGATGGTTTGCAAAAGCGATTTCTCGAACCCTTTGTCGAACGGGTGTTCGGCGATTATCCGGAGCTGGAATTTCTCGCCGACCTGCGTCGCGACGGTTTACCGGGCAACATCCACATCCAGCAGTTCTTCATGCAGCCTGGCAGCCTGCTCAACAGTGCTACGGCGCAACAGGATTACGTCAGCAGCAACTACAGCCATGCGGCCCGGGACATCAACACCGCCGGGTTGAATCTGGTGGCGCAACTGGTGGCCAGCCATGCCGAGCATCCCGACCGCTTGAGTCTGAGCTGCAACCCGGACATCACCCTCGACCTATTGCCGATGATCGCCAAGCGCCGCGCCGCCGGAGAAACCATCCTGATGGTCGGCCAAGTACACAACGATCTGCCTTACATGCCCGGCGATGCGGAACTGGGCATCGACACCTTTGACCTGCTGATCGATGAGAAGGACAACACCACGCTGTTTTCCACGCCAAACATGCCGGTGGGCTTTCAGGACCATTTCATCGGCCTGCACGCCAGCACTCTGGTGCGTGACGGCGGCACCTTGCAGATCGGCATCGGTTCCATGGGTGATGCGCTGACGGCGGCGCTGCTGGCGCGGCAAGCCGACAACGACGGATACAGGGCATTGCTGGCAGACGTAAACCTCAGCCACTGGGCGCAACTGATTGAGCGCGAAGGCGGCATCGAGCCCTTCGCCAGAGGCCTGTATGGCTGCAGCGAAATGTTCGTCAACGGCTTGTTGGTGCTGGCCGATGCCGGGATCGTGCGGCGTAAGGTTTATCCGGACGCGGCGACCCAACAGCAGGCGAATGTCGGCACCCTCGACGAGGCTGCGCAAGCCGATGGCATCTCGGTGCATGGCGGATTCTTCCTCGGGCCGCGCAGCTTCTATGAACGCTTGCGTGAGTTGCCGCAGAGCAAGCGGCTTGAATTCAACATGACCCGCATCAGCTACATCAACGAGCTCTACGGCCAGGAAGAACTCAAGCGCTTTCAACGTCTCGATGCGAGGTTCATCAACACCGCGTTCACCGTGACCTTGCTCGGTGCCGCGGTGGCGGATCAGCTCGAAGACGGACGTGTGCTCAGCGGCGTAGGCGGGCAATACAACTTCGTGGTGCAGGGGCATGCGTTGCAAGACGCGCGTTCGGTGTTGCTGCTGCGCAGTTGGCGAGAGTCTGGAGGCGACGTCAGCTCGAACATCGTCTGGGAGTATGGTCACTGCACGATTCCGCGGCATCTGCGGGACATCGTGGTCACCGAGTACGGCATTGCCGATCTGCGGGGCAAGACCGATGCGGCGGTGATTGAAGCACTGTTAAATATCAGCGACTCACGTTTTCAGTCGGGGCTGATCGCGCAGGCACAGAAAGTCGGCAAACTGCCCAAGGACTTCCGTCTCGATCCGCGCTTTACCGATAACAGCCCGCAGCGTTTGCAGGAGATTCAGGCGCGGCATCCGCAGTTGTTTCCAGAGTATCCGCTGGGTTGTGATTTCACCGAGGTCGAGCGGGATGTGTTGCGGGCGCTGAACTGGCTCAAGAGCAAATTCAAGCTGAGCGAGGTGCTGGAGTTGGGCAAGGCAGCATTGGATGCGCCGGAGCCTGCGTTGTTTCCAGAACATCTGGAGCGCATGCAGTTGGCCAGTCCGGAAGGGCTGAAGGAAGACTTGTATCAGCGCTTGCTGCTCACTGGCCTCAAGGCGACTGCGCAGTAACTGCCCCCCCAAAACAACTGTGGGAGCGAGCTTGCTCGCGATAGCGGTGTATCAGTCAACGAAGATGTCGACTGACGCTATGCAATCGCGAGCAAGCTCGCTCCCACAGGGGGATGTGCAGTGTGGCCTTTATTCGATGAAGGTTACGACGCCACCGGCCAGCGACTTCACACGCGCCAGGGACTCTACGCGATAACCCTGCGAATCCAGCTCTGCACGGCCGCCCTGGAACGATTTCTCGATCACGATACCCAGGCCTGCCACGGTGGCGCCGGCCTGCTTGATGATCGAAATCAGTGCCTGGGACGCCTTACCGTTGGCCAGGAAGTCATCGATGATCAGCACGCGGTCGCTGCTGGTCAGGTGGCGCGGAGAGATGGCCACGGTGCTTTCGGTCTGCTTGGTGAACGAGTACACGGTCGCCGACAGCAGGTTTTCGGTCAGGGTCAGGGACTGGTGCTTGCGAGCGAAGATCACCGGCACGCCCAGGTTCAGACCGGTCATGATCGCCGGAGCGATGCCCGAGGCTTCGATGGTGACGATCTTGGTGATGCCCGAATCCTTGAACAGTGTGGCGAATTCGTCGCCGATCAGCTTCATCAGGGCCGGGTCGATCTGGTGGTTCAGAAAGGCGTCGACTTTCAGGACCTGGTCGGAAAGCACGATGCCTTCTTCGCGAATTTTCTTGTGCAGGGCTTCCATGAAGCTGTCCTCTGTTGGCGCCTTGTGCGCCCTAAGGTTTTAAAAAAGTGGTCAATTCTAGCGCTTTAACATCGCGCGTATATCCGCCAATGCGTTGTTGCCTCGCACGGCTTTGACTTCGGTCGGTGTGTCGTCGTTGCCTTCCCAGGCCAGGTCGTCCGGCGGCAACTCATCGAGGAAGCGGCTCGGCGCGCAATCGATGATCTCGCCGTACTGCTTGCGCTTGGCGGCGAAGGTGAAGGCCAGGGTCTGGCGCGCACGGGTAATGCCCACATAGGCCAGGCGACGTTCTTCTTCGATGGTGTCGGCTTCGATGCTTGAGCGGTGCGGGAGGATTTCCTCCTCCATGCCCATGATGAACACGTAGGGGAATTCCAGGCCCTTGGACGCATGCAAAGTCATCATCTGCACGCCTTCGGCGCCGTCTTCCTCTTCCTGCTGGCGCTCGAGCATGTCGCGCAGGACGAGTTTGCCGATGGCGTCCTCGACGGTCATCTCGCCTTCTTCGTCTTTTTCCAGGGTGTTCTTCAGCGCCTCGATCAGGAACCAGACGTTACCCATGCGGTAATCTGCGGCCTTGTCGCTGGAGCTGTTGGTGCGCAGCCAGTTCTCGTAGTCGATGTCCATGACCATACTGCGCAGGGCCGAGATCGGGTCTTCGCCGGCGCACTGCTCGCGCACCCTGTCCATGAAGCGCTTGAAGCGCGACAGGCGATCGGTGAAGCGGCTGTCGAGATGCTCGCCCAGGCCGATTTCGTCGGTGGCGGCGTACATCGAGACCTTGCGCTCGGTGGCGTAGTTGCCCAGCTTCTCCAGCGTGGTCGAGCCGATCTCGCGGCGCGGCACGTTGATTACCCGCAGGAAGGCGTTGTCGTCGTCCGGGTTCACGATCAGGCGGAAGTAGGCCATCAGGTCCTTTACTTCCTGGCGACCGAAAAAGCTGTTGCCGCCGGACAGGCGATACGGCACCTGGTGGTGCTGCAATTTCAGCTCGATCAGCTTGGCCTGGTAGTTGCCGCGATACAGGATCGCGAAATCGCTGTACGGGCGGTCGGTGCGCAAGTGCAGGCTGAGGATTTCCATGGCCACGCGCTCGGCCTCGGCGTCCTCGTTGCGGCACCGGATCACGCGGATCTCGTCGCCGTGGCCCATTTCACTCCACAACTGTTTTTCGAATTCGTGGGGGTTGTTCGAGATCAGCACGTTGGCGCAGCGCAGGATGCGGCTGGTGGAGCGATAGTTCTGCTCCAGCATCACCACTTTCAAGGAGGGGTAGTCGTCCTTGAGCAGCATCAGGTTTTCCGGGCGCGCGCCGCGCCAGGCGTAGATCGACTGGTCGTCGTCGCCCACCACGGTGAACTGGTTGCGTTTGCCGATGAGCATTTTCACCAGCAAATACTGGCTGGCGTTGGTGTCCTGGTATTCATCGACCAGCAGGTAGCGCACTTTGTTCTGCCACTTTTCCAGGATGTCGGCGTGTTCTTCGAACAGCTTCACCGGGAGCAGGATCAGGTCGTCGAAATCCACCGCGTTGAACGCCTTGAGCGTGCGCTGGTAGTGGGTGTAGACGATGGCAGCGGTCTGCTCCTTGGGGTTGCGCGCATTTTCCAGGGCCTGGGCCGGCAGGATCAGGTCGTTTTTCCAGGCGCCGATCATGTTCTTGATCTCGTCGACGCCGTCGTCGCCCGAGTATTCCTTCTGCATGATGTCGGTCATCAGGGCCTTGACGTCGGTCTCGTCGAAGATCGAGAAGCCCGGTTTGTAGCCCAGCCGCACGTGTTCCTTGCGGATGATGTTCAGGCCCAGGTTGTGGAAGGTGCAGACCGTCAGGCCACGGCCTTCGCCGGCGCGCAGCAGGGTGCCAACCCGTTCCTTCATCTCGCGGGCGGCCTTGTTGGTAAAGGTCATGGCGACGATGTACTGGGCGCGGATGCCGCAGTTCTGGATCAGGTGCGCGATTTTGCGAGTGATCACGCTGGTCTTGCCGGAGCCAGCACCGGCGAGCACCAAAAGAGGGCCGCCGACGTAGCTCACGGCTTCTTGCTGCCGGGGATTGAGTCGGGACATAGGTAAATTCAGGAGTCAGTCACGAAATGGGCCGGCATTTTAACAGGCTCAGCGAATTGTGCTGCTCTGTCCGACTTGTGACGTACCACGCTATCTGTAATTGCCGGTTTTGTTACTTTCACGCAGGATGCGCAACGAATTTGCGGCTAATGTTCGTAATTCCGGATACAAAGGTCTCGTTTTGCTCACCGATGTCATTGTCATTGGTCATCGGAACGGCATAATGCCCGTCGCCTACATCTTTGCAGAGTCTAGGGAGCTAGCTTGTCTACGCCTGTCGAACCCTTGCGTTTGCTGCTACTGGCCGAAGAGCCAGCGTGGGCAGCGTTGTTGCGCGAGTGTCTGGCTCCTATGGGGAGCTCGGTCGTGCTCATCAGCGCGCCGAGTTGGGAGTCGGTCAGCAGCCTGTTCGATGACAACCGCAGCGCGGTGTTATTGACCATCCCGCAACTTCAGCCGGCGCCGGGCCGTTGCAGCCTGCCGACGGTGTTGTTGCTCGACCATGAGCCGCTGATCCCGCCCGACGGTGTGAGTGACTGGTTGGTGCGCGATCATCTCGATCCCGGCATGTTGCGCCGTTGCCTACGCCATGTGCGCGAACGTGGCGTTCTGGAAAACACCCTTCAACGTCTGGCCGAGCAAGATCCGCTGACCGGCATCGCTAACCGCCAGGGCTTCCAGACTCTGCTGACGGCGCGCCTGGCGGAAAACGACGGTCGCGGCCTGGCCCTCGGTCATCTCGACCTCGACAACTTTCGTTATGCCAACGACGCCCTCGGCCATCAGGCCGGTGATCGCCTGATCCTGCAAGTGGTGGCGCGGCTCAAGAGTCAGCTTGAGGCCGGCGATCAACTGGCGCGCCTGGGCAGTGATGAATTCGCTCTGCTGATCGACACCCGTCGTGCTCCCCAGCGTGCCGAGTGGATGGCCGAGCGCATCAGCGAAGTACTGGCCGAGCCTTATTGGGTCGATGGCGAAAGCCTGTTGATCGGTTCCAGCCTGGGCATTGCCTACGCCCGGGCCCAGGCTGGTGCGGATCCGCTGATGTGGCATGCGCACATCGCCATGCAGCAGGCCAAAAGCACCCAAGGCTGCACCTTTCACATTTTCAACGAGCGCATCAACCGCAATGCCCGCAGCATCGCCGACCTCGAAACCGAGCTGCGTCGGGCACTGCGCCGCGATGAGCTGGAGCTGCATTACCAGCCACGGCTGAACCTCGAAGACGGGCAGATCGTCGGCCTCGAAGCTTTGGTGCGCTGGCGGCATGCCGAGCGCGGCTTGCTTCCACCGAGTGAATTCGTGCCGCTGGCCGAGCAAAGTGGTCTGATCGTGCCGCTGGGCTACTGGGTAATTTCCCGGGCCTTGCGCGACATGCAGGCGCTGCTCGAGCTGGGATTGCCACCGTTGCACATGGCGATCAACCTGTCATTCCGGCAGTTCCAGGACAGCCAGTTGCTTTCGACCCTCAGTCGCCTGATTGCCGAGCGCGGTGTCGAGGCGCAGTGGCTGGAGTTCGAACTGACCGAAACCGCTGTGATGCGTCGCAGTGATCTGGTCAAGCAGACCATGGACGCCCTCGGGCGCCTCGGTGTGCGCTTCTCCCTCGACGACTTCGGCACCGGGTTCTCGTCGTTCGTGCACCTCAACAGCCTGCCGATCACCTTGCTGAAGATCGACAAGAGCTTTGTCGGCGGCATGGAGCAGCGTGAGGAAAACCGAAAGCTGGTCCACGCGATGATCAACCTGGCGCACAACCTCAACCTCGAGGTGGTCGCAGAAGGCGTGGAAACGCTGGAGCAACTGGAGCTGCTGCGTGGGTTTGAATGCGATCAGGTGCAGGGGTATTTGATCAGCAGGCCATTGCCGCTGGCCGAACTGGTGGAGTATCTGACGTTTGGCAGCAATCAGCAGCCGATGCTGGAAATCGTGGGCTGAGGTTGCCACAGAGCCCTGTAGGAGCGAGCTTGCTCGCGATAAACCTGAGAACCCCGCGGGGCACCTGCCAACCAGCGTTATCGTTGACGACCATCGCGAGCGAGCTCGCTCCTACAGGGGGCTCAGTCAGGCTGAGCAACCTCGAAACGCTGCACTGACGTCGTGTCGCGCTTGATCATCCGCTTCATCTTCCACTCAAATCCCAGCGTCAGGCTCACCGCCGCACACGCCAGCCCCAGCGCCAGGCCCCACCAGACGCCCGTTGGCCCCCAGTCCAGGTGGAACGCCATCCACCACGCCGCCGGTGCGCCAATCAGCCAATAGCAACCCAGGCCGACCAGGAAAGTGGTCTTGGCATCCTTGAGTCCGCGGATACAGCCCATGGCAATGGTTTGCGTGCCGTCGAACAGTTCGAACCATGCCGCCACCGCCAACAGGCTCACGGCAAGGTTGATGACATCGCGAAACGCCGGGTCGTTGTGGTCGAGGAACAGGCCGACCAACTGGTTTGGCAATAGCCAGAAGACCATGGCGAAACACAGCATCGCCGCCGCCCCGAAGGCAATGCCGACCCGCCCGGCCAGCCGCGCATCCAGCAATTGCCCGGCGCCGTAGTGCTGGCCGATGCGCATGGTGATCGCATAAGAAATCCCCGCCGGGACCATGAACGCCACCGAAACGATTTGCAGGGCAATCTGATGAGCCCCCAGCTGTGTGCTGCCCATGGTGCCCATGCACAGCGCGGCGAAGGCAAACAGCCCGACTTCCACCGCGTAGGTGCCGCCAATCGGCAGGCCCAGACGCCACAGCTCCTTCAGGTACTGGCGGTTCAGCCGCGACAGGCCCTGGCGCAGCGGATAGGCCTCATAAGCCGGATGCCGACGAATGTGCCACGCCAGCGCAAGTGCCATCAGGTTGGCGACAATCGCCGTGACCAGCCCGATGCCCGTCAGCCCCAGTTTCGGCAGGCCGAACATGCCGGTAATCAGCGCATAGTTGAGCAGGAAGTTGGCGACCGTACCGCCAACACTGATGACCATCACTGGCGTTGCACGGCCAATGGCGCTGGTGAACCCGCGCAGGGCCATGAAGCTCAGGTAGCCGGGCAGGGCGAACGGCAGGAAGATCAAAAACTGCCCGGCTGCGTTGACGTTGCTTTCAGTCTGGCCGAACAGCAGCAGCACCGGTTTGAGGTTCCACAACAGCAAACCGGCGACCAGCGCCATCAGCCACGCCAGCCACAACCCGGCCTGGGTCAGTCGAGTGGCCCCGACAATATCGCCGGCACCCTGACGGATCGCCACCAGGGTGCCGACCGCCGCAATCACGCCGATGCAGAAAATCGACACGAACGAATAGGTCGCCGCACCGAGCCCGCCACCGGCCAGGGCCTCGGGACTCAGGCGTGCCATCATCAGGGTGTCGGTGAGGACCATCAGCATGTGCGCCAACTGCGAGGCAATCAACGGCCCCGCCAGCCGCAGGATGGCCCAGAGTTCAGTACGTGCTGGATGCTGCATGGTCATCACGCTCGATTATCAAAGGGAACAGGAAAGCACCGATTCTCGGCGCTCTGCACGGTTTTCACAAAGGGATAAAAAGGATGGATGGCATGATTCAAACTCATGCTGGAGAGTTTCTGCTAGGGTAGGCGAACCCCGCAGTAGGAGCTTTCCCAATGTCCCGTCGTCTTCCTCCCTTGTATGCCCTGCGCGCATTCGAAGCGGCGGCGCGGCACAGTTCGTTTACCCGCGCGGCCGAAGAGCTGTCGATTACCCAAAGTGCGGTCAGCCGGCATATTCGTACGCTCGAAGAGCATTTTGCCTGCCGCTTGTTTCATCGCAGTGGCCGCAACCTGCAACTGACCGAGTCGGCCCGGTTGCTGTTGCCGGGCATTCGCGAAGGCTTCACCGCGCTTGAACGTGCCTGCAATACCTTGCGCGCCGAAGACGACATCCTGCGCATGAAAGCCCCGTCGACCCTGACCATGCGTTGGTTGCTGGCGCGCCTCAGCCGCTTCCGTCATCTGCAGCCGGGCAACGAAGTGCAATTGACCAGTGCGTGGATGGACGTCGATTCAGTGGATTTCAATGACGAACCGTTCGACTGCGCCGTCATCCTCAGCAATGGGCATTTTCCACCGGACTGGGAGGCGACTCTCCTGTTCCCCGAAGAGCTGATTCCGGTGGGCGCGCCGAATCTTCTGAAGGATCAACCATGGGACGTCGCGCGCCTGGCCAGTACCGAGCTGCTGCACCCGACACCGGACCGCCGTGACTGGCGCAACTGGCTGGAGCGCATGGGCCTGACCGATCAGGTCTCGCTCAAGGGCGGTCAGGTGTTCGACACGCTGGAACTGGGCATGATTGCAGCCGCCCGTGGCTACGGCGTGTCCATGGGCGATTTGCTGATGGTCGCGGAGGATGTCGCGCAGGGACGTCTGAGTTTGCCGTGGCCGACAGCCGTCGCCAGCGGTGAGAATTATTTCCTGGTCTGGCCGAAAACCCGCCCCGGAGGCGAGCGTTTGCGCCGCCTCAGCGATTTTCTTTTGGGTGAGGTTCGGGCCATGGAGTTACCGGCGGTCGAGCACTTGAGATGAATCATCGCAGGCAAGTCGGATCAGTCCCCAAGCTAATCGCACTTGGCATTGCTGGATACTTCCTTGCTCGCCTGTTTCAACAGGTTACCCAACTCAGCCGCATTGGTGCTGTTGTAAACCCGACCTCCGGTGTTTTCAGCGATACAGCGTGACGGGCCGCCAGCACCGATTTTCACCACGTTGACCCGCAGGCGCGGTTGTTCCCTGGCGATTTGACGGGATACCGCGCAAACGTCCTGCCCGCAACCGTCTTCTCCGTCGACGAACATCACGATAACCGCATCGTTATTGCGCCCGTCGACGGTACTCGCCGCGTGGGCCAGGCTGTCGGCCAGCGGTGTGCCGTCGTCGGGAACCAGGCCTCGAATCCCGTTGATCAGCCGCGGGCGGTCGCCGAACTTGAACAAACCCTGGTCCGGTGTTCTTTCGCAGCCGGCGAAGGTGATCAGGCGTGTGTCGATCTTCGGGTCCAGCCCGTTGATCATGCCGGCCAGCGAGTCCTTGGCGACGTCCATGCGGCTGGGTTTGGCGGTAAGCCGCATGGTGCGGTTCGGGTCCAGGAGCTTGTTGATGTCAGGACCGAAGAACCAGTCCTCGTCGGATTTCACTGACTTGATGTTCAAATCCATCGAACCCGAGGTGTCGAGCACCACCACGAACTGCGGGACCTCTGACTTCGGCGCTGTTTTGCGGCATGCGAAGTTGTCCAGCGTCGGGGCGGGTGGCGGGGCAGCCACTACCGGTTTTGGTGGTGGAACCGGTTTGGGTGGCGGGGTCGGCTTGGGTTCCGGTGCCGGTGCCGGCTTTGGTGGCGGGACCGGCTTGGGTTCCGCTACCGGCTCTGGCGTTGGTTCTGGTGCCGGAACAGGTTTCGGTTCCGGTTCCACGACAGGTTCGGGGACAGGTTCAACCGGTTTCTCAACAGGCGTCACTACCGGTGCCACAGGCGCTACAGGCGGAACCACGACAACCGGCTCACGGTGCAGGAACCACCAGAGCCAGAGCGCCAGAAGCAGCAACAGCAGCGCGAGCAAGGCTGCCGCGATCCACCAGCCACGACGCGACGGCGGTAGGACGGGCACCACTGGCGGCACGATCGGTTTGGGCGGACGCTGGTTCCACCGCACCACCAAAGGCTCACCGTTGAGGCTGTAGAGTTTGTCCAGCTCAGGCGTACCGAGCAGGCTGCGCAGGTCATTCGCTTCCGTCGGTTGACCGCGTTTTTGCAGTTCATCCGCCAGCTGTCCGAGGGACGTCTGACGCACTTCATAGGTCTCCAGCAAACGTCGTTGCGCGTCCTCGTTGAGATCGGCATAAGGCGTGGGTTGACCACCCAGTTCGGTCCACCATTCCAGCACGTCGCCGCTGCCCATCCGCGGGATAGCAAACAGACTGGCGACGGTCGGCGGAAAGTGTTTCTGGATGAGGGCGACTTTGGCTTGCAGCGCACTCATCCCCTCCGATGTGGCTTGCGCATCCCTGATGACCCGCTGCATGACGACGATTCCTGAAAAAGTGCAGGCATCCATCGGGACGCTTGCGGGGTGAAAAGTTACTCTTCGTAGCCGAGGCTGAATTGCAGTTGATTGACCTTCTTCTGCAACGTTTTCAGCTCTTGCTGCTTGGCCGCGAGTGTTGCGGGTGTTGATTTGGCCGTTGGCGCCGATTGCGAAGCCTTGAGCTGCTTCTCGAGGTCGGCAATCTGCTTCTGCACCTGGGCCTCATTGCCACGCCGAGCCTTGAGCGAGGTCAGCAGTTGCGCCAGCGACTGATTCAGCGCCGCCTGGGATTTCTGCTGGCTGGCCAGATCGGTCTTGGTGCTGAGCTGCTGGGCCTGAATGTTCTCGTACACCTGACGGAACATTGCGTTTTGCTGTCGGGACTCGCTCAGTGCCGTTTCCTTCTGCTTGACCTGATCGCTGTAACCACCGGAGTAGTCGCAGTTCATCTTGGTCAGCATGCTGCTGTCGCGATTGGTCGCATCGCATTCGCCGGGCTGGCTCGCGCAACCGCTCAGGGCCAGGACGGCAGTGATGACCATTAGTTGTCGTAGCGTCATGTGCTTAACCCAGGGTGATTGCGGAGCGTTGGCTGTACAGAGCGTCGACTTCCTTCTGCAGGCTGACGACTTTCTGGTTCATTCTCTGAATGTTCATGTCCACCTGTCGGATCTCGGCGCTGGTGCCTTGCGAACGCTCGGCGTCTGCCACTTTTCTGTACTCGGTGACCTTGGTACGCATGTTGGCAAGGTCTTTGCGCAGGCGTGCGATGTCCGAGTCGATCCCGGCGATTTGCGCCTGAGCCCTGCTCTTGTCGACTTTCTTGTTGGCGATGTCCTTTTTGATCTGGGCAATTTGCGCATTGTCATCATTGATCACTTGCTGAGCGGTCGCAGTCCGGGCGATCACGTTCTGCGTGTCTTGTTCGACGTCGCTGTTCATCTTCGCCAAGCGGGTGGTGGTGTCGGCGTATTGGGCGCGACGTTGATCCAGGTAATAGTTCGCACCCATGGCCACGCCACACGCGGTAATACCGGCGGCGATGACGCACACGGTTTTGTTGCTGCTGTTGGACAGCGCGCAAGCGAGGATGCCGACACCGGCGCCGACGGCGCAGGCCTGGTAACCGGACTTGCTGAAGAACTCTGCGTCATTGCCCTGGGTCAGGCGCGGGTCGGCACCGTCGCCTTCGCCTTCGCCCAACATGGAGCTGCCGGTGTTGGCGCAACCGCTCATTAGCAGGCTGCCGGCGACTACGAAAGCGATCTGTAGCTTGAAGCGAGTCCAAAGGCTGCGCGACATGGTGAAACTCCTACGTAACGGTGTTGACGCGTTGTTATTGAGTGACGGTTTTGCAGCTGGTCAGCCAGGCTTCAGTGTCGATTTTCTGCTTTTGCAGGAACGCCTTCTGATTGGCCCAGTGGGTGCGCAAGTAAGGTTTGAGGTCTTGCAGCTGTTTGTTGCGGGTGATGATTTCTTCCATCACCGGGACTTGCGATTCAAGCAGTGGCTGGCCGTACAAGGTAGCCGATTCCACCAGGCTGCTGGCGTAGTAGCGGCTGAGTTTGTGCAGGCGATCCTTTTGCTCGTTGAGCTTGCCTTTACGCATGTCGCAACTGGCATCTATGTCTGCGCTTTCGCAGTTGAGCTTGTAGTTCTTTTGCAGGAAGTCGACGTACTGGCCGTCGTCGAGCATCTTGGTGCACAGGAACGCACCCAGGTTGAGGCTGGCGCGGATCGCTTGGTCGCGGGTTTCTTCCTGCTGCTGGTTGCTGGCGCGCAGCTGGTTCTCCAGGGCCTGGAGCTTTTCCTTGAGCGCTTTGTCTTCGACACCCGAGGCGAGGCTGTTCAGCGATTGTACGGTGCCTTTGTCGGCGGATTCGGTTTCCTTGCTGCCGGTGCCGAGTTTCTTCCAGCTGCTTTCGATGCTGGCGACCCGTTCGCGAGAGGTTAGGGTCGGGGAGACCAGCACCAGTCGCAGGCCGGTGGTCTTGTTTTTCACCTGGCCTTCGGCGTTGTAATACGGCTCTTCCTTACGCAATGCCGTACGCAGGTCGGCCTGGGCGGTCAGGTAGTTGCCGCCACGGACGACATAGCCGCCGGCCTGACCGTGCTGGCGGTCGAGTTTGTTCAGGCGAAACGGCTCGAACATCATTTCGTCGACGTTACCGAGCATGTCATGCAGGCCCAGCGGGTTGGGCTTTTGCAGGCCGGTCAATTGCACTTTGCCGTTGGACGATTGCGCCCCGGCGAACCACTCGTAGGCGTTGATGCCTTCTGGCATCGGGTAGTGCGTGTCGCGGAATTCAGCAGCACCGACTTCCAGCCCGCCGCGCGCGGCGAACTCCCACTCGACCTCGGTCGGCAGGCGCAGGAATCCTAGGGCGCCGTCTTCCTTTGGCAGCTTGCCGGCGGCGTTTTTGCGCAGCCACAGGTTGTACTTGTCGGCGGCGTCGATGGCTTGCACCCAGCTCACCGCCGTTTGCGGCAAGCGCATTTTGGTGGCAGCGGTGGGGCAGGTCGCTTCGGTCAGCGCGGCGTATTGCAACTGACTCATCTCGTACTTGGCCATCAGGTAGTAGCGGGACTTGTCGTTCCTGGCCCCGGTAAAACTGCCGGCGATAAAGGTCGGGCGGGTCTGCTCGACATAGCCGTATTCCGCGCCGTCCTGACCGATGTTGATCGGGTAGTCATCCAAGGGACCTGCGACCGGAATGAACACTTTGCGAAACACCATCGAACCTTCGCAGGGCATCGGCAGCACGACGTCGCCAGCATCGGGCATCGGGTTGTAATACTTCTCTTCCCAGCCCGCCGCCGAGGCGTCGAGCAAGTAGCCGAGGCTCAGGGGTAACAGCAAGCCAAAACGTTTATAGCTCACGCAGACTCTCCGCAGGTTGGATGTTGATGGCTCTCAGCGCGCCGATCATGGCCACCAGGGCAGCGACCAGAAAGGTCAGGAGCAGGGCGGCAACGCCGTGCCAGACCGTGATGTGGCAAACGAAGGTACCGGTGGCCTGGCTGCTGCCGAGCAGGGAGTCGAACAAATGACTGCCCACGGTATAAAACCCCAGCCCGCCCACGTAGCCGGCCAAACTCAGCACCAGCGCTTGCAGGACCACGAAACCGCCGACGGACCTGCGCTTGAAGCCCAGCAGACGCAGGACCGCCAGGCTTTTGCGTTTACGATCGATGTTGGCCAGGAACGCGCCAACCATGGACGCCACGCAGCCGATCAGTGCCGCCATGGCGATCACACCGAAGATCAACCCCAGCACATGGTTGATGGCTTTGACGTTGTCGATGTCGGCCAGTCGGCTCGACGTTTCGATGTGTTGTTCGTTGAGCCAGTGTTCCAGCGGCGCGACCTGGTCGATGTCGCGCGCATACACGCGGGCGCGGGCATACAGCGGTTGTAGATTCCCCTGAGGCTTGCCGGTGGTAACGCCGAACTCACTGACCTGATAACCGTCGCGAAAGCGCTCCAGATCCAGTAACAGCGGCGGGGCGACGAACCCGGCCGCGCGACCGAAGCGGGCACCGTCGAGCACGGCCAGTACCGTCAGCGTCATCTCGCCGCGTTCATTGACACCTTCCAGGCGGCGCAAGGCCCGTAGCTGCACGCTGTCGCCGGCCTTGGCCTGCAAGCGTTGCGCTGCGCTGGCGCTGAGGATCACCTGATTGCCGACGGGGTTGAGGGACGCCAGATTCAGCTGTGGGTCGCCGGGCTCGGTGGCGATGATTTCCGCGCCTTCGACAAAGCGTTGCATGCCGATCAGCAGGTCCGCCTGGGTATTGAGCGAGCGGGTCTGGCCGAGGGCAAAGCCGGTCTCGGGGCGCAGGCGCAAACGCTCGATCCAGGCTGCGTCGTAGTTACCGTTGCTGAGCATCTTCACTTCAAGGTTGCGCGGGTCGCGCAGCAGTTCGTCCTGCAGCTGGCTGACCACCCCGTGTTTGAGCCCGAACAGCAACAACAACGGCGCGATCACCGCCACCAGGGAAGCGGCGATACACAGCGAGACCTTGCGGTCGTGCCAGAGGTCTTGCAGTGCCAGTGAGCCCAGCAGGCGCAAGCGATCAGTCCATCGGTTCAAACAGAGTCTCTCCCAGATGGTTGATAGCACCGAGTCGCGGCAACCCGAAATCCTTCAGCAGGGCCCAGTCATGGGATACAACGAGCGCACTCAGGCCCATGCTCGACACCAGGCTCAGGAGTAACTCAAACAATCGCCGGGCACTGTGAGGGTCGAGCGCGGCGGTCGGCTCGTCGGCCAACAGCAGCAGCGGTTCATGGGCAATTGCCCGAACGCAGGCGACGCGCTGGCGCTCGCCAATCGACAAGGCCTGGGGTTGTTTGTCCAACAAGCCTTGCAGGCGCAATACGTCAACGGCGTGGTCGATGTGATCGCTCTTCGCCTGCATCCCGAGCAAACGGCGCGGCAGGCTGATGTTGTCTCTCACGCTCAGGAACGGCAGCAAGCCGCCGCTCTGCAAAATGAATCCCAAGTGCCGTGAACGCACCGCTGCAAGCGCAGGCTGATCGTCAGTGGCCAGCAGTTGGGCGATATCCTGAGCGTGCGTCGGGCCCAGCCGGAAGCGCTCGAGTTCTACCGGTGCGAGCAACAGACCGATGGCTTCGAGTAACGTGCTTTTGCCGCTGCCGCTCTCACCCGTGACGGCGAGGATTTCTCCGGCGCCGATCCGCAGGTGCGGCAGTCGCACGTGATGAGCCTGTGCGCCTTCTCCACGGCGCACCAGCAGATTCTTGATTTCGAGCATCGGCGTCTCGTCAGGGCATCATTTCCAGCGGGACGGGGTAGACGTTGTCCCGCGCATCGCTGTCTTTGGCTAAGGCTACCCAACGGTCGACATCGGCGTTGTAACGCTGGTAATGCCGCAGTTTGGTGTTCAGCGTGCGGATGAATTTTTCTTGTGCCAGACCATCCCAGCTCTTCCAGGTCTCTTCATCCAGGTTCAGCACTTCACTCTGATAAGGCAGGTCTTCAAGGTATTCACCGAGCACGCCCATGTCCGCCAGTTTGGCGTTGCTGTTCTGTTTGAGCTGATTGGGATCGGCGCCCATGGTCGCCGCCACCGAGCGCAGGCGATTGAACATGTCCGTTGGCGAAATCAGGCCCTCGTTGGCGGCATCGAGAATCTGCTTCATCACGTCGCTCAAGTCGCTGAGCTGTGACTTGGTCAACAGCACCCGCACGTCGGTGGTCGGAATGTTCTGCTTGATCAGGTCGCGGTCGGTGATCCATGCCTTGAACACTGGCGGGGCCTTGCTGTTGGTCCTCTCGCCGAGATAGGCGAGTTGCATGGCGTGGCCGATCAGCGCCGCGTCTTCGAGCATTTTTTTCTCGGCCGGGTCCTGCTTGGCGTTCGCCGCGCTGCCGATGGCGTCTTCGCCCATGTAGGCGGCTTTGACTTGTGTAGTGATCGCTGCGGCCAGTGTGTCGACCTTGCGCCCGAATTCTTGCACATCGCCTGCGTTTACCGGGTAGTACAGCGAAGTGTTGGTACCCGGGTAGGTCGACAGATTCCGGTATTGCGCCTCGGCCTTGGCATGGTCCTTGGCACCGGCCGGGGTTTTCAGGTGCAGCGTGTAAATCGCCACACCCGGGTTAGCGGCTTCGATACGTACCTGTGCAGCGCTCAAGCCGGTCTTCGACAGCTTGTCGTCGCCTTCGATGGCGCCCGCATCGGTGATCAGCACCACGTAGCGTGCGCCGAACTGGCTCCAGTCGACCTTGTCGATGCTCTCCATGACCCCGGCAAACGAGTCTTCATCGAAGCTGCTGCTCGACACGTTAGCCTGTTTGAGGTCTTTGATCCTGGCGAAAAAGTCGGCGCTGTCTTTCACCTTAGTAGGGTCGGCGTACATCTTGGTGGTGTATTCCAGCCCCGGTACTGCCTGGGTGTTGGAGCGGAAAGCCACCAGGCCGAACTTGACCTGCTTGCCGAGGTTCTGCGCTTCGATCTTCTGGTAAACCTTGCGGATCGCCTCGCGGGTGCGGTCGATATAGGGGTCCATCGAGATCGTCGAGTCGATGACAAATACCACGGCCGCGCTGAATTCCTTCAGCTGGTTGGCCTTTTTCTCTTCGGCTTCCTTGCTGCCGGCAGGGCTGTTTGCAGCCCCGCCCTTGGCGTTCTTGTCATCCGGCTTGCTGACGGAGGCCACATTGAGCAGGCGCGTGCGGAAACCGCTTTCGGTCATGACTTCTTCGCCACTGAGCACCGGCAGCAGGTAGAACTGCTTTTGCAGGTCGACGAAGTATTCAGGTTCTTCAGCCAGTACGCCCGGTGCTTGCAGGCCCTTTTTCAGCGTGGCCCGCAGCGGCGCGACTTTGCTGACCGGGTCCGGTGCATCGAGGATGCCTTCGACGGTGGCGCGGTCCTTGAAGAACAGCAGCCGGTCGCGGTTGGCCGGGTTAGTGAAGGCCAGCGTCAGCTGCATCTTCCAGTCGGTGGTGCAGCTGGCAGGCAGCCAGCCAATGGTTTTGCCATAACTGTCGGGACCGACTTTCAGCCATTCGGCATTGTTCGCTTGCGCACGTTCGTACACATAGAAGCGGCTGAAGACCGGTTGTGCTTCACCTTCGGCACCGCCCGCCGTCGAGCTGATTTTGCAGCCCGGTGTGGTCAGCACGCGTTGGAACAGGGTCTTTTTACCGGCCTGGATCAGCGGTTTGTCATCGGCCTGGGACAGCGGGCTGATGCACAGCGCGAGCAAGGCGGCACCGCTCAGCAGGAGTCGACTCATGGGTGAACGCATCACTTCTGCAACTCCTCGAAACGCTGCTTGGCTTCGGCATTGTTCGGGTCCTGGGTGAGGATGGTTTCATACCAGTAGGCGGCGGTGGCGTTGTCCGCAGCCGGGAAGCACTCGCTGGCCTTCAGGTATTTAGGGTCGTATTCACGGGCATAGGCGTTGGCGATCAGCACGTCACCAGCCTGGGCACGGTTGGCGTACAGGCGCTGGGCGACGCCGCAATGTTTACTGGCCTTGGCCTGGTCGATGATCTCCAACAACCTGGCACTGTCAGGTGCCGCCTTGATGCAGGTCTGGACGAAGGTCAACTCGGGCAGGCTGTTCATACTGTCGAGGGTGCAGGCTTGAGCATTGGCGCCGGCAGGTGCGCTGGCAGTGGCTGCAACCGCAGGCGCTGGGGTGCGTTTGTAGAACCAGAATCCGGCGCCCGCCGCCAGCAACAACACCACAATCAACAGGCCGATCAGACCTTTGTTGCTTTTCTTCACCGGTGCGGGAGGCGGCGTATAGGCGCGCTCGGTGAGTACCGATTCCAACTCCACTTCTGGCTCGGCGGTGGACAGGGTCAGTTCAGGCAAATCCGGGATCTCCGGGATCTCCGGTGCCGGTGCGCTCGGCGCCGTCAGTTCGGCACCGCCGTAAGTCGAGCGTGTCTGGCCGCCGGCCGTGGACGGCAGCAAGCCGACGCCTGGCCGAACCACGCCTTTGTCGGCGTGGCCTTGGCTCTGTTCACGCAGTTCGATCTGGAATTGCGAGTTGGCGCCGCCTTCCAGCAGTGGGTCAACCACGTCCGGTCCGACCTGGGTTTCCAAAGCTTCGCCGTTGGCCGCGAGGTTGAAACGCGAGACCTTGAACCAGAATGGATTGTTGCTCCAGGCCTTGTGGTCCTGAAGGTAAAAACCGTCCTGGTTGCGCTGAATGGAAAACTCCAGCTGTTCCTCGTCACCCTGCCATTTCTTCACAGTGAGGCGAGCCTGGCCAGGCACATTGGGCTCTAACGCGAGCAGGTCGACACGAATTGGCATTGCTTATCTCGCTGCGAAGGCTGTGAGCACTTGGCCCAGCCGTTCGTTCTGTTCAGGGGTGATTTCACGTCCAGCACCATGGCCAGCATTGTCCTGCGTGATGTAGGCCAGGCCCGAAAGCCAGTCGCCTAGATACCGTTGCGCCTGATTCGCCGGTTGCGCCGGCAGTACAGGCACTTGTCCAGGGCCAATGTCGGTGTAGAACGAAAACAAGGGTTCCTTGGCACCGGCGCGGCTGTTCGGACGCTCGCTCACCGGTTTCTGGAGGTAGCCGAACCAGGACACGAAATCGCGCAGCACGCGCTGCACTTCCAGCACCTGGCGCTCAACCAGTTGATCGCGCCGCGCGCCACTTTGTGCGCGCTTGAGGACGGCGCGGCTCAGTTGCCCCGGCAAATCCTGGCGATAGCCGGCGGTGATCAGTTCATCGACCACCGCTTCCAGCAAGGCCTTTTCCAGCCCCAGCAGGTTGAGCAGGCTTTGCCGGGTGGTCAGTTCACGCAAGTGCGCGATCCAGGCCTTGAACGCTGCTTTGGCGAAACGGTGCTCGTTGCTTTGCGGTTCGGGCGCCGGGGTGCCGGTTTTGCTGCTGACTGGCGCGTCGTGGCCCGGGTCGTCACTGAAATCGAAATTGAAACCGGTGTCATTGCCGTAGAGGCTCTGGCTCGGTGTCGGGGTGACCGGCTCGTCGTTCACGGCCGGCTCGTCATCGGTTTCGTACACGCCGCTGAGGTACAGGTCGCGCACCTCTTCGCTCGGTATGTCGAGTTGATCGATCAATTCGCCAAGTACCGCCGGGCGACGGCCCAAGCTCGTCAGAATCATTTGCGCTTTGGCTTTCTTGGCGGCTGCGGCGCCGTCGTCGTCAGCGTGGTACCAGGTGCTCAGGCCGTGAGTGGTCAGGCCTTCGAGGCATTCGCTCAACTGCTCGCGGATACGCTGCAATTTAAATTCTATATTGGCCACGCCTTTGAAACTGCCGCTGAAGTGGCTGATGCCACCGTCATCGTTGCGCAGCATTTCTGTCCAGGCGTTGACCGGATTCTTGATGTGTTTGCACACCAGAGCGTTGCTGGCGAAGCTGGTGCCCAGCGCGCTGACACGTTCCTGATAAATGGCATTGAGGCCGGTTTCCGCACCGGTCGCGTCTTGCCCGATGAACGCCGCATCCATACGCGGCTTGCGCACCAGGTAGGTGTTCTGGAACGGTGTACCGGCCCAGTCGTTCATCCAGCTCAGGCTACCGAAACGCTCCAGCATGGTCAGCTTGACCATGCCGTTCCAGCTCTCGTCGTACTGATCGGGTGTCAGACTCAGGGAGTTGGTAATGCGCAGGTCGAGCATGGTCAGCGCCCAGATCAGGCCGGTATCGCGCTTGCTGCGAGCAGCCGAGTCGGCGCCCTGGGTTTTTTCGATCCAGCGGGTCAGCACCGGACCCACGTCGTTGACGTCGCTCTGCTTGGTCGAACTGGTGCAGACCACCAGTGCGTTCATTTCCTGGTTGTCGGTGTAACGTTCGAACAGGTAGGCGACCTTGCCGCGCAGGATCAGCTGGGAAACGGAGTTGTCCTTGGTACTGGATTGCGGGTCGTTGGAATCGGCGATCTCGTGCAGTTTCTGGCGCCCGCGATAACCGGGGAAATCCAGCAGGTCGACCTGATTGACGATGTCATCCACCGGCGCTTCGATCAGGCGGAAGGTCATTTCGGCGGTCAGTGCCGCCAGTTGCGCGACCGCAATCGCCTGACTGTTTTGCAGGCGATCGCCAACCAGCGGTCGAACCTCGATCGGTAAGTCCAGCGGGCTGCCGAAGCGTTCGAGGATGTCGACGTTCATGATGCTGTCGCGCTGGCTGTAGGTGTCGTTGTCGAAACTCACCAAGGCCTTCAACGGTGCGAACACGGTCTCGGGCAGCCCCAGCTTGTGCAGCGCGCCGGCCAGTTTCTGGTACACGCGTGTCAACTCGCTTTGTTCACCCCAGAGGATCGAAAACAGCTCGGCCCGTTCCTGGAAATTCAGGCGTGGCGCCAGCTGCAACGCTTTGGGCCAGAACAGGTGCTCAAGCTTCTTCACCGAGTTGCGAAAATTGTCGCGCAGGTAATCCCACAGCGACACTAGATCGTCGGCGTTGACGCCCGTTTGCAGCGGCCCGGTTTCGCGACCTTCGAACGGTTTGAGCACGCGCTGGATGCGCTCCTCGTCGATCTCGTAGGAAATCCGCTCAAGGTCGAAATCCTTGAACCAGGCGTTGGCGAGAATCTTCGCCAGCTCGATTTCCTTGAACAACGTAAGTTCTACCGGGAAGTCCTTGTCCTGACTTTCCGTCGCCCGACGGCTGAAGCGCGTTACCAGGCCGGTGGCTTCCTTGCCACCACCCACCGGGTTGATGTGCTTGATGAAGTCCAGGCGATGATCGCCGAACTCGGTTTCCAGCTTACCGTTCTGACCGGCGGCGAGTGCCGAAATCAGGTAGGACTTGCCGGCCTGGGACAAGCCGAAAAAGCCAATGGTCATCGGCGTGCAGGCCACGCGACCGAGGCTTTGAGCCAGGTTGCGGGCGCGGTGCAGGCGGATGTTCAGGTTGTCGGCTTCGCTGTCCAGGCGCGGCGCATTGCCGCGCGTCTGGTCAATCCAGTCCAGCGCCTGACCGGCGCCTTCATAAACAGCGGCCCAACTGGCAGAGAGCTGAGTTTGATCGGGGGTCAGGTCTTTCATTTGCGTTTCACACTTCCACTGTCGAGCCAGTACTTGGTCTCGCTCAGGCCGGCGTCGAGCATGGTGTTGAGTTCCAGCTCGAGGTCGCTGCGCGGGTTGAAGTTGACGTTGTTACTGTTGGATTCGATGTCGCGAACCGAGAGGCGGTCGCTGACCAGATCCTGCTTGCGCGTGTATTTGTCCGCCGGTTTGACCTCGAACCGCACCTTGAGCAGCGGGGCGCTGCCGTTTTCACCGGTTGCCCGGGAAAACTTCTCCCGACCCGCCTTGGTGAACCGCAAGATATACAACGGCGAAGCGGCCCAGCGGTCAGCGGCCAACTGGCGAAAACCGAGGCGCAGGTCGCCGCGCATTTCCAGCTGCGGTGTGTCGGCGGCGTCGCCAACGCCAATTTCCGGTAGCTTGATTTTGTAGTCTTCGGACTGGATGTCGCGGTACAGCACGTCGGCATCCTTGATCACGTTGTTCAGATCGATGACGCCGATGTGCTTGACCGTTGAATACGGCTTGAGCGCCGATGCCCGGAAGTAGAAGTTCGGCACGCTGTGGTTGGCGCACAACAGGCAGAGCATGGCGCCGACCGAGGCGGTGCTTTTCGGGTCGTCGATCCGGCCGTTCTTGTGAAACGGATACCAGCCGCCGGTGCGGTAGTTTTGCAGCGCCAGAATACGCCCCGGTGGCAGCGGCAACAGCTTGCGAATGAACGCCTGGATGCCGGGCAGGCGCGAAGGGCGGCCGGTCAGCAGCAAGACATCACAGGGGTAATGCGCGACCACTTCACACAGCGCACCAAGGATCTTGGTGATGTTGATCTGGTCGTTGAGAAACGCGGCATGGAGCTTTTGCAGGTCGAAGCTGATCGGCGCGTCATACAGGTCGAAACCGCTCTGAGCGCCGACATCGCGACGCACGGCGACATTGACGTAGTCGAGCACGGTCTGGCTGATGGCATTGTCACCGAGCAATTGGCGGTAGCTTTGCGGGATGACTTCTTGCGGGACCTGCGGATCGTAATGCTCATACGCCTTGAGCAGCGCCAGGCCCAGCGGGGCGAACACCTGGAGGTTCAATTGTTGACGCAAGATCATGTCCTGGGCGCTGACCGATTCATCGCCACACAGCCGTGACATCAGTGAGTTCGGTGCCTTTACGCCGGCGTTCTGCAAGGCTTTTTCGAAACTCGGCAGGATGAAGTCCTGGATCACGTCCAGCAGGATGTCGTCGCCGGCAACTTTGAAGCCATCGCGAAAACGCTGTTCCGGCACGATGTGCACGTTGCTGCCGCTGCCGGTATTGCCCGCACGGTCGAGGCGATAGTCGGTGATCACCAGGTCGGTGGTGCCACCGCCGATGTCGATGGTCGCGAGGGTGATGCGTTGGCGGTCGACTTTGTCCGGCCGGGCGATGGTGTCAAAAAACTCTTCCGGGTGACCGGCGAAGTTCTCGTTGACCTCAGTGTACAGGTACACCAACTGGCCGCAGGACGCTTCGTCCCATTCCACGCGGATACTCGGGATCGGCGTGCGCGGGCTGACGGCCTGATCCTGATGTGGATCTTCCTCGCCGGCATGCCAGCCGAGGCTTTTCCACACCAGGCCGATGGCTTGCAGCATGCGTTCGTTGAGGATGCTGCGCTCGGCCTGTGGCATGCCCGGTGGCACAGTCAGGGTAATGCTGTTGAGCTGGCGCGGCACGCGGGTGTGACCCTGGCGCGAACGCTGGGCCGGGCTGTTGATTTGCGACAGCGCCTGGGCCAGTACTTCGGCGAGCATGAAGGTCATTAGCGAGCTGCGTGAGTAACGCGGCATGAACACCGGCAGACGATCGTCTTCTTCGAGGCTGTAAAGCGCCTCGCCGGTTTCGTTGATCAGGTGCGAGAACGGCGCGGCGGTGGCGTACGGCTCATTGTCGGTCTTTATATACGAGCAGTTGAAACGCCAGCCGTGGCCATAGGCGTTTTCGTCCCACAGATAGCGTTTCGGGCTGGACAGGCCAGTGGAGCCTTCGGTGCCGCGACGACGACTGGCCAGACGACTGGCCTCATTGCCGACACGGGCAATCGTCGCCCATTGGAACGCGTCGTGGCGACCGCTCTTGACCGAGCAGTGGTCCTTGCCGAAGTACGCCTGGGAGAACTCCACGCGGCTTTCAAACGGCAGGTTATAGGTGTGTTCCGGGGTGATCAGGTCACGCAGTTCCAGCACATAATTCTGCTTCAGTCCGGAGCCGGCCTGACCGTGATTTTCGATCAGGATGCCGCAGGTGCGCGAGTTGCCGACGTCCAGCACCAGGTCCACCGGTATGGGTTTGACCAGGCCATTGCTGTCGTTGGCGACCACTTTCAGCTCGGGGATTTCAACTTTCGCCCGGGCCTTCGACTCCTGGGCGGCTGACGGTTTGCTCAACAGGCTGAGCAAGTTGAGGTAGTGCGCCAGGTGATGGTTGGCGCGAATATCGATGTCCAGCTCTGCGCGCGAACGGTGGGCATTGCCCTCATTGAACACTTCCAGCAACCACTCGTTGACCCACGGCTGCGCCAGGAACCAGCGGGTTTCGCTAGCCTTGGTCGCCAGTTTGAAAGACACGCCGGAGCTGATGTCTTCATCGTTCGGCGCCAGATAGGCAGTGCCGTCACGTTTGGGCATCACACGGCTGTCGAACGCCATCGTCAGGCGGTGGGTATTACCGTCGATGTCAGGAGTTGCCAATTTCACCAAACGCATGCGCGACCAGTTGGTCGGACCTTCGTCGAAGCGATGCGGCGGCATGAAGCGGAAAAACGGGATCGGCAGCCAGATACCGTCGAGCAAATCGAGGCTGCTTTTCATGTCGACGCTGAACGCAGGTTTGGCTTTTTCGACCTTTTCCGGTTCGGGTTCGTAGAAAAAGAAGTCTTTCTCTTCGTTGTACGCCAGGCGGCAGATCAGCCCGCTGATCATCGGTGCGAACTCGCCCGCCGGTTCCTTGCGGGGATCCAGGCGCAGGGCGAAATCCATGAACTGGATGCCGGTGTCGCTGACCAGTGTGACGGTGTCTTCGAATTGAGTGACTTCAGGCAACATGTCGGGTTATTCCGTTTTTATTCGGCCACTTGCCGCATGGACATGGGGAATTGTTCTTTTCCGTAACCACCGGTGCAGTCTGCGATCGTGGTCGCCCCTGGGCGGCAGCTGACCTTGGGCATGTCGTAAGTGCTGCCATCGCCGCAAACGGCCTGGCCCTGGCTGTCGATGGCCAGGCTGCCACCCTTCATAGTAGCGCTCACCGGCCCGCTGCATTTCGAGCCGTCGGCCTGATGTACGGTGACTTGGCCCTTACCGTCCTTGAGTTGGTACTCCAGACGTAGCGGTTTGCCGGTTCGGCGATCCTGAATCCCGGCGCCTGCGCTGTACTGTCCATCGAGAAACTTGGCGGCACCGTCGGCGGCGTCTGGCGGGATGCTCAGGGGCGGGCCGGGTTTGGCAGCGGCGGGTTTTTCTGCCTCGGGCGATGTGACATCCGGCGGCGCGGTTTTGTTTTCTGGTGGCTCAGTTTTGTTTTCGGGTGGCGCAGTTTTGTTTTCAGCTGCCGGGTCTATGGCCGGGTCTTTGGTCAAGTCGGCGGGTGCCATGTCAGCCTCGTTACCCTCGACGGCCGGCGTTTCCACACCATGCGTTCCAGTCACGGCGGTGCCGGTTCCAGTGGTCGAGCCTATAACGGTGCCTGTCACCGGAACGTTGTTGAGTGTCGTGACATTTCCGGTCAGTGGCGGCTCTTCCAGTTGTTTTTCTACTGGCACAACGCCGTCAGGCAGCAAATCTACCGCCACCAACGGAATCGGTACGCACCCTCGCAGGCCGAGCAACAGCCACAAAAGCAGCAGCAGGAGCGGCAGCAGCAACAGCCACCACCAACGACGCCACCACGGACGAGCAACCACCGGCACAACGGGCGGAACAACAGGCGCTGCGACCTCGGGTGGCAGCGTGAACGCGGGTGGTACCTGATAGAGGCAGTGCAGGGGATCGCCATTGCCGGTGCCGGCATGCTCGAAACCCCAGAAAGTCAGCACCGGTTTGCCTTGCACCAGGTAGACGAAGTTTTCGTCCGGGAAATGAATCACGCGCTTAAGTAGCTTACCGAACACGGCTTTGTCGCCTTGCGGCTGTTCGGCGGAGTCCGTACCCAGGAAACGCTGGCTCAATTCTTCGAGCGCGGTCTTCAGCGCTTCAAGCTGGCGGCGGGCAGGGGCACGTTCTTCTTCGGTCGCGCTGCTCCACGGAATCACATCGCCGTCGAGAGCGCTGTACCAATCGATCTGGTTCCCGAGTTCATCGCTTTGAGGGATGGCCAGATGATCGACCAACTCGGGGTTCTTGCGGCGAATGGCTTCGCGCAATTGCAGGGCTGCTCGGTAGACCGGTTGACCTGTTTCGCCGAGGGCAGTGAATGACCCGCTCTTACCGCTGCGTAATAGTGCCCCGCGCATTCAAACTCCATACGATCCGTTGCGCAAAAATGACAGACAAATGTGTCTGTACTTGCTCCTGCATTTAGCGGGCGACATTAGTGTCATAATGATATCGCCGTCAATCTGCCGGAGGTTTTAACCTTATGAGACTAACGTAAGCGTGCGGAGGTTGCATAAGGTCAAATTTAATTAGCTTGGGAAGGCTCTGGCGTAAGCTTTTTTATGCTTGCTGAATCGTTTCATCAGCGCTATAAAAAATGCACAACTCCAAGAAAGGCTTTCCCCATGTCCCCGCTCAAACTCTTCGTTGCCCTCAGCGCGCTGTCCGCTGCCTCCCACGCCATGGCCTGGGATTACGTCCTGCTCGACACCGACAAAGCCGCCCAGAGCTGGCAGATCACCAGCCAGCAACTCGGGGTGAAAACCGACAAACCCTTCTCCGTGACCCTGCGCACCTTGCACGGCGGTCGGCAGGAGGGCGTCAGCATCGTCGACATCGATAACGGCACGATGAAACTCTCGGTGGTGCCGACTCGCGGCATGAACGTCTTGCAGGCCTCGGTCGGCAATGTGCGCATGGGCTGGGATTCGCCGGTCAAGGAAGTGGTCAACCCGTCCTTCATCGAACTCAATGGCCGCGGTGGCTTGGGCTGGCTGGAAGGTTTCAATGAGCTGGTCACCCGCTGCGGCTACGAATGGGTCGGCCATCCCGGCATGGACAACGGTGAACTGCTGACCCTGCACGGCCGCGCCGCCAACATTCCGGCCAACAAAGTCACCCTGCACATCGATGAAAAACCGCCATACGCCATCAGCCTGCGTGGCGAGCTGAAAGAGCAGGCGTTCAAGAAAGTCGACTTCTCCGTGGCGACCGAATTGGTCACCGAACCCGGCAGCGTAACGTTCGCCCTCAACGACACCCTGACCAACAACGGTGACTATCCGAAGGAATACCAGGCGCTGTATCACAGCAACTTCAGCACGCCGTTCCTGGAACAGGGCGCCCGCTTCGCCGCGCCGGTGAAACAGGTCTCACCGTTCAACGACAAAGCCAAAGGCGATCTGCCGGACTGGCAAACCTACCGTGCACCGACCAAGGACTACGACGAGACGGTTTACAACGTGGTGCCGTATGCCGATGCCAAGGGCGATACGTTGACCGTGTTACATAACAAGGCCGGCAGCCTGGGGGTTTCGGTCGGCTTCAATACTCAAACACTGCCCGTGTTCTCCCTGTGGAAAAACACCGATACCCAGGGGCAGGGCTATGTCACGGGGCTGGAACCGGGGACGAGTTTTTCCTACAACCGCCGGTATCAGCGCCCATTGAACCTGGTGCCGACGATTGGGCCGAAGGAACACAAGCAGTTCCGCATCAGCTACAGCTTGTTGGCGGATAAGGCAGCTGTGGATAAGGCCTTGAAGCAGATGAGCGAGATTCAGGGTGGGCGGGAGACTGAGGTGCGGCAGACGCCGTTGGTTGACCTCAACAAGGGGTGATGCTGACTAGAGTGTTGTCGGCCGATATTGCAGCGCCTCGGCCAAGTGTTCACGGGTGATGCCATCGACTTGCTCAAGGTCCGCCAAGGTGCGAGCAACCTTGAGCAGTCGATGGGCCGCTCGCAGCGACAAGGTCAGCCGTTCACACGCCGTTTCCAGCCAGGTTTCGTCAACTGTGGATAACTTGCAGTGTCTGCGCAGGCCCGGCAAATCGAGGAATGCATTGGCACAGCCTTGGCGCTTTTGTTGCCGTTCTCTTGCATCGGCAACCAGCTCGGCGGCGGTGGCAGTATCGTCGCCGGGTTTCAACGCAGGATTTAACGCCGTGGCTTCGCGAGCAACCGTAAGGTGCAGATCGATACGATCCAGCAGCGGCCCCGACAATTTGTTGCGATAGCGCTGAACCATGTCCGGCGTACAGGAGCAACGGCCGCTCGGCTCGCCAAGATATCCACAGGGGCAGGGATTCATCGCTGCGACCAGTTGAAAGCGCGCCGGGAAGCGTACGCGGTCCTTGGCACGGGAGATCACGATGTGGCCGGATTCCAGTGGCTCCCGGAGCACCTCCAAAACCTTGCGATCAAACTCCGGTAGTTCGTCCAGAAACAGGACGCCGTGGTGGGCGAGGGTGATTTCACCGGGCTGCGGTTTCGAGCCGCCCCCCACCAGCGCGGGGCCGGACGCCGAGTGATGCGGTTGGCGAAACGGCCGCTGCGGCCAATGGCTCAACGGCGAGCAACTGACGACCGACTGAATCGCCGCCACTTCCAGCGCTTCATTTTCGGCCAGGGGCGGCAGCAATCCCGGCAAGCGGCTCGCCAACAGGGTTTTCCCCGTTCCCGGCGGCCCGCTGAACAACAGGTTGTGAGCACCAGCGGCAGCGATCAGCAGCGCACGCTTGGCCGCGAGTTGCCCCTGCACTTCATTCAAGTCGGGGTAGGGTTTGCTGGCGTAGAGCAGGCCATTGGAGACATAAGGCTCAATCGGTGTATGCCCATTGAAATGCGCAACGGCCTCAAGCAGATGATCCACCGCAATTACTTTCAGTCCCGAGGCCAGGCACGCCTCTTCAGCGTTAGCTCGCGGCACCATCAACCAGCGCCCGGCCTTGCGCGCTGCCAGCGCCGCTGGCAAGACCCCACGAACCGCCCGCACGGCACCTGATAACGCCAACTCCCCAAGGCATTCCGCATCATCGAGCGTCAACGTAGGCACCTGCACACTGGCCGAGAGAATCCCTAGGGCAATCGCCAGATCGAACCGCCCTCCATCCTTGGGTAAATCGGCTGGCGCCAGATTCAACGTGATCCGCCGCGCCGGAAATTGCAGCCCCGAATTGATGATCGCGCTGCGCACCCGGTCCTTGCTTTCCTTTACCGCCGCCTCGGGCAGGCCGACCATCGTCAGCGACGGCAAACCATTGGCCAGGTGGACTTCAACGGTGACAGCGGGCGCATCCACGCCAATCTGGGCGCGGCTGTGGACGATGGAGAGGGACATGGTCGTTCCTTGAGATGACGGGAGCCGCTTCCTGCGGGTTTTTGAAGGGTAGTCGTGGAGTCCGGTCGGAGAGGAGGGAAACTTTCGCAGAATGTTGCTGAAAGCCACGCTATGTAACAGCAGCCAAACGCTGAGTTTGGCTGCACAGCTGTCGTAAAACCTGCTGACAAAGCCAGCCTGACACGCCCCTGCGCATTTATTTCGCGTGTAAATCAAGCAACTTATGTTGAGGCAGCTTGTTTGGAAGAAGTTGTGTCGTCAAACAAGCTATTATCGCCGTTCAGGATTTTGCCGGCGAAGCTCTCGGCATCCATCTTCTTTTTACCTTCTGCGACATTCGTAAAATAGTTGAAGTCTAAATCTATCCAGTGCTTAAGTTTGGCTTCGTAGTTGTTTGGATACTGTGCTTGCTGAACTGGGGGCAAGCCCTTGTAATGGTCAAGGACACTTTTGGAGAAGTTTGTGAGTTTTCCAGTGTTGTTGTATTCAAACTCTGCTTCGGCCACCACTTTCTGTCGCCATGCAAATTCTTGTTTGGCTGACTCTTCCAGTGCTGCCCGTCTTTCATTGATGGTAAAGGTGCCGCTGTCATCGTAAGTAATTAAGGCAAGCTGATCCATGGGCATCCCCGAAAACGGATTTTTGCCGAGTCCGTTTGTATACTGTGTCGCACTTTTGGCGCGCGCTAGTAATGTGGCATTATCTGTGTCAGGAACTTCAGAGTCGTATGTTGATTTATTGGCAGTATAATTAGCACTCACTAACTCGTTGAATGTGTTATTAGCCATCGAGCTCAGTTCCGTTCTAGTTAGGCGTGCATCCCGGGCCTGTGCGCGTACTGAGGCTTCGCTCAATTGGCTCGCTAGTGTGGAAACGGTACTGCTATCTCGTGCGTTGCCAAATGGGACTTGGGGTGTGCTTTGGTTGACGCCTGGGTTTTTGCCGGGAGTCGCTGTCAATTTTTTTGTTTCAGCCAGCGCTTGGCCGCTGTTAGCTGCAAAATTGTTTAGTGAGTTAACCATTTTTTGCCACTCCCTGTTCGATGACTAAAATATAATATGTTGCCTAATAAATGTTGATGTTTTGGCAAGATCTTATAAGCCGACTAAGGCGCTACATGCTTTATTTCATGGTGATTACTATTGACCAGGCATAGGTGGACGGATTTGCTTTGGTTACCTTGATGGTGCAGGTGGCCCCACCACTAGGCGTGGCCGTATTATTCCATTTTGGAGTTTTACTCGCACCAAAGCCAGGAGTCGTCACAAATGTAGCTAAATAAATACATTTCTTGTTGCCAATTTGATATCGCAAATTAGCATGATTGTAATCAGGTGATATCTGGCTTTGTATGACGTACGTATCTGAGCCATTTGCAATCACGGACGCTTGTGGAGTAGGTGATGCGTTTGCTTTCGTTATAGCTTCGTTGTTTGTTATGGGGGTATACGTAGCAGTCTGTGTTCCAAGGTTCTTGAATGTGACTGTAACAGACGGCCCAGCGACCGCTGAACTTATGTGAAATGCAGTCAATGCGAAAGCGGCAATTAAAGACTTGGATATTTTCATGGATGTTGCTCCTTGTGGTGTTGCTAACAGTATTCCATTTAAAAAGTTGTGCTCATCACAAACTATTATCTAAGCCATGTAACATGGGCTTAAACTTTTTCGAGCGAATTGGCGAACCGAAGCCTGCGGAAATACTGGCAGGCCCGAAGGTCTTCCATGCACGGCCGTAATTCGAGAAAGGAATAAATCTCTGGTTCGAACGTGGTCACGGTGCGTCGGGTGCTGTTCGAGTCGCTAAACCCATTGCTGGCTAATCAGTTGGGAGTGAGCTTAGGAACCGGAGCTTTGCTGCGCAATCGGAAGGGGAGTGAGATCTTCGTAGGAAGTTGCCGGGATTCTTGCGGGCTTGAAGAGCGCAGGTTGCGGCAATTCCTACAGGTGAGTCTGAAGGTCGTGGCGACCATTTCGCGAGCAGGCTCGCTCCCACAGTGGATTGGGTTCCACAGTGAGCATTTGCGGTGTTATTCGGTTGGTGGGTTCAGTTTCGCTTCCAGCTCGGCGACTTTCGCTTCGAGGCTTTCGAGGCGGGCGCGGGTGCGTGCCAGTACGACCATCTGGCTATCGAACTCTTCCCGACTCACCAGATCCAGTTTACTGAAGCCGCTCTGCAGCAACATTTTGAACTGGCTTTCGATTTCAGCTTTCGGCAGTGGCGTGTCACCGCTGAAAAGGCGGGAGGCGGTGCCGGTGAGGGCGTCGAGGAAGTCTTTTGGCGCGAGCATGGGCAATGTCCTGGAAACAATGACGGGCAGTGTATCACGCAGTGTCTATAGTCATTTGCGCGGGCAAGGGATGCACGCTTTTCGCGCATTGGGACAGGCGGCGTTGCACCGTTGTTGTGCGTAACGTGCGGGGTCTTGTCGCGAAGTATCCACCATCCACCTGTAATGGCTTGAAAACAGTCGGTTTTGTGGAGATGGCAAGCTTTCTGCTTAGATGCTGGTGACCCATGCACTGATGCAGTCGCTGTGACGAATGCAGTGCGCCAAACGGAACGCGGGGGAGTGTTTCGTGAGGAGCGGTTAGCTGGCGTCGGACGGGCAGGTAAGGCCGACGATGCGTTACAAAGCCAGGCACTGCGCTTAGACTTGAGACGGGTTTGTTTTCCTGGGGCAAGTCCACCAAATTCGGGAGAGAGTTTTCATGAAGCTAGTCACTGCCATCATCAAGCCGTTCAAGCTGGACGACGTACGCGAGTCGCTGTCCGAGATCGGCGTGCAGGGCATTACCGTCACCGAAGTCAAAGGCTTTGGTCGGCAGAAGGGTCACACCGAGCTGTATCGCGGCGCGGAATACGTGGTCGATTTCCTGCCCAAGGTGAAGATCGACGTCGCCATCGACGACAAGGATCTGGACCGGGTAATCGAGGCCATCACCAAGGCTGCCAACACCGGCAAGATCGGTGACGGCAAGATCTTCGTGGTCAATCTGGAACAGGCGATTCGCATCCGTACCGGCGAAACCGATACCGACGCTATCTAAGCCGCCACAAACCCAACGCCCCAGGAGAAAACAATATGACTCTGCGTAAATTCGCAGGGCTAGGAGCCCTGTTGTCCATCGTAATGCCCAGCCTTGCTCTGGCGGCAGACGAAGTGGCGGCCCCAGTCCTCAACTCCGGCGACACCGCCTGGATGTTGACCTCGACAGCTCTCGTGCTGTTCATGACCATTCCCGGCCTCGCGCTGTTCTACGGCGGCATGGTTCGGTCGAAAAACATTCTTTCCGTGATGATGCAGTGCTTCGCCATTACCGGTCTGATCAGCGTCCTGTGGGTCATTTATGGCTACAGCATCGCGTTCGACACCACGGGCATGGAGCAGGGCGTCGTCAACTTCAACTCGTTCTTCGGCGGCATGGGCAAGGCGTTCCTGGCGGGTGTCACGCCAGCGAGTCTGACCGGCCCGGCAGCGCTGTTCCCCGAGGCGGTGTTCATCACCTTCCAGATGACCTTCGCGATCATCACCCCGGCGCTGATCGTCGGTGCGTTCGCCGAGCGGATGAAGTTCTCCGCGATGCTGATTTTCATGGGCATCTGGTTCACCCTGGTGTATGCGCCGATTGCGCACATGGTCTGGTCCGGCAACGGTGGCCTGATGTGGGACTGGGGCGTGCTCGATTTCGCCGGCGGCACCGTGGTGCACATCAACGCCGGTGTAGCAGGCCTGGTTGCTTGCCTGGTGCTGGGCAAGCGCAAGGGTTTCCCGACCACGCCGATGGCGCCGCACAACCTCGGTTACACCCTGATGGGCGCGGCCATGCTGTGGGTTGGCTGGTTCGGTTTCAACGCCGGTTCCGCCGCTGCGGCCAACGGCACCGCCGGCATGGCGATGCTGGTGACGCAAATCGCTACCGCTGCTGCTGCACTGGGCTGGATGTTTGCCGAGTGGCTCACCCACGGCAAGCCTAGCGCACTGGGCATCGCTTCGGGCGTGGTTGCCGGTCTGGTGGCAATCACCCCGGCTGCCGGCACCGTTGGCCCGATGGGCGCCTTGGTAATCGGTCTAGCGGCTGGCGTGGTGTGCTTCTTCTGCGCTACCACCCTCAAGCGCAAGCTCGGCTATGACGATTCCCTGGACGCCTTCGGCGTGCACGGTATCGGCGGTATCCTCGGCGCAATCCTGACCGGTGTGTTCGCTGCTCCGTCCCTGGGTGGCTTCGGCACCGTGACCGACATCGCCGCACAAGTGTGGATTCAGTGCAAAGGCGTGGGCTTCACGGTGATCTACACCGCGATCGCTACATACATCATCCTCAAGGTGCTGGATGCGGTCATGGGCCTGCGTATCAACGAAGAAGAAGAAGCGGTCGGCATCGATCTGGCGCTTCACAACGAACGCGGCTACAACTTGTAAGCAGGCGCGTAAAAAACTGCCCGGCTTGCCGGGCATTTTTTTGTCTGGAATTTGTCGTTGAAGGCCGAGCTGAAAGGTTTTTTCCTACAGGTTTTATGATGTTTACGTCGGGTGTTTTTGTGCAGCCAAAGGCTTACAGGATTGAAGGAATATTAGGGCCTTTGTTTTTTCACAGAGCGCGCTAGAATGCGCCCCGAACGTGCGGAGAACTGTATGTGGCAACAGACTCTGATTACCTTGCGGGCGAGGCCCCGGGGCTTTCATCTGGTAACGGACGAGTTACTCGCCGGCCTGCCTGAACTCAAGGCGTGTCGGGTCGGTCTGTTGCACTTGTGGCTGCAGCATACCTCGGCGTCGTTGACCATCAACGAGAACGCCGATCCGGCGGTACGTCGCGACTTCGAACGATTTTTCAATCGTCTGATCCCACAAGGAACAGACGGCTATGAGCATAACGACGAAGGCCTGGACGACCTCCCGGCGCACTTCAAGGCCAGCGTGCTTGGCTGTCAGCTCAGTTTGCCGATTGCGGCAGGCCGGTTGGCGTTGGGGACCTGGCAAGGCGTTTATCTGGGCGAGCACCGTGATCATGGCGGTGCCCGTAAAGTCCTCGCCACCGTGCACGGTGAAGAGGCATAACCGCTGGTCAGCAGCGGCTGTTGATTTTTTTCCGGCAGCCTTCGACAGAGGGTAAAGCTGGGCTATAACTAATCTGCTTTTCGCAAGTCATGAGGTAGAACATGAGCGACGATGATCTGGAAAACGACGACCTCGAAGTAGGCGACGACGACGAAACCGAAGAAGGTCTGGAAGCAGCGGCGGAAGACGTCGCTGAAGACGACGGTGGTGATGCGCCGGTTCCGACTGCCAAAGGCAAGGCCAAGGCAGCGGTATCGGTCGATGAGCTGCCGAGTGTCGAAGCCAAGAACAAGGAACGCGATGCTCTCGCGCGGGCCATGGAGGAGTTTTTGGCCAAGGGTGGCAAGGTGCAGGAAGTGGAGGCCAATGTGGTCGCCGATCCGCCCAAGAAGCCGGACAACAAGTACGGCAGCCGGCCTATTTGAGCCTGCTACCCGCTTACTGAAAAAGCCCGCCGTCGCTGCGGGCTTTTTCATGCCTGAAACAAAAAACATGAAACCTGTGGTGATCCCTGTGGGAGCGAGCTTGCTCGCGATGGCGGAGTGTCAGGCAACATTTATTTTGAATGTTAAGCCCTCATCGCGAGCAAGCTCGCTCCCACGGTTTTTTTGTCAGTTCGATACCGAATTCCACCGCGCCAGCAATGCCGGCAAATCGCTAAGGCTGCGAATCTCCGCATCCGGCAACCGTTCGGCTTCCCAGACCTTGCCCGCCGGGTTGAACCAGATCGCCCGCATTCCCGCCTGCTGCGCACCGGCAATGTCATCACCTGGATGATCGCCAATGTGCACCGCCGATTCAGCGGTCGCGCCACCGCGTTGCAAGGCCTCCTGGAACAATCGCGCATCGGGTTTGGCAATGCCGATGTCTTCGGCGCAAAGCGCAAACTTGAAGTAATCCGCCAGGCCCAGCCGGCGCACATCGGCGTTGCCATTGGTGACCACGCCGAGGGCGTAATGATTGGCGAGGATTTCCAGGGTCGGTTCGACCTCCGGAAACACTTCGATCTGATGCCGGGCATGCAGGAATACTTCAAAACTCTTGTCCGCCAGGTCCGAGGCTTCGTCATGCCCATAACCGGACTCTTCCAGTGCGTGGAACAGCACTCGCCGACGCAGGGCGCTGATGCGGTGCTTGAGGCTGGGCTCGTTGCTCAATACGCGCTCACGAATGGCCCACAAATGTTCCACCGGCACTGCCCCCAGGTTGGGCGCGTGCTCGGTCAGCCATTCACGCAAAACGGCTTCGGCGCTGACGATCACCGGGGCGGTGTCCCACAGGGTGTCGTCGAGGTCGAAGGTGATCAACTGAATACTCATGAATCGTCGCCTTTCATGCGTTTGGCCCGTGGGTGGGCGCTGTCGTAGACGACTGCCAGATGCTGGAAGTCCAGGTGGGTGTAGATCTGTGTGGTCTTGATGTCCGAGTGTCCGAGCAGTTCCTGCACCGCGCGCAGGTCCTGGGACGATTCCAGCAAATGGCTGGCGAAGGAGTGTCGCAACATGTGCGGATGCAGGTTCTGCCCCAGTTCACGCTCGCCGGCAGCCTTGACCCGCACCTGGATCGCCCGGGGGCCGAGGCGGCGGCCTTGCTGGCTGACGAACACCGCATCGTCCGTCGGGTTGGCCATGGCTCGCAATGGCAGCCACTGCTCCAGCGCTTCGCGGGCCTTTTTTCCTACAGGCAGCAGGCGGGTCTTGCTGCCTTTGCCGAGCACCTGGACCATGCCGTCAGCCAGATCGAGCTGATCGAGATTGAGCCCCGTCAGCTCCGAAAGCCGCAAGCCGGAGGAATAGAACAGCTCGAGAATCGCTTGGTCCCGACGTGCCAGAAAGTCATCCTCGACCCCGCCTTCCAGCAGTTGCAGGGCGCGGTCGGTGTCGAGGGTTTTCGGCAGGCGGCGTTCGCCTTTGGGCGGTGCGAGGCCATTGGCCGGATCGTGGTCGCACAGGCCTTCGCGGTTCAGGTAGTGATAGAGCCCGCGAACGGCTGACAGTAATCGCGCCAGGCTGCGGGACGATTGGCCTTGGGCGTGCAGACGGGCAACCAGGCTACGCAGGCGCTGGATGTCCAGCGCCGTCCAGCTGCCGATATTCTGTTTGACGCACCAGCCCAGCACTTTATCGAGGTCGCGGCGGTAGGCCGACAGTGTGTGCGGCGACACCTGCCGCTCACTGCGCAGGTGTTCGCAGTAAGCGTCCAGTTGTCGTTCCATGTTCAGCGTACCGAGCGCAGGGAATTGTTGACCCGTGGCAGCACGCGACCCATGACTTCAGCGATGTAGCTCAGGAACAAGGTGCCCACCGAGCTTTTGTAGTGCTGCGGATCACGGCTGGCGATGGCCAGGATGCCGTGGATGCCCTGGTGGCTGATGGCGACAACCGCGGTGGAGCCGATCTGCTTGCGCTGTTCTTCGCCGAACAGGAAGTCCAGTTCATGCTCGCGCAGGCTGCCGCTGACGCTTTTGTCTTCCGAGAGCAAACCGCCGATGGCCACTTGAGCTTCGGCGTGGGTGACCCAGCGGCCCACCGGCATGGCGTTGTCGCCGAGCAGGATGAGGCTGACGAAGGGCACCTGGAATTCCTGGCGCAGGCTGTCTTCGACGCACATCACCACGTCTTCCAGGCTGGCAGCATCCATCAATGCCAGGATCAGGCGACGGGTCTTTTCGAACAGGCGGTCGTTGTCCCGGGCCACGTCCATCAAATGCGACAGGCGATGACGCAGTTCAATGTTGCGGTCGCGCAGGATGGTCATCTGACGCTCAACCAGCGACACGGTATCGCCGCGCCGATGGGGGATACGCAGGGACGGGAGCAGTTCTTCGTGCTCGACGAAGAAGTCCGGATGAGCCTCCAGGTACGCGGCTACAGCCGCCGCCTCGAGGCTTTCGGACGGTGATTCGTCAGCTTGTCGTGCGGGTACCTGAGGCTTGTCGGTCATGGATTTCGCTCACTCAAAGACGCACTTGTCCTTCATATACGCGCACTGCCGGGCCGGTCATCATCACCGGTTGGCCAGGGCCTGCCCATTCGATGGACAAGCGCCCGCCAGGCAGGTCGATCAATAGCGGCGAATCCATCCACCCCTGGCTGATCGCGGCCACTGCGGCGGCACAGGCGCCGGTTCCGCAAGCCTGGGTTTCCCCGGCCCCACGCTCCCAGACGCGCAATTGCGCGCGGCTCCGGTCGATGACCTGGAGAAAGCCGACATTGACCCGTGCCGGGAAGCGCGGGTGATGTTCGATTTTCGGGCCCAGTTCATGCACCGGCGCGTTGTTGATGTCGCTGACCCGTACCACCGCATGGGGGTTGCCCATGGACACGGCAGCCAGATCGACCGGGGTGCCGTCGACGTCGACCTGATAACTCTTGGCCTGCTCCGGCGCCTGGAACGGAATATCCGCTGGCACCAGGCGCGGGGCGCCCATGTTGACGCTGATCTGCCCGTCGTTACGCACGTCCAGCTCAATGATGCCGCTTTTGGTCTCGACGCGAATCACACGTTTTGCAGTCAGGCGCTTGTCGAGCACGAAACGGGCGAAGCAGCGCGCACCGTTGCCGCACTGTTCCACTTCGGAACCGTCGGAGTTGAAGATCCGATAGCGGAAATCCACGTCCGGGTTGCTCGGCGCTTCAACGATCAGCAACTGGTCGAAACCGATGCCGGTGTGCCGGTCACCCCATTGCTTGGCATGCTTGGGCAGAATGTGCGCGTGCTGGCTGACCAGGTCGAGGACCATGAAATCATTGCCCAGGCCGTGCATCTTGGTAAAACGCAGCAGCATGGTTTTACTCCGGCAGCAGGCTTTCGCCAGCATACAACTCGGCTACCGTTTCACGGCGACGCACTTCAAATGCCTGATCACCGTCCACCAACACTTCTGCGGCACGGCCGCGGGTGTTGTAGTTGGAACTCATGACAAACCCGTAGGCACCGGCCGAATGCACGGCCAGCAGGTCGCCTTCCTCCAGCGCCAGCTGACGATCCTTGGCCAGGAAGTCGCCGGTCTCGCAGATCGGGCCGACGATGTCGTAGGCGCGGGCAGCGGAGGTGCGCGGGCTCACGGCGGTGACGTCCATCCAGGCCTGATACAGCGCCGGGCGGATCAGGTCGTTCATGGCGGCGTCGACAATGGCGAAGTCTTTGTGTTCGGTGTGCTTGAGGTACTCGACCTGAGTCAGCAGCACGCCGGCGTTGGCGACGATGAAGCGGCCCGGCTCGAACACCAGCGCCAGGTCACGACCGTCGAGACGTTCGCGCACGGCCTTGATGTAGTCGGCAGCCAGTGGCGGCTCCTCGTCCTTGTATCGCACGCCCAGGCCACCACCGAGATCGATGTGGCGCAGGTAGATGCCGCAATCGCCAAGGCGATCGACCAGGCCCAGCAGGCGGTCGAGAGCGTCGATGAACGGCGGCAGGGTGGTCAGTTGCGAGCCGATGTGGCAATCGACGCCGACCACTTCCAGGTTCGGCAGCTGCGCGGCACGCACGTACACGTCTTCGGCGTCGGCGATGGCGATGCCGAACTTGTTCTCTTTGAGACCGGTGGAAATGTACGGGTGGGTGCCGGCATCGACGTCCGGGTTCACGCGCAGCGAAATCGGCGCGCGAACGCCCAGTTCGGCGGCGACCACCTGCAGGCGTTCCAGCTCGTCGGTGGATTCGACGTTGAAGCAGTGCACGCCGACTTCCAGGGCGCGACGCATGTCGTCGCGGGTCTTGCCGACGCCGGAGAACACAATCTTGTCGGCGCTGCCGCCAGCGGCCAGTACGCGTTCCAGCTCGCCACGGGAGACGATGTCGAAACCGGCGCCAAGACGCGCCAGGACATTCAGGACACCCAGGTTGGAGTTGGCCTTGACCGCGTAGCACACCAGGTGCGGTGTGCCGACCAGCGCATCGGCGTAAGCCAGGTATTGGGCTTCGATGTGCGCGCGCGAGTAAACGTAGGTGGGTGTACCAAAGCGCTCGGCGATGGCAGACAGGGCAACACCTTCCGCGAACAGTTCACCGTCACGGTAGTTAAAAGCGTCCATGAGGTTCCCTTATTATTGGTAGACGTCGTGCTTGTGTGCTTTGGAGGCAGGCTGCTGCTGCGACGACTTGGCTTGCTCCACAGGGTCCTGGTCTTCATCGGGCAGGTACAGCGGGCCTTTTTGACCGCAGGCCGACACAAGGCAGGCAACCGCGAGGAGCGCAGCAAGGGAAGAGATCAGGCGCTTCATGGCGAAATCCTTGAAAATGCATTAATTGCGCCGGAGTATACCGGCCACCCGGCAGCTTGCCTATGCAACGGACCGCCCGTCCGGCGGGGCTCGGCCCGATGCCGGTCGGTATCATGCAATCCCACAGGTCGTTATCCTTTGCAATCGACGGAGCTCGGTCGTATCTTGCGGCGCTTGAGCCTGATCAGACACTTTTTGAGGTTGCCGTAATGAGTTTGTCCGAAGCGCGTTTCCATGACCTGGTCGATGCCACCCAGCAATCCCTGGAGGACATCTTTGACGAGAGCGACCTGGATATCGACCTCGAAAGCTCGGCCGGTGTGCTGACGGTCAAGTTCGAGAACGGCAGCCAGTTGATCTTCAGTCGCCAGGAGCCGCTGCGCCAGCTGTGGCTGGCAGCGGTATCCGGTGGTTTCCACTTCGACTACGACGAAGAAAGCGAGCGCTGGATGTGCGACAAGAGCGAAGAGCAGTTGGGTGAAATGCTTGAGCGTATCGTCCAGCAGCAGGCCGGTGTCGAACTCGATTTCGAAGGCCTGTGAGATCGTGACCCAGCCTGCGCCTGTCCGTGCGCCCAAACCGCTCTACAGCAATGTCAGCCCGGCGGTACCGTCGCCCTGCAGCGGTGTGTGCCGGCTGGACGAGCAGAAAGTGTGTCTGGGCTGCTTCCGCCATGTCGAAGATATTCGTGAGTGGCGCTCGGCTGATGACGAGCGTAGGCGGGTGATTTGTGCGCAGGCTGCCCACCGCAAAGCTTCAGTCTAGTGAGTCATTGTGGCGAGGGGGCTTGCCCCCGTTGGGTCGCGTAGCGGCCCCAAGTTTTTACGGCTGCTGCGCAGCCGAACGGGGGCAAGCCCCCTCGCCACAGGAGTTCTCTACAAGTCCATAGCGTCGGTTTGGCCATGACTTGTATATTTTTTGAGCTGTGATAGTGTCCAGAAACGCCTCAACCCATCGAGGCTTGTGAAAACCCCGCCTTTTTCTGGCGGGGTTTTGCTTTTTTCGTGCAGAAGAAAGGAGTCTGCCCAGATCATGACCTCACCTTCCATCACCCTTACCCGTCTGGACGTCCAGCGTCTGGAGCGTCTGATCGACAGCCTGGACGACACGCTGCCGGGCGTTATTGCGCTGCAAACCGAACTGGATCGCGCCGATACCGTGGTCGGCCACGATGAAGTGCCGGCGGATGTCGTGACCATGAATTCCCGAGTGCATTGCCGCGAAGAAGGCAGTGGCAAGGACTACCACCTGACCCTGGTGTACCCCAAGGATGCGAATGCCGACGAAGGCAAGGTCTCGATCCTGGCGCCGGTGGGCAGTGCGCTGCTCGGCCTGAAGGTTGGCCAGCACATCGATTGGCCGGCTCCGGGCGGCAAGACCCTGAAGCTGACACTGCTGGAAGTCGAATCGCAGCCGGCCAATGGCGGCGCGTTCCCGGAGTGACTTCCCCTCAGACTTGATCGAGCGCCTCGTTCAATGCGTGCTCCAGGTCGGCTTTGTAGCGCAGGTACAGATGGGTGGAACTCTGACCTTCACCGAGCAGGCCTGACAGGTCGAGGTCGGTGATGTAGCAGCGGTAGCGTTCGGTTTCCCGGCGCTGCCCGACGATTTCCCGGGCGACCACGCGGAACAACTGGTCGCCATGTTCCAGCTCGGAAAATTCCCGTTGATTGCAATACAGCGTCACGTGCACCTGACCCGGTGCGGCTTTGCCGACGATCGCCTGCACGTCGTAGAACGGCTTGTTCACTGGCGTCTGCGGCACCGGCCGGGCTTCGATGCGGCGTGCGCGGCCAGGGCCTGACGATAGCAACTGGCAGTACAGGGTGTCGAGGTTCAGCGGGTGGGCTGCGTCCATCGGCAACAAGGCATCGCGACGGTACTGGATCGATTGCAGGAAACGCTGCAGCGGCACCAGCAGGCTTTGCTCATCGTGCCAGGGCAGGCGTTGCTGCCACAGGGCGTTGAACTCATCGAGCACGTACAGATCAGCCTGATCTTCGTTGACCCTATAGAACACTTGAATGCAGTCCGGTTGGCCCGTTGGCAGGAACAGCGCAAGGTCGTGGTCTTCCAGTGCCTTCGGATCGAGGTGCAACGGGCTGTAGCTCGCCATTTCTTCGCCCAGGTAATCGATCAGCGCCGGCAGAGTGGCCAGCGCGATGTGCTGGACCTGGCCCGGCACCAACTCCAGCACGTGGTAGTGCTGCTGGACCTGGATCAGGTAGCGATGATTGAGCCGGCTGAGCAGAAGGTTCTGCGCGGTATCGAGGATTTCTTCCACCCGTTGGGCAATGAACTGCGCGCGGTTATGGCAGAAGCAACGCACCCGCAGCTTCGGCTGTTGTGGTCCGGCCGGCAGGTTGTTGAGGTAGTCGCGGATGCAGTCGAGCAGGGCGTGGGGGCCGTCGTAGCGGCCGACCAACACTTCGTTCCAGCTATTGAGCGTGACCTGGTCCAGAGTCAGCACCAGATTTTCCCGGACACCGGCGTAGCTCAGGGAGTCGGTGCGCTCGGTGGTCATGAGGATGTTAAGGTCGCGATGGTGCTTGAGCGGATCGATGCCGACATTCACCAGGATCAGCACTTCACTCGGCACGCTGGCGCGCAACAGAGGTTCCTCGGCGACGGTGGGCAAGGGCAGGGCGATGGTCTGTTGCAGGCTGCCGAGCAGGTTGAACAGTTCGAATTCGCTCAAGTCGCTGGTGCCGGGGTGCAAGGCCAGGCGGGTACTGCTGTCGATCACGCCATTGCGGTGGCACCAGGTCAGCAGTTCGAGCAAGTGACGGCTGCGTTTGATCGGCGCGAAATGCTCCCACTCCAGTGCCGTCAGGCTGCCGTTGTACAAGCCCCACTGGCTTTGCCCCGGCTCTTTCTTGTTCGGTGCGTGCACCAGCGTCAGGGTGTCTTCAGCCAGGTCCGGGGCGATGCCGGGATTGATGAATTCGACTTTACCGGCCTTGCGCTCGAAAGCGGCGTACAGGCGACGGCCGAGGACACTCAGGTCGCGCTTGTTGATGCGGCTGACCGTTTGTTCGTGACGGGCAAACTGGGTGAGGAAGCGGTAGCTGTAGTTCAGCTCGTTGACCAGTGCCCGCCGCTCGGAGCTGACCTGGCGGACTTTCCACTGGCTGCGGCTGTCGAGCAGGGTCAGTTGACGCTGGTCCCAGTGCCATTCATGGGCCAGGCGTTCGAGCAAGGAGCGCTGCCAGCTCTGGGTGCGGCTGTTGCCGGTGAGTTTGCGATTGACCTTCAGGTACAGCGCGCGCCGCACCAGTTCCAGCCGTTCCGGTTCGTTGCGGGCGATCAGGTATTCCTCGATGCGCCGATACACCACGACATACGGATCCAGTTCGTCGAGGTCGAGACGGTTGGCGAACACCGCTTGCTTGAAGCGCAGGCTCAGGCAATGGACCCTGGGGTGTTCGCTGGCGTAAACCTCGGTCAGCAACAGCTTGAGCACCGACTTGTAGGGCGACTCGATGCCCTTGAACAACTGCCAGAGCCCGGCACCGATGAATTCGCCGGGCGGGATGTAGGCCAGGTTGCCGAGGTCGAGGGTTTCATCGGCACGGATGAAGCGTTTGGAGATCAAGGCATGGGTGTAGCGGTCGTAGCTCGACTCTTCGTAGACCGGCACCAGCCACCAGATCGGTGTGCGCCCGGCGAGCCAGATCGCGGTGCGGTAAAACTCGTCCAGCAACAGGTAGTGCTGGGTGGTGCCGCAATCTTCCGAGCTCAGCTGGGTATCGCGCTCACCGCGGACGAAACGGCTCGGGTCGATCAGGAAAAAATGCGCTTCGGCGCCCTGGCTGGCGGCCCAGGCTTCCAGCAACTGGCATTTCTTGCGCAGCTCGGCGAGTTCGTTTTCGGTCAGGTCCGGCCCATGGCAGACCCACACATCCATGTCGCTCTGGTCGGCCTGGGCCAGGGTGCCGAGGCTGCCCATCAGGAACAGTCCGTGAATCGGCCTCGGCGGGTTGCTGCCGTGGCGCGGCTTGTAGGAAAACGAGCGGGTCAGGCGCTGGGCTTCAGCGAGGACATTGGCATCCGGCTCGAAATTCGACAGCCCGGCCGGCGTACTGCCGGAAACGTAACCGGGCAACAGCGGATGGTTAACGTGGAAAAACAGCGGCAGCAAGGTCAGGACCCCTTGCTGGCGGGTCGACAACCCTTCCATGGCGCGAGCCATGCGTCCTTCGTTGAGTTTCAGAAAACGTGCGCGCAGCTGGCTGAGAACCTTGCGGTCGATTCCCTCGTCCAGATCGGGGCGGATTTCGTGGGTGCGCGTCATGTCAGCTCAAACCGGCTCGCAGGGCTCGGACGTGGGGCTCTTCGGATGAGGGGCAGTTTAGCGCCTTGAGGCGAGGACTTTTAAGCTGATTTTGTTTTTCTGGCGTCAGATTTCTATCGGCTGCAGACAGGAATCAGGGGGAATGTGCCCGCGGAAATCCCTGGATCGGGGTCTCCGTGGGCGATGCGGCAGAATTCAGGCTGTTACTTCGGCGTTAAGAATGGTCAGCACGGTTTGCACATTTTGCGCGGCGTCACGACCCAGGCTGGTCAGGTAACCGCCATCAGGCTGGTCGGTCAGTTCTTTTTCAAAGAGGCGTTTGGCGGCGGCAACGTGTTTCGGGGCAGCGGTCTGATGAATTTTCAGACCTTCCTGGGAACTGTCCAGGTTGAAGAGTGCGAGGACTTCCAGTTCGGCAACCAACTCAGGGGTAAGCGACATAAGGACTCCAGACTTTCTAGGAATTGGACGACAGCGCCCCTAAGGTGAACCCGCTTGTCCGGCATGTCCAGTGCTCGCGACAGGGTTTTTTTACTCTGTAGGAGCGAGCTTGCTCGCGAAGGTCGTCAACGATGACGCGTAAAACCAGATGCCCCGTGGCGCTCTCGGGTTTTTCGCGAGCGGGCTCGCTCCTACAGGGATGTGTGGGCTTACTGCTTTTCCGGCGGCAACTCGGGCAAGGCGCGCAGGGCAGCTTCGTACCATTCGGTGTTGAACGCGCGGTCTTCTTCGAGGATCGCGTCGATTTCTACCGCCAAAACGTGGGCCATCAAGTTGAGGATTTCTTCCCGCTCGTAACCCACCAGCGTCAGCTTGTTGAACGTCGCCTTGGCAGCCGGCGGGTTGTCGCTTTCGATCTGGTTTTCGATGGCCTGGATCAGGGTGGTTTCGGCGAACTCTTCTTCGTCGTTGTCGATATCGGTTGGCTCGCTCATGGCAGGCTCCTCAGGGAAAGGCGGCCAGTTTACCCGCATTCAGCGGCGTGATGCTGCTGGCAAGAATCCCGGCAGCGTTCTATAAACAGGCACTGCCCACCCCGCATGGCCTGGAGGCTTTGTGATGATCAAGCTTTATGGATTCTCCGTCAGCAACTACTACAACATGGTCAAACTGGCGCTGCTGGAAAAAGGCCTGCCCTTCGAAGAAGTACCGTTTTACGCTGGCACCAGCCCCGAGGCACTGGCCATCAGCCCTCGCGGAAAGGTCCCGGTGCTGCAGGTAGAGCAGGGCTTCATCAATGAAACCAGCGTGATCCTCGAATACATCGAGCAAAGCCAGAAAGGCACGCCGCTGCTGCCGAGCGATCCGTTCGAGCGCGCGCAGGTGCTGGCACTGGCCAGGGAAATCGAGCTGTACATCGAATTGCCAGGCCGGGCCTGCTATCCCGAAGCCTTTTTCGGCATGACCCTGCCGGATGCGATCAAGGAAAAAACCAAAGCCGAATTGTTGCTGGGGATGGCTGCGCTGGGCCGGCATGCCAAATTCAGCCCTTACGTGGCTGGCGACAGCTTGAGCGTGGCGGATCTGTATTTCCTGTTCAGCGTGCCGCTGGCGTGTGGGGTCGCCAAGAAGTTGTTTGGCATCGATCTGTTGGCCGAGATGCCAAAGGCCAAGGCGCTGCTGGAGTTTTTGGGGGGGAATCCGAATGTGCAGCGTGTGGCGGCGGACCGGGAGGCCGCGATGCCGGCGTTCATGGCGATGATTGCTGCCAAAAAGTAGTTCTGTGGCGTTCTGAAGTCAGTCATCGCGGGCAAGCCCGCTCCCACAGGTTTCTTTGTTTGCCATGGATTTTTGGCAAGTACTGGATCCTTGTGGGAGCGGGCTTGTCCGCGAAGCTTTTAGCGGCTGGCGAGGAGCGCCTGACCGCGAGCCACTGCAGCCTTCACCTGCGCTGGCGCGGTGCCGCCGATGTGGTTACGGGCATTGACCGAGCCTTCCAGGGTCAGCACGGCGAACACGTCCTGGTCGATCTGGTCGCTGAACTTGCGCAGTTCTTCCAGGCTCATTTCCGCCAGGTCCTTGCCGCTGTCCACGCCGTACTTCACGGCATGGCCGACGATTTCGTGGCAATCACGGAATGGCAGGCCGCGACGCACCAGGTAGTCGGCCAGGTCAGTGGCGGTGGAGAAACCGCGCAGGGCCGCTTCGCGCATCATCGCGTGCTTGGGCTTGATCGCCGGGACCATGTCGGCAAAGGCCCGCAGTGAGTCGCGCAGGGTGTCGGCGGCGTCGAACAACGGTTCCTTGTCTTCCTGGTTGTCCTTGTTGTAGGCCAAAGGCTGGCCTTTCATCAGGGTCAGCAGGCCCATCAGCGCGCCGAACACGCGACCGGTCTTGCCACGCACGAGCTCAGGCACGTCCGGGTTTTTCTTTTGCGGCATGATCGAGCTGCCGGTGCAGAAACGGTCGGGCAGATCGATGAACTGGAACTGCGCGCTGGTCCACAGCACCAGCTCTTCGGAGAAGCGCGACAGGTGCATCATCGCGATACTGGCCGCCGAGCAGAATTCGATGGCGAAATCACGATCGGAGACGTTGTCCAGCGAATTGCCGCCAACCGCGTCGAAACCCAGGAGTTGGGCGGTGTATTCGCGATCGATCGGGTAGGTGGTGCCAGCCAGTGCCGCGCTGCCCAGTGGCATGCGGTTGGTGCGCTTGCGGCAGTCGACCAGGCGTTCGTAGTCGCGGCTGAGCATTTCGAACCAGGCCAGCATGTGATGCCCGAACGTCACCGGTTGTGCGGTCTGCAGGTGGGTGAACCCCGGCATGATGCTGGCGGCTTCGCGCTCGGCCTGCTCCAGCAGGCCTTTTTGCAGGCGGGTGATTTCAGCCAGGATCAGGTCGATCTCGTCACGCAGCCACAGACGGATGTCGGTGGCGACCTGATCGTTACGGCTGCGGCCGGTGTGCAGTTTTTTACCGGTCACGCCGATGCGGTCGGTCAGGCGCGCCTCGATGTTCATGTGGACGTCTTCGAGGTCGATGCGCCAGTCGAACTGACCGGCCTCGATTTCGCCCTGGATGGTGTTCAGGCCATCGATGATGCTGTCGCGCTCGGCATCGGTCAGCACACCGACCTTGGCCAGCATGGTGGCGTGGGCGATCGAGCCCATGATGTCGTGGCGATACAGGCGCTGGTCGAAGGTGACGGAGGCGGTGAAGCGGGCGACGAAGGCGTCGACGGGTTCACTGAAGCGGCCGCCCCAGGACTGATTGGTCTTGTCAGTGCTCATGAATTCGCTCGTATCGGCTTGAAGTAAGAAGGCGTGGAACGCTGGCGCGGATAATAACAGGGTTGCCAATCCTGTCGCTGACACTGGTCGATACGTTTTTTTGGGGAGAGAAGGACCGGTCCGGGGCAAGAGCCGCGCATTTTTGCCGAACGATATTTTCCAATTGAGCAATATCGTCCCGGCAACCGTCTACAGTTGGACAGTAGGATCAGCGCATTTTCTCGGTGCAGCCGCTGACTATAAGAAGAGTGGGGTGTTCATATTGCGTATCAGCAAACCCTGTGGCGATGCATCGCCAACGCGGGCCTGGGCCGCCAATCGCCCGGTAGATGAAAATTTAGCCGCCGGACCAGCGGCACTTTTTGACGCTCGCGCTAGTCTTAGCGTGGATCGCGGTGACGGACGTCACTTCACCTGTCTACGCTATCCTTGTGCGAGACTCACGCAGGAATCCAGCGCAATATGAATGTCCTGATCGTTGATGACGAACCCTTGGCCCGCGAGCGCCTGAGCCGAATGGTTGGCGAACTCGAGGGGTACAGTGTCCTGGAGCCTAGTGCCACGAATGGCGAAGAGGCGTTGGCACTGATCGACAGCCACAAGCCGGATATCGTGCTGCTCGATATCCGCATGCCCGGCCTGGATGGCCTGCAAGTGGCTGCTCGGTTGTGTGAACGCGAAACTCCCCCCGCCGTGGTGTTCTGCGCCGGGCCCGATGAATTTGCCGTGGAAGCCTTACAGGCCAGCGCCGTAGGCTATCTGGTGAAACCTGTGAGAACTGAACAATTACATGACGCATTAAAGAGAGCCGAGCGCCCCAATCGTGCCCAGCTCTCCGCCCTGACCCGCCCTGCTGCCGAAAGCGGCAACGGCCCGCGCAGCCATATCAGCGCCCGAACCCGTAAAGGGATCGAGCTGATTCCGCTGGATCAGGTGGTGTATTTCATTGCCGACCACAAATACGTGACCTTGCGCCACGAAAGCGGCGAAGTGTTGCTCGATGAGCCGCTCAAGGCCCTCGAAGATGAATTCGGTGACCGTTTCGTGCGTATCCATCGCAATGCACTTGTCGCCCGTGAGCGTATCGAGCGATTGCAACGCACACCCCTGGGGCATTTTCAGCTGTTCCTCAAAGGCCTCAACGGTGATGCGCTGATCGTCAGCCGTCGTCATGTGGCTGGGGTACGCAAAATGATGCAACAGCTTTAAAAAGCTGTTCGCAGGCCAATTTCACACCCGATTGCCGGACATCCGGGGCCAGGGAGGCCGAGTAGTATCTGATACAAGTCAAAGTGGATTTGGCTGAGCTGTTATTATCCGTCATATCTATTCAGTACGGATTGATCCATGTCCTCTCGCCAGATCCGCATCGCCACCCGCAAAAGCGCTCTCGCCCTGTGGCAGGCCGAATACGTCAAGGCCCGTCTTGAAGCAGCCCATCCGGGCCTGCTGGTGACCCTCGTCCCCATGGTCAGCCGTGGTGACAAGCTGCTTGACTCTCCGCTGTCGAAAATCGGCGGCAAGGGCCTGTTCGTCAAGGAGCTCGAAACCGCGCTGCTGGAAAATGAAGCCGACATCGCCGTGCACTCCATGAAGGACGTGCCGATGGACTTCCCCGAAGGCCTCGGTCTGTTCTGTATCTGCGAGCGGGAAGACCCGCGCGATGCCTTCGTTTCCAACACTTACACCAACCTGGATGAGTTGCCCCAGGGCAGCATCGTCGGTACCTCCAGCCTGCGCCGCCAGGCTCAATTGCTGACCCGTCGCCCGGACTTGGAAATCCGCTTCCTGCGCGGCAACGTCAACACCCGCCTGGCCAAGCTCGATGCCGGCGAATACGACGCCATCATCCTCGCCGCTGCCGGCCTGATCCGTCTGGGATTCGAAGACCGCATCACCTCGGCCATCAGTGTCGACGACAGCCTTCCGGCCGGTGGCCAGGGCGCGGTGGGTATCGAATGCCGCAGCGCCGACAGTGAAATCCATGCGTTGCTGACACCCCTGCATCACCAGGACACCGCCACCCGCGTGACCGCCGAACGAGCCCTCAACAAGCACCTCAATGGCGGCTGCCAGGTGCCGATTGCCTGCTACGCCGTGCTGGAGGGTGAGCAGGTCTGGTTGCGCGGGCTGGTGGGCGATCCAGGCGGTGGCCTGCTGCTCAGCGCACAAGCCCGCGCCCCTCGCGGCGATGCCGAGGCATTGGGTGTACGAGTCGCTGAAGACCTGCTCAGCCAGGGTGCAGACGCCATCCTCAAAGCGGTCTATGGCGAGGCTGGTCACGAGTGATCGGCTGGCGCTTGCTGCTGACGCGTCCCGCCGAAGAAGCGGCGGCGCTGAGCAGTTTTTTGGCCGAGCAGGGGATATTCAGTAACAGTCTGCCGCTTTTGGACATCATGCCCATTGAGGCCACTGACACAATGCGCCAGGTGATTCTGGCGCTGGATCAGTTCTGCGCCGTCATCGTGGTCAGCAAGCCGGCCGCCCGGATCGGCGTCGAACTGCTCGAGCGGTATTGGCCAACACCGCCCGGTGTGAAGTGGTTCAGCGTCGGCGCGGCGACCGCGCAGATCCTCGGGGATCACGGGCTGGACGTGAGCTTCCCGGCAGAAGGCGATGACAGTGAAGCCTTGCTCGAACTTTCCCGACTGCGCGAGGCTATCGCACAACCCGATGCACGAGTGCTGATCCTGCGCGGGGAGGGCGGGCGCGAGTTGCTGGCTGAGCGTTTGCGTGAGCTTGGTGCTAGTGTCGAGTATCTGGAACTGTACCGCCGGGGATTGCCGATTTACCCGCCGACACTGCTGCCGCAACGGATCCAGGCGGAACGCCTGAACGGGCTGGTGGTCAGCAGTGGACAAGGTTTTGAGCACCTGCATCAACTGGCCGGCGATGCCTGGCCGCAGTTGGCGCGGTTGCCGTTGTTTGTACCGAGCCCCAGGGTTGCCGAGCTGGCGCGTGCCGCCGGGGCCAAAACAGTTGTGGATTGTCGTGGCGCCAGTGCCGCGGCCTTGCTGACGGCGTTACGGGAGCATCCCGTACCCGTTTTCTAATGCAAAGGATGGATACGTGAGCGAAACAGCCTTGCCTAAAGATGACTCGCGACCGGTGCTTGATGCACCTGTTGATGCACCTGTTGATGAAATGCCGCCGCCACCACCTGCTGCCGGGCAGCGTCGAGGCAATGGTCTGGCAATCATCGCGCTGCTGTTGGGCGCGGCCGGTGTAGCGGTGGGCGGTTGGGGTGTCTGGCAGGTGCGTCACCTGCAGGCCAATAATCAGCAGCAACTGAGCCAGGTGCAGGCGCTGAATGACCAGGCGCAAAACCTCAAGCTCAATGAGGAGCGCCTGAGCGCACGCCTGGCGCAATTGCCTCCCGCCGATGAGCTGGAAGCACGCAGTCGTCTGGTGATTCAGCTGCAAGGTGATCAGCAGCGGTTGAGCCAGCGGCTGGAAACCGTTCTCGGTGCCAGCCGCAAAGACTGGCGTCTGGCCGAGGCCGAGCACCTGCTGCGTCTGGCCAGCCTGCGACTGTCCGCCTTGCAGGACATCAGCAGTGCCCAGGCACTGGTCCAGGGTGCCGACGAGATACTGCGTGAGCAAAACGATCCGGGCTCCTTTGCCGCTCGCGAGCAGGTGGCCAAGACGCTGATCGCCTTGCGCAGCACCGAACAACCGGATCGCACCGGGCTGTTTCTGCGTCTGGGCGCGCTGCGCGATCAAGTGGCCAGCCTCACCGAGCTGGCACCGGAGTACAAGGACCGTGGCGATTCGCTGCTGGGCCTGACTGCCAATGGCGACGGTGCCAGTCGCTGGGCGCAATGGTGGGATCAGATTTCGCGCTACATCCGCATCGACTTCAATGCCGACAAGAACGTTCGCCCATTGCTGGCAGGCCAGAGTCTGAGCCAGGTACGCCTGGCCCTGAGCCTGGCGCTGGAGCAGGCACAGTGGGCCGCACTCAATGGCCAGCCGGCGGTTTACTCCCAAGTGCTGGACGAGGCGCGGGACATCCTCAAGGGCAACTTCAATCCGGACAACGCACAAAGCAAAGTCATGCTTGAACAGGTGGCCGAGTTGAGCGTGCAACCTGTCACCGTCGTCACGCCGGATATGACCGGCACCCTGAGCGCGGTGCAGGGGTACCTGGAGCGGCGCAACGTCAACGCCGAGGATTCGGTCAAGCCACTGGCCAGGCCTGCCGCGAGCGCCGCGCCGGAGGCCACGCCATGAGACGCCTCTATGTGATCGTGTTCCTCGTGATCGCCGCTGCCGCTGCGCTGGGGCTGGCGATTGCCGAGCATTCCGGCTACGTGCTGATTGCCTACAAGACCTTCCGTTATGAGTCGAGCCTGTGGGCTACTTTGGCGCTGGTGGCTGTGCTCTGGCTGGTGATCTGGGGCATCAGGTCGCTGGTCGAACTGGTGATGGCTTCCAGTGGCGTGGTCAATCCGTGGTCACGGCGTAACCGCAGCCGTCGAGTGCAGGTGGCGATCGAGCACGGTCAGCTGGACCTGGCCGAGGGTCGCTGGGCCAGCGCGCAACGTCACTTGCATCGGGCTGCCGAAGCCGAGCGTCAGCCGCTGCTTTACTACCTCGGCGCTGCCCGTGCCGCGAACGAACTCGGCAATCACGAAGAAAGCGACAACTTGCTGGAGCGCGCCCTCGAACGTCAGCCCCAGGCCGAGTTGGCGATCGCCTTGAGCCACGCCCAGTTACAGACCGATCGCGGTGATACCGCAGGCGCCCTGGCCACCCTGCAAGCCATGCGTGAACGCCATCCTCATAACGCACAGACCCTGCGTCAATTGCAGCGCCTGCTTCAGCAGCGTGGTGACTGGTCGGCAGTGATTCGCCTGCTGCCGGAGCTGCGCAAGGACAAAATCCTGCCGGCGGCGGAGCTCGCCGAGCTGGAGCGTCGGGCCTGGGGGGCGAACCTGTCTCTGGCGGCGCAACGGGAAGAAGACGGAACGGTGGGACAGCAATCGCTGGAACGTGCCTGGCAACAACTGACTTCCGCACAGCGTCAGGAGCCGCAACTGGTGCTGGCGTATGCCGAGCAGTTGCGGCAACTGGGGGCTCAGGTCGAGGCCGAAGAAGTTCTGCGCACCGCGCTCAAGCGCAGCTACGACAGTCATCTGGCCCGACTCTATGGACTGGTTCGGGGCAATGATCCGGCCCGCCAGTTGCAGGCCGCCGAAGGCTGGCTCAAGGACCATCCGGCCGATCCGGGCCTGCTGCTGACACTGGGTCGTCTATGCCTGCAAAACAGTTTGTGGGGCAAGGCCCGGGACTATCTGGAAAGCAGCCTGCGTGTACAGCGCAATCCGGAAGCTTGTGCCGAGCTGGCGCGTTTGCTGGCGCAAATGGGCGATGCCGAGCGCAGCAACCAGCTGTTTCAGGAAGGCCTGGGGTTGTTGGATGAGCGCTTGCTCGCGGCCCCTCTGCCAACGCCAGTCGGCGCTTGACCCACTCGCAGGCACCGGGCTCCGGCGCCTGCGCGATGACCTGCGACGAGGGAGCAAGCACCCTCGCCGCAGTGCGATGATTAGTTGAAATTCAGTCGCGAAATTTCATCGCAGACAAAGTCCTACAGAGGACTACATTTTATCCTCTCGCCTGCGTCGGGATTTCCCTACACCTGCGCTGAAGTCTCTGTGGGCACTTGCCTTGTAAGGCTGTCGCGCTTTCCTCTACCGTAATGGTCTGTCACTACTTTTACGGAAAAGCCATGTCTTTGGCCTGCTCACGCTCCTTGTTTTTCATGGCTTTCATTGCGGGTGCCCTGGCGATGGGTGTTTCCTACTACCTGGAATATGCAGTCGGCCTGCGGCCTTGTGGCTTGTGTCTTGTGCAGCGGTTTTGCCTGGCGCTCCTTACCGGCGTCTGCCTGATGGCTTCGGTCCATGGCCCCGGTCGCATCGGAAACGTTCTCTATTGGCTGTTCAGTCTTTGTTGCAGCCTGGCCGGCACTGTCACTGCATGGCGACAGGTCCTGCTGCAAAGCCTTCCTGCGGAACAGGTAGCGGCGTGCTCGACTCATCTGGCGGACCTGTTGGCCAACTCTCCGTGGCTTTCGGTCGTACAGCAAATGTTCAAGGGCGCTGCCGATTGTGTGGAAATTTCCTGGACGCTGTTCGATCTGAGTCTCACCGAGTGGAGCCTGCTGCTCTTCGTCGCGATGATGATTCTGGCCGTTTACCAGTCGCTGCGACTGGTCTGGACCGGCTATCAGCGACCACTCAGCGGCGAGTCGTCGCACCGGGCCTTTGCGGGTGATTAAACACTTGTATGAACTTTATCGCCTGCGTACCTTGAAGCCAGTGTCGTGCGGGCATAATCTGGCCCGCACGTGTCATTGGAATTATGTTGCTCGATGACGCTCTGCCTGACCGCCCACCGACGTTACAAGAGGCGAGCGGGCATAGAGCAGCTGACCCACAAGGGAAGAGAGATCACCATGCTCGAAAGTTGTCAGAATGCTCAGGAACGCTGGGGCGGAGTGCACCTGCTGATCGATCGCTGGTTGCAGGAACGACACGAACTGATCGGGGCCTATGACGCTCTCGGCGCAAAGCCTGAGGCGCTGGGTGAGAACCGCAAGCCCTTGCAGGAATTCTGCGGCGTGCTGGTCGATTATGTATCGGCCGGGCACTTCGAGATCTACGAGCAGCTGACGGGGGAGGCCAAGGCCTTCAACGACAAGCGTGGCCTGGAGCTCGCCGAGACCATCTACCCGCGTATCGACGTCATCACCGAAAAGCTGCTCGCCTTCAATGACCTGTGTGACGCAGGTAAGTGTGTCGCCGAAGAGTTCAAGACACTCGGCGGACTATTGCACGAGCGCTTTGAACTGGAAGACTGCCTGATCGAAGTGCTGCACACCGCCCACAAGGAAGCCGACTCGGTTCAGGCCTGAAGCACTTCTCTGCAAGATCCGGAAACGGCGTGCCAAGGCACGCCGTTTTTCGTTTGCATCGTCAGCTGGTGGCGCCGCGCAGTTCGACTTCGAACACCAGTGGTGTGAATGGTGCGATCACGTCACCGGCACCGTCGGCGCCATAGGCCTGAGCCGATGGAATCACCAGTCGCCATTTCGCCCCGACCGGCATGTTTTGCAGCGCACTGCGCCATCCGGCGATCACGCTGTCGAGACTGAACCACTGCGGCTGACTGTTCTGATCGAACACAGTGCCGTCGGGCAATCGACCGATGTACAGCACCTGCACCTTGCCGTTCGGTCCGGCCTTGGCGCCGGTACCTGGCGTCAACTCGGTCAGCAACACGCCATCAGCCAGTTCGCGCACGCCGGGCCTGGCTTTTTCTGTGGCGAGAAAACGCTGTTCTTTTTCCAGTGCCATTTCGCTTTGCGGCTCGTCGGACTGCATGGCGATGCGGGCTTCATGCTCGGTCAGTATCTGTTGGATCTGCTCGTCCTTCAGCGCCAGCGGTTTGCCCTGATAGGCTTGCTGCAATCCTTCGACCAATGCTTGGAGTTGCAGGTCGGGAACCTCCTGGCGCAAGCGTTCGCCAAGGCTTGCACCCAGGCTGTAAGCGAGATCGTGGGCTTCATTTTCCTGCGTTGTTTCGCCGGCTTGGGCCACCGAAAAAAACACGCACAGCGATAAAAAAAGGTAGCGCGACATGGGCACTCTCCGACCTGAATTGCGGGCGATTATGCCAGCGAGAATGCGCGCAACGGTGAACTGCTTTTGCGCCGAGGCAGAAGTTTTTCAATCCTTTGCAACACAGCGCTTTCGATAGTGTCAACATGCCCTAGCGGCGGTTGCAGCAGAGGTCTAGTATGAGCCGCACTCACTTCAGCCAGGAGGTAAACCATGTCGGCCACCAAGAAGCCAGTAAACACTCCGTTGCACTTGCTCCAACAACTCTCGAGCAGCCTGCTCGAGCATCTGGAAACCGCTTGTTCCGAAGCCTTGGCTGATGCTGAAAAACTGCTCGCCAAGCTGGAAAAGCAGCGCGGAAAAGCGCAAGAAAAACTGCACAAATCCCGCACCAAATTGCAGGACGCTGCGGCGGCCGGAAAAGCCAAGGCACAAGCCAAGGCCAAGGGCGCAGTGGCCGATCTTGAGGAACTGCTCGATGCCCTCAAGGATCGTCAATCGGAAACCCGCGGCTACATTCTGCAACTCAAGCGCGATGCTCAGGAAAGCCTGAAACTGGCCCAGGGCGTCGGTCGTGTGCAAGAGGCTGTCGGCAAGGTGTTGTCCTTGCGTGCGGCCAAGCCTGCTGCGGCACCTGCGAAGAAAGCCGCTGCCAAACCGGCTGCTGCAAAAGCACCGGCCAAACCTGCCGCAAAACCTGCAGCTGCCAAGCCAGCAGCTAAAACTGCCGCAGCCAAACCTGCAGCCAAACCGGCTGCGAGAAAACCGGCTGCTGCCAGCGCTGCAAAACCTGCGGCTAAAACCACGGCTGCCAAACCAGCCGCCGCACGACCTACCGCTGCAAGAGCCGCTGCTGCCAAGCCAGCCGTGGCTAAAACCGCAGCCGCTAAACCGGCTGCAAAACCAGCCGCTAAACCCGCAGCAAAACCAGCAGCCAAAACTGCAGCAGCGAAACCTGCTGCGAAGCCGGCCGCCAAATCTGTCGCGGCTAAAACCGCTGCAAAACCAGCTGCGAAAACTGCGGCCAAACCCGCTGTAAAAGCAGCGGCCAAGCCGGCCGCTAAACCAGCCGCTAAACCGGCAGCCAAACCTGCTGCGGCTAAACCTGCTGCGGCTAAACCTGCCGCTGCTGCCAAGCCGGCCACCGCCAAACCCGCTGCCAAGCCAGCGGCGGCGAAGCCAGCTGCAAAACCAGCAGTGAAACCTGTTGCCGCCAAGCCGGCCGCCGCGCCAGTTGCCAAGCCAGCCAATCCGGCTCCGGGTGCACCGTCTGCTTTAGCAGCAGCCACCTCGACAGGTACGCCAGCGCCAACGCCGGCCGCCGCATCGATCGCAGCAACCACCCCAACCAGCGCTTCCTAAGTGCCGGTTACCGCGACGCGCAGCTGATGCAGCGCGTCGCGGTCCAGGTGGGCGGCGCCTGCCGCCACACCATTGAGCCAGGCCGATAGATCGGTCGCCTCACCTTGCGGCCAACTCAACGCCGTTCGTTCCAGTCGTACCAACAGATGTCGCTCGGCTTCCAGTTCGAGTGCTTTCACTTGCTCGCGCAAAGCATTCAGTTCGCCATCGTCGGCGGCAACGACTTTCCAATTCACCCGCAAGGCTCGCAACGGTCGCACCACGTCTGCGTCCCACGGCTCGGCCACGCTACGCAGTTGCTGCAATCGGTGTTCGTTAAAGGCGACGCCACGTTCTCCCAGCCACAGTCCGCAGAGGAGCAAGCACACATTGATGCCCGCCGACTGCAATTGCAGGCATGCGGGTTCAACGCCGGGCTGTGCATAAGTACTTAGGGAAAAGCTCCACAGGTCAGAGGACATAGTGCTACTCGCGCCAGTTGCGAGCGAAGCTGGTAGACTCCGCCGCCATTATGATTCGACTTCAGAACCTGACTTTACAGCGTGGCCCGCAACGTCTGCTAGAAGACGCCGAGCTGACTCTGCACGCCGGCCAGAAAGCCGGCCTCATCGGTGCCAACGGCGCTGGCAAATCGAGCCTGTTCGCCTTGCTTCGGGGTGAGCTGCACCCGGACTCGGGTGATTGCTTCCTGCCGGCCGACTGGCGTATCGCCCACATGCGCCAGGAGGTCGACACCCTCGAACGCCTGGCGGTCGACTACGTGCTCGATGGCGACCTGCGCCTGCGCCAGGTGCAACGCGACCTGGCGGCAGCCGAAGCGGCCCATGACGGTGCCGCTCAGGCCCGACTGCACTCGGAACTCGACAGCGCCGACGGTTACACCGCCGATGCCCGGGCGCGCAAGCTGCTGGCCGGGCTTGGATTCACCAACGAGCAGATGGATCGCCAGGTCGGGGATTTCTCCGGTGGCTGGCGGATGCGCCTGAACCTGGCGCAGGCCTTGATGTGCCCATCGGACCTGCTGCTGCTCGACGAACCGACCAACCACCTGGACCTCGACGCCATCATCTGGCTCGAAGAGTGGCTCAAGAGTTATCCCGGCACCTTGATGCTGATTTCCCACGACCGGGACTTCCTCGATGCCGTGGTCGACCACGTGGCCCACGTCGATCAGCGCAAGATCACCCTGTACCGCGGTGGCTACAGCGCTTTCGAGCGTGCCCGTGCCGAACGCCTGGCCCAGCAACAGCAGGCGTACGAGAAGCAGCAGGTGCAACGTGCGCACATGGAAAGCTACATCGCCCGCTTCAAGGCCCAGGCTACCAAGGCCCGCCAGGCCCAGAGCCGGATCAAGGCACTGGAGCGGATGGAAGAGCTGACCGCTGCCCACGTCGACTCGCCATTCGACTTTGTCTTCCGTGAATCGCAGAAGATTTCCAGCCCGCTGATCGACCTGTCCGATGCCCGCCTGGGTTACGGCGACAAGGCCGTGCTGGAGAAGGTCAAGCTGCAACTGACCCCGGGTGCGCGAATCGGTCTGCTCGGCCCGAATGGCGCCGGTAAATCGACCCTGATCAAAAACCTTGCCGGTGAGCTCTCGCCATTGGCCGGCCGCTTGACCCGTGGCGAGAACACCGTTGTCGGTTACTTCGCCCAGCATCAGCTGGATTCGCTGGACTCCAAGGCCAGCCCGTTGCTGCACCTGCAACGCCTGGCACCGACCGAGCGTGAGCAGGCCCTGCGCGACTTCCTCGGCGGTTTCGACTTCCGTGGTGCGCGAATCGACGAGCCGGTACTGAATTTCTCCGGTGGCGAAAAGGCGCGCCTGGCGTTGGCCTTGATCGCCTGGGACCGACCGAACCTGTTGCTGCTCGACGAACCGACCAACCACCTGGACTTGGAAATGCGTCTGGCGCTGACCATGGCCCTGCAGGAATTCAGTGGTGCGGTATTGGTGGTCTCTCACGATCGCCACTTGCTCAAAAGCACCACCGACAATTTCTATCTGGTGGCGGACGGCAAGGTCGAGGAATTCGACGGCGACCTGGAGGACTACACCCGCTGGCTGGTGGAGTATCGCCAGCGCAACGCCCCGGTCAGCAACACGCCGGTCAACCCGGACAAGACCGACAAGAAAGCCCAGCGTCAGGCCGCTGCTGCGTTGCGTCAGCAACTGGCGCCGCACAAACGCGAAGCTGACAAGCTTGAAGCCGAACTCGGCAAGCTCCACGAAAAGCTGGCGAAGATCGACGCCAGCCTCGGCGACAGCGACATCTACGAGCCGGCGCGCAAGAACGAATTGCGGGATCTGCTGGCCGAACAGGCCAAGCTGAAGGTGCGTGAGGCGGAGCTGGAAGAAGCCTGGATGGAAGCCCTGGAGTTGCTGGAAAACATGCAGGCGGAGCTGGAGGAGCTGTCCTGATGGACGCCTTCAAGCTGCCGCTGCCGGCGGTGTGGGTCGAGCCGATCTGGCTCGGCGTGCAAATCCTGCTGATCCTGCTGGCCGGATACATCGCCCAGCGTTTCGTCGCCAAATGCCTGACCCGTCTCGGCGAGCGCTATCCGTTTCCGCCGCAGTTGCTGATGCCGCTGCGCGGTGGCCTGCGCTGGCTCATCATGGGCAGTGCATTGATTTTCGTGCTGGAGCGCCTCGGTGTTTCGGCCACGGTGCTCTGGACCGCGTTGTCCGGATTCGTCGCAGTCGCGGCGGTGGCGTTTTTCGCCATGTGGAGCGTGCTCTCGAACCTGCTGTGCGCGATCCTGATCTTTACCGTCGGCCCGTTTCGCATAGGTGACGTGGTCGAGTTGGTGGACACCACCGACAAGCCCGGCGTCAAAGGCCGGGTAGTGGCGATCAATCTTCTTTACACCACGCTGATCGAGGCCGAAGAAGTCGGCACTGGCAGCGCCATGGTGCAGGTGCCCAACAGTTTGTTCTTCCAGCGTTCGGTACGGCGCTGGCGCGGGACGGATGTGTTTCCTTCCAGCGGGTTTGAAAAGTAAGTTTTTTGTCGCCTGACATATCGCCATCGCGAGCAAGCTCGCTCCCACAGTCGATCTTCAGTGAGCACAAATCTTGTGAGCACCAGAGACTTCTCTGTGGGAGCGAGCTTGCTCGCGATGGGGGCCTCAAGTCAGCAGTCGTCATGTCCTACAAAAAATCGGTAGTCATCCAATCAAAGCCGCATTAGCTTAGACATCTGTCACGAGTCTGAGTCGAGGTGTGCAATGGAGCTTCAAACATGGCTGACGTTTTTTGCCGCCTGCTGGGTGATCAGCTTGTCCCCCGGTGCCGGCGCCATTGCGTCGATGTCCAGCGGCTTGCAATACGGTTTCTGGCGCGGCTACTGGAACGCCCTGGGCCTGCAACTGGGCCTGGCTTTGCAGATCGCCATCGTCGGCGCCGGTGTCGGCGCCATTCTCACGGCGTCGGCCACGGCCTTCTACGCCATCAAATGGTTTGGCGTGGCGTATCTGGTTTACCTCGCGATCAAGCAATGGCGTGCGCTGCCCAGCGATATGAGCGATGACGCGGCGCTGCGCCAGATCGGCAAGCCGATGGCCCTGGTGTTCCGTGGTTTTCTGGTGAACATCAGCAACCCCAAGGCGCTGGTGTTCATGCTGGCGGTGTTGCCGCAGTTCATCGACCCCCATGCGCCACTGCTGATTCAGTATCTGATAATCGGTGTGACCATGGTTTGCGTCGACCTGATCGTCATGGCCGGCTACACCGGTCTGGCGTCCAAAGTGCTGCGTCTGTTGCGCACACCGAAACAGCAAAAGCGCATGAACCGGACCTTTGCCGGGCTGTTCATTGGGGCGGCGGCGTTCATGGCGACGTTGCGCAAAGCTGCTGTGTAAATCGGCGATATACAAAAAAGGCGACCCTGGAGGTCGCCTTTTTTGTTTGGAGGAGCCGCTCTCGAAACTGATGCAATTACGAAGAGATATCAACAAAGCTTGAGCGAAACCCGTCTGGCGTTAACAATATGTAACTTCGTATTTCCAATTGAGATTCATTCATGATTGCCCCCTCCCGTTTCCTGGCCTGGCTGTTGCTGCCGCTGTTGGCTGCGTGCAGTTTTCAGCTACTGGCCGCTCCCGCCGAAGGTGCGCCGCAGGCGCTGCACTTGCTCGATTACATCGGCGCGGATTACCCGGACACGGTGCAGGCGGGCAGCATCACGGACCAGGCCGGATTTCGCGCGCAGCAAGACTCGGTCAAGACGCTGGGAAATCTGATTGCAGCCATGCCGGCCAAGCCGGAAAAAGCCGCTCTGGAGCAAAGCCTGGCCGCGCTGGGAAATTCCATTGACGCCCATCAGGACGGTGCCGACGTCGCGCGCCAGGCCCGGCAACTGGGTGCGAAGCTGGCCGTGGCCTATGAAGTCAGCCAGGCCCCGGTCATTACGCCGGACCCGGTGCGTGGTGCGCCGCTGTACGCTCAGCATTGCTCGGTCTGCCATGGCGATACAGGGGCCGGCGACGGCCCGGCAGGTGTCGGCATGACGCCGCCGCCATCCAATCTGCGTGATACTACACGACTGGACCGACTGAGCCTCTACGCGGTCTACAGCACCCTGGGCCTGGGGGTCGAAGGGACTGACATGCCGGCCTTTGCCGATCAACTGGATGATCGTCAGCGTTGGGACCTGGCCACCTATATCGCCAGCTTCAGTGTCGACCCGGCGACGGCCAAGGCTGAAAAGACCTACAACATCGCCGACCTCGCTCGTCAGACCCCGGCCGAAGTACAGGCTGTCGAAGGCCTGCAAGCCGCCGCGACCTTCCGTGCCCAGCGAGCGCAACCGCCGCAGGTCAAGCGTGGTCCGGCGCAACTGCTCGACTACACCGCGGCCACTTTGGACAAGAGCATCGCGGCGTATCGTGCCGGTGAGCATGACCAGGCCTATGACTTATCGGTAGCGGCGTATCTGGAAGGCTTCGAGTTGGTTGAGAGCTCGCTGGATAACATTGACGCCAACGTGCGTAAAGACACTGAAAAATCCCTGATGGCCTACCGTCAGTCGTTGCAGGACGGCTTGCTGGTGAGCGAGGTCGAGCAGCGCCTGGACGTGGCCAAGGACAAGTTGAAGGCATCGGCCGGCCTGTTGGGCAACGAGGGTTTGAGCTGGTCGCTGAGTTACATTTCCGGCCTGCTGATTCTGCTGCGCGAAGGTCTGGAAGCGATTCTGGTGCTGGCGGCGATCCTTGCTTTCCTGCGTAACACGGATCAACAGGCGGCGGTGCGCAGCGTTAACGTCGGCTGGGGCCTGGCGTTTGTGGCGGGGCTGGGCACCTGGGCGCTGGCAGCCTATGTGATTGATGTCAGTGGTTCACAACGCGAATTGCTGGAAGGTGCGACGGCGCTGTTTGCCAGCGTCATGGTGCTGTGGCTGGGCGTGTGGATGCATGACCGTCGTCACGCCGCGGCCTGGCAGGATTACATCAAGACCAGCCTGGTGGGCGGTGGCGGGCGCTTCGGTTTTGCGACCCTGGCGTTTTTCTCGGTGTATCGCGAACTGTTCGAAGTGATCCTGTTCTACGAAACCCTGTGGTTGCAGGCAGGTCCCGCGGGGCACAACGCGGTGCTGGCCGGTGGTGCCACGGCGGTGGTGCTGCTGGTCGGCCTGGCCTGGGTGATTTTGCGCGGTTCGGCGAAGTTGCCGCTGGCGTTGTTCTTCAGCATCAACGCCGGTCTTTTGTGCGCCTTGTCGGTGGTGTTTGCCGGGCATGGCGTGAAAGCGCTGCAGGAAGCCGGGATCTTCGGTACGCGGCCGGTGCCGTTCTTTGACTTTGAATGGCTGGGGATCCATGCCGATGCCTATTCGTTGAGCGCCCAGGCTGTGGCGATCATTTCGATTGTCGTGTTGTACGGTCGTAGCCGGGTGGTTGAGAGGCAGCGGGTGCAGGTTTCTTAAACGGCATTCGCTTCGCTCACTTTCGCGGGCAAGCCACGCTCCCACAGGTTTCGCGTTAACCTGTGGGAGCGTGGCTTGCCCGCGATGCTTTTCAACAGAGGAAAATTCAATGCGTGTGTGGATCGATGCCGACGCCTGTCCTCGGGCAGCCAAGGATCTGGTGGTGAAGTTCGCTCTCAAGCGCCAGTTCGAAGTGGTGCTGGTGGCCGGGCAGCCGCAGACCAAACCGGGGCTGGCACTGGTCAAGCTGATCGTGGTGCCGAGCGGCCCGGATGCGGCCGATGACTACCTGGTGGAACACGCGGTGCCTGGTGAGCTGGTGATCTGCAGCGATGTGCCACTGGCCGATCGTCTGGTGAAGAAGGGCGTGGCAGCGCTCGACCCACGGGGCAAGGAGTTTGATGCGCAGAACATGGGCGAGCGGCTGGCGGTTCGCAACCTGTTCACCGATTTGCGCGAACAAGGGCAAATGGGCGGTGGCCCGGCACCCTTTGGCGACCGTGAGAAGCAGGCGTTTGCCAATGCGCTGGACCGGATTCTCACTCGTCTGACGCGCAAACTGTAGGAGCGAGCTTGCTCGCGATGGACGTCAACGATGACGAGTGCTGACTGGATGAACGCGGCGCTCTCACATCCATCGCGAGCAAGCTCTCTCCTATAGTGTGTCAGGCGTCGTTTTCGTGGGTCAGTTCCAGTACCCGGTCTACCAGTTTGTTGATGCCTGAAGCCGCTTCACTGATCGATTGCGCCAGCATGTAAGCCGGTGTGCTCACCAGTTTGCGCGCCTTGTCTTCGACGATGTCACTGACCGCGCAATCGGTATGGGTCGCGCCCATCTTGTTCATCGCAGCTGCCGTGTCGGTGTCGTTGCCTATGGTGCAGGTGACGCCAGGGCCGTAGATCTTTGCCGCCAGGGCAGGGGAGATGCACATCAACCCCACCGGTTTGCCGGCCTCGGCAAAGGCTTCGGTCAGTGCCAGCACATCCGGTTGAACGGTGCAGGCGGCGCCTTCGATGGCGAAGCTGGACAGGTTCTTGGCCGAGCCGAAGCCGCCGGGCACGATCAGCGCATCGAACTCATCGACGTTCGCGTCTCGGATATCCTTGATGTTGCCCCGGGCAATCCGCGCCGACTCCACCAGCACGTTGCGCGATTCGGGCATTTCTTCGCCGGTCAGGTGGTTGATCACATGCAACTGCGCGATGTCAGGTGCGAAACACTGCACCTGGGCCCCGCGCTGGTCCAGGCGCAGCAGGGTGATGACGCTCTCGTGGAGCTCGGCGCCGTCGTACACGCCACAACCGGAAAGGATCACTGCAACTTTTTTGCTCATGGGCTTTTCTCCAGATTCATGGCGTTAAATGTCCACTAATTTGTCCCGCGTTGCCATAGGGTTAATTCACGGCTGCACATAGCATCTGTCCTCAAGATTCCGATCAGGGCGCGTCATGGACTTCATTCTGTATGCGGTGCCGTTTTTCTTTGTGCTGATCGCCGCCGAGCTGCTGGCCGACCGTTGGCGCGGGGTGAGCAATTATCGGGTGGCAGACGCGATCAACAGCATCAGCACCGGCGTGCTGTCGACCACCACGGGTCTGTTGACCAAGGGTGTGGGGCTGGTGACCTACGCCTTTGCCCTCAAGCACTTGGCGTTGTTCGAGTTGTCGGCCGACAGCATCTGGACCTGGGTGTTTGCCTTTGTCTTCTACGATTTCTGCTACTACTGGCTGCATCGCATGGGTCACGAGCGCAACATCCTCTGGGCCGCCCATTCGGTGCATCACCAGAGCGAGGACTACAACCTGTCCACGGCCTTGCGCCAGACCAGTACCGGCTTCCTGCTGGGCTGGATCTTCTATCTGCCGATGGCGGTGTCCGGCGTGCCGCTGCTGGTGTTCGTCAGCGTCGCGGCGCTGAACCTGCTGTACCAGTTCTGGGTGCACACGCGGCACATTCCCAAGCTTGGCTGGTTCGAATGGTTCTTTGTCACGCCGTCCAATCATCGGGCTCACCATGCACAGAACGCTCTCTACATGGATCGCAACTACGGCGGCGTGTTCATTATTTGGGACCGTCTGTTCGGCTCGTTCCAGGAAGAAGACGACAACGAGCCGGTGATCTTCGGCGTGACCACGCCACTGGCGAGCTGGAACCCCGTGTGGGCGAACCTGCAGTTCTACGCGCAGTTGTGGGCAGATGCGCGTCGTGCCGAAAGCACCTGGGACAAGCTGCGGATCTGGTTCATGCGCACCGGCTGGCGCCCGGCGGAGGTGGCTGCCAGATACCCGATGAACAAGCCGGACCTGAGCCAGTTTCGCAAATTCGAGGTGGCGCTGGACGGGCGTCAGCAGCTCTACGTCCTCCTGCAGTTCTGCGTCTATATCGCGCTGGGCAGTTACTTGATGAATCTTGAACCGAAGCTGCCCGTCGTCGCCCTGGTGTTGGGCTGGGGAGCGGTGGCGTTCGGTCTGTTTGTGCTGGGCGTGGCTCTGGAGAATCGCCCGTGGGCGTTGAAGCTGGAGCTGCTGCGGCTGGCGTCGAATCTGCCATTGGTATGGCTGGCCCCGATGGTGGGGCTGTGGCCGGCCAGCGCCGTGGGCTGGGTCGGCCTGTTCAGTTACAGTCTGTTGAGCGGCATCGGTCTTTACTGTTGCAGAAACCGCATCACTCGGCTGGCGTCGTAGGGCCTTCGGCTTTGGTTCGTTCGGCCTTCAAGGCTTGTTCGTCGGCGTAGACCTGCTTGGCCAGGCGGGCATTCTTGAAGCGCCGACGCAGCCACAGCACGAAGCCCAGGACCAGCAGCGCACCGAGCACCCAGAGTTCATACTTCTTCACACTGCCGAGCATGCCTTCGAGCACCGCGCCGAAATGGTACGCGGCGGCCGCCAGGGCTGTGGCCCAGATCGCTGCGCCAATGCCGTTGAGCAGCAGGTAACGGCCCGGCGGATAGCCCGACAGCCCGATGGCCACCGGCATGACCGTGCGCAAACCGTAGACGAAGCGGAAGCTCAATACCCAGATGTCCGGATGTTTGCGAATGTGTTCCAGCGCCCGGTCACCCATCATCTGCCAGCGGGGTTTGCGCGCCAGCAGTTTGCGGCCGTGTTTGCGTCCCAGGAAATACCACAGTTGGTCGCCGGCATAGCTGCCGAAGAAGGCCACGACCACCACCAGGTTGATGTCCATGTATCCACGGAACGCGAGGAAGCCCGCGAGTACCAGGATGGTTTCGCCTTCGAAGAACGTGCCTAGAAAAAGGGCAAAATAGCCGAAGTCATGCAGAAATTGTTGGAGCATTGTCTGGGTGCTGGCGAAATGAACGCGCAGCCTAACCCTTCGGACACATTCAGGAAAGTGTCCAAATGTGTCTCGACGTGAACATTTCCTACAACGACAATGGAATGCGGCTACCTGTCACAGGGGTGCACACAACTGTAATACGTTCGTCATAATGGCCGCTTATAACTGTCACGCTCGCACGCCTGCGGGCTCAGGAGTCTGCCGTGAGCTTTACCCCCGCCAACCGTTTGTTCCCAGCAACCCGCCTGCGCCGCAATCGTCGTGACGACTTCTCGCGTCGTCTGGTCCGTGAAAACGTCCTGACCGTCGATGACCTGATCCTGCCGGTGTTCGTTCTGGACGGTGAAAACCGTCGCGAAGCGGTGGCTTCGATGCCGGGCGTCGAACGCCTGACCATCGACCTGTTGCTGGAAGAAGCGGCCAAGTGGGTCGAGTTGGGGATTCCGGCGCTGGCGCTGTTCCCGGTGACACCAGCGCAACTCAAGTCGCTGGACGCCGCCGAGGCGTGGAACCCCGAAGGCATCGCCCAACGCGCGACCCGTGCGCTGCGTGCGCAATTCCCGGAGCTGGGCGTGATCACCGACGTTGCCCTGGACCCATTCACTACCCATGGTCAGGACGGCATTCTTGATGAAGAAGGCTACGTGCAGAACGACATCACCGTCGACGCACTGGTCAGGCAAGCCCTGTCCCACGCTGAAGCCGGCGCTCAGGTCGTGGCCCCATCGGACATGATGGACGGTCGCATCCAGGCGATCCGCGAAGCTCTCGAAGTGGCCGGTCACGTCAACGTGCGGATCATGGCCTACTCGGCCAAGTACGCCAGTGCCTATTACGGCCCGTTCCGTGATGCGGTCGGTTCGGCGCTGAATCTGGGCAAGGCCAACAAGGCCTCCTATCAGATGGACCCGGCCAACAGCAACGAAGCCCTGCACGAAGTGGCGGCGGACTTGTCAGAAGGTGCAGACATGGTCATGGTCAAGCCAGGCATGCCGTACCTGGACATCCTGTGCCGGGTAAAAGAAGAATTCAAAGTGCCGACTTTTGTTTATCAAGTCAGCGGCGAATACGCCATGCACATGGCGGCGATCCAGAATGGCTGGTTGAGCGAAGGGGTTATCCTCGAGTCCCTGACCGCTTTCAAACGTGCAGGGGCTGATGGCATCCTGACGTATTTCGCCGTTCGTGCCGCTCAATTGTTACGAGAGCAAAAATAGCCCTCCCAGGAACATTCGATGAATACCGAAGTGCTCACTGAAGTTGCCGTAAAAGACGCTCAACCTGTGGTGGAGCAAGTCGACGAGACCCCGCCGGAGCTGGAGCCAGCTCCGCCCGCGGCGGTCGTCGAAACCGCCGTGACAGCGCCGGCGCCAGTGCTGGCCATTCCCGGCCTGGATGACAGCAGCCTGTACATCCACCGCGAGCTCTCGCAACTGCAGTTCAACATCCGCGTGCTGGAGCAGGCGCTGGACGAGTCCTATCCATTGCTGGAGCGGCTGAAGTTTCTGTTGATCTTCTCCAGCAACCTGGACGAGTTCTTCGAAATTCGTGTCGCCGGCCTCAAGAAGCAGATCACCTTCGCCCGTGAACAGGCCGGCGCCGATGGTCTGCAACCGCATCAGGCCCTGGCCCGCATCAGCGAGCTGGTCCATGGTCACGTCGATCGCCAGTACGCGATCCTCAACGACATCCTGTTGCCGGAACTGGAAAAGCATCAGGTCCGCTTCATCCGTCGCCGTAACTGGACGGCCAAGCTCAAGACCTGGGTCCGTCGCTATTTCCGTGACGAGATCGCGCCGATCATCACTCCGATCGGCCTAGACCCGACGCACCCGTTCCCGTTGCTGGTGAACAAAAGCCTGAACTTCATCGTCGAGCTCGAAGGCATCGACGCCTTTGGCCGCGATTCCGGTCTGGCGATCATCCCGGCGCCACGCCTGTTGCCGCGCATCATCAAGGTGCCGGAAGAAGTCGGCGGCGCCGGCGACAACTATGTCTTCCTGTCGTCGATGATCCACGCCCACGCCGATGACCTGTTCCAGGGGATGAAGGTCAAGGGCTGCTACCAGTTCCGCCTGACCCGTAACGCCGACCTGGCGCTGGACTCCGAAGACGTCGAAGACCTGGCCCGTGCCTTGCGCGGCGAACTGTTCTCCCGTCGCTATGGCGATGCGGTGCGTCTGGAAGTGGCCGACACCTGCCCGAAACACCTGTCCGACTACCTGCTCAAGCAATTCAACCTGAGCGAGACGGAGTTGTATCAGGTCAACGGTCCGGTGAACCTGACGCGGCTGTTCAGCATTACCGGCCTGGACAGCCAGCGCGAGCTGCAATACCTGCCGTTCACCCCGCAGATTCCAAAACTGCTGCAGAACAGCGAGAACATTTTCAGCGTGATCAGCAAGCAGGACATCCTGTTGCTGCACCCGTTTGAGTCGTTCACTCCGGTGGTCGACCTGCTGCGCCAGGCCGCCAAGGACCCGCACGTGCTGGCTGTGCGCCAGACCCTGTACCGCTCCGGCGCGAACTCGGAAATCGTCGATGCGCTGGTGGATGCGGCGCGTAACGGCAAAGAGGTCACCGCGGTGATCGAACTGCGCGCACGGTTCGACGAAGAGTCCAACCTGCAACTGGCCAGCCGTCTGCAAGCGGCCGGTGCGGTGGTGATCTATGGTGTGGTCGGCTTCAAGACCCACGCCAAGATGATGCTGATTTTGCGGCGCGAAGCGGGTGAAATCGTGCGTTATGCGCACCTCGGTACGGGTAACTACCACGCCGGCAACGCCCGCCTGTATACCGACTACAGCCTGCTGACCTCCGACGACGCCTTGTGCGAAGACGTCGGCAAACTGTTCAGTCAGTTGATCGGCATGGGTAAGACGCTGCGCATGAAAAAACTGCTGCACGCGCCGTTTACCCTGAAAAAGGGCATGCTCGACATGATTGCCCGCGAAACCCAGTTCGCCCTCGACGGCAAGCCGGCGCACATCATTGCCAAGTTCAACTCGCTGACCGATCCGAAGATCATCCGCGCACTGTACAAGGCCAGCCAGTCGGGCGTGCGTATCGATCTGGTGGTGCGTGGCATGTGCTGCCTGCGACCGGGCATCGCCGGGGTTTCCCACAACATCCACGTGCGTTCGATCATCGGTCGCTTCCTGGAACACACCCGGGTCTTCTATTTCCTCAACGGTGGCGACGAGCAGATGTTCCTGTCCAGTGCCGACTGGATGGAGCGCAACCTCGACAAGCGCGTCGAGACTTGCTTCCCGGTGGAGGGCAAGAAGCTGATCATGCGGGTCAAGAAAGAGCTGGAGTTGTATCTGACCGATAACACCCACAGTTGGAGCCTGCAGTCGGACGGCCGTTACATCCGTAACACTCCGACCGGCAACCAGAACCCGCGCAGCGCCCAGGCGACATTGCTGGAGCGTTTGGGCAGTCCGATCCTGGCCGTCCGGTAACGCAGGCGAGGTATAAAAAATGGCGATCCCTGCGGATCGCCATTTTTGTTTACACCGCCGATCCCTGTAGGAGCGAGCTCGCTCGCGATGGACGCGAACGATGACGCGTGCTGCCTGGAAAAAAGCGTCGCCTGCCAGTTTTTCGCGAGCGAGCTCGCTCCTACAGGGGGACGGTGCTTTAGCGAGCGTTCAGCACGATATCTACGCGAGTCAGCCATTCCGCCTCGATGGCGAAGTCGGCCTGGGTCAGCTGGTTTTCGTCCAGCCAGTTCTCCGGGAACACCACTTCCAGGCTATTGCCATTGGCATTCAGTTCCACCTGGGGCATTTGCTGGGTGCCACGGATGTGGTGGAACAGGATCGCAAAGCGCAGCAGTACGCACAGGCGAATCAGCTTGATGCCGTCATCGCCGAAATCGGCGAACTTGTCCTTGGGAATGTTGCGTCGGTGGCCGCGTACCAACAGCGCGAGCATCAACTGGTCTTCGCGGGAGAACCCGGCGAGGTCCGAGTGCTCGATCAGGTAGGCGCCGTGCTTGTGGTACTGGTAGTGAGCGATGTCCAGGCCCACCTCATGGACCTTGGCCGCCCAGCCGAGCAGTTCGCGCCAGACGCCGTCTTCCAGATCCCAGTCCTCGGCCACCTGATCGAACGCATGCAGCGCCTTGCGCTCGACCCGTACCGCCTGTTCCTGGTCGACGTGGTAGCGCTCCATCAGCGAAGTGAGGGTGCGTTCGCGCACGTCTTCGTGATGATGGCGGCCCAGCAGGTCATAGAGCACGCCTTCGCGAAGGGCGCCTTCGCAGTGATCCATGCGTTGCAGTTCCAGGGAGTCGAAGATCGCTTCGAGGATCGCCAGGCCGGCCGGGAAAATCGCCCGGCGATCCGGCTTGATACCTTCGAAATCGATTTTTTCGACGTCGCCCAGCTTGATCAGTTTGCGCTTGAGCCAGGCCAGGCCCTCGGCGTTGACCTCGCCGGTGCCGTAGCCGCCAGCCTTCAGCGCCAGGCCGATGGCGCGGATGGTGCCCGAGGAGCCGATGGCTTCATCCCAGGTCAGGCGATGCAGGGCATGCTCGATGCTCATGATCTCCAGCCGTGCTGCCGTGTACGCCTGGGCGTAACGGGCCGGGGTGATCTTGCCGTCCTTGAAATAGCGCTGGGTGTAGCTGACGCAACCCATCTGCAGGCTTTCGCGCAGCAGCGGTTCGAAGCGCTGGCCAATGATGAACTCGGTACTGCCGCCACCGATGTCGGCCACCAGGCGCTTACCCGGGGTGTCGGCGAGGGTGTGGGACACGCCGAGATAGATCAGGCGCGCTTCTTCACGACCGGAAATGACTTCCACCGGGTGGCCGAGAATTTCTTCGGCGCGACGGATGAATTCGGCACGGTTGCGGGCTTCACGCAAGGCGTTGGTGCCCACGATTCGCACGGCGCCGGTGGGCATACCGCTGATCAGTTGGGCGAAACGCTTGAGGCAATCGAGCCCGCGTTGCATCGATTCTTCATTGAGGTGGCGCTCTTCGTCGATGCCGGCGGCCAGCTGAACCTTCTCCCCGAGACGCTCGAGAATACGGATCTCGCCGTTCTGGGCCTTGGCCACGACCATGTGAAAACTGTTGGAGCCCAGGTCGATTGCGGCGATCAGGGACAGATTCTTGGCTTTGGATTGCGGCATGGTCAGAGGTCTCGGTCGATAACCTCGACATCGTGCCACGATCAAAGGCTGGCGCCAACGCGCAGTGTTCAAAGCCTTGATCCAGTGCATGAAAACCGGTGACCGCTTCGCGGTCAATCGCGAGCAAGCTCGCTCCCACAGGGTTCCAGGGTGTCTCTAATCCCGCGACCGACGCAGGCCCTCTGTGGGAGCGAGCTTGCTCGCGATGACGGTCTCGCTGGTGCTGAAGCTCTGTCAGCCCACAGCCTCAACCGTCCCGATGAAATTCGCCAGCTCCGCCGTCTGCGGATTCGCGAACAGAATCTTCGGATCCCCAACCTCATGTACCTTGCCCTGGTGCATGAACACCAACTTATCCCCAACCTCCCGGGCGAAGCGCATTTCGTGGGTGACCATGATCAGCGTCATGCCTTCCCTGGCCAGTTGCCGGACCACGCTCAACACTTCGTTGACCAGTTCCGGGTCCAGTGCCGAGGTGATTTCGTCACATAGCAAAACCTTCGGCGACATCGCCAGTGCCCGGGCAATCGCTACCCGCTGTTGCTGCCCGCCCGACAGCCGATCAGGGAAGGCATCGAACTTTTCCCCCAGTCCGACCCTTTCCAGCATCTGCCGCGCCAGTTCGGCGGCCTTGGCTTTCGGCACTTTTTGCACCACTTGCGGCGCGAGCATGACGTTTTCGCCCACGGTCAGGTGCGGGAACAGATTGAACTGTTGGAACACCATGCCGACTTTCTGCCGCAGGCTGCGCAGGTCGGCGCGGGCGGCGTCGAGGTACTCGCCGTCGACTTCGATCACACCGTCATTGATTGACTCCAGGCCGTTGAGGGTGCGCAGCAAAGTGGACTTGCCCGAGCCACTACGGCCGATGATCGCCACCACCTGGCCTTCCTCGATGCTCAGGTCGATGCCTTTGAGCACATGGTGATCGCCATAGTATTTATGCAGGGCGGAAATTCTAAGCAGAGGCATGCAGTCTCCTTTCCAGGTATCGCGCACTGAGCGACAAGGGGTAGCAGAGCAGGAAGTAGCCGAGGGCGACGAGGCCGTAGACCATGAACGGTTCGAAGGTGGCGTTGGCGAGCATGCCGCCGGTCTTGGTCAGCTCGGTGAAGCCGATGATCGAGGTGACGGCGGTGCCTTTGACCACTTGCACCGAAAACCCCACTGTCGGCGCCACGGCGATGCGCAGGGCCTGGGGCAGGATCACATAGCGCAATTGTTCCAGCGGGTTCAGCGCCAGGCTCGATGAGGCTTCCCACTGACCGTTGGGAATCGAATCGACGCAACCGCGCCAGATCTCCGCCAGATAAGCACTGGTGAACAACGTCAGTGCAATCGCCGCGGCCATCCACGGCGAAATCTCGATCCCGGCCAACGCCACGCCGAAAAACACCAGGAACAGCTGCATCAATAGCGGTGTGCCCTGAAACAGTTCGATGTAAGTGCGGGCGAAACTGCGCGGCAAGGATTTTTTCGAGATGCGCATGACCATGATCAGTAAGCCAATCAGTCCGCCGCCAATGAACGCCACCAGCGACAGCGCCAGCGTCCATTGCAGGCCCGTGAGCAGGTTGCGCACGATGTCCCAGAAAGTGAAGTCGCTCATCGGCTGCTCCTTGCGATGAAGCGGTGGCCAAGCCAGTTCAGCAACTGACGGATCAGCAGCGCCATGCACAGGTACAGCAGTGTGGTCAGGGCGTAGGTTTCAAAGGCGCGGAAGTTGCGCGACTGAATGAAGTTGGCGGCGAAGCTCAGCTCCTCCGTCGCGATTTGCGAGCACACCGCCGAGCCGAGCATCACGATGATGATCTGGCTGCTCAGGGCCGGCCAGACTTTGCCCAGTGCCGGCAGCAGCACCACATGACGGAACGCTTCGAAGCGCGTCATCGCCAGTGCCGCTGCGGCTTCCAGCTGACCCCGGTGGATCGACTGGATGCCGGCGCGGATGATCTCGGTGGAATAGGCGCCGAGGTTGATGACCATCGCCAGCACCGCCGCCTGCCATTCGGAAATCTGCACGCCCAGGGACGGCAAGCCGAAGAAGATGAAAAACAACTGCACCAGAAATGGCGTGTTGCGGATCAACTCGACGTAGACCGCGAAAATCCCCGCGAAAGGCCGGATGTTCCACGCCCGCACCAGCGCCCCGACGATGCCCAGCCCCACGCCGAGCACAGCGCCGATGGCGGTCAGCTCAAGGGTGAACAACGCACCGCGCAGCAACAGATCGGTGTTGTTCACCACCGGCAGGAAATCGAACTGATAAGCCATAAAACGTCTCCAGCGCGCCGAATCAGAGATCGGCCGGCAGCGGTTCTTTCAGCCAGGTCAGGGCGTTCTTTTCCAGCGCGCCGTCGCTCTTGGCGGTCACAAGAATCTGGTTGACCTTGTCCAGCAGCGCCGACTCGTTCTTGTTCACGCCGACGTAGACCGGTGAGTCCTTGAGCTTCACTTTCAGCGCCGGCACGCGTTTCGGGCTCTTCTCGCTGATGGCGACCATCACCACGTTGCCGCTGGCGATCAGGTCGACTTGCCCGGCCAGGTACGCGGCAATGGTCGAGTTGTTGTCTTCGAAACGCTTGATGGTCACGCCTTCGGGGGCGACCTTGGTCAGCTCGATATCTTCGATGGCACCACGGGTGACGCTGATGGTCTTGCCCTTGAGATCGTCCAGGCCCTTGATGTCGGCGTCTGGCGGACCGAACACGGCAAGGTAGAACGGCGCGTAGGCGCGGGAGAAGTCGATGACTTTTTCGCGCTCCGGGTTCTTGCCGAGGCTGGAGATCACCAGGTCGACCTTGCCGGTGGTGAGGAACGGGATGCGGTTGGTGCTGTTGACCGGCGTCAGTTCGAGTTTGACCTTGAGCTGGTCGGCCAGCAGTTTCGCGGTGTCGATATCGAGGCCGCGGGGTTTCATGTCCGGGCCGACCGAGCCGAATGGCGGGAAGTCCTGGGGCACGGCCACCTTGAGGACGCCGCGCTTGACCACATCCTCCAGACCATCGGCGTGGGCGGGTGCCTGGCTCAGCATCAGGCTGGCGAACAAGGCTGCGAGGAGGGCGCTGTAACGCTGGGTCATGGCAAATCTCCGGATCGGCAAGAAGTGATTTCTGCGGATCGACAGAGCATGGGCCATGCCAACATGGGGTTTTGAGGGCGCCAGGGCACGGTTTTACTGGCGTCGCACGGTCTTACTGGTCTGAACAGTCAGGTTGCTTTTCGCACCCCGATGGCGCAGCCGTGAAAATCTCCGAACCCCCATGGGGCACGACTTGCCGGACGTCGCGAATAGCTTTACAACTGAGCGCACATTGGCCTGGTTCGTCTGGAAAACCATGAACTCGATCTCCCGCGCCGTACCTGAAGTGGCGCTGCAAGCCATCCGCAAACTGATTACCGAACAGGGCTTCGGGCCGGGGGATGCCTTGCCCTCGCAACGGGACCTGGCGGTGCAATTGGGAGTCAGTCGGGCGTCGTTGCGCGAGGCGTTGTCATCGCTGAGTGCGCTGGGGGTCATCAGTATCCAGCCGGGCAAAGGCGTATTCGTGCAATCGCCCATGGAGCTACCGCGGGGCGATGCGGCGCCAGGCTGGCCGTTCGCGACGCAGGCTTCGCCGTTGGATATCTTTCAGTTGCGCTATGCGCTGGAAGGTTTTGCTGCGGGGTTGGCGGCCGTAACCTTGAGCACCGACGAACTCGATGCGCTGGAAGACAATGTCGCCGCCATGCGCAATGAGCTGAAGTCCGGCGACTTCGAAGCCGCGGCCCGCCTGGATTTCGAATTCCACCGCCGCATCCTGCTGGCCAGCGGCAATCAGGCGATGCTGAGCATCCTGACCGCCAGCGCCGACATCTTCCTGGAAAGCCAGAAGCTACCGTTCATCCGGGTCGAGCGGGCCATGGAAACCTGGCAGGAACACCGCAAAATCCTTCGTGCGCTGGCTCGCCGAGCGTCTGGCGCCGCGCAAAAGGCCATGCAAGAGCACGTACGTAACGCCGCGTTGCGCACCGGAATCGTGTTCATCGCTCCCGCCACTTCATGACCTGAGCTATACCCAAACTCATGGATCACCATAGCGAGACTCAATCATCTGCACCTTCCTGAACGAGGGAAGGACCGCTATGATGGGCCACGTTTTTTTGCTTACAACCTGGAGAATTCCATGAGCAGCGATCTTATCAAACACGTTAGCGACGCTAGCTTCGAGGCCGACGTACTCAAGGCCGAAGGCGCTGTACTGGTCGACTACTGGGCTGAATGGTGCGGCCCTTGCAAAATGATCGCTCCGGTTCTGGACGAAATTGCCGAGACTTACAAAGGCAAGCTGACCGTTGCCAAGCTGAACATCGACGAAAACCAGGAAACCCCGGCCAAGCATGGCGTGCGCGGTATCCCGACCCTGATGCTGTTCAAGAACGGCAACGTTGAAGCGACCAAGGTCGGCGCACTGTCGAAGTCGCAACTGGCTGCCTTCCTCGACGCCAACATCTAAGCGTCGTTGCAAAGTGTCCTGAAAAAGCCCCGCAAATAGCGGGGCTTTTTGCGTATTCAGGGCTAGACGCTCCTAAACTCAGGTGGTACATTCGGCCCCGCACTGGTTTCTCCATTGCCCCCTGCTAGCCGTCGCCGACGCACTCCTTTTCGAATAAGTACGCGATCCTGTCGCCTTCTCTGCGGCGCGGCCTCATTAAGCCAAAAGCTTAATTTCCCCCCTCCATAAATGATTACGTCATTCCTATATGAATCTGACTGAACTCAAGCAAAAGCCGATTACCGAACTGCTCGAATTGGCCGAACAGATGGGCATAGAAAATATGGCCCGTTCGCGCAAGCAGGACGTGATTTTCTCCCTGCTCAAGAAGCACGCGAAAAGCGGTGAGGAAATCTCCGGTGATGGCGTGCTGGAGATTCTCCAGGACGGCTTCGGCTTCCTGCGCTCCGCTGACGCTTCCTATCTCGCAGGTCCGGACGATATCTACGTCTCGCCGAGCCAGATCCGTCGTTTCAACTTGCGCACCGGTGACACCATCGTTGGCAAGATCCGCCCTCCAAAGGAAGGCGAGCGTTATTTCGCGCTGCTCAAGGTCGACACGATCAACTTCGACCGTCCGGAAAACGCGAAGAACAAGATTCTCTTCGAGAACCTGACCCCGCTGTTCCCGACCGTGCGCATGAAGATGGAAGCCGGTAACGGTTCCACCGAAGACTTGACCGGTCGTGTCATCGACCTGTGCGCCCCGATCGGTAAAGGCCAGCGCGGTCTGATCGTTGCACCGCCGAAAGCCGGCAAGACGATCATGCTGCAGAACATTGCCGCGAACATCGCGCGTAACAACCCTGAAGTTCACCTGATCGTGCTGCTGATCGACGAACGTCCGGAAGAAGTAACCGAAATGCAGCGCACCGTGCGCGGTGAAGTGGTTGCCTCGACGTTCGACGAGCCGCCAACCCGTCACGTGCAGGTTGCCGAAATGGTGATCGAGAAGGCCAAGCGCCTGGTCGAGCACAAGAAAGACGTGGTGATCCTGCTCGACTCCATCACTCGTCTGGCGCGCGCCTACAACACCGTGATCCCGAGCTCCGGCAAGGTACTGACCGGTGGTGTCGATGCCCACGCCCTGGAGAAACCGAAGCGTTTCTTCGGTGCCGCGCGGAACATCGAAGAAGGCGGCTCGCTGACCATCATCGCCACCGCGCTGGTTGAAACCGGTTCGAAGATGGACGAAGTGATCTACGAGGAATTCAAAGGCACCGGCAACATGGAGCTGCCTCTGGATCGCCGCATCGCTGAAAAACGCGTGTTCCCGGCCATCAACATCAACCGTTCCGGCACCCGCCGCGAAGAGTTGCTGACCGCCGACGACGAGCTGCAGCGCATGTGGATTCTGCGCAAACTGCTGCACCCGATGGATGAAATTGCTGCCATCGAGTTCCTGGTCGACAAGCTGAAAACGACCAAGACCAACGACGAATTCTTCCTGTCGATGAAGCGCAAGTAACATCGCCCGTTGAGTTCAAGAGAATGGCGCCCCGGTGGGGCGCCTTTTTTTTGCCTGGGCCATGGGAGGTTTTTGATTGGCCAAGGTCAGTTGGTTAGCACTTCAACCAGCCGCGTTTGCAGTCATCTCCGGGGGCGATGCTCAAGCGCGCTGAAAATAACGATCTGACCGGTTTAATGTTTATGAGCTCACTGGCTTATCGAAGGGATATCGACGGCTTGCGCGCAGTGGCGGTGATCGCCGTCGTGCTGTTTCACTTTGGCGTTCCTGGGTTTACCGGCGGCTTTGTCGGCGTGGACGTGTTTTTCGTGATTTCCGGTTACCTGATCACGTCGATCATCTGGAATCAGCGCCAGGCCGGGCAATTCAGCTTCGTCGATTTCTGGGCCCGACGTGCGCGGCGGATTTTGCCGGCGTTGTTCGCGATGATCATTGCGGTGCTGGCGGTCGGCTGGTTTTTGCTGGCCCCGAAGGATTACGAAGAGCTGGGACGATCGGTGCGTTACCAGGTGATGTTCGTCTCCAACATCCTGTTCATGCGCCAGGACGGCTATTTCGATGTCGCCTCCGATCTCAAGCCCCTGCTGCACACCTGGTCGCTGGCGGTGGAGGAGCAGTTTTACATCGTCTTCCCGTTGCTGCTGACACTGCTGTCGAGCCGTCTCAAGCATTGGCGACTGGCGCTGTTCTGCGTATTGCTGCTGTCCTTTGGTTTGAGCGTGTGGGCTGTCACCCATCATCCGGAAAAAGCTTTCTTCCTGTTGCCTATGCGTGCGTGGGAGCTATTGGCCGGTGCGATGCTGGCGGTAGCGCCCAAGTCTGCATGGCGTCTCAAGCCGATGGCGGCGCAGTGGCTGAGCCTGCTCGGTATGTTGCTGATCCTGTTGGCGGTGTTCGGTTATGACAAGGCCACGCCATTCCCGGGTGTCGCGGCGTTGGTGCCGGTGTCAGGTGTGGTGTTGCTGATTCTGGCCAACGGTCATCGTGAAGCCTGGGTTGGTCAATTTTTGAGCAGTCGGATAATGGTCGGCCTCGGTCTGATTTCATATTCCTGGTACCTGTGGCACTGGCCGGTGTTCGTATTCTCCAGCTATGCCAGCGTCGGTGAAACGAGTGTTTTCGACAGTGCCGGGTTGATTTTACTGACGCTGTTGCTGGGTTATCTGTCGTGGAAATTCGTCGAAACCCCGTTTCGTGAGCGTCGCCTGCTCGCAGGGCGCCGGCAGATTCTGCTCGCTGGTGCCTGCGGCGTCCTGGTGCTCGGCCTGGCCGGACAAGCCTTGCGATGGACCGACGGCTTGCCATGGCGTCTGTCTGACCAGGCCCTGCAATACGCCAAGGGTCGCGAATGGCGGCCAGAGCTGATGGCCTGCCTGGCCGATGACAAGACGCCGGATGACAAGTTGTTCTGCCGTTATGGCGCGCAAAACCGCCTGCCCCCAGCGCTTGTCTGGGGCGATAGCCATGCCACGGCGTTGATTCCGGTTTTCGACGAGGGTGCCAAGGCCCATGGCGTCAATGTGATGCTCGCCAGTTCTGCTGGCTGTTTGCCTGTCGAAGGCCTGGAGCACGATGCGCGTTGTGCGCGGTTCAATCGACGTGTTGAACAGGCCCTGAAGCCGCAAGCTGTCAGCGATGTGGTGCTGGTCGCGCACTGGAGCCTATACCTCTACGGCGATGCCAAAGGTGATCTGGGCCACGTTCTGAAAAACGCTGACGGGCATTACGACCGTGCAATTGCCGAACAACGTCTGGCCGATGGCTTGCGTACCCGGGTCGCGCAATTGCGTGCCGGCGGGCATCGGGTCTGGCTGGTAAAAGAGGCGCCGTTGCAGGCCTTCAGCCCACCGTATCGCCTCACCCGTCTGGCAATGCTGGCCCGTCCGGTCGACGATGTCGGGCTGGCGCTCGCAGAGCATCACAAGCGCCAGGCATTCATCAGTCAATTGTTCGCACAATTGGCGCAGGACCCGGCGGTACAGGTGGTGGACCCGGCGCCAAGACTGTGTGATGCCAGCGGCCTGTGCCGCGCCGAACGCGGCGGCTACTCGTTGTACACCGATGACAATCACCTCTCGGAAGTCGGTGCGCGGTTCGTGGCGCCGATCCTCGAACCGCTGTTTGTCAGTCTGCAAGCCAGGGCAAACCCGGGGAAACCGCAGGTGAATGCATCCAGATAAGCAGCGATAAGCTGCCAGCGGCCGGCAGAGCAGGTAGGATGTACGCCTATTTTTCGGGTGCCATCATCAATGAAATTCAAGGATCTTCGGGATTTCGTGCAGCAGCTTGAGCAGCGCGGAGAGTTGAAACGCATCCAGATCCCCGTCTCTCCAGTGCTGGAGATGACCGAGGTGTGTGATCGCACGCTGCGTGCCAAAGGCCCGGCGCTGTTGTTCGAAAAGCCGACAGGCTATGACATCCCGGTGCTCGGCAACCTGTTTGGTACCCCCGAGCGGGTCGCCATGGGCATGGGTGCCGAGTCGGTCAGCGAGCTGCGCGAGATCGGCAAGCTGCTGGCGTTCCTAAAGGAACCCGAGCCACCCAAAGGCTTGAAGGATGCCTGGTCCAAGCTGCCGATCTTCCGCAAGATCATTTCGATGGCGCCGAAAGTCGTCAAGGACGCGGTGTGCCAGGAAGTGGTCATCGAAGGCGACGACGTCGACCTGGCCATGCTGCCGGTGCAAACCTGCTGGCCGGGCGACGTCGGTCCGCTGATCACCTGGGGTCTGACCGTCACCAAAGGCCCGAACAAGGATCGCCAGAACCTCGGTATCTACCGTCAGCAAGTGATCGGTCGCAACAAGGTCATCATGCGCTGGCTGAGCCACCGTGGCGGCGCGCTGGATTACCGCGAGTGGTGCGAAAAGCATCCGGGCCAGCCGTTCCCGGTTTCCGTGGCCCTGGGCGCTGACCCGGCGACCATCCTCGGTGCCGTGACCCCGGTGCCCGACAGCCTTTCCGAATACGCCTTCGCAGGCCTCTTGCGCGGTAACCGCACTGAGTTGGTGAAGTGTCGCGGCAACGACCTGCAAGTGCCGGCCACCGCCGAAATCATCCTCGAAGGCGTGATCCATCCGGGCGAGATGGCCGATGAAGGCCCATACGGCGACCACACCGGTTACTACAACGAAGTCGACAGCTTCCCGGTGTTCACCGTCGAGCGCATTACCCATCGGATCAAGCCGATCTACCACAGTACCTACACCGGCCGTCCGCCGGATGAGCCGGCGATCCTCGGCGTGGCATTGAACGAAGTGTTCGTGCCGATCCTGCAGAAGCAGTTCCCGGAGATCACCGATTTCTACCTGCCGCCCGAAGGTTGCTCGTACCGCATGGCCATCGTGACCATGAAAAAGTCGTATCCGGGCCACGCCAAGCGGGTAATGCTGGGTGTTTGGTCGTTTTTGCGACAGTTCATGTACACCAAGTTCGTTATCGTCACCGACGACGATATCAACGCCCGGGACTGGAACGACGTGATCTGGGCCATCACCACGCGCATGGACCCCAAGCGGGACACCGTGATGATCGACAACACGCCGATCGACTACCTCGACTTCGCCTCGCCGGTTTCCGGCCTGGGGTCGAAAATGGGCCTCGATGCCACGCATAAATGGCCGGGCGAAACTACTCGCGAATGGGGCCGGGTCATCGTCAAGGATGATGCCGTGACCCAGCGGATCGATGCCATCTGGAATCAGTTAGGAATAGATTGATGCGTGTAACCTTGCAGCCCTCCGGAGCAGTACTTGAGATATTGCCCGGCGAGCGGATTCTCGATGGCGCACGACGTCTGGGCTACGAATGCCCGCAAAGCTGCCGCAACGGCAATTGCCACGTGTGCGCGGCGCTGCTGGTGGAAGGCCGGGTCGAGCAGGCTGGCAATGTGCGTGACCATGGCGAGTTCTACACTTGCATAGCGGAGCCGCTGGAAGACTGCATCGTGCTGTGGGATGGCGTGCTCGCGCTGGGAGAACTGCCGGTGCGCAGCGTGTCGTGTCAGGTCATTGAGTGCAAGGAGGTGGGCGGCGACACCTGGCGCGTGCGTCTGCGGGCTCCGGCTGGCAAACCGCCGCGCTACCACGCTGGCCAGTACCTGATGATCGAACGGGAGAACGGCGAAAAGTCCGCATTCTCCCTCGCCTCGGCACCGCATGCGGGACGCGACCTGGAAATCCACGTACTGGCGCGCGAATCCAGTGCGCTGAGCCTGATCGAACAGCTCCAGCGCAACAGCATGGTGCGGATCGAATTGCCGTTCGGCGATACCCACCTGGAGGAGTTGCCGTACGGTCCTCTCGTGCTGATCGCCGCGGGTACCGGCATGGGCCAGATCCATAGTCTGATCGAGCATTGCCGGGCCTCGGGTTTCAAGCACCCGGTGCATCTGTATTGGGGCGTGCGTCGTCCTGAAGATTTTTATCAGATCGAGCATTGGGACGAATGGCTGAAGTTGCCCAACCTGTTCCTGCACAAGGTCGTCAGCGATCAATGCGGTTGGGAAGGGCGGTGCGGCATGTTGCATGAAGCGGTCTGTGAAGACTTCCCTGACCTCAAGCCGCTACACGTGTACGCCAGTGGCTCTCCGGCCATGGTCTACGGCACGCTGGATGCGCTGGTGGAAGCGGGAATGGATGCCCACCAGATGCGTGCCGACGTATTTGCCTACGCACCAAGATCCTGATGCTGCACACCCTGTAGGAGCGAGCTTGCTCGCGATGGTCGTTAACGATTACGCGGGAAGTCAGGCTGCCCGCAGCGTTCTTGACTCCATCGCGAGCAAGCTCGCTCCTACAGGTATATAACTCCACATATAGCCAATCGGCATTTATAAATTTTTATAAATATCGGTAGGTTATATGTTGTCCAGGCAATTCATTAAGAACTGTGCCATGGCATTTAAATTGCCTTAAAACTTATGTGCCTTATTGTTACAGCCGTGCGTTCTATTAAGTAATTCTTCACCCGCGGGGAGCTGAACGCTATTCGCCATGAGCGCCATTGAATCTGCTTTTTTGAATCTGGCTTACCCTCCGCGGCTCGATCTGGGGCCGCAGCTCACTCACGAACAACTGCTCAGCTCGATGCAATCGACCATGGCGCGCCACAAGGGCGGGCCGGTGTGGCTGTTTGCGTATGGCTCGCTGATCTGGCGCCCTGAATGCACGGCGGTTGAGCGGGTTCGCGGCCGGGTGCATGGCTACCATCGCGGGTTGTACCTGTGGTCCCACGAACATCGCGGCACACCGGAAATGCCCGGCCTGGTGTTTGGCCTGGATCGCGGCGGTTCTTGCAGCGGTTTCGCCTATCGCTTGCCCGAAGAGCAACTCGAAGCCTCGCTCTACGCACTTTGGCAGCGCGAGATGCCTTTCCCTTCCTACCGCCCGCACTGGCTCAACTGCCGCCTCGACGATGGCAGCCAGGTTCAGGCATTGGGTTTTGTGCTGGAACGACACCTGCCCAGCTATGCCGGCAACTTGCCGGACCATGTGCTGAGCCATGTGTTTGAAAACGCCTGCGGGCGCTACGGCACCACTCGCGATTATGTCGAGCAGACCGCGCACGCCCTGCGCAGCCACGCCATGCCAGACCGGAATCTGGAGGCGCGGCTCAAGCGCTGTAAATCAAAGGCCGATCAAGCGAGTGCTTCGCGGCCCTGACTGGCGATTTGTTTGTGCCGTAGTGTCGGGGCCAGGAAGGCCATCGCCAACAGGCAGGCACCGACCAGCAGCACGAAACCGCCGTCCCAACCGAAATGGTCCACGGTGTAGCCCATCGCTGCACTGGCCGCGACCGACCCGCCCAAGTAACCGAACAGACCGGTAAAGCCCGCCGCCGTACCGGCAGCTTTCTTCGGTGCCAGTTCCAGCGCCTGCAGGCCGATCAGCATCACCGGGCCGTAGATCAGGAAGCCAATGGAAAGCAGCGCGATCATGTCGACCATCGGATTGCCGGCCGGGTTGAGCCAGTAAACCAGCGTCGCGACCGTCACCAGCGCCATGAACACCATGCCGGTCAGGCCACGGTTGCCACGGAAGATCTTGTCCGACATCCAGCCGCACAGCAGCGTGCCCGGGATACCTGCCCACTCGTAGAAGAAGTACGCCCACGAGGTTTTATCCACAGTGAAGCCCTTGGCTTCCTTCAGGTAGGTCGGTGCCCAGTCCAGCACGCCGTAACGCAGCAGATAGACAAAGACGTTGGCCAAGGCGATGTACCAGAGCATTTTGTTGCGCAGCACGTATTTGACGAAGATTTCCTTGGCGCTGAATTCCTCTTCGTGGCTGGCGTCGTAGCCTTCCGGGTAGTCGTTCTTGTATTGCTCGATCGGCGGCAGGCCAACCGATTGCGGGGTGTCGCGCATGGTCACAAAGGCAAACACCGCTACTGCCAGCGCCACGGCTGCCGGCACGTAGAACGCGGCGTGCCAGTCATTGAACAGCCCCATGCCGATCAGGAACAACGGGCCGATCAGGCCACCGCCGACGTTGTGCGCCACGTTCCAGACGGACACCACGCCGCCACGTTCCTTCTGCGACCACCAGTGCACCATGGTCCGGCCACTCGGCGGCCAACCCATGCCCTGTGCCCAGCCGTTGATGAACAGCAAAATGAACATCATGGTCACGCTGGACGTCGCCCAGGGCGCGAAACCGAAAATGAACATCACCCCAGCTGACACCAGAAGACCGAATGGCAGGAAGAAGCGCGGGTTGGAACGGTCGGACACCAGGCCCATGAGAAACTTCGACAGACCGTAGGCAATCGCGATGGCGGACATCGCCAGACCCAGCTGGCCACGGGAGTAGCCCTCATCGATCAGATACGGCATGGCCAGGGAGAAGTTCTTGCGCAGCAGGTAGTAACCGGCATAGCCAATGAAAATGCCGGCGAAAATCTGCCAGCGAAGGCGTCGGTAGGTGCTGTCTATTTTTTCTTCAGGCAATGGAGCCTGATGTGCGGCAGGACGAAAGAAAGCAAACATTCAAGAGCTCCAGATTTCTTGTTTTGACTGCGGATACGAATGTTACAGTTTCGTTACCGAAAATAGCACCGGTTCTCATCGACAAAACAGCGGAAATGTTGGAAGTCGCGCGTTCCTTTATGAACATGTCGCTCAGATGTAAGTGAAGGGCGGTGTAGGAAGCGTTACCTGTTTTCGTTTGGGGCATTTGATCTGCCCGGAATGGGGCAGGACTTTAGGAAAGATCCTTCGTTTAAAGCAGAAGTCATGGCGTTATGTCGAATGGCCCGGCGCTTTAACCTTTGTGCTGTTGCCAAGTCTGGCGTTGCAGACGAAGGGAGAGGGACATGCGGTGGTGGTTGGTTGGAATTTTGTTGCTGGTCTCTGCGGATATCAGGGCCGGGGAGGTATTTCTGATACCCGAGAACAACCCAAAGCCGATTTATCCGAAGGCGCTGCATCGGGCGGGTGTCACCGGCATGGTGCGTGTCAGCATGACTGTGAAGGCCGATGGATCAGTCAGTAATGCCGTGATTGCGCAAAGTGCACATCCCGAACTCGAAGAGGCGTCATTGGCCGCAGTCAACCAATGGCGATTCAAGCCGTGGACAATTACCAAGGATCAACCTGCGCAAATCCTCGTGGTCGCACCCATGGAATACAGGCTGGACAGCGAACATCCCTTCCACGTCAACAAGGAGCTGGAGCGGCTGAAATGCAGTGCTATCGCACGGGCATCGTTGAACATCGCCACTTCCTCGTGGGTGGACCTGCCGGTTTTCAGCTGGACCCGCAGTTACCTGACCCACTCGCTTTCACCGACTCAATTGCCGGAAGAGAAGCGTCTGGCTCTGATTGCCAAGCTCAATGCCAGCGTCCGTTCGATTGTGCAGCGGTGTAGCGCACATCCGGCGAGTCGGTATGTGCGGTTTTTGCCGGAGGAGATTCGGGTGTTGCTTTGACGGCAATAAAAGCGCGGCTACATGGCCGCGCTTTTTTGCAGAGAGATTCAGCGAACCTGCACCACCACTTTCCCCACCGCTTTACGCTGGCCAAGGTCATTGATCGCCTGCGCCGCATTGCTCAGCGGATACACCTGGGACACCAGAGGCTTGAGCTTGCCTTCGGCAAACCAGCCAAACAACTGCTGGAAGTTCGCCGCGTTGTCCTGCGGCTGGCGTTGGGCGAACGAGCCCCAGAACACGCCGAGCACTGCCGCACCTTTAAGCAAGGCCAGGTTGACCGGCAATTCGGGAATGCGACCGCTGGCGAAGCCGACCACCAGCAAGCGGCCGTTCCAGGCGATGGCACGGATGGCCTGGTCGAACAGGTCGCCGCCGACCGGGTCGTAGATCACGTCGGCACCCTGGCCGTCGGTCAGACGCTTGATTTCGTCCTTCAGGCTGGTTTCGCTGTAGTTGATCAGTTCGTCGGCGCCGGCGGCCTTGGCCACGGCGAGTTTCTCTGCGCTGCTGGCCGCCGCGATCACCCGGGCGCCCATGGCTTTGCCGATTTCCACCGCCGCGAGGCCGACGCCGCCGGAAGCACCCAGTACCAGCAGGGTTTCGCCCGGTTGCAGGTTGCCGCGCTGCTTGAGGGCATGCATCGAGGTGCCGTAGGTCATGCTGAAGGCGGCGGCGGTGTTGAAGTCCATCGATGGCGGGATCGGCAGTGCGTTGTAGCCCGGCACGGCGACCTGCTCGGCAAAGCTGCCCCAGCCGGTCAGGGCCATGACCCGGTCACCGACTTTCAAGTGGCTGACTTTTTCACCCACTGCGCTGACCACGCCGGCCGCTTCACCACCCGGCGAAAACGGGAAGGGCGGCTTGAACTGGTATTTGCCCTCGATGATCAACGTGTCGGGGAAGTTCACCCCGGCGGCGTGCACGTCCAGCAGGATTTCATTCTTCTTCGCGACAGGACTGGCGACGTCTTCCAGCACCAGCGATTCGGCAGGGCCGAAGGCTTTGCACAGCACGGCTTTCATCAGGGCTATTCCTTTGGGAGTGATGGCCGATAAGTGTAGGTGTGTGGGTCGATGGGTCAACGAGCATGCCCGGCCCTGATAGTCAGCCATAAGCTTGTGCTTGCGCGGCGGGTCGTTATGCTAGGCCGCAAACCGGATAAGGAGCGAATTTTGAAAGCGTGGATCATGTTGATGCTGGCCCTGTCTCTGCCTGTGGCAGCGGTGGCCGAAGAAGCCAAAGAAGATGCAGCTCCGAAGGTCAGTTACATCACCCTGAGCCCGCCGTTCGTGGGTAACTACGGGCTGGACGGCACGCCGAAACTCAAGGTCTACAAGGCCGATGTGGCGTTGCGGGTGACCGGTGACGAGGCCGCCAAGGCGGTGAAGGCCAATGAACCCTTGATCCGCAATCAATTGGTCGCACTGTTCGCCCAGCAGACCACCGAGACGATGAACAACGTCGAGGCCAAGGAAAAGCTGCGTCAGGAGGCCCTGAAACAGACCCAACAGGTGATGAACGACGAAACCGGTAAGCCGGTGGTTGAGGATTTGTTGTTCAACAACCTGATCATTCAGTAAGACTTCTATTGCTTGAACTGGCGTCATCGCGAGCAAGCTCGCTCCCACAGTGGATTTGTGTTGAAGCACAATCACATGTCCACCACAGCCCCCTGTGGGAGCGAGCTTGCTCGCGATGAGGCCAGTCCAGGCGACAAATGACTCAAGACTTTAAGGCAATCACCGCTGCCCATTGCTCCGCCGTCACCGGCATCACCGATAACCGCGAGCCTTTCTGCACCAGTGGCAACTCGGCCAGCGCCGTCTGCTGTTTCAGATAATCCAGTTTCAGCACCCGGGCAAACGTCTCGACATGCGCGACATCGATCGCACTCCAGGCGTTTTTCTCCGGAGTGGCCTTCGGGTCAAAATAATGGCTCTCTGGCTCCAGCGCCGTCGGGTCCGGATACGCGGCTTCGACAATCTTGCCGATTCCGGCAATCCCCGGCTCGGGGCAGCTGGAATGATAGAAAAAGAACTCATCCCCCACCGCCATGGCACGCAAAAAATTACGCGCCTGATAGTTGCGAACCCCGTCCCAGCGCGCTTTGCCGAGCTTTTCCAGCCCTTTGATCGAGAGTTCGTCGGGCTCGGATTTCATCAGCCAATAGGCCATGTCTTTTGCTCCTTGCGTGGTGATTGAGCAGCTTGTTGGCGATTTTATGACAAACCGACAGTCGGTTGACGTCAGCATTTGCGCAGCGGTTCACGTTGTCGCAAAATGCCGGCCTTTAAAGCTTGACGCTGCTGCACGGCCTACAAACGGAAACCGCTGCTGTCATCGTGTTGATGTGCCTTTGGGGGGCAATCGATGAAACGCAAACCGGATTTACTATGGATTTTGGTCATTTTGTTTGGCCTTGGCGTCGTGACCACTGGCTATGCCCAAAGCCTATGGGCCAACAAGACCGATGCGCCGGTCGAACTCGCCCAGTTGCAGCAACAGTCGACAGCCTTCAAGCGCTGATCCTGTTGCCTCGGCGCCACTGATCGAAGTGGCGCCTAGCCTGCGTAATACCAGGCCTTGTCCGTCACCGTTCCTTGCAGCGGCACATCCCAGCTCGCCTGAGCCAATCGCGCCACTTTCTGACATTCATGGGCCAGCCCCAACAGCGTGGGCTTGCGCCAGTCATTTCGTCGCGCCAGGTAGGCCAGGCTCCGGTCGTAGAAACCACCGCCCATTCCCAGGCGTCCGCCGACATCGTCAAAACCCACCAATGGCAACAGCACCAGATCCAGCGCCCAGATCTTGCGCTGCCGGGCGAGGTTGGCCCGTGGTTCGAGAATACGGAAGCGGTTGGGTTTGAGTTTTTCCCCGGGACGGATGCGCTGGAACACCATTTTGGTTCGCGGCCAGGCGCTCAGCACCGGTAGATAGGTGGCTTTGCCCCGGCGTTGCGCGGCGCGCAGCAACAGACGCGGATCGATTTCACCATCGGTCGGCAGATAGAGCGAGATGTGCCGGGCGCGGCGGAACAGCGGTTGCTGGGCCAATTGCTTGTACAGCCCGCGAGCGGCCTGGCGTTGCTGACTGGGTGTCAGTGCGCGGCGGGCCTTGCGCAGCATGCGTCGAAGTTGCGGGCGGGGGAGCAGCGCAGGTTCGGTCATGTATTCGGGCTTCAACAATGCGGATACGTGAAGCGTACCCGTAAAAACGCCAATGCCGGTATCAAAACCGGCATTGGACTGAAATCAGGCTCCCCGAATGTGCCGCTGTCGACTTAGCCCTTGAACCCGAAAGTTCAAGGTGGAAGATGCAGTAGGCTTTAAGGCTTTCCGTCTAGCGGACATGCACACCAGCCCAACGTGCAACCTCCAGGGTATAGCAAATCGGCTCAGGGACATCGCCAACTGGCAAGCACCCCAGGGAGTGAGGGGATTATACCGCAAGCGGCGGCGCGAATCAGCCTTTGGTGACATCCGGATCGGTGGCGAGCGCCAGATCGACGCGATCGAGCAGGTCACGCACTTGTTCGCGGGTCGAGCCGCTGGCCTGGATATCCGGCCGTTCTTCCTTGTGCAACAGGTCGTGGGTGATGTTCAGCGCGGCCATCACGGCGATACGGTCGGCGCCGATGACTTTGCCGCTGCTGCGGATCTCGCGCATCTTGCCGTCCAGATAACGGGCGGCGCTGATCAGATTACTGCGCTCTTCCTGAGGGCAGATGATCGAATACTCTTTGTCGAGGATCTGCACGGTGACGCTATTGCTTGAACTCATGAGTCTTGCTCCAGGGCCTTGAGGCGCGAAATCATCGATTCGACCTTACGCCGGGCGATTTCGTTTTTTTCAATGAGGTGTGCGCGTTCCTCGCGCCAGGTCTTTTCCTGAGCTAGTAAGAGTCCGTTTTGACTCTTAAGTTGCTCGACTCGGGTAATCAGCAGTTCGAGTCTGGCCATCAGCGCTTGCAGGTCGGTGTCTTCCATTGTCTTCACTGTCTGATGGGTGACGGACTGTAGGAGCGAGCTTGCTCGCGATGAAGCCGAGAACGCCGCAGGGTGTCAGGTACCCAGCGTTATCATTGACGACCATCGCGAGCAAGCTCGCTCCTACAGGGGTAGTCGATGTAGGATACAAGGCCTTCATTCTAGACATAGCGCCGTCTGGCGCCTAGCTGCCCATGACCATTCAGAATTCCCCGTACCAAGCCTTCGCCACCCTGCTGACTTCCAGCGGTCATAACGTCTCGCCTGCCGAACTGCATGGCCTGCTGCTCGGCCGCAGCTGTGCCGGCGCCGGTTTCAATGCCGAAGAGTGGTTGATCGACGCCGCCGAACTGCTCGAAAGCGAGCCGCAGGACAACGTTCGCAACGCCTTGATCGGCTTGCAAGAGATGGTCAAGGGCGAGCTAACGGGCGACGACGTGACCGTCGTTCTGCTGTTGCCGACCGATGACGCCCCTCTCACCGAACGTGCCGTCGCACTGGGCCAGTGGTGCCAGGGTTTCCTCAGTGGCTTCGGCCTGAACTGCCGTGACAGCAGCGCCCTGAGTTCCGAGGCCACCGAGGTGCTGCAGGATCTGGCGGCCATTTCCCAGGTGCAGGATGCCCTGGAAGAGTCCGACGACGGCGAAAACGACTACATGGAAGTCATGGAGTACCTGCGCGTCGCACCGCTGCTGTTGTTCTCCGAGACCAAAAAAGACGTACCGGCCGCCGCCAAACCGTCGCTGCACTAATCGTTTGCCAGGGAACGCCATCTGCCCATGATCCATATCCCGAAATCGGAATACAGCCGTCGCCGCAAGGCCCTGATGGCGCAGATGGAACCCAACAGCATCGCCATCCTGCCCGCCGCCGCGGTGGCCATTCGTAACCGCGACGTCGAGCACGTCTACCGCCAGGACAGTGACTTTCAGTACCTCAGCGGCTTTCCCGAGCCCCAGGCCGTATTGGTGTTGATGCCGGGGCGCGTGCATGGCGAATACATCCTGTTCTGCCGCGAACGCAATGCCGAGCGCGAGCTGTGGGATGGCCTGCGTGCCGGGCAGGAAGGCGCGATTCGCGACTTCGGCGCCGACGATGCCTTTCCGATCACTGATATCGACGACATCCTGCCGGGCCTGATCGAAGGCCGTGACCGGGTGTATTCGGCCATGGGCAGCAACCCCGAATTCGATCGCCACCTGATGGAGTGGATCAACGTGATCCGCTCCAAGGCCAACCTCGGTGCCCAGCCGCCGAACGAATTCGTTGCCCTGGATCATCTGCTGCACGACATGCGCCTGTATAAATCGGCGGCAGAAGTGAAAGTGATGCGCGAGGCAGCGCGGATTTCCGCCCAGGCGCACGTACGGGCAATGCAGGCCTGTCGCGCCGGATTGCACGAATTCAGCCTGGAAGCCGAGCTCGATTACGAATTCCGCAAGGGCGGGGCGAAGATGCCGGCATACGGCTCGATCGTCGCGGCGGGGCGCAACAGCTGCATCCTGCATTACCAGCAGAATGACGCGCTGCTCAAGGACGGGGATCTGGTGCTGATCGATGCCGGTTGCGAGATCGACTGCTACGCCAGCGACATCACCCGGACCTTTCCGGTCAGCGGCAAATATTCAGCGGAACAGAAAGCGATCTACGAATTGGTGCTGGCCTCCCAGGAAGCCGCCTTTGCCGAAATCGCCCCGAACAAGCACTGGAATCAGGCGCACGAGGCCACGGTCCGGGTCATCACGGCCGGGCTGGTCAAGCTGGGTCTGCTGCGTGGTGACGTTGACGAACTGATCGCCAGCGAAGCCTACAAGGCGTTTTACATGCACCGCGCCGGCCATTGGCTGGGCATGGATGTGCATGACGTCGGCGAATACAAGGTCGGCGGCGAGTGGCGCGTGCTGGAAGTCGGCATGGCGCTGACCGTGGAACCGGGGATCTATATCGCCCCGGACAACCAGAATGTTGCGAAGAAATGGCGCGGCATCGGCGTGCGCATCGAGGACGACGTAGTGGTCACTAAAACCGGCTGTGAAATATTGACGAGCGGCGTGCCGAAAACCGTCGCCGAGATAGAGGCCCTGATGGCCGCCGCGCGGACACAGGCAGCATGAGTCGAGTCAATCTGGCAATCATTGGTGGCGGGCTGGTCGGTGCAAGCCTGGCACTGGCGCTTCAGGCCGGGGCCAAAGCCCGAGGCTGGAAGATCGTGTTGATCGAGCCGTTTGCTCCTGGCGACACCTGGCAACCGAGTTACGATGCCCGTTCCTCGGCGTTGTCCTTCGGCTCGCGGCAAATCTATCAACGGTTGGGTGTCTGGCAGGAAGTCTCGCGCCGAGCCGAGCCGATCAAGCAGATTCATGTTTCCGACCGTGGTCGATTCTCGACGGCGCGGTTGTCGGCGATGGAAGAGGGTGTTCCAGCGCTGGGTTATGTCGTTGAAAACGCCTGGCTCGGCCAATGCCTGTGGCAAGGCCTGGACAAGGACGTGATCAGATGGCACTGCCCGGCAGAAGTCACCCGCATGGAGCCGCTGACCGACGGCTACCGCCTGACCCTCAATGATGAAACCACCCTGGAATGCGACCTCGCGGTGCTCGCCGATGGTGGCCGCTCCGGCCTGCGCGAGCAACTTGGGATCGGCATCCGCAAGCGTCCATACAACCAGAGCGCGCTGATCGCCAACATCACCCCGAGCGAAGCCCACAACGGCATGGCTTTCGAGCGCTTCACCGACGAAGGCCCGATGGCGTTGCTGCCGCTTCCGGATAATCGCTGCGCATTGGTCTGGACCCGCCTGGGCATGGACGCGCAACGCCTGGCAGCCCTCGACGAGCGCAGCTTCCTCAGCGAGTTGCAGGGTGTGTTCGGTTATCGCCTTGGCACATTGAAGCAGGTGGGTGCGCGGCATCTGTATCCGCTGACACTGGTCGAGGCCGAAGAACAGGTGCGCCCGCATCTGGCGGTGCTCGGCAACGCGGCGCACAGCCTGCATCCGATTGCCGGCCAGGGATTCAACCTGTCCCTGCGCGACGCTCAGGCCCTGGCCAATGCCTTGCTCGCCAGTGAAAAACCATTGGGCGACTTCGCCACGTTGCAGGCCTATCGCGAACACCAGCGTCTCGATCAGGACCTCACCGTGGGCTTCTCCGATCAGGTTACGCGCCTGTTCGGCAGTACCCAGCCGCTGGTGTCCCTGGGGCGCAACATCGGCTTGCTCGGCCTCGATCTGCTGCCACCGGCCAAACGCTGGTTTGCCCGGCAGGCGATGGGGCTGGGTACGCGTCCAGATGCGTAACTGGCTGATCCGCCGATTCGGCAAGGCGCGATTGATAAAATACCTGCCTTGCAGGTTCGACATTCATGACAGCGCCGGCCACTGGGTGGCGCGGGTCGGGAAAACCCTTTACGTGCGGCTCGAGCCGCAAGAGAGACAGGCTTAAAGCATGGAAATGCGCGCAGATCTGCTGATTGTCGGGGCCGGAATGGTCGGCAGCGCCCTGGCGCTGGCGTTGCAGGACAGCGGGCTGGAAGTCCTGCTGCTGGACGGCAGCCCCATGAGCGTCAAACCGTTCAACGCTCAGGCAGCGTTTGAGCCGCGGGTGAGCGCCTTGTCGGCCGCCAGCCAGCGGATTCTCGAGCGCCTGGGCGTGTGGGACGGCATCGCCGGGCGGCGCAGCAGCCCCTACACCGACATGCAGGTCTGGGATGGCAGCGGCACCGGGCAAATCCACTTCTCGGCGCCCAGCGTGCATGCCGAGGTGCTGGGGCATATCGTCGAGAACCGCGTGGTCCAGGATGCCTTGCTCGAGCGCCTGCACGATTGCGACCTGGGGTTGCTGGCCAATGCTCGCCTGGAGCAGATGCGCCGCTCCGGCGATGACTGGCTGCTGACCCTGGCCGATGGCCGCACCCTGCGCGCGCCGCTGGTGATCGCGGCAGATGGCGCCAACTCGGCGGTGCGACGTCTGGCCGGAGTGGCGACCCGCGAATGGGATTATATGCACCATGCCATCGTCACCAGCGTGCGTTGCGCCAAACCGCATCAAATGACGGCCTGGCAGCGTTTCACCGACACCGGCCCGTTGGCGTTTCTGCCCCTTGAGCGGGACGGCCAACAGAATTGGTGTTCGATCGTCTGGTCGACCACACCCGGCGAAGCCGAACGTCTGATGGCGATGGATGATCAAGGTTTCTGCAAGGCATTGGAGCGGGCCTTTGAAGGTCGGCTCGGCGAAGTACTGAGCGCCGATCCGCGCCTGTGTGTGCCCCTGCGTCAGCGGCATGCCAAGCGGTATGTGGCTGAAGGCCTGGCATTGATCGGCGACGCGGCCCACACCATTCACCCGTTGGCCGGGCAGGGGGTGAATCTCGGATTCCTCGATGCCGCCGTGCTGGCCGAAGTGTTGCTGCAAGCGGCAACACGTGGCGAACGCCTGGCGGATGTGAAAGTCCTCAGCCGTTACGAGCGTCGACGCATGCCCCACAACCTGGCGCTGATGGCGGCGATGGAAGGCTTCGAGCGGTTGTTCCAGGCCGATCCGTTGCCGGTGCGCTGGTTGCGTAATACCGGGTTGAAAATGGTGGAGAAAATGCCGGAAGCCAAGGCGTTGTTCGTGCGTGAAGCGCTGGGGTTGACCGGGGATTTGCCGGCACTCGCCAAGGCCTGAGATTTCTGTTGAGGTTAAGGGCCCCTTCGCGAGCAAGCTCGCTCCCACAGGAATTCAGGTGTTAATGCAATTTGTGTGAACGCTGGAGAACCCTGTGGGAGCGAGCTTGCTCGCGATGTCGGCAGTTCGGCCACCCAATATTCCAGCTTGTGCAACATCTGGTAACTCCTCCGCAAGCGGGTTCGATTGAGAAGCTAAATGTGAGTCCTTATCATTTGTCCTCATTTTTCAATCGAGAGACCGCTCCCATGTTGGCACCGAAGCGTCTACTGACTGCACTGGCCTTGACCCTGATCGGCAGCACCGCCGCCCAGGCCGCTGACGAAGTGGTGGTCTACTCCTCGCGAATCGACGAGCTGATCAAGCCAGTATTCGATGCCTACACCGCCAAGACCGGCGTGAAGGTGAAGTTCATCACCGACAAGGAAGCGCCGCTGATGCAGCGGCTCAAGGCCGAGGGCGCGAATACGCCGGCCGACCTGCTGCTCACCGTCGATGCCGGCAACCTCTGGCAAGCCGAGCAGATGGGCATCCTCCAGCCGTTCACCTCGAAAACCATCGACACCAATATTCCGCTGCAATACCGGGCAGCCTCCCACGCCTGGACCGGCCTGAGCCTGCGGGCGCGGACCATTGCCTACTCCACAGATCGGGTGAAGCCGGGTGAACTGACCACCTACGAAGCGCTGGCCGACAAACAATGGGAAGGCCGCCTGTGCCTGCGCACGGCGAAGAAGGTCTACAACCAGTCCCTGACCGCGACCATGATCGAAGTGCACGGCGCCGGGAAGACCGAGGAGATCCTCAAGGGCTGGGTCAGGAACCTGTCCACCGACGTGTTCTCCGACGACACCGCCGTACTGGAAGCGATCAACGCCGGCCAGTGTGACGTCGGTATCGTCAACACCTACTACTACGGCCGCCTGCACAAGCAGAAGCCAGACCTGCCGGTGAAACTGTTCTGGCCGAACCAGGCTGACCGTGGCGTACACATCAACCTGTCGGGTATCGGCCTGACACAACACGCGCCACACCCGGAAGCGGCCAAGGCTCTGGTGGAGTGGATGACCACCCCTGAAGCGCAGAAAATCTTTGCCGACGTGAACCAGGAGTTCCCGGCGAATCCGGCCGTGCAGCCATCGGCTGAAGTCGCCGCATGGGGCAAGTTCATTGCTGATACCTTGCCTGTGGAAATCGCCGGCAAGCGCCAGGCTGAGGCGATTCGCATGATGGACAAGGCTGGCTGGAACTGAGCCAGCTGTTATGCTGCGCCCCGCCTAGGCGGGGCGTTTGTTTTTGCGTTACGCACCCCTGACGCTGTAGGAGCGAGCTTGCTCGCGATGAACGTCAGGGCGCCGCGGACCGTCAGGCTTCCCGCATTATCGTTGACGTTTTTCGCAAGCGAGCTCGCTCCTGCCAGTGTCGATCTCATCCATTAGATAGTAGAGAACCAAGCCTGTGGCCCATCCCGCCCAACGCCGCTGGTATCCAGTCGTCTTCGCCATTGCTGCGCTGGTCCTGTTGCCCCTGAGCGTGCTGCTGCTGTCCTGGCAAACCATCGATCAACAGATCTGGTCTCATCTCTGGGACACGCAGATGCCGCGTTTGCTGGGCAATACCCTGACCCTGGTGCTAGGCGTCGGTGTCGGCGTGACAGTCCTGGGTGTCAGCCTGGCCTGGCTTACCAGCCTTTGCGAATTCCCCGGTCGGCGCTGGCTGGACTGGGCATTGATGCTGCCCTTCGCGATCCCTGCCTATGTGCTGGCCTTCGTCTTCGTCGGCCTGCTGGATTTTGCCGGGCCCGTGCAAACCCTGCTGCGCGAGTGGTTTGGCAGTGGCCTGCGGCTGCCGCGCGTGCGCTCCACGGGTGGCGTGATCGTCGTGCTCGTGCTGGTCTTTTATCCCTATGTTTACCTGCTGGCGCGCACCGCCTTCCTCGCCCAGGGCAAAGGCCTGATGGAAGCCGCGCGGGTCCTTGGTCAATCGCCCTGGCAAGCGTTCTGGCGGGTGGCATTGCCCATGGCGCGGCCAGCCATCGGTGCGGGCGTGGCATTGGCACTGATGGAAACCCTGGCGGACTTCGGCGCAGTGTCGGTATTCAACTTCGATACCTTCACCACGGCCATCTACAAGACCTGGTACGGTTTTTTCAGCCTGTCGTCCGCCGCGCAACTGGCCAGCCTGTTATTGCTGGTGGTGATGCTCGTGCTCTACGGCGAACGGCGTGCCCGTGGGGCGAACCGGGCGAGTAACGAGCGACCACGGGTCAAGGCGCTGTATCACCTGCGAGGCGTCAAGGCACTGGCGGCCACGATGTGGTGCTGCCTGGTGTTCGCCTGTGCTTTCGTTATCCCGATGCTGCAATTGGTGGTGTGGTTCTGGCTGCGTGGGCGCTTCGATCTCGACGAGCGCTACACCGGGTTGATCGTCCATACCTTGTACCTGGGGGGTATGGCGGCGTTGATCACCGTCAGCGCCGCCTTGTTACTGGCGTTTGCCCGACGACTGGCGCCCACCCGGGTCATTCGTTCCGGGGTCAGTCTGGCCAACCTGGGCTACGCCTTGCCCGGTTCGGTGCTGGCGGTGTCGATCATGCTCGCGTTCAGTTACCTGGACCGCGAACTGGTGATCCCGCTCTCGAGCTGGCTCGGTGGTGCGGGCAAGCCGCTGCTGCTGGGCAGCCTGTCGGCATTGTTGCTGGCCTATCTGGTGCGATTCATTGCGGTGGCTTACGGACCGCTGGAAAGCAGCCTGGCGCGTATACGGCCATCTTTGCCCGAAGCGGCACGTAGCCTTGGCGTCAGTGGGCCACGACTGTTTTTCAAAGTGTATCTGCCATTATTGCTACCCGGCACGTTGAGCGCCGCGCTGCTGGTGTTCGTCGATGTGCTCAAGGAAATGCCCGCAACCTTGCTGATGCGCCCGTTTGGCTGGGACACGCTGGCGGTGCGAATCTTCGAAATGACCAGCGAAGGCGAATGGGCGCGGGCGTCTTTGCCGGCATTGACCCTGGTACTGGTCGGGCTGTTACCGGTCATCGGATTGATCCGACGCTCAGCACATCGAAACAGCTAGGTGTCAGTCCTACACCTTGCGGCTACAATGCGCGGCATTCGGTGCGGTCCGTCTGACAGACCAGGTAGCTGAAATCGGCTGAAGGCCCTTTGTTTCAAGGCATTCAGTCCGTGCAGCACCTGCCCGCATCTTCGCCACGCCCGGAAGGAGAAACCCATGGGACAGCGTACGCCTCTGTATGACCTTCATCTCGCACTCGGCGCGAAGATGGTCGATTTTGGCGGTTGGGACATGCCTCTGCATTATGGATCGCAGGTCGAGGAACACCATCAGGTGCGCCGCGATTGCGGTGTCTTCGATGTATCCCACATGACCGTAATCGATGTCGGTGGCGCCCAGGCCAAAGCCTGGCTCCGGCATTTACTGGCCAATGATGTCGAACGCCTGCACAGCCCAGGCCGTGCGTTGTACAGCACCATGCTCAACGAGCAGGGCGGGATTGTCGACGACATGATCGTCTACCGTCTCGATGAGGGTTATCGCCTGGTGGTCAACGCCTCCACCCGCGATCAGGACATGGCTTGGATGCAAGCGCATCTCGACGGTTTCGATGTGCAACTTCGCGAGCGTACCGAGTTGGCGATGCTGGCCATCCAGGGCCCCCACGCCCGGCAGAAAATTGCCGAATTGGTCAGTCAGTCCCGCGGCAACCTGATCCAGCTCCTCAAGCCTTTCGAAGGCCTGTCCGATGGTGACTGGTTCATCGCACGCACCGGTTATACCGGCGAAGACGGCCTGGAAATCATTCTGCCGGCCGATCAGGCGCCAGGCTTTTTCAACGATCTGGTCGGCGCCGGGATTTCTCCCATCGGCCTCGGCGCGCGGGATACCTTGCGGGTCGAAGCCGGCATGAACCTTTACGGTCAGGACATCCAGCAGGATATTTCACCCTTGGCCTCCAATATGGCCTGGAGTATCGCCTGGGAACCTGCCACCCGGCAGTTCATCGGGCGCAAGGCGCTGGAAACCGAGCAGGCCGCCGGTGTACAGCACAAACTGGTCGGTCTGGTCCTTGAGGAGCGTGGTGTTTTGCGTGCTCATCAGGTGGTCCGCATCGCCGATGTTGGCGAAGGGGAGATCACCAGTGGTAGTTTCTCTCCTACGCTAAGCAAGTCGATTGCACTGGCGCGCGTGCCGATGGCAACAGCCGACCGCGCTGAAGTGGAAATCCGTGGCAAGTGGTACCCGGTCCGGGTGGTCAAACCGACCTTCGTACGCCACGGCAAAACCTTGATCTAATCTTTTCTGGCGGACATGACCGCCGACCATTTCCTGAGGACACAGAACATGAGCGATATCCCTGCCGACCTGCGTTTTGCCGAAAGTCACGAATGGGCACGTCTGGAAGCCGATGGCACCGTCACCGTGGGCATCAGCGATCACGCGCAGGAAGCGCTGGGTGATGTGGTGTTCGTCGAGCTGACTGAAGTCGGCAACGTGTTTGCTGCCGGTGATCAGTCGGGTGTCGTTGAATCGGTCAAAGCCGCTTCCGACATCTACTCCCCGATTGCCGGTGAAGTGATCGCGGTCAACGAAGACTTGAGCGCTTCGCCGGAACTGCTCAACAGCGACCCGTACGGCGCGTGGATCTTCAAGCTCAAGCCAAGCGACACCGCCGAACTTGAAAAACTGCTGGATGCCGCCGGCTACAAGGCCGCCATCGGCGAGTAAGCCTTCAGCGTCATCCAAAGCCCCGACTCGTCGGGGCTTTTTGTTGTCTGGCGAATTTCCCTTGTAGGAGCGAGCTTGCTCGCGATGGTTGTTAACGATAACGCTGCAACCTGAGACCCCGCGGCGCACTCGGGGTCATCGCGAGCAAGCTCGCTCCTACAGAGTGGCTGCTATGCTGGTTTGACCGTGTTGCATCGACGCTGAGCGCCAGTCAAGAGAGAGCCCGTCATGTCCCAATTGCCGTCCCTGAGCCAGTTACGCGACCCCAATGCCTTTCTGCGCCGCCACCTCGGGCCCGATGCCGCCGAGCAACAGGCGATGCTCGACAGCCTCGGCCTGGGCAGTCGGGTCGATTTGATCGAGCAGACGGTGCCGCCGGGCATCCGCCTCAACCGACCGTTGGACCTGCCCCCGGCACTTGATGAAGAGGCCGCGCTGGCCAAGCTGCGCGGTTATGCCGAGCAGAACCAGGTCTGGACCAGCCTGATCGGCATGGGCTATCACGGCACCCTCACACCGGCGGTCATTCTGCGTAATGTGCTGGAAAATCCCGGCTGGTACACCGCGTACACCCCCTATCAGCCAGAGATCGCCCAAGGGCGACTTGAAGCGCTGCTGAACTTCCAGCAACTGACCATCGACCTGACCGGCCTGGAACTGGCCAATGCCTCGCTGCTCGATGAAGCCACCGCCGCGGCGGAGGCCATGGCCCTGGCCAAGCGGGTCGCCAAGTCCAAAAGCAACCTGTTCTTTGTCGACGAAAACTGCCACCCGCAAACCATTTCCGTGGTGCAGACCCGCGCTGAAGGTTTCGGCTTCGATCTGATCGTCGATACTGTGGATAACTTGAAGCGGCACCAGGTGTTCGGCGCGCTGCTGCAATACCCTGACACCCACGGTGAAATCCACGACCTGCGACCGCTGATTGATCACCTGCACGCGCAACAGGCCCTGGCCTGTGTCGCCACGGATTTGCTGAGCCTGTTGTTGTTGACTCCACCGGGTGAACTGGGTGCCGATGTGGTGTTCGGCTCGTCCCAGCGATTTGGCGTGCCCATGGGCTACGGCGGGCCTCATGCAGCATTTTTTGCCAGCCGCGATGAATACAAGCGCGCGATTCCCGGGCGGATCATCGGTGTTTCGAAAGATGCGCGGGGCAACACCGCCCTGCGCATGGCCCTGCAAACCCGCGAGCAACACATCCGCCGGGAGAAGGCCAACTCCAACATCTGCACGGCCCAGGTGCTGCTGGCCAATATCGCCAGTTTCTATGCGGTCTACCACGGCCCCGAAGGGCTCAAGCGAATTGCCCAGCGGGTTCATCGGCTGACCTGCATCCTTGCCGCCGGGCTTGAACGCAACGGTATCACCCGGGTCAACCGGCACTTCTTCGACACCTTGACGCTGGAAGTCGGCGGGACCCAGACCGCGATCATCGAAAGTGCCCGGGCCGCACAGATCAACCTGCGCATTCTCGGGCGCGGCCAGCTGGGCTTGAGCCTCGACGAAACCTGCGACGAAGGCACCGTGGCGAAGCTGTTCGACGTGTTCCTGGGGGCCGATCACGGGCTCAGCATCGACGACCTGGATGCCGAAGTCTTGCCTGGCGGAATTCCCCAGGGGCTGGCGCGAACCTCACCTTATCTGCGTCACCCCGTGTTCAGCGCCCATCACAGCGAAACCGAGATGCTGCGCTACCTCAAGCAGCTGGAAAACAAGGACCTGGCGCTCAATCAATCGATGATCCCGTTGGGCTCCTGCACCATGAAGCTCAACGCCACCAGCGAGATGATCCCGATTACCTGGCCGCAGTTCGCCAACCTGCACCCGTTCGTGCCCAAGGAACAGGCCGCCGGTTATGGGCTGATGATCGAGGAACTGGAGCGCTGGTTGTGCGCGATCACCGGTTTCGACGCGATCTGCATGCAACCCAACTCCGGTGCCCAGGGCGAATACGCCGGGCTGCTGGCGATCCGCAAATACCATGAGAGCCGGCAACAGGGCGGCCGCGATATCTGCCTGATTCCTTCGTCGGCTCACGGCACCAATCCCGCGTCGGCGCAAATGGCCGGGATGCGCGTGGTGATCGTCGAGTGCGACGAGGCGGGCAACGTCGACCTGGATGACCTCAAGGAAAAAGCCGCGCAGGCCGCCGAAAAACTCGCCTGCCTGATGGCGACCTACCCTTCGACTCATGGGGTGTATGAGGAGGGCATCAGCGAAATCTGTGAGGTGATCCACCAGCACGGGGGGCAGGTGTACATGGATGGCGCCAACCTCAACGCTCAGGTGGGGTTGGCGCGGCCGGCCGATATTGGTGCCGATGTCTCGCACATGAACCTGCACAAGACCTTCTGCATTCCCCATGGTGGCGGTGGGCCGGGCATGGGGCCGATTGGTGTTCGGGCACATCTGGCGCCGTTCGTGGCCAACCATCCGGTGGTGCCAATCGATGGGCCGCACCCGCAAAATGGCGCCGTCAGCGCAGCGCCTTGGGGCAGCGCAAGCATTCTGCCGATCAGCTGGATGTACATCGCCATGATGGGGCCGCAACTGGCGGACGCCAGCGAAGTGGCGATCCTGGCCGCGAATTACCTGGCGCGGCATTTGTCCGGTGCTTTCCCGGTGCTCTATACCGGGCGCAACGAACGGGTGGCCCACGAATGCATCCTCGACCTGCGACCGCTCAAGGCGTTGACCGGCATTACCGAGGAGGACGTGGCCAAGCGTCTGATGGATTACGGCTTCCATGCCCCGACCATGTCGTTTCCCGTGCCGGGGACGCTGATGGTCGAGCCGACCGAAAGTGAATCGAAGGCGGAGCTGGACCGGTTCATCGGGGCGATGCTGAGCATCCGCGCGGAAATCAACGAGGTGCAGAACGGTAATTGGCCGGCTGAAGAAAACCCGTTGAAAGGTGCGCCGCATACGTTGGCCGATATCACCGGCGTGTGGGAGCGACCCTACAGCATCGTGCAAGCGGTCACGCCGGACGCGCACACCAAGGCTCACAAATACTGGCCGGTGGTGAACCGGGTGGACAACGTGTATGGGGACCGGAACCTGTTTTGTGCGTGTGTGCCGGTGGATGATTACCGCTGACTTCCCAGGTTGTACATAACCCCTGTGGGAGCGAGCTTGCTCGCGATTGCGGTGTGACAGTCAATGAAGTTTTTACTGATCCACCGCTATCGCGAGCAAGCTCGCTCCCACAGGGGGGCTCGGTGAACATGAGATTTGCGTTCGCCAGGCAAAAAAATGCCGCTCAATTGAGCGGCATTTTTTATTCGCAACGCTTATTCCGAAGCCACGGCATTCTTCGCCAGGATCGCGTTCGCCAGTTCCATGTCCGTGGCTTGCAGGCCCGGGTTTTCGGCGCGGACCTTCTGCATGGCCGCTTCCAGGTACGGACCGCGGATACCGCCGTCACTGGCGACGAAGCTGCTGGCATCGTCCTGGGCCGCGACGACCAGCTTGTTATCCTTGGATGTCAGATAGCTCGAACCGGTGGTTGCACCGGACGTAAGAACGTTACGCCAAAAAGTATCGGCCATCGCCGAACCGACAGGCAGGGACAACAGCGCGACGGTAACGACAGCAAGTTTGAAACGCATGACAGGGTGACTCCACTGGGTTGACTACGCGGTTGGATTGCCAACCCCCAATCGAGTTCCGTGGTCGCTTAATCCGCCGCTTCGACCAGCAGGATGGCGCCTTGCTGGCCGACCACCCGCACGCGGCTGCCAGTGGCTGTGTCCGGCCCGCGGGCCATCCACACGCCGTCAGCCACCTTGATCTTGCCGCGACCGTCGACAATCGCTTCATGCACCACGAAGGTTTTGCCGATCAGTTCCTGGCCTCGCAGATTCAGGTGCGGCTGATCACTGGGACGCATCGCCGTGCGCTGACGCCGCCACCAGTACAACGCGGTGGTGATCGACAGCAGGCCGAACAACAGAAACTGCCATTCCCAGGACAGGTCCGGCATCAGGAAGGTCAAGACGCCCACGGTTGCCGCGGCCATGCCGATCCACAGCAGATAACCGCCGGCGCCGAACACTTCGAGAATCAACAGCACCGTGCCCAGCGCCAACCAGTCCCAGAACGAAAGATGCTGCAAAAATGCCCACATGGCGCGCCTCAGGCTTTCTTGTTATCGAAAGTGGCCTTGACGATTTCGCCAATGCCGCCCACCGCGCCGATCATCGAACTGGCTTCCAGCGGCATCAGGATCACCTTGCTGTTGTTGGCCGAGGACAACTTGCCCAGCGCATCGATGTACTTCTGCGCCACGAAGTAGTTCACCGCCTGCACGTTGCCGCTGGCGATGGCTTCGGACACGACTTTAGTGGCCTGGGCTTCTGCCGCGGCTTGCCGCTCGCGGGCTTCGGCTTCCAGGAAGGCGGCCTGGCGACTGCCTTCGGCTTCGAGGATCTGCGCCTGCTTCTTGCCTTCGGCGGTCAGGATCGCTGCGGCGCGCAGGCCCTCGGCCTCGAGGATCTGCGCACGCTTTATTCGCTCGGCTTTCATCTGCCCCGACATCGCCGCCATCAGGTCGGCGGGTGGGCTGATGTCCTTGATCTCGATCCGGGTGATCTTGATGCCCCAAGGCGCGGTCGCTTCGTCGACAGTGCGCAGCAGTTTTTCGTTGATCCCGTCACGCTGGCTGAGCATGGCGTCGAGCTCCATCGAGCCGAGCACGGTGCGGATGTTGGTTTGCAGCAGATTGCGGATGGCGTGTTCGAGGTTGTTGACCTCGTAGGCCGCCTGGGCGGTGTTGACCACCTGGAAGAAGCACACGGCGTCGATTTGCACCGTGGCGTTGTCGGCGGTGATGACTTCCTGTGGCGGAATATCCAGCACGCTTTCCATCACATTCATCTTGCGACCGATGCGGTCCATGACCGGAATGATGACGTTCAGCCCCGGCTTGAGCGTGTTGGTGTAGCGACCGAAACGCTCGACGGTCCATTCAAAGCCTTGGGGCACGACCTTGAAACCCATGAACAGAATGGCGACCACCAGGCCGACAAAAAGCAAAAGCACACTACCGATCTGCATAACGATTCCTTGTTGATGTGTGGATCTGTGGAGTTGCAATGGCTGAAGTGTAGCTGGGCCGATGCCGGATCAGTACAGCCAGGCTCAGTTCTGCTCGCTCTGGGGAGTCACGCGCAGAATCTCCTCGATAGTCGTCAGCCCGGCGGCGACCTTTTGCGCTCCTGACAACCGCAGGCTGCGCATGCCCTCCTTGAATGCCTGGCGCCGCACGGCCAGCAGATCGGTGTCGGGACTGATCAACGCCTTGATGCCATCGCTCAGTTGCATGATTTCGTAGACCCCGGCGCGACCGCGATAACCGGTGTCGCGGCATTCCACGCAACCGATGGCACGCTGGGCATTGGCCGGCAACGGTGCTTGCCAGGGACGGGTCAGGGTTTGCCAGTCGTCTTCGCCCAGCGTCAGCGGCGCCTTGCAGTGCGGGCACAGGGTTCGCACCAGTCGTTGGGCCATGACGCCAAGTACTGTGGCCTTGATCAGGTAATGCGGCACGCCGAGCTCCAGAAGACGGCTGATGGCGCTGGGCGCGTCGTTGGTGTGCAGGGTCGACAGCACCAGGTGCCCGGTGAGCGCCGCCTGGATCGCCATCTCCGCGGTTTCGAGGTCGCGGATCTCGCCGATCATGATGATGTCCGGGTCTTGCCGCATCAGTGCGCGCACGCCGGCGGCGAAGGTCAGGTCGATGTTGTGCTGGACCTGCATCTGGTTGAACGCCGGCTCGACCATTTCAATCGGGTCTTCGATGGTGCAGAGGTTGACCTCCGGCGTCGCCAGTTTTTTCAGGGTGGTGTAGAGGGTGGTGGTCTTGCCCGAGCCCGTCGGCCCGGTGACGAGGATGATGCCGTGGGGCTGGCGGGTCATGTCTTGCCAGCGGCGCAGGTCGTCGGTGGAGAAACCAAGCTGGTCGAAGTCCTTGAGCAATACTTCCGGATCGAAGATCCGCATGACCATTTTTTCGCCGAAGGCCGTGGGCAGTGTCGACAAACGCAATTCGACTTCACCGCCGTCCGGAGTCTTGGTTTTCACCCGGCCGTCCTGGGGTTTGCGTTTCTCCGCGACGTTCATGCGTCCCAGGGTTTTCAGGCGACTGACGATGGCCATGGTGACCTGGGGCGGGAATTGATAGACGTTGTGCAGCACGCCGTCGATGCGAAAGCGCACCGTGCCTTGCTCGCGCCGGGGCTCGATATGGATGTCGCTGGCGCGTTGCTGGAACGCGTACTGGAACAGCCAATCGACGATATTGACGATGTGTGCGTCGTTGGCGTCCGGCTCCTGGTCGCTGGCGCCGAGGTTGAGCAGCTGTTCGAAATTGCCGAGGGTACTGACGTGCGGGTCGGCGCTGTTCGCCCCGGTGACCGATTTGGCCAGGCGGAAGAATTCGACGCTCAAGCGCTGGATGTCCACGGGGTTGGCCACTACACGCTTGATCGGCAATTTGAGCACGTGGGTCAGGTCAGCCTCCCAGCCGCTGACATAAGGCTGGGCGCTGGCCACGGTTACCGCCTCGCGGTCGATGGCTACCGCGAGGATCTTGTGGCGCTGGGCGAAGGCATAGGACATCAGCGGGGTCACGGCCGCGACGTTGATTTTCAGTGGGTCGATGCGCAGGTAAGGCTGGCCGGCCTGCCGGGACAGCCACAGGGTCAGGCTCTCGAGGTCCAGCGGTTTGCCGGGGCGGCTGAGATCGTCCAGCTGTTGGCTGGCAATGAACTCCAGCGGATGCATCTGCCCAAGGGAGGCGTTGCGGCGGCGGGCATTGAGTGCGTGTTCGGCCGAATCCTGGCTGATAAAGCCCTGGGCGACGAGTTCGCGCAGTAGATCATTGAGATCCAGCCAGCGGTCCTGAAGGGCGATTTGTACGGACATGCGGGCTCCTTTTGAACGACAGTGCGCAAAGGATAGCCGTGGCCCGGCTGACCGCTGGGCCACTACCCGACAAAGCCGTTTCGGAGTTTTTCAGCCCGCCGCTTGAACCGCTTCGGTCCATGGGGCATCAGCTTCTTGCAGCTCCACCGAGCAGACGCTGATCAGGTTGCGAAGTTTTTCCGCAATCACTTGCGCGCGGTGCCAGCTCAAACCGTCGATGACAACTTCGATGGTCAGCCAGTCGTCCTGGCGCTGCGCGTTGACCTGCTCCGGCGTGAGCAATTGCAGGGCGAACAGATTGAGGGCGCGACACAGCAGGTCCGGTTCAGCCTCGGCCGTCATTTGATAGCGAACCCGGCAATGGGCGTTGCCGACGTTCCAGACATCGGCGCGGGCAGGTGGGGTGTTCACGGCTTCGAGATACGGCATGGTCAGGCTCCAGAATCATTGGAGAAATGTTTACATCCTGTGCCGGGTATTTCTTCTCTATGATTGGCTGTATTGCAGGAATTAAGAATAAATCAATTCACTTATTACGCAGTTAAGGGTTTTTTTATGCATAGCGAACTGGACAGCTACGACCGCAAGATCCTCGCCTTGCTGCAAGAGGACGCTTCGCTTTCCAGCGCACAGATCGCCGAGCAGGTGGGGCTCTCGCAATCGCCGTGCTGGCGGCGGATTCAGCGGATGAAAGAGGAGGGCATCATTCGCGGCCAGGTGACCTTGCTCGACCGCAAGAAAATCGGCCTGAACACGCAGATCTTCGCGGAGGTGAAACTCAATGCCCACGGGCGTTCGAACTTCACCGAATTCACCGAGGCGATTCGCGGCTTTCCGGAGGTGCTGGAGTGTTACGTGCTGATGGGGGCGGTGGATTTCTTGCTGCGGATTGTCACGGCGGACATCGAAGCGTACGAGCGCTTCTTCTTCGAGAAGCTGTCGATGGTGCCGGGGATTCAGGAGGTCAATTCGATCGTGGCGTTGTCGGAGATCAAGTCGACTACCAGTTTGCCGGTGTTGCGCTGATGATGTTTGAGGGACTTTGTGGCGAGGGGGCTTGCCCCCGTTGGGTTGCGCAGCGACCCCAAAAATGGGCCTGCTGCGCAGTCCAACGGGGGCAAGCTCCCTCGCCACAAAGGTATTACAGGCGCAGCAACATTTTCCAGGCGCGGTTCTGATACACCGCAATCGCCTGCTGCTTACGTGCATCCAGGACTTCGTCGGTGATCGACTCGTTGGCCAGTTGCGCCAGCTTGTTCAACTCGCCGTACAGGCGATCCATTTCCGGGATCTCCAGCACGTTGCGCGCATGGTGCAGCCAGACCTGGATGCGTTCGATGCGCGGCAGTTGCTCGGCCAGGTCTTCCGGTTGTTGCTGGTAACGTTGCAGTTGCAACGAAGTGGCTTCTTCGCCCAGCAGGCGCGGCAACCAGCTGCCCAGTTGCGCAGCGCCCTGGCGATTGCCACGGGTGTTGCGGTCGGCGGCCCAGGTGCGGGCCAGCAGCCAGCGCGAGGTGGTCAGGGAGAACAGGCCCCAGCGCGGGTCTTCGAGTTCTTCGAGGAACTGCTCGGGCGCGGCTTTGCGCACGTCTTCATCGTCCAGGCCGGCCTGGACCAGCGGGCGCCAGTCTTCCAGCAAGGCATCGAGGGCGATACGCAGATCGTGGGTCGACTGACGCGGAGCGGCCTGGCCCAGGCTGCTGATCAGCGCGCGCATTTCCGCGAGGCACTCGACCCAGTCCTGCAACAGGCGCCAGTGACCGTTGAAGCGATACTGCTCGGCCAGACGCTGACTGCTGCCCAGCAAATGCCAGCTCAGCGCGGCGAACGCGTCGTCCAGCGGCGTTTCAGCGGTGATTTGCGGTGCCGGCAGGCTCAACGAATAGCTGTGGGCGTCGTACAGGCGATAACCGCGCTCGGCCTTGCTGATATCGCATGGCATCAGGGCCAGTTTCTCGGCCAGCTCGGCGGCCAGTTCCAGCAGGGCTGCCGGTTCGCCTTCGCGCAGTTCCAGTTCCAGCTCGCAGATTTCTTCTTTCTGCTTGCCGACCACGACGTGACCCAGGTCCAGCGCGGCTTCGATGACCACTTTGGTCTTGCCGCGACCCCAGGCGAGTTCCGCACGTTCGCGGACGAAGTCGGTGGTGAAGATTGGCTTCAGGGTCTTCTTGTCCAGCTCGGCCAGTTCCTCGGGCCAGCATTCGCCGTCGAGTTTCTTCAGGTCGAGCTTGGCCTTGGGCAGGTTCCAGTCGTATTCGTTACGAACGGACAGACCGGCGACGCTCTGGCCGCGGGTCTTGAGGGTCTGAATCACTTCTTCGCCATCCTTGCGCAGGCGCAGGGCGACTTTGGCCTGGGCCAGGTCACGTTCGGGCGTGTCGAAGTACTGATTCATCAACTCACGGCGTTCCCAGCCACTTTTGTTGCGTTTTTTCAGTAACGGGTGCTCGCGCAGTGCGGCGAGGGTTTCGCGGCTGACGCGGAGTTTGATTTCGGTTTCTTTCTGCATGGCCGGAAAATCCAGGATCGGGAGCGCAGCCGGGGGAATGTGTGGCTGCCAAGGTCGTGCAGTGTACAGGACTCAAGGTTAGTACGCGCCGAGACGGTTTATTCCTGTCATCGGTTGGTTCTATGATGGACTTCAATTCAGGTGCCGGGAGTCAGCGATGCCATTGCCGTCGATGAAAGAACAATTCGCTGCGTTGATCGCTGCACCGTCCGTCAGTTGCACCCAACCCAGTCTCGATCAAACCAACCGCCCGGTCATCGATCTGCTGGCGACGTGGCTCGGTGAACTGGGTTTTACCTGCGATATCCAGCAAGTCAGCCCCGGCAAGTTCAACTTGCTGGCCAGTTTCGGCTCCGGCCCCGGCGGCCTGGTACTGGCCGGGCACAGCGACACCGTGCCGTTCGACGGTGCGCTGTGGCAAACCGATCCGCTGAAGCTCACTGAAGTCGACGGTCGTTGGGTCGGCCTGGGCAGTTGCGACATGAAGGGCTTTTTCGCCCTGGCCATCGAGGCGGTCATACCGCTGCTCGATCAGCCGTTCAAACAGCCGTTGCTGATTCTCGCCACTTGCGATGAAGAAAGTTCGATGTCCGGTGCCCGCGCGCTGGCCGAAGCGGGGCGACCGCTGGGGCGGGCGGCGGTGATCGGCGAGCCGACAGGGCTCAAGCCGATCCGCATGCACAAGGGCATCATGATGGAGCGCATCGACATCCTTGGTCAGAGCGGTCATTCCTCCGACCCGCGCCTGGGCCACAGCGCCCTGGAAGCCATGCACGATGCCATCGGTGAACTGCGTGGCCTGCGCTTGTTATGGCAACGCGAATTCCGCAATCCACAGTTTGGCGTGCCGACGCCAACGATGAATTTCGGCTGCATCCATGGCGGCGACAACCCAAACCGCATCTGCGGCCAGTGTTCGCTGGAATTCGATTTGCGGCCGCTGCCCGGCATGGATCCCAAGGTCCTGCGCGCCGAGATCCTGCAGAAGCTCAAGCCGGTTGCCGAGCGGCATCAGGTCAAGATCGATTACGCGCCGTTGTTCCCTGAAGTGCCGCCGTTCGAACAGGCCGAGGACGCAGAGCTGGTGCGCATTGCCGAAAAGCTCACCGGCCACAGCGCCGAAGCAGTGGCGTTCGGCACCGAAGCACCTTATCTTCAGCGTCTTGGCTGTGAAACGCTGGTGCTTGGCCCGGGTGATATCGCCTGCGCCCATCAGCCGGGGGAATACCTCGAAATGTCACGTTTGCAGCCTACGGTGCATCTATTAAGGCAACTGATCGAACACTATTGCCTGACACCGGCGGCTTGACCCTGTGGGAGCGGGCTTGCTCGCGAAGGCGGTGTCTCAGGCGCACCAGCGTCGACTGACACTCCGCTTTCGCGAGCAAGCCCGCTCCCACAGGGGTCTGTGATTTACCTGACAAGCCGTATAAATTGCCGGTACCCAAACCCGTATTCATGAGGAGAGCGCGCGTGTCGCCAAGCCTGTTCCGACGATAACCATCAGCCCGCTGTGCGTTTTCAGTTTCGCCCTTTTTTCGGCTGCTATTTATTACAGGCCCAGGTTCATGCCCGAATACGTCAATTGGCTTCGTCACGCTTCGCCTTACATCAACGCCCACCGCGATTGCACTTTTGTCGTCATGCTGCCCGGCGACGGCGTTGAACACCCGAATTTCGGCAATATCGTCCACGACCTGGTGCTGTTGCACAGCCTGGGTGTGCGTCTGGTGCTGGTTCACGGTTCTCGCCCGCAAATCGAAGCGCGCCTCGCCGCCCGTGGCCTGACCCCGCATTACCACCACGGCATGCGCATCACCGATGCCGCGACCCTGGAGTGCGTGATCGACGCGGTTGGCCAGTTGCGCATTGCCATTGAGGCTCGCCTGTCGATGGACATGGCTTCGTCGCCGATGCAGGGTTCGCGCCTGCGGGTGGCCAGCGGCAACCTGGTGACGGCACGGCCGATCGGCGTGCTTGAAGGCGTCGACTATCACCACACCGGCGAAGTGCGCCGGGTCGACCGCAAGGGCATCAACCGTCTGCTGGACGAGCGCTCCATCGTGCTGCTGTCGCCGCTGGGCTATTCGCCGACCGGGGAGATTTTCAACCTGGCCTGCGAAGACGTCGCCACCCGCGCGGCCATCGACCTGGGCGCGGACAAACTGCTGCTGTTCGGCGCCGACCTGGGCCTGATCGACGAACACGGGCGCCTGGTGCGTGAACTGCGTCCGCAGCAGGTGCCGGCGCATCTGCAACGGTTGGGCAGTAACTACCAGGCAGAATTGCTTGATGCAGCGGCTGAAGCTTGCCGTGGCGGCGTGGCCCGCAGCCATATCGTCAGTTATGCCGAAGACGGTGCACTGCTGACCGAGCTGTTCACCCGCGACGGTGGCGGTACGCTGGTGGCCCAGGAACAGTTCGAAGTGGTGCGCGAAGCGGCCATTGAAGACGTCGGTGGTTTGCTGGACTTGATCAGCCCGCTGGAAGAGCAGGGCATCCTGGTGCGCCGTTCCCGCGAGGTGCTGGAGCGCGAGATCGAACAGTTCAGTGTGGTCGAGCGCGAAGGCATGATCATCGCCTGTGCGGCGCTGTATCAGATTGCCGATTCGGATGCCGGTGAACTGGCGTGCCTGGCGGTGAATCCAGAGTATCGCCATGGCGGTCGCGGTGATGAATTGCTGGAGCGCATCGAGACCCGCGCCCGGGCTCAGGGTTTGAAGACATTATTCGTCCTTACTACCCGCACCGCTCACTGGTTCCGCGAGCGTGGTTTTGTGCCGAGCAGCGTTGATCGTCTGCCGTCGGCGCGGGCGTCGCTGTACAACTATCAGCGTAATTCGAAGATCTTCGAAAAAGCCCTTTGATCAGGATACGGTCCTTGTAGGAGCGAGCTCGCTCGCGAAAATCGTGAACGATAACGCGTAAAACCAGATGCCCCTTGGCGTCCTTGGGTTTTTCGCGAGCAGACTCGCTCCTACAGAGGTCGGTGATGTTACTCGGCGACAAACTTCGCGCTGACATACGGCGAGTAATCCGGCAGCACCGTCTCTACCTTCCCTTGTTCCTTCAAGAATTTCGCCGTCTCGCCAATGGCCTTGGCCGTGCCGCCGTCCAGCAGCGCGGCGCTCTGTTGCGCCTTGGCATCCGGGAATGCGGAACCGGCCAGTAACTCCGGCACATCGGCGGCATTGGCACCGGTCAGTTTGGCGATTTTCTGCACCGGTACCGAGTCGGCAGTCCAGCTGGCTTTATGCGCCGCGTAATCAGCAAAGGCGTCGAGGGTGACCTTGGCGAATCTGGCCACCACCTCCGGGTGCTTCTCGGCGTAATCCTTGCGTGCCACCCAGACCTCGAAGGTGGGTGCTCCCCATTGGCCTACCTGTGCAGCGTCGGTCAAGGTCTTGCCACTCTTGCGGATTTCCCCCAGGGCTGGCGACCAGACAAACGCGCCATCAATATCTCCCCGCTTCCAGGCTGCCGCGATTTCCGCCGGCTGCAGGTTCACCACTTTGACTTTCGAACTGTCCAGGCCCCAGTGCTTCAACGCACCGAGCAGGCTGTAGTGGGAGGTTGAAACGAAAGGCGTGGCGATGGTCTTTCCGATCAGATCTTGTGGTTTTTCGATGCCGCTGCCATTGCGCACCACAAGCGCTTCGGCGGCATTGATCTGGGCCGAGACGATGAACGCGACAATCGGCAGGTTGCGCGAAGCGGCAGCGGCCAGCGGACTGGAGCCGAGATTGCCGATTTGTACATCGCCGGAGGCAATCGCCGTGACCACTTCCGGGCCGCTGTTGAAGCGTCGCCAGTCGATGGGCTGGCCGATGGTTTTTTCATAAAGGCCATCGGCCTGGGGGACTTTGCTGGGGTCGATTCCGGTTTGATAGCCGACGGTGAGGTTCGCCGCCTGGGCGGTGAAAGAAAATGCGAGAGATACACAAACTGTAACAATTGGTCTGGATAGTGCGCGCTTGATCGTCATGGGGCTGCCTTTCGGTAAGGATTTGTTTCCGGATTGCGTCAGAAACTAATCGATCTAAAAAAGCAAAAATAAATACCGTTTAGGAATTAGCTTATGAGCCGAACCCTTTGTTCTGGGGGGGCTGGAAATTGAGCGCTAAATTCCTAAACGGTATTAGAAAAGAATCGGGTAATTCTTTTCAGGTTCATGACGAATTCATGACCCGGCAGGGACCAAAAAATCGGGGGTTAGACAAAGGTCGTAGACACACATGGTTACGATTGACTTGTGGGTCACGGTCTGGCGCTAATCGCGCATCTTAGGATTTCGGGCGACGACTCGAGACCAGGAATACAAGAACTAGAATCGAGAGGAGCTACACAATGAACAAGTCCACCTTGGCTTTGGCCGTGGCCGTAGGGGTTTTGGCGCAGCAGGCAGGCGCCGCAGGTTTCCTGGAAGACAGCAAGGCGTCCATCAGTTCCCGGACCATGTATTACAACAACGATAACCGTGAAGGCGGTGCGGATCAGAAAGAGTCCGCAGAAGGCCTGAAATTCGATTATCTGTCCGGTTTCACCCAAGGCACTGTCGGTTTCGGTATCGACGCCCAGGCACTGCTGGGTATCCACCTGGACGGCGGCAAGGGTCACCACCCGGACAACAACACCTTCTTCCCAAGCGACAGCGATGGTTCGGCCGTGTCCGAATGGAGCCGTGCAGCCGCTAACGTCAAGGCGCGCTTCTCGAAGACCGAAGCCCACCTGGGTGGCGCCCTGGCACCCAACTTGCCGATCCTGGTCGCGAACGACAGCCGTCTGCTGCCACAGACCTTTGACGGTGGCACCATCACTTCGAAAGAAATCGACAACGTGACCTTCAACGCAGGTCAGTTGGAGCATTCGGCGGGTCGCGCCTCTTCGAACTCCACCGGCCTGGCCGTGGCTGGCGGCACAGAGGACAGCAACAAGTTCTACTACGGTGGTGCTGACTGGAAGGTCACCAAGGACCTGACCCTGCAGTACTACCACTCGAATCTGAAGGACTACTACAAGCAGGACTTCCTTGGCTTGATCCACGTGTTTCCGATCGACGCCAAACAGTCCTTCAAGACTGATATTCGCTACTTCGACAGCAGCTCCGATGGCAAGAACGGTGATCCGGGTTTCCGTTTCAACAACAACAACGGTTTCGCCAAGACCCCGGGCGAGGTCGATAACAAGACCTGGAGCGCCATGTTCACCTACACCCTGGGTGGCAACGCCTTCCTGCTCGGTCATCAGCGCGTCAGCGATGACGGTGGTTTTGTCTACCTGAACCAGGGCAACGTGGTTGATGGCAATGGCCGTCCGGAAGGCAACGGTGGCGCCAGCTTCTACCTGTTCACCGACTCCATGATCAACGGATTTGTTCGTGCCGGTGAAAACACCACCTTCGGTCAGTACTCCTATGACTTCGCCGGACTGGGCGTGCCGGGCCTGAAAACTTCGATCGCCTACCTGCATGGCGACAACATCAAGGCTACCAACGGCAGCGGCCCTGATGGCTCCGAGTGGGAACGCGACATGCGGATCGACTACACCATCCAGCAGGGCGCTCTCAAAGGCTTCGGCGTAACGCTGCGTAATGGTGTCTACCGTGGCAGTGAAGTCTCCAACAACCCTGATGTTGACCAGACTCGTCTGATCTTCAACTACACCTACAGCTTCCTGTAACAAGCCTTGTAAAAAAGCCTCGCCTGCTGGCGAGGTTTTTTTGCCTGTTTTTTTATATTCCATAAAGATCTTTACTGATTATTTATTATTCTTTTTAGTTTTTAAATATCCCGCTTAAAGTGCGCCTGTCCGGCACTCATCCCTGAGCCCGGATTTGGCGATTTCGTCCCTCGACAATAGTTCAGGTGCAGGAATCGGCCTTGCCGCCGATACCTCGGATCTGTCGTGGGAAGTCATATTCCAAAGCGATATTAAAAAATATCAAAAAATTCTTTTTGGCTTTAAGGCCGTGTATCCTGCGGCCCGCCAAATGACCGGCCTAGACGGTTTGCCGCGAATTTATGCATTCAGGATCCCGGGCAATCGATTCGGGACCAGGAACATCAGAACTAGAAACGAGAGGAGCGAAACATGAACAAGTCCACCTTGGCCATGGCTGTGGCCGTCGGGGTTTTGACCCAGCAGGCAAGCGCCGCGGGTTTTATCGAAGACAGCAAGGCAACATTGGGGCTGCGTAACTTCTACATCAACACCGACTACCGTGACGGAGCCGGTACCAACAAAAACGAAGAGTGGGGCCAAGGCTTCGATCTGCGTTTCATCTCCGGTTACACCCAGGGCACCGTCGGCTTCGGCATCGATGCGATCGGCCTGTTGGGCGTGAAACTGGATTCGGGCGGCGGTACCAACGGCGCCACGGCGACCTCTTACGGCGGCACGGTTTTCCCGAGCAAATCCAACGGCGAGGCAGTTGATGATTTCTCCAGCCTGGGCCTGACGGCCAAAGCCAAGGTTTCCCAGACCGAATTGAAGCTGGGCACCCTGCAGCCGAAAAACCCGGTGATCGTGACCAACGATGGTCGTCTGCTGCCGCAAACCTGGCAGGGTGGCCAGATCACGTCCGGCGACATCAAGGATCTGACCCTGGTTGGTGGCCAGATCGAAGCCGTTAAAGGCCGTAACTCCAGCAACAATGAGCAGATGTCGATTTCGGGCGCGAACACTCGCGGCACCAAATTCCGCGACAGCAACAAGTTCATCTATGCCGGTGGCGACTACAAGATCACCAAGGACCTGACGGCCCAGTACTACTACGGCAACCTGGAAGAGTTCTACAAGCAACACTTCCTGGGTCTGGTGCACAACTGGGCAATCGGCCCTGGCGTGTTGAAGTCGGATTTCCGTTATTTCAACAGCTCTGATGATGGTGCCAACGGTCACGACCCGCTGTACTTCACCACTGGCAACTACAACGCGCCAAACGGTAAAGGCAAGGTCGACAACAACCTGTACAGCGGCCTGTTCCTGTACACCGTTGCCGGTCACACCTTCGGTGGCGGTTATCAGGTCAGCAACGGCAGCAGCGATTTCCCTTGGCTGAACCAGGGCGACGGTTCGTCGAACTACACCATCACCGATGCGCAAATCCAGAAGTTCGGCCGTGCCGGCGAGCGTACCTGGCAAGCACGCTACTCCTATGACTTCGCCAAGGTCGGCGTACCTGGCCTGACGGCGGGTCTGGTTTACCTGCACGGCGACAACATCGATACCGTTAACGCCAAGGGTGGCGAGGCGGCCAATGGTGCTTCCGAGTGGGAGCGCGATCTGAGCGTGGCTTACGTCGTTCAGGAAGGTCCGCTGAAAAACCTGGGCCTGGCGTGGAAAAACGCGACCTGGCGCACCGACCTGCCGAACACGCGTTCGCAGGACGAAAACCGCCTGATCGTCAGCTACTCGATCCCGCTGTTGTAATAGCGCTCGCGTAACCGAGACAAAAAAGCCCCGCCCGGTATTGCACCGGGCGGGGCTTTTACATTTTCAAGACGGGTTCACCCCCGTAATCCCGCCTTGAACTTCCCTCTTTGCAGCAACTCAAGGCCTTCTCGAACCTTGGGGGCGATGTTCGGCCGGTTGTGCGGGGTACGTCCAGTGAATAGATATTTAATATTTCTTTATGATCTAAATAAATCGATATTTATTCTTTTTAATAGATAAAAAACACAGGCACAGTTGAACCCATCAAGCACTCACAAGGAGCAGCACCATGGGTCTCAGACTTGGCGATATCGCCCCCGATTTCGAACAGAACTCCAGCGCCGGCACCATTCGTTTCCATCAGTGGCTGGGCGATAGTTGGGGCGTGCTGTTTTCCCATCCAGCGGACTTCACGCCGGTGTGCACGACTGAATTGGGCTTCACCGCCAAGCTCAAGGATGAGTTCGCAGCGCGCGGCGTCAAGGCCATCGCTTTGTCGGTGGACCCGGTGGATTCGCACCACAGGTGGATCGAGGACATCAACGAAACCCAGGACACCGTGGTCAACTTTCCGATCCTGGATGACGCCGACCGCAAAGTCTCGGACCTCTACGACCTGATCCACCCCAACGCCAACGACACCCTGACCGTGCGCAGTCTGTTCGTGATCGACCCGAAGAAAAAGGTCCGGCTGACGATTACCTACCCGGCGAGCACCGGCCGCAATTTCAATGAAATCCTGCGGGTGATCGACTCGCTGCAACTCACCGACAACTACAAGGTGGCCACACCGGCCAACTGGCAGGACGGTGATGAGGTGGTGATCGTGCCGTCGCTTAAAGATGAGGATGAAATCAAACAGCGCTTTCCCAAGGGCTATCGAGCGGTTAAGCCTTACTTGCGCCTGACGCCGCAGCCGAACCGGTAAGTCTTCAGCATTTTTGGCGCAACTGATGCCGCCATCGCGAGCAAGCTCGCTCCCACATTTGTCCGCGTACCCCTGTGGGAGCGAGCCTGCTCGCGAAGGCGTCGGGTCAGACACCACAGGTTTCACAGTTAACAGCACCCACAAAGCAGGGGATTTCAGGCCGTTTCGACGGCCTGTTTTTTTGCCTGGAAGAAACAGCTTTCTATATTTCTTTAAGGTATAACCAAATGAATAAATATGATTTATAGATATATAAATCAACTGTTAAGGTCACTCCATCGAAGCGAGATCGCAAACCGCGAATCGCCAACACCGTGCAAGGAATCGTCTGAATGTTGGTTGTCTCACTCGGTGGCAGTCCCAGTCAGCGCTCTCGATCCGGGGTGCTGCTGGATCGCTCCCAGCGTTGGTTACAGGGGCAGGGCGTGGAAGTGGTGAGTTATCAGGTACGGGACTTCCCGGCCGAGGACTTGCTGCACGCACGCTTCGACAGCCCCAAGGTGATCGACTTGTTGCAACAAATTGAAAACGCCGATGGCCTGCTGATCGCCACACCGGTTTACAAGGCATCGTTTTCCGGAGCATTGAAGGTCGTGCTGGATTTGCTGCCCGAACGCGCCTTGAGCCACAAGGTGGTTCTGCCAATGGCCACTGGCGGCAGCATCGCCCACATGCTGGCGGTGGATTACGCGCTCAAGCCGGTGCTGTCGGCATTGAAGGCCCAGGAAATGCTGCAGGGGATTTTCGCCGTCGACAGCCAGATCGCCTACGGCGAAGGCAGCGCCCTGGCGCAGTTGGCGCCGGAGCTGGAACAACGACTGAATGAATCGCTTGAGCTGTTTTTCAGCGCCATGGCGCGACGGCCCAAGCCGCTCGATCCGAACCTGCTGAATGATCGTTTGTTGAGTGCTCGCTGGAGCATTTAAGCCTCACCGAAAATTGAAGTACTGGCCTTACTCGCCCGCCAACGGGCAAGCAGGTGCAGCCAAAACCCAACTGCAAAAAGGAGAGCGCCATGCGCCCTGTCATTTTGCGTCGTGGTCTGGTCGCTCTGTTTGCTGCGGCTGTCACCTTCGGCGCCATTACTCAAGCTCAGGCCGAGACTTTACGAATCGGCTATCAGAAATACGGCACCCTGGTGCTGCTCAAAGCCAAGGGCACCCTGGAAAAACGCCTCGCCGCCCAAGGCGTGGACGTGCAATGGACTGAATTCCCCGGTGGCCCGCAACTGCTTGAAGGCCTGAACGTCGGTTCCATCGACTTCGGTGTCACCGGTGAAACTCCGCCAGTGTTCGCCCAGGCGGCCGGTGCTGATTTGCTCTACGTCGCCTACGAACCGCCAGCGCCGCACAGTGAGGCGATCCTTGTGCCGAAGGACTCGGCGATCAAATCGGTGGCGGACCTCAAGGGCAAGAAAGTCGTCCTCAACAAAGGCTCCAACGTGCACTACCTGCTGGTGCGTGCACTGGAAGACGCCGGCCTCAAATACACCGACATCCAGACCGTATTCCTGCCGCCGGCCGATGCCCGCGCCGCGTTCGAACGTGGCAGTGTCGACGCCTGGGTGATCTGGGACCCCTACCAGGCCGCCGCCGAACAACAGTTGCAAGCGCGCACTCTGCGCGATGGCCAGGGCATCGTCGACAACCATCAGTTCTACCTGGCGACCAAACCTTATGCGCAGAAAAATCCCGAGGTGATCAAGACCCTGGTGGAAGAAGTGCGCGCGGTGGGCGAGTGGTCCAAGGCTAACCCGCAAGAGGTGACCCAACAGGTTTCACCGCTGCTCGGCCTGCCAGCCGACATCACCCTGACCTCGGTGAAACGCCAGGGCTATGGCGCGTTGTTCCTGACTCCGGAAGTGGTCGCGGCGCAGCAGAAAATTGCCGACAGCTTCTACCAGCTCAAGCTGATTCCCAAGCCGTTGAGCATCAAAGACGTGATCTGGACGCCGCCGGCCGCCGTTGCCAAAGCCCAATAAATCGATTCCCCAAGGAGACCACTCCATGAGCCTCAATATTTTCTGGTTCCTGCCTACCCACGGCGACGGCCATTACCTTGGCACCGCCGAAGGCGCCCGCGCCGTTGATCACGGATACCTGCAACAAGTCGCGCAAGCCGCTGACCGCCTGGGTTTTGGCGGGGTGCTGATTCCGACCGGACGCTCCTGCGAAGACTCTTGGTTGGTGGCGGCATCGCTGATTCCTGTGACCCAGCGTTTGAAGTTCCTTGTCGCCCTGCGTCCCGGGATCATTTCCCCGACGGTGGCGGCGCGTCAGGCCGCGACCCTGGATCGACTGTCCGGCGGTCGTGCGCTGTTCAACCTGGTGACGGGCGGTGATCCGGAAGAGTTGGCGGGCGATGGCCTGTTCCTCAGCCACGAAGAACGCTATCAGGCCTCGGTGGAATTCACCCGCATCTGGCGCCGGGTACTGGAAGGTGAAACCGTCGATTACGACGGCCAGCACATCAGCGTGAAGGGCGCGAAGTTGCTCTATCCGCCAATCCAGCAGCCGCGTCCGCCGCTGTACTTCGGCGGTTCCTCGGAAGCCGCGCAAGACCTGGCCGCCGAACAGGTGGAAATGGTCCTGACCTGGGGTGAGCCACCGGCCGCCGTCGCGGAAAAAATCGAACAGGTCCGAGCCAAGGCGGCCAAGCTCGGACGCACCGTGCGCTTCGGCATTCGCCTGCACGTGATCGTGCGCGAAACCAACGATGAAGCCTGGAAAGCCGCGGATCGGCTGATCTCTCATCTCGACGACGAGACCATCGCTCGTGCCCAGGCTTCGCTGGCGCGTTTCGATTCGGTCGGTCAGCAACGCATGGCCGCATTGCACGGCGGCAATCGCGACAACCTGGAGGTCAGCCCTAACCTGTGGGCCGGCGTTGGTCTGGTGCGCGGCGGTGCCGGTACGGCGCTGGTGGGCGATGGTCCGACCGTGGCCGCCCGCGTGAAGGAGTACGCGGACCTCGGCATCGATACCTTCATCTTCTCCGGTTATCCACACCTTGAAGAGTCGTACCGGGTGGCTGAGTTGCTGTTCCCGCACCTCGATGTCGAGCGTCCTGAACTACCGAAGAGCGCCGGTTACGTCAGCCCGTTCGGCGAGATGGTCGCCAACGACATTCTTCCCAAAGCCGCGTCCCAGAGCTGAGGCGCGGTCATGAAGAAAATCATCCACAGCCTGGCGCCCTGGGCGTTGCCGGTGTTGCTGCTGGCGGTATGGCAATTGAGTGTGTCGGCGGGTTGGTTGTCGACACGGATCCTGCCGGCACCCATCGCCGTCATCGAGGCCGGTGTAAGTCTGGTGCGCAGTGGCGAAATCTGGACACACCTGGCGATCAGTGGCTGGCGTGCCGCGCTGGGCTTCACCATCGGTGGTGGTATCGGCCTGACCCTTGGCTTCATCACCGGCCTGTCGAAGTGGGGCGAACGCCTGCTCGACAGTTCGGTGCAGATGATCCGCAATGTGCCGCACCTGGCGCTGATTCCACTGGTGATCCTGTGGTTCGGCATCGACGAGTCGGCGAAGATTTTCCTGGTGGCGCTGGGCACGTTGTTCCCGATCTACCTCAACACCTATCACGGCATCCGCAACGTCGACCCGGCGTTGGTGGAGATGGCGCGTAGCTATGGCCTGAGCGGTTTCAGCCTGTTCTGGCAGGTGATTCTGCCGGGGGCGTTGCCTTCGATTCTGGTCGGCGTGCGCTTCGCCCTGGGCTTCATGTGGCTGACCTTGATCGTGGCGGAAACCATTTCCGCGAGTTCCGGCATCGGCTATCTGGCCATGAACGCCCGGGAGTTCTTGCAGACCGACGTGGTGGTGCTGGCGATTCTGCTGTACGCGGTGCTCGGCAAACTGGCCGACCTCGCGGCCCGTGGACTTGAGCGTGTCTGGCTGCGCTGGCACCCGGCCTATCAGGTTGCCAAGGGAGGTGCGGCATGATTGCGGAGCAACCTCCACGCCTGCTGCGCGGCATTCCGCTGGCGGTGCGCAAGCTGCAAAAGACCTTCGGCTCGCGGCAGGTGCTGCGCGAGATCGACCTGCACATTCCGGCGGGCCAGTTTGTTGCCGTGGTCGGTCGCAGTGGCTGCGGCAAAAGTACCTTGCTGCGCTTGCTCGCCGGTCTTGATCAACCAACCGGCGGTGAGTTGCTCGCCGGTGCCGCGCCATTGAGCGACGCGCGGGAAGACACGCGGCTGATGTTCCAGGAAGCGCGTTTGCTGCCCTGGAAAAAGATCATCGACAACGTCGGTCTGGGCCTCAAGGGCAACTGGCGGCCGCAAGCGCTTGCAGCTTTGGAAGCGGTGGGCCTGGCCGATCGCGCCCACGAGTGGCCGGCAGCGCTGTCCGGTGGACAGAAACAACGCGTGGCGTTGGCCCGTGCGTTGATTCATCAGCCGCGCCTGCTGCTGCTCGACGAGCCCTTGGGTGCGCTGGATGCCCTGACCCGAATTGAAATGCAGCAACTGATCGAACGGCTCTGGCAGCAGCACGGTTTCACGGTGTTGCTGGTGACCCATGACGTCAGTGAAGCCGTGGCGATTGCCGATCGGGTGATCCTGATCGAAGACGGCGCAGTTGGCCTCGACCTGCACGTGGAACTGCCGCGCCCTCGGGTTCGTGGCTCCCATCGACTGGCGGCATTGGAAACCGAAGTCCTCAATCGCGTGCTGGCGCTGCCCGGCCAACCGCCGGAACCGGAACCTGTTTCACCCTTGCCTACGCAATTGCGCTGGGCTCAATAACTCAAGTCTTACCCAACGACAGGAATCAACATCATGACTATCAAGGCCATCAACGTTCGCAACCAGTTCAAAGGCTCCATCAAGGAAATCGTCCTCGGCGACGTGCTGTCGGAAATCGACGTGCAGACCGCGTCCGGCATTGTCACTTCGGTGATCACCACACGCTCGGTGAAAGAGCTGGAACTGGCGGTCGGCAGTGAAGTGATCGCGTTTGTGAAATCCACCGAGGTGTCGATCGCCAAGTTGTAAGCCACATGCGTAAACAACAACCCCGAAGGGTTTGAGCCCTTCGGGGTTTTTTCATGTGTGTTTGTCTTGAACTGAGTGGTGCGGCCATCGCGAGCAAGCTCGCTCCCACAGGATTATTTGTCGTTCACAGAATCTGAATTCACTGAAGATCCTTGTGGGAGCGAGCTTGCTCGCGATGAGGTCAGTGAGCGCACTAGAGGTTCCGCTTGGGCATATACGGTGGCAAATACAACCCCACATAAGCATCAAACACCCGCATCCCTTCCTCGGCCATGCGCGGCGTAATCTGCCCGTGCTGCTGCACCGAGCGCGCATACACCCGGTCGCCCAGCTCCATGGCCAGGGCGAACACATCGACATCACTCGGCAAGGTCGGCAGCTCGAAGTGATGGTCGAACAGCTTGTGCATCAGGTCGCCCAGTTCGATGTCGTGCTGGCGGTCGGCCTGGGTGACTTCGGTCAGGCCGTGCTGGGCCAGAATGAGTTGGCGGGCGGCGGCGTCCTCTGCATAGATGTCGAGCATGCGTTGTTCCACCAGTCGCGACAGATCGCGCCAGCCATTCAAGGCGTGGTGGTCGATAGGGGCTTGCAGGCAGGCGCGGAAGGCCGCATGGACGTCGGCGGTCAAGGCTTCGAGCAACGCCGGCACGCTGGCGAAGAAGTGGTAGACCGAGGAGGGCGGTATCTCCGCGCGCTCGGCGACGCTGTAGATCGACAGGCTGGCCACGCCCTCGGCAGCCAGCAGCGTGCGGGCCGCATCGAGTATCGAATCGATCCGGGCCTGGCTGCGTGCGCGGGGTTTGCGGGGGGTGGCTACGCGTGTCATTGGTGTCTCCTGCGGGGCTGCGGGCATTGTACGCAGAGCGCGAGGATGATCCATACCCTGTGGCGAGGGGGCTCGCCCCCGTTGGAGGGCGAAGCACTCCCAAACCCGGTAATCGCGGTATGTCTGATACACATGAGGGTGCATGTTTTGGGGCTGCTGTGCAGCCCAACGGGGCGGTGCGGCGTCCCGACAAGCCCCCTCGCCACAGGAGGCGGTGTTGGCCATAAAAAAACGCCGCAGGCTTTTACAGCCGGCGGCGTTCCTTTTTTACTGCAACCGCTTACACGGTATGCAGGTACCAGTTGTACTCGAGGTCGGAGATGGAGTGTTCGAACTCCTCCAGCTCGCTCTCTTTACAGGCCACGAAGATATCGATGTATTTCGGATCGATGTACTTGGCCATGACTTCGCTGTCGTCCAGCTCGCGCAGTGCATCGCGCAGGTTGTTCGGCAGGCTCTGCTCGTTCTGCTCGTAGCTGTTGCCTTCGACCGGGGCGCCAGGCTCGATTTTGTTGGTCAGGCCGTGGTGCACGCCTGCCAGGACCGAAGCCATCAGCAGGTACGGGTTGGCATCGGCGCCGGCTACACGATGTTCGATGCGCACGGCGTCGGCGGAGCCGGTCGGTACGCGAATCGCCACGGTGCGGTTATCCAGGCCCCAGCACGGCGAGTTCGGCACGTAGAACTGTGCGCCGAAACGACGGTAGGAGTTAACGTTCGGGCAGAGGAAAGCCATCTGCGCCGGTAGGGTCTCGAGCACACCGCCGATCGCGTGACGCAGTGCGGCGTTCTGCTCGGGATCCTCACTGGCAAAAATGTTCTTGCCGTCTTTGTCGAGAATCGAGATGTGGACGTGCAGACCATTACCCGCCTGGCCTGGGTAAGGCTTGGCCATGAACGTGGTGTCCATTTCATGGTCGTAGGCGATGTTCTTGATCAGGCGCTTGAGCAGGACCGCGTAGTCGCAGGCCTTGATCGGGTCAGCCACGTGGTGCAGGTTGACTTCGAATTGCGCCGGCGCGCTTTCCTTGACGATGGCGTCGGCCGGAATGCCTTGCTCTTTGGCACCCTCCAGAATGTCCTGGAGGCAGTCGACGTATTCGTCGAGGTCGTCGATCAGGTAGACCTGAGTCGAGTGCGGACGTTTGCCGGAAACCGGCGAGCGCGGCGGTTGCGGACGACCGTTCACGTTCTCCTGGTCGATCAGGTAGAACTCCAGTTCGAACGCGGCACAGATGGTCAGGCCCATTTCGTCGAACTTGCGCACCACATTGGCCAGCACTTCACGCGGGTCGGCGAAGAATGGTTCGCCTTCGAGTTCGTGCATGGTCATCAACAGTTGCGCGGTCGGGCGCTTCTGCCATGGCTCGTTGCATAGGGTATCGGGGATTGGATAGCAGATTCGGTCAGCATCGCCGATGTCCAGGCCCAGGCCGGTGCTTTCCACCGTCGAGCCATTGATATCCAGAGCAAATAGAGAGGCCGGCAGGTTGATGCCTTTCTCGTAAACCTTGTGGAGGCTGGTGCGTTCGATGCGCTTGCCGCGCACCACACCATTCATATCCGCAATCAGAAGGTCAACGTACAGAACCTCAGGATGTTCCTTAAGGAACGCGTTCGCTTCGTTAAGCTGAACGGCACGCGGGGGTACCGACATGATGCAACACCTTTGTTGTTAAAAATATCAATCATTGATCTTTTCAGATTCCAGTCAACCCGAACGGCATGCCGAAGTCAAGCGAGGCCTTTTTTGCCCTAAAAAAGCGCCCGTGTGGCTTTTTTGAGGCACTTTGGGGCGTTTTTATGCCCTTGGCCTCTATGGCGCCCGCAGGCTTGAGCGGGCCGTGTTGTATTTTTTACGGGGGTGTTGTGTAAAAAAATGAACAAGGCTAAGCTCGAATCAAACCCATAACAGCAATAATACCGGGGTGCTTCATGTCTCGCCTGCCGATAATCGGCGTCACCGACTGCTCAAGACAGGTCGGTCGGCATGCTTATCACATCAGTGATGACACGTCCGTCCGTTCCGTGGCCCCGGCGGTTCTGGTGATCCTCCCATCCGTGACGGTTCAACCGTCCCCGTCCGATATTCTGGACGGTCGCGATGGCACCCCCATTACGGTTACTCCATTCAATATAGAACCGATTCACAATAGCGGCCTGACCATTGTTCAGGGCACCGCTCGCGATTCTGCACGCCCGGCCTCTGCAGCCGTGTTGCCAAGCACGATAATCTGCCGCGCAAACGCTCTACAACGCGACGCCGATGCGTCAAACAACGCCTGACCTCAAAAGGGTCAGACAACTCAAGCCTAGAGGCATTTATGAGTAACAACCTCGACCAGCTCACCGATTGGTTGAAAAACCACAAGATCACAGAAGTCGAATGCATGATCGCCGACTTGACCGGGATTACCCGGGGCAAGATTTCGCCGACCAACAAATTCATCGCCGAAAAAGGCATGCGCCTGCCAGAAAGCGTTCTGTTGCAGACAGTGACCGGCGACTACGTCGAAGACGACATCTATTACGAACTGCTCGACCCGGCCGACATCGACATGATCTGCCGCCCCGACCAGAGCGCGGTGTACCTGGTGCCGTGGGCCATCGAGCCGACCGCCATCGTCATCCACGATACCTACGACAAGCAAGGCAACCCGATCGAGCTGTCGCCGCGCAACGTGCTCAAGAAAGTCCTGAAACTCTATACCGACAAAGGCTGGCAGCCGATCGTGGCGCCGGAAATGGAGTTTTACCTGACCAAGCGCAGTGACGACCCGGACTACCCGCTGCAACCGCCAATCGGCCGCTCCGGTCGCCCGGAAATCGGTCGCCAGTCGTTCTCCATTGAAGCCGCGAACGAATTCGATCCGTTGTTCGAAGACGTCTACGACTGGTGCGAATTGCAGGACCTGGACCTCGATACGCTGATCCACGAGGACGGCACGGCGCAGATGGAAATCAACTTCCGTCACGGCGATGCCCTGTCCCTGGCCGACCAGATCCTGGTGTTCAAGCGCACCATGCGCGAAGCCGCGCTCAAGCACGATGTGGCCGCGACCTTCATGGCCAAGCCGATGACCGGCGAGCCGGGCAGCGCCATGCACTTGCACCAGAGCGTCATCGACATCGAGACCGGCAAGAACATCTTCTCCAATGAAGACGGGACCATGAGCCAGTTGTTCCTGCACCACATCGGTGGCTTGCAGAAACTCATTCCCGAGCTGTTGCCGCTGTTCGCACCCAACGTCAACTCGTTCCGCCGCTTCCTGCCGGATACCTCGGCGCCGGTGAACGTGGAGTGGGGCGAAGAGAACCGCACCGTGGGCCTGCGGGTGCCGGATGCGGGGCCGCAAAACCGTCGGGTGGAAAACCGCCTGCCGGGCGCCGATGCCAACCCGTACCTGGCGATTGCCGCGAGCCTGCTCTGCGGTTACATCGGCATGGTCGAAGGCCTGAACCCGAGTGCGCCGGTAGTGGGGCGTGGCTATGAACGCCGCAACCTGCGCCTGCCGCTGACCATCGAAGACGCGCTGGAACGCATGGAAAACAGCGCGACCATCGAGCGTTACCTGGGCAAAAATTTCATCACTGGCTACGTTGCGGTCAAGCGGGCCGAGCATGAAAACTTCAAGCGCGTGATCAGTTCGTGGGAAAGGGAATTCCTGCTCTTTGCCGTCTGATACGCCGGGCGCCGCCGCTGCCTGGCGGCGCCTTCACGTGATTTTTTTAGGAGATTCGTATGACCAGCAACAATCCGCAAACCCGTGAATGGCAAACCCTGAGCAATGATCACCACCTGGCTCCGTTCAGCGATTTCAAACAGCTGAAAGAGAAAGGCCCGCGGATCATCACCAACGCCAAGGGCGTTTACCTCTGGGACAGCGAAGGCAACAAGATCCTCGATGGCATGGCCGGCCTGTGGTGTGTCGCAATTGGTTATGGTCGCGATGAACTGGCCGATGCCGCCAGTAAACAGATGCGCGAACTGCCTTACTACAACCTGTTCTTCCAGACTGCGCATCCGCCGGTACTGGAACTGGCCAAGGCTATCGCCGACATCGCGCCTGAAGGCATGAACCACGTGTTCTTCACCGGTTCCGGCTCCGAAGGCAACGACACCATGCTGCGTATGGTTCGTCACTACTGGGCGATCAAGGGTCAGCCGAACAAGAAAGTCATCATCAGCCGCAAGAACGGCTATCACGGTTCCACCGTGGCCGGCGCGAGCCTGGGCGGTATGACGTACATGCACGAACAGGGCGACTTGCCGATCCCGGGCATCGTTCACATTGCCCAGCCGTACTGGTTCGGCGAAGGCGGCGAAATGACCCCGGAAGAGTTCGGTGTGTGGGCGGCCAATCAGCTGGAAGAAAAGATTCTGGAAGTCGGCGTCGACAATGTCGGTGCCTTTATTGCCGAGCCGATCCAGGGTGCCGGTGGCGTGATCATTCCGCCAGAGACCTACTGGCCGCGCATCAAGGAAATCCTCTCCAAGTACGACATTCTGTTCGTGGCTGACGAAGTGATTTGCGGTTTCGGTCGTACCGGCGAGTGGTTCGGCAGCGATTTCTACGACCTCAAGCCAGACATGATGACCATCGCCAAGGGTTTGACCTCGGGCTACATCCCGATGGGCGGCCTGATCGTGCGTGACGAAGTGGTGGACGTGCTCAATGAGGGCGGCGACTTCAACCACGGTTTCACCTACTCCGGGCACCCGGTGGCGGCGGCTGTGGGGCTGGAAAACATCCGCATCCTGCGCGACGAAAAAATTGTCGAGCGCGTGAAGTCCGAAACGGCACCGTATTTGCAAAAGCGTCTGCGGGAACTGAACGATCACCCGCTGGTGGGTGAAGTTCGTGGGGTGGGTCTGTTGGGGGCCATCGAACTGGTCCAGGACAAGGCCACGCGCAAGCGTTTCGAAGGCAAGGGCGTCGGCATGATCTGTCGTCAGTTCTGCTTCGATAACGGCCTGATCATGCGCGCCGTCGGCGACACCATGATCATCGCTCCGCCACTGGTGATTACACCGGCGGAAATCGATGAGCTGGTGACCAAGGCTCGCAAGTGTCTTGACCTGACCCTGAGTGCATTGCGGGGCTAAGTGCTAGGCTCTGAGCGGAGGTTCAAAGTTCTACATATGAAGTAGGAACTTTCGCTCAGAACTGTCAGAAAGCGTGGCCGTTTCCTTGAAAGACCGATGTGGATCTTGCCAGACTAGCCGCGGTTCCAGTTGCCCGGGTTCGGTCGCTGAACAAGTGGTTCAAAAAAGAAAAATTTGGAGCATTACGCATGAAGGCACTAGGTAAAAAGCTCGCTGGCAAGACTCTGCTTGCCATGTCCGTAATGGGTTTGATGGCCGGCGCGGTTCAGGCCGATGACAAAGTACTGCACGTGTACAACTGGTCCGACTACATCGCACCGGACACCGTCAAGAAGTTTGAAGACGAGTCGGGCATCAAGGTTGTCTATGACGTCTTCGACAGCAACGAAACCCTTGAAGCCAAGTTGCTGGCAGGCAAGTCCGGTTACGACATCGTTGTACCGTCGAACAACTTCCTGGCCAAGCAGATCAAGGCTGGCGTCTACCAGAAGCTGGACAAGTCCAAGCTGCCTAACTGGAAGAACCTGAACACCGACCTGCTCAAGGCCGTTTCCGTGAGCGACCCGGGTAACGAGCATGCCTTCCCGTACATGTGGGGTTCGATCGGTATCGGCTTCAACCCCGAGAAGGTCAAGGCTGTACTGGGTGCCGACGCGCCGACCAACTCCTGGGACCTGCTGTTCAAACCTGAAAACGCCGCGAAGTTGAAGGCGTGCGGTATCAGTTTCCTCGATTCGCCAACCGAGATGATTCCGGTGGCATTGCACTACCTGGGCTATCCAACCGACAGCCAGGACAAGAAACAACTGGCCGAAGCCGAAGCGCTGTTCCTGAAAATTCGTCCTTCGGTAGGTTACTTCCACTCGTCCAAGTACATCTCCGACCTGGCCAACGGCAACATCTGCGTGGCCGTGGGTTACTCGGGTGACATTTACCAGGCCAAGTCCCGCGCGGAAGAAGCCGGTGGCAAGGTGAAAGTCAGCTACAACATTCCCAAAGAAGGTGCCGGCAGCTTCTACGACATGGTCGCCATCCCTAAAGATGCCGAAAACGTCGAAGGCGCCTACAAGTTCATGACCTTCCTGCAGAAGCCGGAAATCATGGCTGAAATCACCAACGCCGTGCGTTTCCCGAACGGTAACGCGGCTGCAACTGCGTTGGTCGATAAAGACATCACCAGCGACCCGGGCGTTTACCCGCCGGCGGACGTGCTGGCCAAGCTGTACGCGATTGCCGACTTGCCGGCCGCGACCCAGCGGATCATGACCCGCAGCTGGACCAAGATCAAATCCGGTAAATAAGCCGGTTTGATGCAACAACCTGTTGTCGCCGCCCGCGCGGTGGCGGCAGCAGGTGTAATTAAATGACAGAAAGTTTTGCTGGAACGGTTTTTCGAGGGTAAGTTGCGCGCCGGTTTTGTTGCCGGGCAACCACGGTTGTCATGTAGCGCGGGGCAACTTGGGCCCAACTAATTTCAGAGGACCTCCACTTGCCTATTTTTTCTATGTTGCGCAATGCCATGCTGGTGGGTGCCGGGCTGACAGTTGCTGTCAGTGTCCAGGCCGCCGGTACCGTGCATATTTATAACTGGTCCGACTACATCGGCGAGACCACCCTGGCCGATTTCCAGAAAGAGACCGGTATCAAGCCGGTTTATGACGTCTTCGATTCCAACGAAACCCTGGAAGGTAAATTGCTGGCCGGGCGTACTGGCTACGACGTGGTCGTGCCGTCGAACCACTTCCTCGGCAAGCAGATCAAGGCCGGGGCATTCCAGAAGCTCGACAAGTCGCAGCTGCCGAACTATTCGAACCTCGATCCAGTGCTGCTCAAGCGCCTGGAACAGAACGATCCGGGCAACCTGTACGCCGTGCCGTACCTGTGGGGCACCAACGGCATCGGTTACAACGTCGACAAGGTCAAGGCTGTGCTGGGCGTCGATACGATTGATTCGTGGGGCGTGCTGTTCGAGCCGCAGAACATCAAGAAGCTGCAAAGCTGTGGCGTCGCGTTCCTCGACTCCGCCGATGAAATGATGCCGACAGTGCTCAATTACATGGGCCTGAACGCTAACAGCACTGATCCCAAGGACTACGAAAAGGCCACCGCCAAGTTGCTTGCAGTGCGGCCTTACGTGACCTACTTCCATTCCTCCAAGTACATCGCGGATCTGGCCAACGGCGATATCTGCGTGGCGATCGGTTTCTCCGGCGACATCTTCCAGGCCAAGAACCGCGCCGAAGAAGCCAAGAAAGGCGTAAATATCGCCTACTCGATTCCGAAAGAGGGCGGTGCGCTCTGGTTCGACATGCTGGCGATTCCGAAGGACTCGGCCAACGTCAAGCAGGCCCACGCCTTCATCAACTATTTGCTCAAGCCTGAGGTGATTGCCCATGTCAGCGATTACGTCGGCTATGCCAACCCTAACCCGGGGTCGGACAAACTGATGGAACAGTCCATTCGCACCGACGAAGCGGTTTATCCACCGCAAGAGGTGCTCGACAAGACCTACGTGTCGGTCGAGTTACCGCCGAATATTCAACGTTTGATGACCCGCAGCTGGACCAAGGTCAAGTCGGGTAAATAGTTTCAAGGCTCAAACTATCCAAGGTTCGCTCACCTTGAGTGAACTGAAAATTTTGTTGGGAGTTTCGTAAATGGCAGTTGCCTCCGGCGCCTATAAGAAAGCCCTCGAGGGCGACCAGTCACCTAAACAGGTGCTGGTCAAAATCGACCGGGTCACGAAGAAGTTCGACGAGACGATTGCCGTGGACGATGTGTCCCTGGAAATCAAGAAAGGCGAGATTTTCGCCCTGCTCGGCGGTTCGGGATCGGGCAAATCCACTTTGCTGCGCATGCTCGCAGGTTTCGAACGGCCCACGGAGGGGCGCATTTTCCTCGATGGCGTAGACATCACTGATATGCCGCCATACGAGCGGCCGATCAACATGATGTTCCAGTCCTACGCCTTGTTCCCGCACATGACCGTGGCGCAGAACATCGCCTTTGGCCTCAAGCAGGACAAACTGCCGGCGTCAGAGATCGACGCCCGCGTGGCCGACATGCTCAAGCTGGTGCAGATGAGCCAGTACGCCAAGCGCAAACCGCATCAGTTGTCCGGCGGCCAGCGTCAGCGTGTGGCCCTGGCCCGTTCCCTGGCCAAGCGCCCGAAGCTGCTGCTGCTCGACGAACCGATGGGCGCACTGGATAAAAAACTGCGTTCGCAAATGCAGTTGGAGCTGGTGGAGATCATCGAGCGCGTCGGCGTAACCTGCGTGATGGTGACCCACGATCAGGAAGAGGCCATGACCATGGCCGAGCGTATCGCGATCATGCACCTGGGCTGGATCGCCCAGATCGGCAGCCCGATCGACATCTACGAAACCCCGACCAGTCGCCTGGTCTGCGAATTCATCGGTAACGTGAACATCTTCGATGGCGAAGTGATCGACGACGCCGAAGGTCACGCGATCATTACCTGCAAAGACCTGGATCGTCAGATCTACGTCGGCCACGGCATCAGCACTTCGGTGCAGGACAAGTCGGTCACCTACGCGATCCGTCCGGAAAAACTGCTGGTCACCGCCGACATGCCGACTTGCCAGTACAACTGGTCCAGCGGCAAAGTGCACGACATCGCCTACCTGGGTGGGCACTCGGTGTTCTACGTCGAATTGCCAAGCGGCAAGCTGGTGCAGTCGTTCGTGGCCAACGCCGAGCGTCGCGGGCAGCGTCCGACCTGGGGTGATCAGGTCTACGTGTACTGGGAAGACGACAGCGGCGTGGTGCTGCGCTCATGAACATGCGCAAATTCAAGCGTCGACTCAATCGAATAATTCCCGGTGGCCGTCAGATGGTCATCGGGGTTCCCTTCATCTGGCTGTTCCTGTTCTTCATGCTGCCGTTCTTCATCGTACTGAAGATCAGCTTCGCCGAAGCGGACGTGGCCATTCCGCCATACACCGAGATCTACAGCTACGCCGAGCAGAAGCTGCAGTTGCTGCTTAACCTGGGCAACTACGCGATGCTGGCCGGTGACGAGCTGTACATCGCCGCTTACCTCGGCTCGTTGAAGATGGCGTTTTTCAGCACCATCCTCTGCCTGCTGATTGGCTACCCGATGGCCTACGGCATCTCCGTTGCCCGCAAGGAAGTGCAAACGGTGCTGGTGCTGCTGATCATGATGCCGACCTGGACCGCGATCCTGATCCGCGTTTACGCGTGGATGGGCATCCTCAGCAATAACGGCCTGCTCAACGGGTTCCTGATGAGCATGGGCTGGATCGACGAGCCGCTGCAGATCCTCAACACCAACCTGGCGGTCTACATCGGCGTGGTTTATTCCTACCTGCCGTTCATGATCCTGCCGCTGTACGCCAACCTGGTGAAGCACGACCAGAGCCTGCTGGAAGCTGCGTCGGACTTGGGTTCGAGCACGTTCAACAGCTTCTGGAAAATCACCGTGCCGCTGTCGAAAAACGGCATCATCGCCGGCTGCATGCTGGTGTTCATCCCGGTGGTGGGCGAGTTCGTGATCCCGGAACTGCTCGGTGGTCCGGAAACCCTGATGATCGGTAAAGTGCTCTGGCAAGAGTTCTTCAACAACCGTGACTGGCCGGTGGCGTCTGCCCTGGCGGTAGTGATGCTGGCGATCCTGATTGTGCCGATCATCCTGTTCAACCGCAGTCAGGCCAAGGAAATGGAGGGTAAAGAATGAAGCGCTTCCGTTTCTCCAGCCTGATGCTGGTACTGGGTCTGTTGTTCATCTACCTGCCGATGCTGATCCTGGTCATCTACTCGTTCAACGCCTCCAAACTGGTAACGGTGTGGGGCGGCTGGTCGATCAAGTGGTACGTCGGCCTGCTCGACAACAGCCAACTGATGGGTTCGGTGGTGCGCTCGCTGGAAATCGCCTGCTACACCGCCATCGCGGCGGTGGCACTGGGTACATTGGCGGCGTTCGTCCTGACGCGCATTACGCGCTTCAAGGGACGTACCCTGTTCGGTGGCCTGGTCACTGCGCCGCTGGTCATGCCTGAGGTGATCACCGGTCTGTCGCTGTTGCTGCTGTTCGTGGCCATGGCGCAGATGATCGGCTGGCCGCAGGAACGCGGCATCGTCACCATCTGGATCGCCCACACCACGTTCTGTGCGGCCTATGTGGCGGTGGTGGTCTCGGCACGCTTGCGTGAGCTGGACCTGTCCATCGAAGAAGCGGCCATGGACCTCGGTGCACGGCCGTGGAAGGTGTTCTTCCTGATCACCATCCCGATGATCGCGCCATCGCTGGCAGCGGGCGGCATGATGTCGTTCGCCCTGTCGCTGGATGACCTGGTGCTGGCGAGCTTCGTGTCCGGCCCGGGCTCCACGACCCTGCCGATGGAAGTGTTCTCGGCGGTACGTCTGGGGGTCAAACCCGAGATCAACGCCGTGGCCAGCCTGATCCTGCTGGCGGTGTCCATCGTGACCTTCCTGGTCTGGTTCTTCAGCCGTCGCGCCGAAGAAAGCCGTCGTCGTGCGATCCAGCAGGCGATCGAAGAAGCGGCAGCCGACTCGTGGAAGCAACCGGACGTGCGTCGCGCGCAGGCGCCGGAAGCGGCTTGATCCCGAATTGGGTAGACCACATTTGAGTGGACTACCCAATTCCAATGTGGGAGCGAGCTTGCTCGCGATAGCGGACTGACATTCAACATCGATGTTGACTGTGATGCCCTCATCGCGAGCAAGCTCGCTCCCACAGGTTCTTCTGCGGTCAGGAAATCCAAGGGGATTTACGAATCACCTCGACGAAGTTCATCGGCTTGAACCCCGGCTCCTGATCCACCAGCACATCAGTCTTCACATTGCCGAACGTGGTCTGCGGACGATGGCGCAAGCCGTCGGCAAACGCGCAGATGATGCACTCCTTGAATCCCTCGCCCCGTGGATGCGCATGCACCACCGCTTCGCGCTGCACGCTGGAAAACGCCGCGTAGTCCATGCCCAGCACGTCCATCTCGACGCCAGCCGTGACCAGTGCCACGGTGGGCCGTAAATGCTGAGGCACGCCCGGCGTGGTGTGCAGGGCAATCGATAGCCAGACCTGTTCGATGTCGTCATCGCTCAGTCCGTAAGGCTTGAGGAACGCCGCTGCCGCGTTGGCACCGTCGACTTCGAAGCGCTCGTTGTCGCTGCGATGACCTTGCACCAGTCCCAGGTCATGGAACATCGCGCCGACGTACAGCAACTCCGGGTTGTAGGCCAGTTGCTTGCGCTCGCCGCTCAGAGCACCGAACAGGAAGACCCGGCGCGAGTGGTGGTAGAGCAGGTCGGACTCGATGTCGCGGATGTATTCGGTGGTGGCCTTGGCCAGTGCGCTGTCGGGGATCTTGATGCCGGCGATGGTGGTGCTCATGGAGTTTTCCTCGTCGTGAACGCCTTGGCGGCGCTGAGGGTTTAAGTCTGTTCCGGCCCCGGAAACCGGACAATCGATCCATGGCTGCTATCCCGGCCAATGAGCGTGCATATCGTGCCAACCTCGCTTGTTGGGCGTGGATTGGCTAGGGTGCATGCAGACCCTGTAGGAGCGAGCTTGCTCGCGATGCACGTGAGGGCACCGCGTACATCCAGCCAGCTCCCGTCATCGTTGACGTCCATCGCGAGCAGGCTCGCTCCTACAGGTGAGCGTTGCAATCGGTGCCATGAGAGGCTCTTCGAACCATGAGTAAAACCGTAGCCATCGTGGTGTTCGCCGGCGTTCAGTCGCTGGATGTCACCGGCCCCATGGATGTGTTTTCCGAGGCCAATCGCTTCCTTGCCCCGCAGGATCACTATCGGCTGGAGGTGATCGGCGTCGAGCGCGGGATGATGGCGTGCTCCAACGGTTTGGCACTCAATGCCCATCGGCATTTCAGCGAAGCGCTGGAGCCGTATGACCTGTTGCTGGTGGCGGGCGGGCCGCAGTTGCCGTTCATGGATTTCGGCATGGCATTCGACGGCTGGTTGCGCGATGCCTGCGCGCGGGCCAAGCGCTTCGGCTCGATCTGCAACGGCGCGTTCATGCTCGCCCGGGCCGGATTGCTGGAGGGGCGCACGGTCACCACGCATTGGCAGGACGCATCGGATCTGGCTGCACTGTGTCCCTCCTCCCGGGTGGAAGCGGATCGACTGTATGTTGAGGACGGCGAGCTGTTCACCTCGGCCGGGGTCACAGCGGGGATCGATCTGTCGTTGTATCTATTGGGCCGGGATCACGGGCCGGAAGTTGCACTGAGCGTCGCCAAGCGGCTGGTGGTGTTCACCCAGCGTTCGGGCGGGCAGTCGCAATTCAGCCCGTTCCTCACACCCCACGCCGAAGCGGATTCGGCGGTAGCGATGGTGCAGCATTACGTGCTGGCCAACCTGACGGGCGACCTGGCCATCGCCGACCTGGCCAATGCCGCCAACATGAGTGCGCGCAACTTCTCCCGGGTGTTTGCCAGGGAAGCGAAAATCACCCCGGCCGAGTTCGTCGAGCGAGCGAGGGTCGATGCGGCGCGCACGCTGCTGGAAAGCACCCGTGCGCCGCTCAAGATCGTGGCCTATCAATGCGGTTTTCGCGATGCCCAGCACATGCGCAGTGTGTTCAATCGCAGGTTGGGGGTGACGCCGCAGCAGTTCCGGCTGAACTTTGCGGCGATGGTTTGAGCTGAATTTGTAGGCGTCTATCAGGGCCCCATCGCGAGCAAGCTCGCTCCCACAGGGATCTTTGTTGAACACACATTTTGTGAACACCAGAAAACCTGTGGGAGCGAGCTTGCTCGCGATGAGGCCGGCCCGGCCAGCAAAAAGCTATGGTACAGCCCGCGCCGGCAACAGCTTCAACGTACTGCGGGTATTGGCCGTGACCTCTTCTTCATTGAGATGCGCCTGGAAGTACATCCCCTCGACGTAGGCCTCGGCCTGATCATCATAGTGGCTGTCGAACAGGACTCCGCTCTGGCCGACCGGGTTGATGGTCAGGCTGTGGGCCGGGTCGGAGAAGTCGATCAGGCGCCGGGTCGAAGGGCCATAGGTGACGGGCCAGGGTGCCGGTCCGATTTTCGCCGAGAGGTTGTTCGGCACTTCATGACTGCCAGGTGCGGCGAAGGGGCCGACATTGAAGAGCAGGTCCAGCGGTTTTTGCTGCCCGAGCGGATGGCCATGGGTCAATGTGTGCGCGCTGCCCCACTGCCATTGCGAGGAGTCTGCGCCGAGGGTGCTCTTGAGGTGCGCGAGGCTGGCTTGCCAGGCGGCCTTCACCGTGTCGGCACGGGTTTCCTTGCCGAGGGTGCTGCGGTTGTCCCACCACGGCGAATCGGCGCTGGCGGCCAGGCGGGGGAGCGCGGCGTCGATCACCCGGGTCGAGAGCAGCGTTTCGAAGAAGTCGTTACCCAGTTCATCGCGCATCGTCGCGTCAGTCAGGTTGAACAGGAACTGGTTGAACAGCGTGGCGCTGGTCGAGTCGAGCGGGTAATCGCCTTTCCACTGGGCCAGTTGTTCAACCAGCTTGAGTTCGGCGGGATCGCTCACCACTTCGCGCAACACCGGCAACAGCGGTGCCAACAGGCGCGGGCCGTAGGCGGTAGTGGTGCCCAGTTGCAGTTTCTGGCTGTTTTCCAGGTCCCATTTGATCGCTTTGTCGCTGAGCTGGCGATTGAGTTGCTGGCCGCGATCGGCAAGGTTGTAGTAGCCGGGAATCTCCATGCCGGTTGGCGACACCGGCTGGAAGTTGGCCGAGACGATGTAGCCCCGGGCCGGGTTTTCTTCCTGAGGGTTGGCGCTGAACGGGTAGAAGCCATCCTTGTCCGCCTCGGCGGTGCTGCCGTCGAGGATGAACCACGGGCGTACACCCGTCGGGCGTTTAGGCAATTGCGCCGCCGCCCACCAGCCGATATCTCCCTTGGCATTGGCCCAGACAACGTTCAGGCCCGGGGCCTGGATTTTTGCCGCGGCACCACGGGCCTTGGCCAGGGTGTCGGCGCGATTGAGCTGGTAGAAACCCTCCAGGATCGGGTTCTGGCTTTCGAGAAATGCCCACCACATGGCAATCGGCGTTTTACCGACGCCGCTGCCCAAGGCATCGTTGACGATCGGGCCGTGGGGCGACTGACGCAACACCAGGGTGACTGGCGCCTGGCCCTTGACTGCGATCTGCTGCTCGCTGGTCGTCATGTCCACCCACTTGCCGCGATACCAGACCTGATTGGGGTTGTCCGGGTTGACCTTCTCGGCGATCAGGTCGAGGTCGTCATTCTGGAACATGGTGATGCTCCAGCCGAAGTCGTGGTTCATGCCCAGCGACGCAAACGGCATCAAGGCCTGATAGTGGCCGTAGAGTTCGAAGCCGGGCGCCGAGAGCTGCGCTTCGTACCACACCGACGGCGCGGAAAAACGGATATGCGGATCACCCGCCAGCAGCGGCTTGCCGCTTTGGGTCCGGCTACCCGCGACGACCCAGGCGTTGCTGCCCTCGAACTGTGGCAGGCCGTTGTCAGCCAGGGCTTGTTCGCTCAAGCGGGCGAGGGCGTTGAGGTCTTTCCAGTCTGCGCTGGCCAAGGTGGTGCCGGTCCCGTTGAGCACGCCCTTGGGCTGCCAGTCGAGATCGAAGATGTTCAGGTATTGGGGCCCCAGTTGATCGCGCACGAATGTCAGCAGGGGTTCGGTACGAAATGCCGCAGCAAAACTGTAGGCCATGTAGCCGGCGATGCTGATGGTGTCCTGGGCCGTGAACGGGCGTTTTGGAATGCCCAGCACATCGAACTCCACGGGTTTGGCGTGGCTGTCCTGATACTGGTTGATGCCGTCCAGATAGGCTTGCATGGCGATGAAGGAGGGCGACTGCTTGTCGAGGTTCGCCAGGTAAGTTTCTGCGCGTTCGCGAATGCGCAGGCTGCGCATCAGTTTGTCGGTGTCGAGCAGCTTCGGCCCGAGCACTTCAGCCAGTTCGCCACGGGCCAGGCGACGCAGGACTTCCATCTGGAACAGGCGATCCTGGGCATGCACGTAGCCGAGTGCGCGGTACAGGTCGGTTTCGTTGTCGGCGCGGATGTGCGGGATGCCACGCTCGTCGTAACGCACGGTGACGGAGCCTTGCAGGTGTTGCAGTTCCACCATGCCCTGGCGTGACGGCTGCTTGCTGTAGAGGTACCAGCCGGCTCCAGAGGCCAGCACGACGATCAACAGAGCGAGAGCGGTCAGGCTGCGTTTCATAAGAGTCCTTGTTGTTATTGTGATTCCTGATGCCACTGTGTAACACGGGGTGCCGATTTGGCGCATCGCCCGTAGGAGGGATTCGTATTACCGCGTCTTTCCCTATTTAGTTGGATCGACAGGCCACGGGCAGTAACAACCCACGGCCAGTGTGTGCGTGGCACTCACCGCACGGCCTTCATCCAGCGCTTGCAGGATCGGCTCGATAAAGCTGTTGCTCGAGTTACAGGTCAGGCCTTCGCTGTAGGGGCCGAAGTACGCCAGTTTGCCGCTGCGATCCCAGATCGCCACGGCAGGGCTGGCGGGGATCTGTTCGGAGCCGGGCAGGATGTCGATGGTTTTGAGGCTGCTCAAGGTGCTCGGCAATTGGCCGTGGCTACCGGGTTTTTGCACGGCATAGAATTCCACGCCATGGGGTAGGTAGCGCTCGACCAGCTCGGTCAGGTGTTGTTGATTGCCGACATTGCACGGGCAGGCCGGGTCCCAGAAATGCACAAGACGGATGGCGCCAGGGCCGGCGAGGGATTCGGGAAGGCGTAGCGGATCACCGGAAAACATCGCGGTGTGCTCGCTGAACGCCCGCAAGTAACGTCCCTGGAACCAGTCGTAGGCCGCCCACAATACGCCAGCACACACCACGGCGAGCAGGCTGGCAAACAGGGGGGCGCGAAGGGGCGAGCGCATCGGTTCAATCCTCGAAGGGTGGCTAGCTTGCCATGCTTGCCGCGACAGATGAATATCGCAGGCCTATAAAGTCCGTTTCACGTTCTGGAATCGTCCATGCCGGCTACTTTCGACCCTGATCTTCTACGTGCAAGCCTGCTGCCATTGGCTGCCGGGCAGCCGTTGTCGGCGCAGGCGCAGGCTTACCAGCGATTCTACGGGCTGGATTTTGCCCCGCGTCAGGTGCGCAGCGGCCTTGGGCGATTCGAGGTCGACGGTTATGAGCTGGTCAGCCAGTTCTGGTGGCCCGAGCGAGCCAAGGCGACGCTGTTTGTCATCCACGGTTTCTACGACCACACCGGGCTCTATCGGCATGTGATCGAGTGGGCGCTGGACCAGGGCTTTGCGGTGATTGCCTGCGACTTGCCGGGGCATGGCCTGTCCAGTGGCGAACGGGCGAGCATCAAGGATTTCGCCGAGTATCAGGACGCATTGCAAGGGTTGTTCCGCGAGGCGAAATCCCTCGACTTGCCGCAGCCGTGGCACTTGTGCGGGCAGAGCACCGGCGGGGCGATCGTGATCGATCATGTGTTGAATGCGGGGGCGAGCAGCCCGGCCCAGGGCCAGGTGATTTTGCTGTCGCCGCTGGTGCGGCCGCGGGCGTGGGGTTGGTCGCAACTGAGTTACTACCTGCTCAAGCCTTTCGTCAAAGCCATCGCCCGGCGTTTTAGCGAGAACTCCAACGACCCGGCCTTTCTGCCGTTTCTGCAGGCCGATCCGTTGCAGCCGTTGCGCCTGCCGACAGCCTGGGTGGGCGCGTTGGCGCGCTGGATCAAACGTATCGAGGCCGCCCCCATGAGTACCCGCCGGCCGCTGATCGTGCAGGGGCAGGCCGACATGACGGTGGATTGGGAGCACAACCTGGAAGTGTTGCGGGGCAAGTTTGATCGGCCGCAGGTGCTGATGCTGCCCGAGGCACGGCATCATCTGGCGAATGAGACGCTGGTGATGCGGCAGGAGTATTTCGGGTTTTTGACCCGGCGGATCAAGGGTCGCAATCCCTAGTGCCTGTTCCGGCCCCATCGCGAGCAAGCTCGCTCCCACAATGGGCCGGCGTACGCAGATCCAATGTGGGAGCGAGCTTGCTCGCGATAGCAATCTGTCAGGCGCCGAAAATCACTGGGTCAGGTTCGAATTGCTCTGCCCCACCGCCAACCCCGCCCGAATCGCCGCCAGCGCCGCTTGATAATAAGCCTGGCCTTCCGCCGATTCGGCAAAGGTTGCGAACTCTTCCAGTTCGTTGTCCGACAGGTCGCGATAGACATACAGCAGTGTGTTGTTAAGGTCGCTACCGATCTGCTCCATCAGGCGCTGGCGCTGGCCGTTGAGCATGCCCTGGGCCTGACCGGCACCGAGCAATCCCGGGATCATCGAACTCAGGCTGTCGGCGGCAACCCCGGCAATCGCCAGGCTGACTTCGGCGCCGGCCTCGCGAGCGGGCAGGGCTTGTGCCAAATGGCCGATGATCAGCAGGCGGCTGTCGCTGGCCTGCATCTTCGGCAGGCCCTTGGCATTTTTTGCCAGTTGGTCGCGACGGGTCGCCAGCAACTCGGCGGCGACGATTTTCTTGCCCAGGGGCGACTGGAAAAACGTCAGCGCGGGTTTGGGGTCGGCGAGGTTCTTGCGCAATTGCGCTTCGGCACGCTGGTCCACGGCCTTGGCGGAAAATCGCTGATTGCTGTTGCTGACCAGTGCCTGAAACACCGCCGGAGGCAGGCTGCCCTGGTAGCGTTGCTGAGCAGCCGAGAGGGCATCGCTGAAATGCGCGCGTTGTTCCGGCCAGCCGGCGACCTTGTACAACTGATCGTGGCCGTCTGCCCAGGCGGGCAAAACGCAGAACATCAGCAGGGATAAAAGCAAACGGCGCATAGGGACTCCAGTCAGCAGGCGACTATTCTCCGTGTGGCACCCCTGCTTGTCGAGAATTCGTATCAACCCGCTGCGCGGCTCTGTCGGATTTCCGGGCACAGGAATACTATGCGCGCCATGCAAATATCCTCTGATCACCCGCTGCTGCTACGAATCGTCGACGACCTGGCCGAGCACGGCTGGTCGCAGCAGAATATTTTCCTGCCTCAGGACTTGACCCGAGAGCTGGCGGCCGAGTGTCGCAAACGTGCTGCCGAGGGTCAGCTGGCTCCGGCCGCCGTGGGTCGTGGGCCGTCATCGGAGATCCGCGAAGGGATTCGTGGCGACCATATCCAGTGGATCGACCCCGGCCAGGCCGAGGCGTGCGACAGCTATCTGAGTTTGATGGACAGCCTGCGCGAGGCGATCAATCGCGGTCTGTTTCTCGGCCTGGAGGATTTCGAAAGCCATTTTGCGATGTACCCGCCCGGCGCCTTCTACCTGAAGCACGTCGACCGCTTTCGCGATGACGACCGGCGCATGGTTTCGGCGGTGGTTTATCTCAATGACGGCTGGCTTCCCGAACACGGCGGCCAGTTGCGCATGTACCTCGACAATGATCGCGTCTACGACGTGGAACCTGTCGGTGGCTGCCTGGTGGTGTTTCTCTCCGGCGAGGTTCCCCACGAAGTCCTGCCCGCGACCCGGGATCGCCTGTCGCTGACCGGCTGGTTCCGCCGGCGCGGCAACGAGCCGTTCTGATCATGCAGAAAATTCTCGTCAGCCGCTGCCTTTTGGGCCACCGCGTCCGTTACGACGGCGGGGCCAGCGGGCCGTTCGATCAGCTTCAGCAGTGGCTTGATGAGGGGCGGGTCGTGCCGTTGTGCCCGGAGGTGGCAGGTGGATTGCCAACACCTCGGGCGGCGGCGGAAATTCCAGGCGGGCAGGGCACGCAAGTCCTCGATGGTCAGGCGTTGGTGATCACCACCGAGGGCGAGGACGTTAGTGCGCAGTTTCTATCGGGGGCGTATCAGGCACTGGAACTGGTAAAAAAGCATGGCATCCGCATCGCCGTCCTCAAGGCCAACAGCCCGTCCTGCGGCAATTTGCTGACCTATGACGGAACGTTCAGCGACGTGAAAGTCAGTGGCGAGGGCGTGACGGCTGCGCTACTCAACCGTCACGGGGTGCAGGTGTTCAGTGAGCTGGAGTTGCCGCAGGCGGCACAGGCGTTGGCAATGCTCGATTAACGAGCGACACAAGGCACTGTGGGAGCGAGCTTGCTCGCGATGAGGCCTGTCCAGCCAACATTGATGTTGAATGTCAGGCCGCCATCGCGAGCAAGCTCGCTCCCACAGGGTTCATCTTTTACTTCAACTTCCCGATGGCTCAAGGTTTCGGCACCACATCCGCATCCGCCCCCAACCACTTCTGCTCCAGCGCTTGCAGGCGCCCATCATCCTTGATCCGCTGCAATGCGTTTTCCAGGCTGGCTTGGAACGCCGGATTACCCTTCTGAAACGGAATCGCCAGGTTCACGGCCGGGTTGGTTTTGGGCTTCTCTTCCGTCAGCGATTGGACCAGCAAAATGGAGCGAGGCTCTTCTTTCTGCGCGATCAATTGCGCATTGGTTTGAATGTAAGGTTCGCTGAAGTCGAAACGATCCTTGAGATCCGGGGTCACTGCTATGTGGTTGATAGCGATGTCGTATTTGCCGCTTTCGACGCCGGTCAGCAGATCGCTGCCGTCGGTGACGACGAAGTCGGCCCGGACATCGAGTTCACTTGCGAGCAGTTGGCCCAACTCGATTTCGAAGCCGGTGAGCTTGTCGTCATCCTTGAAATTGAAAGGGGGGGTGTTGGCTTCAACGGCAATGCGCAATTCGCCCCGGTCGTTGACGTCATCAATCAATTCGGCATGAGCCAAAGGGCTCAGAAGGGGTAGCAGGCAGATCAGGCCAGGCAGAAAGCGCATGGTCACTCCTTTGAATTTATTATCGCGATCCTCTGATTCAGGCTCGCTTTGCTATGGTTGTCGAGTGCCTTCGACAACGAATGGCCATGAAGTTGTCATGGTCACGCGAATTTTACGGAAAAACTGGAGAAGAGAATGAAAACCTTTATGTCACGTGCTGCTTTGGCTGGCCTGTTGATGGGTGTTTCGGTGCTGGCCAGTGCAACGCCGGCTCCGAAGGGCGCCGAAGTGTCCATCGTGTCTCCCAAGGATGGTGCGACGGTTCCACAGACGGTCGTCGTCAAGTTCGCTGTCGAGAACGTTGCCCTTGCACCGGCGGGCAATACCACCAAGAACACCGGTCATCACCACTTGCTGATTGACGTCGATGAACTGCCAGCCGCCGGTGCGCCGATTCCCAAAGATGCCAACCACCAGCATTTCGGCAACGCGCAGACCCAGGCTGAAGTAACGCTCACGCCGGGCAAACACACCTTGCAGCTTGAACTGGGCGATAGCAACCACATGCCGTTCGATCCGCCGATCGTTTCCGAGAAGATCACCGTCAACGTCAAGTAACGTTGTAGCGTGAATGAAAAAGGGAGCCCGAAGGCTCCCTTTTTTTGTCGCTCAAGTCGCGATCAGAACAGCACCCGGCTACGGATGGTGCCCTTGACGTGTTGCAGCTTCTCTTGCGCCAGGTCCGAGTACTCGGCGTCGACGTCGATCACCACGTAGCCGACCTTCTCGTTGGTCTGCAGGAACTGACCGGAGATGTTGATGCCGTTTTCGGCGAAGACTTTGTTGATCTCGCTGAGCACGCCCGGAATGTTTTCGTGGATGTGCAGCAGGCGGTGCTTGCCAGGGTGAGCCGGCAGGGCCACTTCCGGGAAGTTCACGGACGATACCGAAGTACCGTTGTCGCTGTACTTGACCAGTTTTTCCGCCACTTCCAGACCGATGTTGGCCTGGGCTTCAGCGGTAGAGCCACCGATGTGCGGGGTCAGGATCACGTTGTCCAGGCCACGCAGCGGGCTTTCGAACTCTTCGTCGTTGGAGCGTGGCTCCACCGGGAATACGTCGATGGCCGCGCCGATCAGGTGCTTGTCCTTGATGGCAGCCGCCAGGTGGTCCAGTTCGACCACGGTGCCGCGGGCGGCGTTGATCAGGATGCCGCCTTTCTTGATGGCGCGGATTTCCTTCTCGCCCATCATCCACTGGGTGGCGGCGGTTTCCGGTACGTGCAGCGAAACGATGTCGGACATCGCCAGCAGCTCGTGCAGGTTGCCTACCTGAGTGGCGTTACCCAGTGGCAGCTTGGTGATGGTGTCGTAGAAGTACACCTGCATGCCCAAGCCTTCAGCCAGGACCGACAGTTGAGTACCGATCGAGCCGTAACCGACGATGCCCAGCTTCTTGCCGCGGATCTCGAAGGAATTGGCCGCGCTCTTGATCCAGCCGCCACGGTGGCAGGAAGCGTTCTTCTCAGGGATGCCGCGCAGCAGCAGGATCGCCTCGGCCAGCACCAGCTCCGCTACGGAACGGGTGTTGGAGTACGGTGCGTTGAACACCGCGATGCCGCGTTCGCGGGCCGCGTCCAGGTCGACCTGGTTGGTGCCGATGCAGAAACACCCTACAGCCACGAGCTTCTTCGCGTGATCGAAGATCTCTTCGGTCAGTTGAGTGCGGGAGCGAATGCCGATGAAGTGAGCATCAGCGATCTTTTCCTTGAGCTGGGCTTCCGGCAGAGAACCAGTGAGGTACTCGATGCTGGTGTAGCCCGCCGCCTTGAGGACGTCGACAGCCGATTGGTGGACGCCTTCGAGAAGAAGGAACTTGATCTTGCTCTTATCGAGAGAAGTCTTGCTCATCTGCGTAAACCTGTATCCCGGAGAAAAATGGCAGGAAAGGGAGCAGCCCGGAGCTGACCCGCACGGCAGGAAAGCCGTCACCGCAGAACAGCCCTTGGGCACTATCCTGCGGGGTCGTTATGCTAGCATATGCACCCCGCTAAACACTCATTCCTGCGACGTGAAGCGTTCTCAGGATGACCATGAATTGTTCGAGAGTTCTGTCGATGACCAATCCTGCCCTGATTGAAGAGCTGAAGACCCTGGTTGAGCCTGGCAAGGTGCTGACCGATGCCGACTCCCTGAATGCTTACGGAAAGGATTGGACCAAGCATTTCGCCCCGGCCCCGACCGCCATCGTGTTCCCCAAGACCACCGAGCAGGTCCAGGCCATTGTCCTGTGGGCCAACAAACACAAGGTGGCGCTGGTGCCGTCCGGTGGTCGTACCGGTCTTTCCGCAGCAGCGGTGGCGGCCAATGGTGAAGTGGTCGTGTCGTTCGACTACATGAACCAGATCCTCGACGTGAACCTCACTGACCGCACGGCCGTTTGCCAGCCGGGCGTGGTCACCGAGCACCTGCAGAACGTGGCCGAAGAAAACGGCCTGTACTACCCGGTGGACTTCGCTTCGGCGGGTTCGAGCCAGATTGGCGGCAATATCGGCACCAATGCCGGCGGGATCAAGGTGATTCGCTACGGCATGACCCGTAACTGGGTTGCCGGCATGAAAGTGGTCACCGGCAAGGGCGACGTGCTGGAGCTGAACCGCGACCTGATCAAGAACGCCACCGGCTACGACATGCGTCAGCTGTTCATCGGCGCCGAAGGCACCCTCGGGTTCGTGGTCGAAGCGACCATGCGCCTGGACCGCGCGCCGAAAAACCTCACCGCCATGGTCCTCGGCACCGCCGATTTCGACTCGATCATGCCGGTGCTGCACGCGTTCCAGAGCAAGCTCGACCTGACCGCCTTCGAATTCTTCTCCGACAAAGCCCTGGCCAAAGTCATGGCCCGTGGCGATGTGCCGGCGCCGTTCGAATCCGACTGCCCGTTCTATGCGCTGCTGGAATTCGAAGCGACCACCGAAGAAGTGGCCAACCACGCCCTGGAAACCTTCGAGCACTGCGTCGAGCAGGGCTGGGTACTGGATGGCGTGATGAGCCAGAGCGAAACACAGTTGCAGAACCTGTGGAAGCTGCGCGAATACATCTCCGAAACCATTTCCCACTGGACGCCGTACAAGAACGACATCTCAGTCACCGTGTCGAAAGTCCCGGCGTTCCTGAAGGAAATCGACGCGATCGTCGGCGAACACTACCCGGACTTCGAAATCGTCTGGTTCGGCCACATCGGCGACGGCAACCTGCACTTGAACATCCTCAAGCCGGATAACCTGAGCAAGGATGAGTTCTTCGCCAAGTGCGCCACCGTCAACAAGTGGGTGTTCGAAACCGTCGAGAAGTACAACGGTTCGATCTCCGCCGAGCACGGCGTGGGCATGACCAAGCGTGACTACCTGACCTACAGCCGCTCGCCGGTCGAGATCGAGTACATGAAAGCGGTCAAGGCGGTGTTCGACCCGAACGGCATCATGAACCCGGGCAAGATTTTCGCTGTTTGATTTTCGAACTTTAAGAGCCAACGAAGCAGGAGTCGGTAATGAGCTATCAGCACCAGTATGTCGACGGTACGCGCATTCACTTCCCGTTGGGGAAAGTGGTGTGCATCGGCCGTAACTACGCCGAACACGCCAAGGAACTGGACAATCCGGTGCCGACCGAGCCACTGCTGTTCATCAAGCCGGGCAGTTGCGTGGTGCCGCTGGAAGGTGGTTTCAGCATTCCGACCGAGCGCGGTTCGGTGCATTACGAAGCGGAAATCGCGGTGTTGATCGGCAAGCCGTTGTCGACCAAACCGAGCCGCGAAGAAGTGCTCGACGCCATCTCCGGTTTCGCTCCAGCCCTGGACCTGACCCTGCGCGACAAGCAGGCCGAGCTGAAATCCAAGGGCCTGCCCTGGGAAATCGCCAAGTCCTTCGACGGCGCGGCAGTGCTTGCTCCGTTCGTGTCCGGCAGCACGTTTGCCGACCTGACCGACATCGGCATCCGCCTGACCATCAACGGTGAAGTGCGCCAGGACGGTAACAGCAGCGCGATGCTCAACCCGATCGTGCCGATGATCCAGCACATGGCCGGCTGCTTCTCGTTGCAGGCCGGGGACGTGATCCTCACCGGCACGCCAGTGGGCGTTGGCCCGCTGAATGTCGGTGACGAGATCGTTCTGGAATTGCCGGGCGCCAGCAGTTTCACCAGCAGCGTTCGCTAGTCCAGGCACCGCCAAACCCTGTGGGAGCGGGCTTGCTCGCGAAGAGGGCGTGACAGTCGACTAAGTGTTGCCTGACACACCGCTTTCGCGAGCAAGCCCGCTCCCACATTGGTTTTGTGGTGGCCTGTAGATGGCTCACCCTGTCATTTCCCGTTTTTTTCACATCCAGTCTGGATAATTTCAGGGCTTTCGGCCTCTGAGCCGGCCCCAAACTGTGCTATTACCCCTAGCCTGAATTTCTGGAACGCATTCCCCGATGGCCACTTCTCCGCTTTCCACGCTTGAACCTGTCCGCCGTTCGCGCTTCGCCCTGCGTTGGCACACCTGGCTGTTGCTGGTGGCTGTTGTCGCCTACGGCGTTGCATTCGCCATGCACTGGGATTCGCGGGGCGTGCTCTGGGTGAAGGAACAATTCAAGAGCCCGGCCGAGCGCCAGGCGAGCATCTGGCTGCCGGACTATCGTGCGGTGATCGATGCCAAGCCGTTGCCGGGCATGGAGAAGGATGAAGCATCGGACATGGTCTACGACCCTCAGACCAAGACTCTGTTTTCGGTCATGGGCAAGAACCCGTTCCTGGTCGAATTGAACTTGCAGGGCGATGTGCTGCGCAAAATGCCGTTGGTGGGCTGGAGCAACCCTGAGGGCGTCACCGTGCTGGGCGACGGCCGGCTGGCCATTGTCGATGAGCGCGAGCATCTGATCGCTATCGTCAAGGTCGATGCCGATACCCGCGAATTGAATATGGCCGACTTCCCGAAATACGACCTCGGGCCTTCCAGCGACCAGAACAAGGCGTTCGAGGGTGTCACCTGGGACCCGAGCAATCAGCAACTGCTGCTGGGCGAAGAGCGCCCGCCGGCATTGTTTGCCTGGAAAGGTGACGGCAAGGTCCTGACCGGCGACAAGCTGAAGCTGGCCAGCCATGCACTGGACATGCGCAACCTGTCTGCCTTGGCCGTCGACCCGCGGACTGGCCACATGCTGGTGTTGTCTGCCGACTCGCACCTGTTGCTGGAGCTGGACAAGAAGGGTGAGCGGGTCAGTTTCATCACCCTGCTGCGTGGCTTCAACGGCCTGAAAAATACCATTCCCCGTGCCGAAGGCGTGACCATGGATGAATCGGGCACGCTGTACATGGTGAGTGAGCCGAACCTGTTTTATCGCTTCGAAAAACAGAAGTAACCAACGCCTGCGCTGATTGCCTGTACGTAAAAGGCCGGCGGCCATTAAGCTTCAGTTCAGACGGGCGTGATATTTCATCCGCCTGTTTTGACCCCGAGCCCACCCGAATGCGTCGATTTGCCCGCCCCAAATCCCTGATCCTGATCCTGTCGGTGATCTTGCTGATCGCATTGATAGCGATCGCCCAGTACATGCGCCTGTTCGAGCGTACCTGGTTCAATCTGCATACGCTGTGGCAGCCGGTAAGTTCCCGGTCCATGGGCCTGGACCAATACCAGGTCGTGACCGAGGCGCAGGTGATCGATGGCCTGGCCGACAACGTTTCAGCGCTGACCTACGACCCGGTACGCAAAAGCCTGTTCACCGTCACCAACAAACGAAGCGAGCTGATCGAGTTGTCCCTCGACGGCAGGATCTTGCGTCGTGTGGCGCTGGTCGGTTTCGGCGATCCGGAGGCGGTGGAGTTCATCAGCGAAGATATCTACGTGGTCACTGACGAAAGTCAGCAGCGGCTGATCAAGATTCGTCTGGAGCAGGACACCACTTTCGTTGATGCGGCAGATGCCGAGCAGATGACCATTGGCGTTCACATGGGCGGCAACAAGGGCTTCGAGGGCTTGGCTTACGATTCAGTGGGCAAGCGCCTGTTCGTCGCCAAGGAGCGCAACCCGATGCTGATCTACGAGGTGCACGGTTTTCCGCGCTTCAATCCTGAAGAATCCTACTCGGTGCACGTGATCAACGACCCCAAGCGTGATGCCGGGATGTTCGTGCGGGATCTGTCGAGCCTGCAATACGATGAGCGCAGCGGGCATTTGCTGGCGCTGTCGGATGAGTCGCGATTGATTCTGGAGCTGGATGTGGATGGGCGGCCGCTGAGCACAATGTCATTGAGCAAGGGGCGCCAGGGCCTGCAAAAAACCGTGCCGCAAGCGGAGGGGATCGCCGTGGACGACGACGGTACGCTGTACATCGTCAGCGAGCCGAACCTGTTCTACGTGTTCAAGAAACCCACGCAACTCTAATCAAAACCACAAAACACTGTGGGAGCGAGCTTGCTCGCGATAGCGGTCTGTCATTCAGCATCTCAGTCGACTGACACGGCCTCATCGTCGGAACGCCGCCCGGAGCAAGCTCGCTCCCACAGGTTTTTTCATCTGCCCACAAAAGTGTGGGTGGTCCAGGTTACTCAGCGCGCAGGGTCTTCACGCCTTCGCTGGTCCCCAGCAACAACAGATCCGCCGGACGTGCCGCGAACAAACCGTTGGTGACCACGCCGACGATCGCATTGATCTGTGTCTCCAGCTCCACCGGATTGGTGATCTGCATGTTGAACACGTCGAGGATGATGTTGCCGTTGTCGGTCAGCACGCCTTCGCGGTAAACCGGGTCGCCGCCGAGCTTCACCAGTTCGCGGGCCACGTGGCTGCGGGCCATCGGGATCACTTCCACCGGCAGCGGGAAAGTACCGAGGACCGGCACCAGTTTGCTGGCGTCGGCGATGCAGATGAAGGTCTTGGCCACGGCCGCGACAATCTTCTCGCGGGTCAGGGCAGCGCCGCCGCCCTTGATCAGGTTCAGGTGCTCGTCGCTTTCATCGGCGCCGTCGACGTAGAACTCCAGATCGCTGACGGTGTTCAGTTCGTACACCGGAATCCCGTGGCCCTTGAGACGCGCGGCGGTGGCTTCGGAACTGGCGACGGCGCCGTCGAATGCGCCCTTGTGCTTGGCCAGCGCGTCGATGAAGCAGTTGGCGGTGGAGCCGGTGCCGACCCCGACGATGCTCTTGTCGTCGAGTTTCGGAAGGATGAAGTCGACGGCGGCCTGAGCCACTGCCTGTTTGAGTTGATCCTGGTTCATGCGGGCTCCGGGGTGCCTGGGAGGGGACGAAAGGCCGGCATTATAGGCTTCGGGGCGGGGAAGGTCATTGCCCGATTGGCAGGTCGTGACTGTTCCCTGTAGGAGCGAGCCTGCTCGCGATGGTCGTGAACGATAACGCGTAAAACCGGACAGCCAGCGGCGCCCTCGAGTTTTTCGCGAGCAGGCTCGCTCCTACAGGGTGGTCGCACGCCTGAAAGCCGGGTTAGACTCCTTGGTCATGCCCAACCCGCTCAGTGATGCTTTCCGATGCTTGAACAGTACGTCAAAAAGATCCTCACCTCGCGCGTTTATGACGTTGCCGTAGAAACTCCGTTGCAGTCTGCCCGCCAGCTCTCCGAGCGGCTGGGCAACAGCATTTGGCTCAAGCGCGAAGACTTGCAGCCGGTGTTCTCGTTCAAGATTCGCGGCGCCTACAACAAGTTGACCCAGTTGAGCGACGAAGAGCGCGCTCGCGGCGTGGTCACCGCGTCGGCCGGCAACCATGCTCAGGGCCTGGCCCTGGCGGCGAAGGTGTTGGGCGTGAAAGCGACCATCGTCATGCCCAAGACCACCCCGGAGATCAAGGTCGAAGGCGTGCGCTCCCGTGGCGGCAAAGTGGTGCTGCACGGCGACTCGTTCCCGGAAGCCCTGGCCTACTCGCTGAAACTGGTCGACGAAAAAGGCTACGTCTACATTCACCCGTACGACGATCCCCACACCATTGCCGGGCAGGGCACCGTGGCGATGGAGATTCTGCGCCAGCACCCGCAGCCATTGGATGCGATTTTCGTCCCGGTGGGTGGCGGCGGCCTGATCGCCGGCATCGCGGCGTACGTGAAGTACCTGCGCCCGGACATCAAGATCATCGGCGTCGAACCGGATGACTCCAATTGCCTGCAAGCGGCCATGGCGGCCGGCGAGCGCGTGGTACTGCCGACCGTAGGCCTCTTCGCCGACGGTGTTGCGGTGGCCCAGATCGGTCAGCACACCTTTGACATCTGCAAAGACCATGTCGACGAAGTGATCACCGTCAGCACCGATGAAATCTGCGCCGCCATCAAGGATATCTACGACGATACCCGCTCGATCACCGAACCTGCCGGCGCCTTGGGCGTGGCCGGGATCAAGAAGTATGTCGAGCAGCGCGGCGTCAGCGGCCAGACCTTCGTGGCCATCGACTCCGGGGCCAACGTCAACTTCGATCGCCTGCGCCACGTCGCCGAGCGTGCGGAGCTGGGCGAGGGCCGCGAAGCGATCATCGCCGTGACCATTCCCGAGAAACCGGGCAGCTTCAAGGCGTTCTGCGAGGCCATAGGCAAGCGCCAGATCACCGAATTCAACTACCGCTACAACACCGGCAGCGAAGCGCACATCTTTGTCGGCGTGCAGACCCACCCGGAAAACGACCCGCGCAGCGCGCTGATCGCCAGCCTGAGCGAGCAGGGTTTCCCGGTGCTGGACCTGACCGACAACGAACTGGCCAAGCTGCACATCCGCCACATGGTCGGCGGGCGTGCGGCGCATGTGGTCGACGAAGTGATTCTGCGTTTCGAATTCCCGGAGCGTCCGGGCGCGCTGTTCAACTTCCTCAACAAGCTGGGCGGGCGTTGGAACATCTCAATGTTCCACTACCGCAACCATGGCGCGGCGGATGGCCGGGTCGTCGCGGGCCTGCAGGTGCCCCACGACGAGCGCCACCTGGTGCCGGCCGCGCTGGAAGAAATCGGTTACCCGTACTGGGACGAAAGCGACAACCCGGCCTATCAGCTGTTTCTTGGCTGAACGGCTACGCTGACGGGCAAGGCAATAAGGAAATCTGACAATGGAAACGTTAACTGCTCTGAAAGCGGCGCACATGGTGGCAACAGTTGTACTGCTGGCTTGTGCGCTGGGGCTGGGAGTCTGGGTTTTGCTGGCGCGGCGCAAGGGTGACGCGACGGCGGGTAGTCGCACCTTGCAGCGGCCAAGGGTGTTTGTCTGGCTGCTGATGGGCCTGGCGCTACTGAGCATGCCGTTTACCGGCTGGTGGATGGTGCACCTGGTGGGCTGGCCGCTGGGGCAGACCTGGTTGCTGGCCTCCAGCGTGTTGTACACCGTGGCGGCGCTGGCGTGGTTCTGGCTGCTGGTGCGGCTCAACAAACTGCGCAAGACACCGGGTGGCGTGGGGAAATTCACCTTTGCCTTGGCGTTGTTCAGCTTTGTCTGCTTTGTCGCCATTGCGGGGTTGATGGGCGCCAAGCCTGTGTAGGAGCGAGCTTGCTCGCGAAAAACTTAAGATCGCCGCGGGGCATCAGGTGCCCCGCGTTATCGTTAACGACCATCGCGAGCAAGCTCGCTCCTACAGTAAGGGGGCATCAGCCACGCAGGCTGATCACCGGCCAGCCACGCTTCTCGGCCTCGGCCCGCAGGTTCGGATCCGGATCGACCGCCACCGGATGGGTCACCTGCTCCAGCAACGGAAAATCATTCATCGAATCGCTATAGAAGTAGCTGTCTTCCAGCGTAAACCCGGTTTCCTCCAGCCAGCGATTCAAGCGCGTTACCTTGCCCTCGCGGAAGCACGGCACGTCGGTGCTGCGTCCGGTGTAGCGGCCATCGACCATTTCGCATTCTGTGGCGATCAGGGTTTCGACCCCCAGGCGCTCGGCAATGGGGCCTGTGACGAAGCGGTTGGTCGCCGTGATGATCACCAGTTTGTCGCCGGCATCGCGGTGCTTCTTCAGCAGCTCAAGCCCCTTGGGCAGCACGATCGGTTCGATGCAGTCGCGCATGTAATCGCTGTGCCACTGATCCAGCGTGGCCATTTCGGTGCGGCCGAGTACTTCCAGGCAGAAGTTCAGGTAAGCAGCGTTATCCAGTTTGCCGGCCAGGTAATCCTGGTAGAACGCATCGTTGCGAGTCTTGTAGGCGATGGCGTCGAGAAAGCCGCGCTCGCACAGGTAATCGCCCCAGGCGTGATCGCTGTCACCGCCCAGAAGGGTGTTGTCCAAATCGAATAAAGCCAGGCGCATTGCAGTTACCCGCTGAAAAGTCAGTAAAAAGGCGACAAGAATACGGTCTTTTCACAAGAGTGCACATAAGGTAGGAACCTTCGTTGCCGCCTTCACAACCTTTGTGGAACAATGCGGCGACATGCGTTTGCGAGGTTGTTGCCGTGATCGACCCCGATGGTTTTCGCCCCAATGTCGGGATCATTCTGACGAATGACGCCGGCCAGGTGCTATGGGCTCGCCGAATCAATCAAGATGCCTGGCAGTTTCCGCAGGGGGGAATCAACCCCGAAGAGACGCCGGAAGACGCCTTGTACCGCGAGCTGAACGAAGAAGTAGGCCTTGAGCGCGAAGATGTTGAAATTCTCGCCTGCACCCGGGGCTGGTTGCGCTATCGTTTGCCGCAACGTCTGGTACGTACCCACAGCCAACCGCTGTGCATCGGCCAGAAACAGAAATGGTTTCTCCTGCGCCTGGTCTCCAACGAGCAGCGGGTGCGGATGGATTTGACCGGTAAACCGGAATTCGATGGCTGGCGCTGGGTCAGCTATTGGTATCCGTTGGGCCAGGTGGTGACATTCAAGCGCGAGGTGTATCGACGCGCTCTCAAAGAGCTTGCCCCGCGCCTTTTAGCGCGCGACTGACGACGGAGTTCGACCCCGAGCCATGCTCAATACGCTGCGCAAGATCGTCCAGGAAGTTAACTCCGCCAAGGATCTCAAGGCGGCGTTGGGGATTATTGTGTTGCGCGTCAAAGAGGCCATGGGCAGCCAGGTCTGCTCGGTCTACCTGCTTGATCCGGAGACCAACCGGTTCGTACTGATGGCCACCGAGGGCTTGAACAAGCGCTCGATCGGCAAGGTCAGCATGGCCCCCAACGAAGGTCTGGTGGGTCTGGTCGGCACGCGTGAAGAACCCCTGAACCTCGAAAACGCCGCGGACCACCCGCGCTATCGCTACTTCGCCGAAACCGGTGAAGAGCGTTTCGCTTCGTTCCTCGGGGCGCCGATCATCCACCACCGTCGCGTCGTCGGCGTGTTGGTCATCCAGCAAAAAGAGCGTCGCCAGTTCGATGAAGGGGAAGAAGCCTTCCTCGTGACCATGAGCGCGCAGTTGGCCGGCGTTATCGCCCATGCCGAGGCCACAGGCTCCATCCGTGGCCTGGGTCGTCAGGGCAAGGGCATCCAGGAAGCCAAGTTCGTCGGCGTGCCGGGCTCACCGGGTGCCGCGGTCGGTACTGCGGTGGTCATGCTGCCGCCCGCTGACCTGGACGTGGTGCCGGACAAGACCATCACCGACATCGACGCTGAACTGGGGCTGTTCAAGACCGCCATCGAGGGCGTGCGCGCCGACATGCGCACCTTGTCCGCCAAGCTTGCCACGCAGTTGCGCCCGGAAGAGCGGGCCTTGTTCGACGTCTACCTGATGATGCTCGACGATGCTGCGCTGGGCAGCGAAGTGACCACCGTGATCAAGACCGGCCAGTGGGCCCAGGGCGCGTTGCGCCAGGTGGTCACCGATCACGTCAACCGTTTCGAATTGATGGACGACGCTTACCTGCGCGAGCGTGCATCCGACGTCAAGGATCTCGGTCGTCGTTTGCTGGCTTATTTGCAGGAAGAGCGTCAGCAAACCCTGGTCTATCCCGACAACACCATTCTGGTCAGCGAAGAACTGACGCCGGCGATGCTCGGCGAGGTGCCGGAAGGCAAGCTGGCCGGCCTGGTGTCAGTACTCGGTTCCGGTAACTCCCACGTCGCGATCCTGGCCCGCGCCATGGGCATCCCGACCGTGATGGGCCTGGTCGACCTGCCGTACTCCAAGGTCGACGGCATCCAGATGATCGTCGACGGCTACCACGGCGAGGTCTACACCAACCCGAGTGAAGTGCTGCGCAAGCAGTTCGCCGAGGTGGTCGAGGAAGAGAAACAACTGGCCCTCGGACTGGATGCGCTGCGCGATCTGCCATGCGTGACGGTCGATGGCCACCGCATGCCGCTGTGGGTCAACACCGGCCTGCTGGCGGATGTGGCGCGTGCGCAGAAGCGTGGTGCCGAAGGCGTGGGCCTGTACCGCACCGAAGTGCCGTTCATGATCAACCAGCGTTTCCCGAGCGAAAAGGAACAACTGGCGATCTACCGCGAGCAACTGTCTGCGTTTCACCCGCAACCCGTCACCATGCGTACCCTGGACATCGGCGGCGACAAGTCACTGTCGTACTTCCCGATCAAGGAAGATAACCCGTTCCTCGGCTGGCGCGGCATTCGCGTCACCCTCGACCACCCGGAAATCTTCCTGGTGCAGACCCGTGCCATGCTCAAGGCCAGCGAAGGCCTGAACAACTTGCGGATTCTGCTGCCGATGATCTCCGGCACCCATGAATTGGAAGAAGCGCTGCACCTGATCCACCGCGCCTGGGGCGAAGTACGCGACGAAGGCTGCGACGTGCCGATGCCGCCGATTGGCGTGATGATCGAGATTCCGGCGGCGGTGTACCAGACCAAAGAACTGGCGCGGCAAGTGGATTTCCTGTCGGTCGGTTCCAACGACCTGACCCAGTACCTGCTGGCCGTGGACCGCAACAACCCGCGAGTGGCCGACCTCTACGATTACCTGCACCCGGCGGTGCTTCAGGCGCTGCAGAACGTGGTGCGTGATGCCCACGCCGAAGGCAAGCCAGTGAGCATCTGCGGTGAAATGGCCGGTGATCCGGCGGCGGCGGTGCTGTTGATGGCGATGGGGTTCGACAGCCTGTCGATGAACGCCACCAACTTGCCGAAAGTGAAGTGGATGCTGCGCCAGATCAACCTGAGCAAGGCCAGGGAATTGCTGGCTGAGCTAATGACCATCGATAACCCGCAAGTGATTCACAGCTCGTTGCAGCTGGCGCTGAAGAACCTCGGGTTGGCGCGGATGATCAATCCGGCAGCAATCAAGCCCCTCTAAAACGCTGATGGTCCCATCGCGAGCAAGCTCGCTCCCACACTGGATCTGTGAACGCCGCAAATCCCCTGTGGGAGCGAGCTTGCTCGCGATGAGGCCTGTGCTGGCAACACAAAACTAAAGCCTGATCTCCACTTCCCCAAGATGCCCGCCATACGGCCCGAAACTCCTTTCGACCATATGCAGCGCCCCATCCGCCTGCACAATCAACGCCGTACTCGCCCGCGTTCCATAACTCTGGCTGGCAATGAACACGCTCGACAACAACGTTTCGGTGACCAGCCCCACTCCGGTATCCGGCAACTCGGCAAACGGCGCGGTCTGCGCATCGCTCAATAACGCCAGCAGCGCCTGAGGCTGCGGATCATCCAGCACCTCGCTCAATGCAGCCTTGGCCTTGAGCAGCTTCGGCCACGGCGTATCCAGCCCGGCGTTCGACACGCCGTAGACTCCCGGTTGCAGCATTACGGCTTCCGATTCCCGGGCGTTGAAGTGCCAGAGCTCGTTCCTGTTGCCAACCAGTAGATTGAAACCGCCATATTCAGGCGAACGTCTGACAACGTCGGCCAAATAGTCATCAATCGAGCAATCGCCCTCGAGGAATCGCGCGACCAGCTCCCCACGAGACTTGCGTCCAGGCGGTCGAAGGGGATCGCGGATGTTGGTCAGCGCCGCAAATCGTCCGTTGGCACCGACACCGAGCCAGGTGCCACCGGCCTCGAGGTCGCGCCCGGCATGCACATGCGGGGCTTCGGGCCATGGCGCCAGGGGCAGGCTGGGGCGGGCGTAGAATTCATCGCGATTGGCCGCCACGACCAGCGGCTGGGCATGACCCGGTCGCCAGGCAAAAACAATCAGGCACATCAGGCTGTCCTTGTGTGTTTTTTGCTCACTCTACGCAGACATCGCTCATCGATCCATCGCCTTGCGCAGTGGAGCTTGAGGCCATGCATCCGTTACCATGCCGCTCCGGTTTTGGGGATGCGGGCGGGACGACATGGAATTTCTGCTCTATCTGGCGCTCGGCGCCTGTGCAGGTGTACTCGCCGGGCTGTTTGGCGTGGGCGGCGGGATCATCATCGTCCCGGTGCTGGTGTTCAGCTTCAAGGCCCAAGGGTTCGATCCGTCGATCCTCACGCACCTGGCGGTGGGTACCTCCCTGGCGACGATCATCTTTACCTCGGTCAACGCGGTACGCGAGCATCATCGCCGTGGCGCCGTGCGTTGGCCGATCTTCATGTGGATGACCGTCGGCATTCTGGTCGGTGCCGGGTTTGGCGCGCTGACGGCCGAAGCGATTTCCGGCCCCAACCTGCAGAAGCTCATTGGTGTTTTCGCCTTGGTGATCGCCGCTCAGCTGGCGCTTGAGGTCAAACCCAAGGCCAGCCGAACCGTGCCGGGCAAACTCGGTCTGACCGTGGCCGGCAGCGTGATTGGCTGGGCTTCGGCGATTTTCGGCATTGGCGGCGGTTCGTTGACCGTGCCATTCCTGACCTGGCGCAGTGTGCCGATGCAGCAAGCCGTGGCCACTTCATCGGCCTGCGGTCTGCCGATTGCCCTGGCCAGTGCATTAAGTTTCATGATTCTGGGCTGGCACGATCCGTTGCTCCCGGCCCATAGTCTCGGTTTCATTTATTTGCCGGCGTTGCTGGGCGTTGCCCTGACCAGCATGGTGTTCGCCCGCTTGGGCGCGCGATTGGCCCACAGGTTGTCGCCGAGGTTGCTGAAACGGCTGTTTGCCGCTTTGCTGTTCTGCGTCGGCCTGAACTTTCTAGTCTGAAGCATCTGCTCTGACGGGCAGCGCAATCCTGGCTTAATCCTGAGGTGGCAGCGTCGCCCGGGAATTTTTAAGATTTGAACTCTAACGAGGAGTCGCAATGCTGCCTTACCCGCAGATCGACCCGGTGGCCCTGGCCATCGGTCCGCTGAAAATCCACTGGTACGGTCTGATGTACCTGATCGGCATCGGCGGCGCCTGGCTGCTGGCCTCCCGCCGGTTGAACCGCTTCGACCCGACCTGGACCAAGGAAAAACTCTCCGACATGGTGTTCTGGATGTCGATGGGGGTGATTGTCGGCGGGCGCTTGGGTTATGTGCTGTTCTACGATCTGGGCGCCTATCTGGCCAACCCGACGCTGATCTTCGAAGTGTGGAAGGGCGGTATGTCGTTCCACGGCGGTTTCATCGGCGTGATGCTGGCGGCATTGTGGTTCGGCAAGAAGAACAACAAGTCGTTCTTCCAGCTGATGGATTTCGTTGCGCCGATGGTGCCGATTGGCCTGGGCGCCGGGCGTATCGGCAACTTCATCAACGCCGAGTTGTGGGGCAAGGCAACCGACGTGCCGTGGGCGATGGTCTTTCCGACCGATCCGGCGCAACTGGCGCGTCATCCGTCGCAGCTGTACCAGTTCGCCCTCGAAGGCGTGGCACTGTTCCTGATCCTGTGGCTGTTCTCGCGCAAGCCGCGGCCGACCATGGCGGTATCGGGGATGTTCGCGCTGTTCTATGGCATCTTCCGTTTCATCGTCGAGTTCGTCCGCGTACCGGACGCCCAGTTGGGCTATCTGGCCTGGAACTGGCTGACCATGGGCCAGGTGCTGTGCGTACCGATGATCGTCGGCGGGCTGTTCCTGATCTGGCTGGCGTATCACCGCGCCCCGGCGACTCCAGCGGCAGCCGAATAAAATTCGAACCCCGCAGCGATGGTTGCGGGTTCAAGGACACAGGTAATTCATGAAGCAATATCTCGAACTGGTCGCCCACGTCATCAAGAACGGCACCAAACAGGCCAATCGTACCGGCGTGAACACCATCAGTTTTCCCGGTGCGATGCTGCGTTATGACCTGCAGGAAGGTTTCCCGGCGATTACCACGCGCAAGATGGCGTTCAAATCGGCCATCGGCGAAATGTGCGGATTCCTGCGTGGCGTAAATAACGCTGCCGAATTCCGCGCCCTGGGCTGCAAGGTCTGGGACCAGAACGCCAACGAAAACGCCCAGTGGCTGGCCAACCCGTTCCGCCAGGGCGAAGACGACCTCGGCGAAATCTACGGCGTGCAATGGCGCAAATGGCCGGCGTACAAGCAGATTCCGCTCAGCAACCCGGCTGCCATCGAGCAGACCCTGAGCCAGGGTTATCGCCAGATTGCCGAAGGCGAGGAAGACGGTCAGGCCTACGTGGTGCTGTACAAGGCCATCGACCAGGTTCGCCAGTGCGTCGACACCATCATCAAGGACCCGGGCAGCCGTCGCATCCTGTTCCACGGCTGGAACTGCGCCCAGCTCGATGAAATGGCCTTGCCGCCGTGCCACTTGCTGTATCAGTTCCACCCGAATGTCGAGACCAGGGAGATTTCCCTGACCCTCTACATCCGCTCCAACGACCTGGGCCTGGGCACGCCGTTCAACCTCGCCGAAGGCGCTGCGCTGCTGAGCCTGATCGGTCGCCTGACCGGCTACACGCCGCGCTGGTTCACCTATTTCATCGGTGATGCCCACGTCTACGAAAACCACCTGGACATGCTCAACGAACAGCTCAAGCGCGAGCCGTTCCCGATGCCGAAACTGGTGATTTCCGACCGTGTGCCGGAGTTTGCCAAGACGGGTGTTTACCAGCCGGAATGGCTGGAGCTGGTGGAACCGGGCGATTTCTCGCTGGAAGGCTACGAACACCACGCGCCGATGACCGCGCCGATGGCGGTCTGACGCTTCACGCCATCCCCCTGTAGGAGCGAGCTAGCTCGCGATGGACTCAAGGACGACGCGTTTTTTCAGGCAATACGCGTCATCGTTCACGACCATCGCGAGCAAGCTCGCTCCTACAGGGGGTAGGTGTTGTTTTCAGTGGCCGTGACTACGGCCCACATGGGAATGCTCCACCTCCGTCGCCACCACCCCGCCGCTCACTTCCAGCCGCTGCAAAATCCCGCATTGGTCGATACTTGGCCCTTCGCCGCAGCGTTGGCGCAGGTCGAGCAGTTGCGTCTGCAAGGCCAGCAAGCCGTCGATCCGCGCCTTTACATGGTGGATGTGTTCGTCAATCAGCGCGTTGACGCTTTCACACTGATCCTGCGGACTGTCGCGAAACGCCAGCAGGCTGCGGATTTCTTCGAGCGTCATGTCGAGGGTGCGACAGTTGCGGATGAAGGTCAGGCGCTCGGCGTGGGCCTGGGTATAGACGCGATAATTGCCGTCACTGCGGGCCGGTTCCGGCAGAAGGTTCTCGCGCTCGTAGTAGCGGATCGTTTCCACGGCGCAGTCCGTGAGTTTCGCCAACTCTCCAATTTTCATGACGCCAATCTCCAAAACTCCAGAAAGGGTGCTTGACCCTATAGTGGCTACAGGGTCTTTACTTGGCAACAGGCACTCTTATGGACGCAACCAATGAGCGATTCCCTGCACTCTCACAAACCCGGGGCTGAGCACGAGCACAGCCACAAGCTCAAGCCCGTGCAAAAACATGGCCACGGCGGTCACGGCGACGCCTGCTGCTCATCTAAAGCGGCAGCGCCTGCGCTGGTAAAACTGAGCGAATCGCCGACGCCCGGAGCCCGACTGAGCAGTTTCCGCATCGAGGCAATGGACTGTCCAACTGAACAGACGCTGATTCAGAACAAGCTAAGCAAACTGACCGGCGTGCAGCAGCTTGAGTTCAATCTGATTAATCGGGTGCTCGGCGTAACCCACGATTTGCCCGGTATCGAGCCGATCGTCGAGGCCATCAAATCCTTGGGTATGCAGGCCGAGCCGATGGACCAGGGTGATGAAACCCCGGCGCCCGCGCCCCGGAAAAAGCCGTGGTGGCCTCTGGCACTGTCCGGTGTTGGTGCATTGCTGGCAGAAGTTATCCACTTCACCGGTTTCGCGCCGAACTGGGTGGTGGCGGTTATCGCGCTGGTCTCGATTCTCAGTGGTGGCCTCGGTACTTACAAAAAAGGCTGGATCGCCCTTAAAAACCGCAATCTGAACATCAACGCGCTGATGAGCATTGCCGTGACCGGCGCGGTGCTGATCGGCCAGTGGCCGGAAGCGGCGATGGTGATGTTCCTGTTCACCGTGGCCGAGTTGATCGAGGCCAGGTCCCTTGACCGCGCGCGCAATGCCATCAGCGGTTTGATGCAGATGACGCCGGACACGGCAACGGTGTTGCAGGCTGACGGGAGCTGGCTTGAGCAGGATGTCAAAAACATTGGGCTCGGCGCGCGGGTGCGGGTGCGCCCCGGCGAGCGTATCGGCCTGGATGGCGAAGTGCTGTCCGGTCGCTCGACCATCGATCAGGCGCCAATCACCGGTGAAAGCCTGCCGGTGGAAAAAACCGTCGGCGACAAAGTCTTCGCCGGCACCATCAATCAGGCCGGGTCCCTGGAGTACGAGGTGACCGCCGCGGCGGATAACTCGACCCTGGCTCGCATCATCCACGCCGTCGAGCAGGCCCAGGGCGCGCGTGCGCCGACCCAGCGTTTCGTCGACAGTTTCTCGAAAATCTACACCCCGGCAGTGTTCGTCCTGGCCCTGGCCGTGGCGGTGATCCCGCCATTGTTCATGGGCGAGTTGTGGTTCGACTGGATCTACCGGGCGCTGGTGCTGCTGGTGGTGGCGTGCCCGTGTGCGCTGGTGATCTCCACGCCGGTGACCATCGTCAGCGGCCTCGCGGCGGCGGCGCGTAAAGGCATTTTGGTCAAGGGTGGCGTTTATCTGGAGGGCGGTTACAAGCTCGACTACCTGGCCCTGGACAAGACCGGCACCATCACCCACGGCAAACCGGTGCAGACCGATTACCTGTCGCTGGACCCGACCGCCGATGACTCGGCGCCCGCCATTGCCGCCGCGCTGGCCGGGCGCTCGGATCACCCGGTTTCCCTGGCCATCGCCAAGGCGGCTGTGGATAACCAGACCGCGACGCTGATTGTGGATAACTTCGAAGCGCTGGGCGGGCGCGGGGTGCGCGGCGAGATCAACGGCCAGCTCTACCATCTGGGCAACCATCGTCTTGTGGAGGATCTGGGCCTGTGTTCGCCAGCGCTGGAAGAAAAGCTGTTTGCCCTGGAAAAGCAGGGCAAGTCGGTGGTGCTGCTGCTTGATTCGTCCGGCCCGTTGGCGCTGTTTGCCGTGGCGGATACGGTAAAAGAGTCCAGCCGCGAAGCGATCCGGCAACTGCATGACCTGGGTATCAAAACCCTGATGCTCACGGGCGATAACATCCACACCGCGCAGGCCATTGCAGCACAAGTCGGCATCGACGAGGCCAAGGGCGACCTGTTGCCGGGGGACAAACTGCAGGCTATCGAAACTCTCTATGCTCAAGGGCATCGGGTCGGCATGGTTGGCGACGGCATCAATGATGCGCCTGCACTGGCGCGTTCCGAAATCGGCTTCGCCATGGCCGCTGCGGGCACCGATACCGCAATCGAAACCGCCGATGTCGCCCTGATGGACGACGATCTGCGCAAAGTTCCGGCATTCATTCGCCTGTCCCGGCAGACTTCGAGCATCCTCAAACAGAACATCGCCCTGGCTTTGGTCATCAAGGCGATCTTTCTTGGGGTAACCTTTGCCGGGATCGCTACCATGTGGATGGCAGTGTTCGCCGACATGGGCGTGAGTTTGCTGGTGGTGTTCAACGGTTTGCGCCTGCTGCGCAAGTAAAGGATGAGGGACGGGTGTGCTGAGTGCGGAGCTGAAGGCGTTTTACATGGTGGCCCGCGTGGGCAGCATTACCCAGGCTGCCAAAAAGCTCGGTCTGAGCCAGCCGACGGTGACGACGCAGATCCGCAACCTCGAAAGTCAGTACTCGGTCGAGCTGTTCTATCGCGGCGGCCGGCGTCTCAGCGTCAGTGAGGAGGGCGCGCGGCTGCTGCCGATGGTCAAGGTGCTGATGCAACAGGAAGCCGACATCGAGTTTTTCCTGCGTAACTGCGGTCAGGTCCAGGGTACGCTGCGTATTGCCGCCACGGCACCGTATTACATTCTCGACCTGGTGAAAACGTTCCGCGAGCGCCTGCCGCAGGTGGAGGTGTCAGTGGAAATCGGCAACTCCCAGCAAGTGCTCGAAGCATTGGAGGATTACCGTGTCGATGTCGCCGCCTCTTCGCAGTTACTGGAGGATGCGCGGTTGATTCGCCGGGTACTCGGCAGCGATCCGCTGGTGCTGGCGGTGCATCGCAATCATCCGCTGGCGGTTCACGATCACGTGCCGCTCAGCGCGCTGGCTGGACATACCTTGCTGATGCGTGAGTCGGGCTCGACCACCCGTCGTTTGACCGAAGAGTTATTGGCCAGCGCTGGCGTGTGCTTCGGTCCGCTGCTGGAGATCGGCAGTCGTGAATCGATCCGCGAAGCAGTGCTGCGCAACATCGGTATCAGCATCATTGCCCGTCAGGAAGTGCCCCATGATCCGCAACTGCGGGTGCTGACCATCGAGAATGCACCGCAGATTCCCGAATACCTGTACTGCCTCAAGGAGCGCAAAAACGCGCGGCTGCCGGCGGCGTTTCTGGGGTTGGCGCAGGAAATGTCCCCGGCCTGAATTCTGTGGTGCCTGTACCGACCTCATCGCGAGCAAGCTCGCTCCCACAGGGATTTTGGGTGTTCACACAATCTGTGTTTCACCTCAAACCCACTGTGGGAGCGAGCTTGCTCGCGATGAGGCCAGTTCAGGCAACACAAGACTTAAACCAAAATCCTCCAATACCACTATCGGCAGTTTTTGCCTTACTGCCACATGACGGACTCATTACAACTCTAGGATGGCCCCCATCTGCTCGATGAGGTCCGTCCATGAACAACCCGATCGCAACTGCCCTGACCAACCCCGGCGCACCGATGAAAGTGCGCGGTGTACAGAAGCGTTTTGGCGCCTTCACGGCGCTGGATAACGTGTCCCTCGACGTGGCGGCCGGTGAGCTGGTGTGTCTGCTGGGGCCGTCGGGCTGTGGCAAGACCACCTTGCTGCGCTGCATCGCCGGTCTGGAGAAGCAGGACAGCGGCGAGTTGTACCTGGGCGATCGCGACGTTTCCCACCTGGCGCCCCAGGCGCGGGACTACGGCATTCTGTTCCAGTCCTACGCGTTGTTTCCCAATCTCACCGTCGAAGCGAACATTGCCTACGGCCTCGCCGGCAGCGGTCGTGACGAAGTGCGCCGTCGAGTCGGCCAGATGCTGGAACTGGTCGGCCTGGGCGGCAGCGAGAAAAAGTATCCCGGCCAGTTGTCCGGCGGCCAGCAGCAGCGGGTTGCACTGGCTCGCGCCCTGGCCCCGGCACCTTCGCTATTGCTGCTGGACGAACCGATGTCGGCCCTCGATGCCCGGGTGCGCGAGCATCTGTGCACCGAGTTGCGCCAACTGCAACGCAACCTCGGCATCACTACCCTGATGGTCACCCATAATCAGGACGAGGCCATGCTGATGGCCGACCGTATCGCCGTGATGAACAACGGCAAGGTCGAGCAGTACGCCACGCCGCAGGAAATCTACAACCGCCCGGCCACGCCATTCGTGGCGGAGTTCGTCGGCCAGGGTAACTGGCTACCCTTCCAGCGCAACAGCGACAGCCACGCCCAGGTCGGCGGGATGAACATGCGTCTGGCCGAAGGCAGCGCCAAGTCCGCGTCGGGCCGTTTGTTCTGCCGGCCGGAAGCGATCAACGTCAACCCACTGGTGCACGAGGAAAACCTGTTCCCGGCCAAGGTTCGTGAAATCACCTTCCTCGGCAATCGCTGCCGCATGAGCTTCGAGCTCGATCAGTTGCCGGGGCACCCGCTGTTGGCGGAGTTGGCGCCAGAAGCCATGCCGCGCCTTGGTGCCCAGCAGATCATGGTCGCCTTGCCGCCGCGTAGCCTGCAGGTGTTTGCCTGATGAGCGCGAACATCGCGCTGCCGCTGCGGCGCAAGCAGGTTCGGCAGACCACCCGCGCCGAGATCGGTGACCGGTTGTTCGTGGTCGGCGGCAAAGTCCTCATGCTGGTGTTGTTGGGCGTTGCCGTATTGATGCCGTTGCTGGCGATCTTCTGGCGCGGTTTCAGCGCCGAGGCCGGGCAGGGCGGTGGCTGGGTCGCAGCGAAAGAGCTGGTGACCAGCGAGAACTTCCACTGGTTGCTCGGTAACAGCCTGAAGGTTTCCCTCAGTGTCGCGGCCATTGTCGTACCGCTGGCCTACCTGTTTGCCTACGCGCTGCAACGAACCTTGATTCCCGCCAAAGGCATTTGGCGTGGCATTTCCCTGCTGCCATTGATGGCGCCGTCGATGTTGCCCGGCATCGCGCTGGTTTATCTGTTCGGCAACCAGGGCATGCTGCGTGGCCTGCTCTCGGACAACATCTACGGCTTCTGGGGCATTGTGCTTGGTGAAGTCATCTACACCTTCCCGCACGCCTTGATGATTCTTCTGTCGGCCCTGTCCCTGGCCGATGCGCGACTGTTCGATGCCGCCTCCAGCATGGGCGCGAGTCCTGCAAAAGCCTTCCGCAGCATCACCTGGCCGGCGACCCGTCAGGCCGTGTTCGCCGCATTCTGTCTGGTGTTCACCCTGACCATCACTGACTTCGGCGTACCAGTGGTTGTCGGTGGCGACTATCAAGTGTTGGCGCTGGAGGCCTACAAGGCGGTGGTCGGCCAGCAACAGTTCGGTCGTGGCGCGTTGATCGGCATGGTGTTGCTGCTACCGGCGCTGTTCAGCTTCGGGGTCGATGCCTGGTTGCGTCGGCGTCACGGTGATTCCATGAGCGGTCGTGCCCAGGTGTTCAAACCCGCGCCGTCGAAGCTGCGCGACAGCTGCTACCTGGCCATCGTCCTGCTGATCTGCGCCGCGTTGCTGCTGGTGTTCGGCATGGCGGTGTTCTCGTCCCTGGTGAAGTTCTGGCCGTACAACCTGTCGCTGTCGCTCAACCATTATCAGTTCAACGAAACCGCCGGCGGTGGCTGGCTGGCCTACGGCAACAGCCTGAAGATGGCCTTGGGCACGGCGTTGATCGGCAGCCTGCTGATCTTCACCGGCGCCTACCTGATGGAAAAAACCAAGGGTCAGCGCGGCCTGAACCTGACCCTGCGCATGCTCAGTTTCGTGCCGATGGCGGTGCCGGGCCTGGTGCTTGGGTTGGGCTACGTCTTCTTCTTCAACCTCACCGGCAACCCGCTGCATGTGCTCTACGGCAGCATGACGCTGCTGATCGTCTGCACCATTGCTCACTATTTGACCACCGCACAAATGACCGCCACTACCGCGCTGCGTCAACTCGATGCCGAGTTCGAAGCCGCCGCGCTGTCGCTCAAGGCGCCGCTGTACCGCCACTACCTGCGCGTCACTGTGCCGATCTGCCTGCCGGCGCTACTGGACATCGTGCGCTACCTGTTCGTCTCGGCCATGACCACCGTCTCGGCGGCGATCTTCCTCTACAGCCCCGACACCATCCTCGCGGCAGTGGCGGTGCTGAACATGGATGACGCCGGCAACGTCGGCGGTGCAGCGGCGATGTCGACCCTGATCCTGATTACCTCGGCGGGCGTGTCCCTGCTGCTGGCCTGGGCCTCGCGCGGTTTGCTGCGCCGCTCCCAGGCCTGGCGGCAGACCACACCCGGTCATTGAATCTGCACAACCCCTCAACTCAAAAACAGGAAAAGATCATGTTCAAGCCCCTGGCCCTGGCCGCTGCTGTCCTCACTGCTTTCAGCCTGAACGCCTTTGCGGCGAAAACCGAGTTGACGGTGTACACCGCTCTCGAAGCCGAACAACTGAAGACCTACAAGCAAGCGTTCGAAAAGGCCAACCCGGACGTCGAAATCAAATGGGTGCGTGATTCCACCGGCATCATCACCGCCAAACTGCTGGCCGAAAAAGCCCGTCCGCAGGCTGACGCCGTGTGGGGCCTGGCCGCTTCGAGCCTGGCGATTCTCGATCAGCAAGGCATGCTGCAAAGCTACGCGCCGAAAGACCTGGGCAAGATCGGCGCCAACTACCGCGACGCGGCCAACCCACCGGCCTGGGTCGGCATGGACGTGTGGGCCGCGACCATTTGTTTCAACACCGTCGAAGCCGAGAAGCAGGGCCTGACCAAGCCCGTGAGCTGGCAGGACCTGACCAAGCCTGAGTACAAAGGCAAGATCGTCATGCCAAACCCGGCATCGTCCGGCACCGGTTTTCTCGACGTCAGCGCCTGGCTGCAAACCTTCGGCGAGAAGCAGGGCTGGGCCTACATGGACGGCCTGCACCAGAACATCGGCCAGTACGTTCACTCCGGCTCCAAGCCTTGCAAACTGGCGGCTGCTGGTGAATTCCCAATCGGTATTTCCTTCGAGTACCCGGCTGTTCAACTGAAACGCCAGGGCGCACCGCTGGACATCATCCTGCCGAAGGAAGGCCTGGGTTGGGAGATCGAAGCGACTGCCGTGATCAAGGGCACTGCCCACGAAGAGGCGGCGAAGAAACTGGCTGACTTCTCGGCCAGCCCTGAGGCGATGGAGCTCTACAAGGAAAACTTCGCCGTGCTCGCCCAGCCTGGCATCGCCAAGCCACAGACCGAACTGCCGGCCGACTACGAACAACGCCTGATCAAGAACGACTTCGCCTGGGCCTCGAAGAACCGCGACGAGATCCTGACCGAGTGGCGCAAGCGCTATGACGGCAAGTCCGAGAAAGTGGCGGCCAAGTAAGATCTTTATCGGCTGAAAGGGCCTCATCGCGAGCAAGCTCGCTCCCACAGGAGTACGCATCCCAATGTGGGAGCGGGCTTGCTCGCGAAAGCGGTTTCAAATTCAGGACAAGACCCCATGACACAACACAACGACATGCTGATCGTCGGCGCCGGCATCCTGGGTTTGTCCCACGCGTATGCCGCCGCCAAGCGCGGTCTCAAGGTCACGGTTTTCGAGCGTAGCGCAACGCCCCTCGGCGCTTCGGTGCGCAACTTCGGCCAGGCACTGGTCACCGGCCAGCCGCCGGGGCCGATGCTGGAACTGGCCCGCGCCAGTCGCGGAATCTGGGGTGATTGGGCCCAGCTCGCCGGCCTGCAACTCAAGCGCAATGGCTCGTACCTGTTCGCCCGCACCGAGGCGGAAGAACAGCTGCTGCAAGCCTTTTGCGATGGCCGCGCGGTGGAGCACGGTTACCGTGTCGACCTGTTGCGCGGTGCCGCATTGCGCGATTTGTACGACGGTCAGTTCCGCCATCATCGCGCTGCGTTGCATGGCATGGACGATCAGCAGTTGTATTCCCGCGAAGCGATTCCGGCGTTGATCGATTTCCTGCGCCGCGACCTGGGGGTCAAGTTTCACTTCTCCACCCTGGTGCGCGATATCGAGCCGGGTCGCCTGCACAGCACCGCCGGCAGCTTCAGTGCCGAGCAGATCATTGTCTGCTCCGGCCACGATTATCAGACGTTACTGGCCGAACAGATCGCTGAACTCGAGCCGCAAATTTGCCGCCTGCAAATGCTCCGCGCCCGACCGCAAATCCACCTCAACCTGCAACACGCGTTGCTCACCGGTTTGAGCTGCGTGCACTACGGCGCCTTCGCCGACCTGCCGGAGGCCGCGGCGGTACAGGCAGAAATCCTGCAGTACGCGTCGCACCTGCACGAAAACGGCATCCACCTGCTGATCAGCCCGACGCCCTATGGCGAGTTGATCATTGGCGATTCGCACCATTACGGCAGCGATCCGTCGCCCTTCAATGCCGAGCAGGTCGATGACTGGATGATCGAGCTGGCCGAGCAAACTCTGGGCTGCAAGGTGCAGGTGGTCGAACGCTGGCAGGGGGTCTATGGTTCACGGGGGCCGGGACCGTTTTCGTTCCTGCGCCCGGCAAAAGGCCTGAGCGTGGCGTTGATGCACACCGGTGTCGGCATGAGCGTCGGGCCGGCGATGGCTGAACGAAACATCGCAGCTGTGTTGGGGGAAATCTGATGGGGCGCAATGAACAAGTCGTCGCCGAAGTATTCAGTCTGTACGAGCGTTTTGGCGACAGCGATTACATCGGTGAACCGGTTTCGCAGATCGAGCACATGTCCCAGGCGGCGGAACTGGCCATGGCCGAAGGCTTCGACGATGAAGTGGTGCTGGCGGCGTTCTTTCATGACATCGGGCATATCTGTGGCGAAAGCGCGGAGAACATGGGCGGCTTCGGCGTTGTCAGCCATGAGCGTCTGGGCGCGGATTATCTGCGCCGTGCCGGCTTCAGCGAGCGTATGGCTCGGCTGGTCGAATACCACGTGCAGGCCAAGCGTTACCTGACGCTCAAGGAGGCGGGATACTACGAGCGCTTGAGTGAAGCCAGTCGCCGAACCCTGGAACATCAGGGCGGGGTGATGACGGTTGAAGAGGCTGAGATCTTTGAAAAGGATCCGCTGTGCGCGGTCAGTTTGCGCATGCGACAGTGGGATGAGTTGGCCAAGGAGATGAACGTGCCGCTTCTCGATCTCGATATTCTGAAGCGCAAGGCTTTAGGCCTTTTGCCCAAGGCGGCTTGAACGACAAGTGTTGCTGAAACCCCCTACAAGATGAAGAGACTATTCGAGCAGAACGTTTCAGCGGGACGGGATAGCTTGATCGACCCTATATTGATTTGAGCTATCCACATGCGTTATTTGAAAGTCACTGCCCAGGACCGAAGCGCGAACGGCAGGGCTGACACCGTGCTCCTGCATTTCTTCGAAGAGACTAACGGTGCCGAAGATCTGCTCGTTCACAAGGCATATGCACTGGATATCACTGCCGATGGCAAAGTTGATTTTCAGATTGGCGATGTGAACAACGACGGTAAGGAAAACACCAAGGACGAACGGTTACTCAAATCGTTTGCAGACGCGTTCCTGCGGCTCAAGTGGTTCAATCGTGGAAATACCTGGGACCGTTATCTCAAGATATTTACAGAGGACTTTGCCAAGGACGACTCGCCAGACACCGTACGTCTGCACTTTCATGAGGGTGTCGGCAAACCGTCAGATCAAAGCATCGTTTACACGGCCTCTGCCTACGACACCAATAACGACGGCAAGCTGGATTGGGTGATCAATTACGATATGGATAACGATGGCGATCAGGATGCAGTGGACCAACAGCTTGCCTCGGTGCTAAGCGCCACGTATCTGAAGTTCAACTGGCGCTGATCAACCGTATCAAAGCTGCTGCGCCAACACCTCAACCTGCTCTTGGCGCTCCGCCTGATTCAACTTCGGATGCGCATTGAGCGACGACCACTGCGGATGCGCCCGCGCCTTGTTCAGGGCCTCGGGCAGTTTGCCTTCGCGCCAGGTTTTATCCTGTGGCGTGGCCACCTGAATGCTGTCCATCGCCGCGTGCCCGCGGGCATTGAGCGCTTGCAGCAATTGCCGCTGGCGCAGCGCCAACAGGCGCAGCACGTTGTCATCCACCGTCAGTTCGCGCTGGCCCTTGAGCTTGCCGAGCAAGCGGCTGCCATAACTGCGGGCGGTTTGCAGCGCGCCGCCGGCAATCGCACCGGCCAATGCCGCCGCGCCTAGCGTGATGCCGCCCACCAGCAAATCGACCCCGGCCCCGGCAGCTGCACCCGCTGCGATACCACCACCGACCCGAACGCCCAGTTGTTTCAGGGTTTCCGGGTTGAACAAATCGTCGCCCCAACGACCGTCGAGCAGCGGCAAATCACTGGCCGCGGCATCCTGTGGGCGGAAGGCGTATAGCTTGAGCAGGGACTCGACGCAACGCTGCTCACGCTGGCGCACGGCTTTGCGCAGTTCGCTGATCGCCTGTTGTTCCTGCTCGGCTTCACTGACCACACTGCGTCGGCAGGCCGCGCAATCAATCAGCAATTCGGCAATCAATCGCTCTGCACTTTGTTGACGAGCCAGACGCTGGGCTTGCTGATCGGCGATCAGGCGTTCGAGTTGCGGCCGGGCAGTTTCCAGTAACAAGGCGAGACTTTCATAGAGTCGACGCTCGCCATCCTCCGGCGGCGCGACGCTGTCGAAGCGCACCAAGGCATGCAAGCCCAGCCGCGCCAGCGCTTCACGCCATGCCGGTTCGCGGTGGTTGGCGCTGCTGACGAAATTCAGCACCGGCAGCAAGGGCTTGCCGCAACCGGCCAGCACTTCCAGCTCGTCGCGATACTTGGCGAGCACCGGCTCTCGGGCGTCGATCACGTAGAGCCCGGCGTCCGACGCCAGCAACTGGCGCAGCACTTTGGCCTCCTGTTCGAAGCGTTGCCGGGCTTCGCTGCCATCCAGGAAACGCGCCAGCCGCGCCGGGCCGTCGAGGCGTTCGCCAGGCCGCTCCAGGCGTTCGAGGTAGTCGAGCAGGGCGATGGCATCTTCCAGGCCGGGAGTGTCGTAGAGATCGAGCAGCGGCTCGCCGTCCACCGAAAGACGGGCGCCTTCGACGTGCCGTGTAGTGCTGGGACGATGGGACACTTCACCGAAGCCGACGTCGCGGGTCAGGGTGCGCAGCAGTGAGGTTTTACCGACGTTGGTGTGGCCGACCACGGCGAGTTTCAGGGGATTAGTCATGACCCGTCTCCAGCCAGTTCATCGGTGCACAATCGGCAAACGGCAGCTCAAGCTGTTGCAGCGCCACGTGCCAGTCGCCCAGGCGCTCGGCGTCCAGCGCTTCACCGGGGGGCGCCTGCAACAACCACACGCGGGTGGCGCTGGCGCTGCGGGCCAGTTCGGCAATCAGGGCCAGGCTGCCGCGATCCGGCGAGCGCCGTGGATCGCACGCAATGGCCAGGCGTGCCGGGGGAAAGCGGGTCAATTGTTCGAGGAGTTTGTGTCGCGATTCGCGGCTGTCGAGGATGCCAGCGTTGCTCACGTTTTTCGGCAATTGCGGTGGCCACGGGCGGTCGTCGTCCAGCTCGATGGCGACCAATAGAGCACCATCACTTTGTTGTTCGCTGACGCCGCTTTCCACGCGATGCAGTTGCTCAGGCGCCGCATCGCTGATGCCGAGACGCTCGCTGGTGGGCATCAAGCGTTCGCGAAGCTGTGCGTAGCCGGGCAGGTTCAAATCCAGGCGGAGCGCCGTTTGCCCGGATTTCCAGCGCCACAGGCAAAACAGTGCGAGCAGCAGGCGCGGCAAAATCCCATAGACCAGCAGAACGCCAACCAGCCATGCTGCCCAGGCCTGGCGCGCGCTTTCGATACTCAGTGCGGCGTCGCCGCTGGCACGGATCATCTGCTCGGTGGGAACACTGAAACCGAGCAGGGCCGGCAGGGCGCCAAGCGCCTGGGTTACGGCAATAAAGGTGTCGGCACTGAGGATGGTGGTTTCCCAGACGAAGCCGTAGCGCCGGGTTGCCATCAGTGTCAGCAGAATGACCAAGGCGCTGATCATCGCCAGCAACCACAGGCCGTTGACCACTACGCCGATGGCCCAGCGATTGAGCTTCTGCCGTTGCAACAACAGGAGCAGGGCGGGGGCCAGTTGCGTGGCCTTGGCGTCCCGGGCGAGTTTTTCACTTAGCCACAGCCATAGTCGCCCGAGGCTGGCGCCGTGTTCTCCGGCAAACGCCAGGCCCAGGGCCCAACTCAGCAGCAGGATCAGGTTGAGCCCGAGCAGGCTGCCCAAGGCCCAGAACACATTCACCGGGTGCAGGCCATCGCCCATTGCAGCAAAGGCCAGGCCGGCGCCGCTGATCACCGCCAGCACCGCCATTACGATCAGCGCCAGTCGTGCGCCTTGCAGCCAGTGTTTGAGGGCCGTAACCAAGCCATCACGTTCAGCCAGCCACAGGGCCCGGCGTTCAATGCGCGACGGCAAATCACCGCCGACGCTGCGGGCCAGCCGGTTGGCTTCAAGGTCTTCCAGGGGGCCTGCGTGTTCTTCGCGCAGTCGGATGGTTTCTGTCAGCCAGAGGGTATTGAGTTCAGTCACGCGGCATCCCGTCGCTTCATTGAGCTGTGAGCATAACCGCTGTGGCGCTTATCGGCGAAAGCGAGGCTCTGGTATCCTCGCCGGCATGACTAAATCACTCCCCCTCAGCCTGATCGCAGCCCTCGGTGAAAACCGTGTGATCGGCGTCGACAACAGCATGCCCTGGCACTTGCCGGGGGACTTTAAATATTTCAAGGCCACCACCCTGGGCAAGCCGATCATCATGGGGCGCAAGACCTGGGACTCACTCGGTCGTCCGTTGCCGGGTCGCTTGAACATCGTGGTCAGCCGTCAGGCGGATCTGCAGCTCGAAGGCGCGGAGGTTTATCCGTCGCTGGAAGCCGCCGTTGTCCGCGCCGAAGCATGGGCGAAGGAACAGGGCGTTGATGAGTTGATGCTGATTGGCGGTGCGCAGTTGTATGCGCAAGGGCTGGCGCAGGCTGATCGGTTATACCTGACCCGCGTGGCACTGAGCCCGGAAGGGGATGCGTGGTTTCCGGAATTTGATTTGGGCCAGTGGAAGCTGGTTTCCAACACCGAAAATCCGGCGGTGGATGACAAGCCGGCCTACAACTTCGAAGTCTGGGAAAAGGTTTAAAAGCATCGTCGGATCGCCGCCCGGAACAAGCTCGCTCCCACAGTGTTTTGAGGTGAATCACAAATTGTGTGAACACCACAGATCCCTGTGGGAGCGAGCTTGCTCGCGATAGCGGTCTAACTGACGCTACTCAAGCCTGAGCCAACGCCGAATGCTCATCCGCATCCAGCAATTCTTTATCAGTCTGCTGCATCACCTGACTGGTAATCGCCCCAGCCGTGATCGAACCACTCACATTCAACGCCGTACGCCCCATATCAATCAGTGGCTCGACCGAAATCAGCAACGCCACCAGTGACACCGGCAAGCCCATCGCCGGCAGTACGATCAGCGCCGCAAACGTCGCGCCGCCACCCACTCCGGCCACACCGGCCGAGCTCAGCGTGACAATCGCCACCAGCGTCGCGATCCACAGCGGGTCCAGCGGGTTGATGCCCACGGTCGGCGCCACCATCACCGCCAACATCGCCGGGTACAGACCGGCACAACCATTCTGGCCGATGGTCGCGCCGAACGAAGCGGCGAAACTGGCGATGGACTGCGGGATGCCCAAACGACTGGTCTGCGCTTCGATGCTCAACGGAATCGTCGCAGCGCTGGAGCGGCTGGTGAAGGCAAACGTCAGCACCGGCCAGATCTTGCGGAAGAAGCGTAGCGGATTGATCCCGGCGGCCGACACCAGCACGCCATGCACCACAAACATCAGGCCAAGGCCGATGTAAGACACCACGACGAAACTGCCGAGCTTGATGATGTCTTGCAGGTTGGAGCCGGCGACCACTTTGGTCATCAGCGCCAGCACGCCGTACGGGGTCAGCTTCATCACCAGACGCACCAGGCGCATCACCCAGGCTTGCAGGGTGTCGATGGCGTTGATCACTTTCTGACCTTTCTCGGCATCATCCTTGAGCAGTTGTAGCGCCGCGACACCCAGGAACGCAGCGAAAATCACCACACTGATGATCGACGTCGGCTTGGCTCGCGCCAGATCGGCGAACGGGTTTTGCGGAATGAACGACAGCAACAGCTGCGGCACATTCAGGTCGGCGACCTTGCCGGCGTAATCGGTCTGGATGGTTTGCAGACGCGCCATTTCCTGGGTGCCGGCCACCAGGCCTTCGGCGGTCAGGCCGAACAGGTTGGTCAGGCCGATGCCGATCAACGCCGCGATGGCCGTGGTGAACAGCAGCGTGCCGATGGTCAGGAAGCTGATCTTGCCCAGCGATGAGGCGTTGTGCAGGCGGGCCACGGCGCTGAGGATCGAGGCGAACACCAGCGGGATCACGATCATTTGCAGCAATTGCACATAACCGTTGCCCACCAGATCGAACCAGCCGATCGAGGCTTTCAGCACCGGATTACCGGCACCGTAGACAGTGTGCAAGGCCACACCGAATGCCACGCCCAGCACCAGTGCGAGCAGGACTTTTTTCGCCAGGCTCCAAGTGGTGTGGCGGGTTTGCGCCAGGCCCAGGAGCAGGGCGAGGAACACCAGCAGATTGAGAATCAGCGGCAGATTCATTGGAACTCCCATTAGACTTTTGCCAGCTGCCTTCCGGGGCAGCTGCGAACCGGCAAGCCTAACAGCTTGAAAACTAATGAATTAATATCAAAAACGCATGGTGTCCGTCGTTTTTGGAATAAGTGGGTGTCGCTGTCAGAAATGCAACTGGCGCGAAATGGACACAGGCAGTCGCTGACAGACGAGGACTGTCACACTTATTTGTTAGCGTCGATCTCTTTCACATTCAGGGAGAAACGCCGATGAAGTTCGCACCGAAATTACTGGCTGCAGCACTTTGCCTGGGCCTTGCCGGCCAGGTTTTCGCAACGGATCTGAAACACTGGCCAGCCGATCAGGCCAAGGCACTGGACGCGATGATCGCGGCCAACGCCAACAAAGGTAACTACGCGGTGTTCGACATGGACAACACCAGTTACCGCTATGACCTGGAAGAGTCGCTGCTGCCGTTCATGGAGAACAAGGGACTGATCACCCGCGACAAGCTCGATCCCTCCCTGAAACTGATGCCGTTCAAGGACACCGCCGACCACAAGGAAAGCCTGTTCAGCTACTACTACCGCCTCTGTGAACTCGACGACATGGTTTGCTATCCATGGGTCGCCCAGGTGTTCTCCGGCTTTACGCTCAAGGAGCTCAAGGGCTACGTCGACGAGATGATGGCGTCCGGCAAACCAGTGCCGGCCACTTATTACGAAGGCGATGTGGTCAAGAAGCTCGACGTCAACCCGCCGAAAATCTTCACTGGCCAGCAAGAGCTGTACAACAAACTGATGGAGAACGGCATCGAGGTCTACGTGATGACCGCCGCCTCCGAAGAGCTGGTGCGCATGGTCGCGGCCGATCCGAAGTACGGCTACAACGTAAAACCGCAGAACGTGATCGGCGTGTCGCTGCTGCTCAAGGACCCGAAGACTGGCGAGCTGACCACTGCGCGCAAGCAGATCACCGCCGGCAAGTATGACGAGAAGGCCAACCTCGGCCTTGAACTGACCCCATACCTGTGGACCCCGGCGACCTGGATGGCCGGCAAGCACGCGGCAATCCTGACCTACATCGATGAGTGGAAAAAACCGGTGCTGGTCGGCGGCGATACCCCGACCAGTGATGGTTACATGTTGTTCCACAGTGTTGACGTGGCCAAGGGTGGCATCCACCTGTGGGTCAATCGCAAGGACAAATACATGACCCAGATTAACGGCATGATGGCCAAGAATGCCGCGGCCCAGGCCAAGGAAGGGATGACGGTGACTGCCGACAAGAACTGGGTGATCGTCAAGCCTGAAGAAATCCAGTAATTGTAGGAGCGAGCTTGCTCGCGATGGTCGTTAACGATGACGCGTGCTGTCTGATTTGACGCGGTGTCCTTGCGTTCATCGCGAGCAAGCTCGCTCCTACAGTTTGATCAGTGTTGTTCCCCAATCCAGTGTTCAACGCAGATCCATTGTGGGAGCGAGCTTGCTCGCGATGAGGCCAGTCGGTGCAATGAAAGCCTCCGTTTGATCGACATCTCCTGACAGTCGCAACCTACGCTTTCTTGCGTAAGGGACTACGACTACGCCAGAATCCGCCGGCTTGTGCGCCTTACTCCCGGACTCTACCGTCTACCTGTCGCTGAACATCAGTGATCGGGTTTGGTAGCCTGGCTGTGTAGGGTGCAAAGCATCATGATTTGCAGACGTTCTTGCGTCTCTGCTTTTTATGGTGGTCATGCACAGGGCGCTTTCGGGCGCGCCGGTTTCCTTACACCCCGGTCTACCAACCTGCGCATGGCCGCCACCTTCGTTTGGTAGCGAGGGTGATGGCTCCTTGTCTTATGGTGTAAGGAGTTTTATCAATGCTGAAAATTACCCCCGATCCTCCCGAATCAAACAACCTCTCCGCCCACATCAACGCCACCCCGCGCAAACCCAGCCGAACATTCCTGATCGCGCCCGGCCTCGACACCGAAACCCTGTTGGCCCACGCCTGCGAATCACTCGCCTCGGCCAATGTCATGGCCAACGATTTCGCCGGCCTGCTGGAAGGCTCCCAACGCAGCACGATGCTGGGGATTGCGCAGGTCATCATGCTGGGCGAGCTGGCGGTGAATCAGGCTCTCGATAATCTCGATCCACAAAATTAACTTGTAGGAGCGAGCTTGCTCGCGATGGTCGTTAACGATAACGTTGGAAACCTGACACCCAGCGGCGTTCTCCAGTCCATCGCGAGCAGGCTCGCTCCTACAGGTGATAGGTGACCGGCAGAAACAAAAATGCCCCGCACATGGCGGGGCATTTTTTGTTCAACGGTTAAGCCTTACAGCCCGTCGAGCATCGCCTTGTTGCGCACCGCACCCTTGTCGGCACTGGTCGCCAGCAGGGCGTAGGCTTTCAGGGCGGTGGTCACTTTACGTGGACGCACTTCCACCGGCTTCCAGCCTTTCTTGTCCTGCTTGACCCGGCGTGCCGCCAGTTCTTCGTCGCTGACCAACAGGTTGATCGAGCGGTTCGGAATGTCGATCAGCACTTTGTCGCCGTCCTGCACCAGGCCAATCGCGCCGCCGGCAGCCGCTTCAGGCGAAGCGTGGCCGATGGACAGACCGGAAGTACCGCCGGAGAAACGGCCGTCGGTGAGCAGGGCGCAGGCTTTGCCCAGGCCTTTGGATTTCAGGTACGAAGTCGGGTAGAGCATTTCCTGCATGCCCGGGCCGCCTTTCGGGCCTTCGTAGCGAATGATGACGATGTCGCCTTCTTTCACTTCGTCGGCGAGGATGCCGCGTACGGCGCTGTCCTGGCTTTCGAAGATCTTCGCGTTGCCTTCGAACACGTGGATCGATTCGTCGACGCCAGCGGTTTTCACCACGCAGCCATCCAGAGCGATGTTGCCGTAGAGCACGGCCAGGCCGCCTTCTTGCGAGTAAGCGTGCTCGACACTGCGGATGCAGCCGTTTTCACGGTCGTCGTCCAGGGTTTCCCAGCGGGTCGACTGGCTGAACGCGGTTTGCGTCGGGATGCCCGCAGGACCGGCCTTGAAGAAGTGATGCACGGCTTCGTCGTTGGTCTGGGTGATGTCCCACTTGGCGATGGCTTCTTCCATGCTGCGGCTGTGCACGGTCGGTAGCTGGGTGTGCAGCAAGCCACCACGGGCCAGCGAACCGAGGATGCTGAAGATCCCGCCGGCACGGTGCACGTCTTCCATGTGGTACTTCTGGATGTTCGGCGCGACCTTGCACAGTTGTGGCACGTTGCGAGAAAGACGGTCGATGTCGCGCAGATCGAAATCGATCTCGGCTTCCTGGGCGGCAGCCAGCAAGTGCAGGATGGTGTTGGTGGAACCGCCCATGGCGATGTCCAGGGTCATGGCGTTTTCGAACGCCTGGAAGTTGGCGATGTTGCGCGGCAGTACCGACTGGTCGTTCTCGCCGTAGTAACGCTTGCACAGCTCGACGATGGTGCGGCCGGCCTGCAGGAACAGCTGCTCACGGTCGCTGTGGGTGGCCAGGGTCGAACCGTTGCCCGGCAATGCCAGACCCAGCGCTTCGACCAGGCAGTTCATCGAGTTGGCGGTGAACATGCCGGAGCACGAACCGCAGGTCGGGCAGGCGCTACGCTCGTACTCGGCGACTTTCTCGTCAGAAGCGCTGGAGTCGGCGGCGATCACCATGGCGTCGACCAGGTCGAGGCCGTGGGAAGCGAGTTTGGTCTTGCCGGCTTCCATCGGGCCGCCGGAGACGAAGATCACCGGGATGTTCAGGCGCAGTGACGCCATCAGCATGCCAGGGGTGATCTTGTCGCAGTTGGAGATGCACACGATGGCGTCGGCGCAGTGGGCGTTGACCATGTACTCGACGGAGTCGGCAATGATCTCGCGACTCGGCAGCGAATACAGCATGCCGTCGTGGCCCATGGCGATGCCGTCGTCCACGGCGATGGTGTTGAATTCTTTTGCCACACCGCCAGCGCGTTCGATCTCGCGGGCGACCAGTTGGCCCAGGTCCTTGAGGTGGACGTGGCCCGGTACGAACTGGGTGAAGGAGTTGGCAATGGCGATGATCGGCTTCTTGAAGTCGTCATCTTTCATCCCCGTGGCGCGCCACAGTGCGCGGGCGCCGGCCATGTTGCGGCCGTGGGTGGATGTTTTCGAGCGGTAATCAGGCATGAAGCACTCCGGGCGGCTAATCAGGTATCAAAAGGGAAGTGAGCTTCTATTGACGTCTGGAACACTCAGAAATGGCCGCGTGTCCGGAAGTTGCCGATAACTTTGCGGGATCGCCGCGCGCTTCAGCTTGAGCTCATAAACCCGCCGGGGATGACTGGCGATGAATGTTCGCGATTCTACACGGCTGGCGGCTGGAGGGAATGCCGGGAAGCGTTGATCGGGTGTTGACGGAGCATGCGGGATGACGACTGGCAGGTGTCACCCGATATTGAACGCTTGTTTGTGCCTCTGGATGATCAATGTATTCAGTCCGAGACCTGCGAGGCTCAACGTCAGAAAGCAAGACGCCAGAGTGGTGATCAAGTCCATGGGTGCCACACTGATTGCCGCGCTGACCACGCCGCCGCTGAGGAACATCAACACACCGCCGACCGAGGTAGAAGTTCCGGCATATTCCGGGTGGATACTCATGGCCCTGGTGTTGACGACGGGTCTGGTGATGGTGGTTCCGATTGTACAAACCAGCATGGAAGTCAGCACCGTAACGGCTGAAAGGCCGAACTGGTGAGTCAGCCACAGCATGAGCAGACCCGAAACGGCAATCAGCCCCAGGCCAACATTGATTTGGGTGTTGGCTTGCAACTGTCGATGCAAGAGGCTGGCGACCACTCCGCCGAATACATACGCGATGCCATACAGCAACAACGCCCAGGCGAATTCGTACGGTGACATTGCCAGATGATCCATGAAAATAATGGGTGAAGTGACGATGAACGAAAAATGGCAGGCGAAGGCCAGGGCCGAAATCAGCCAGTAACCCATGAAGCGTGCATCTGAGCAGACATGCCGGTAAGCACGGAAAAATCCCCCACGCGATGCTGGACGCACAGACGGGGTTTCCTTGAGTAGCCAACATGCGCTCAGCCAGACAAGAACTGCCAATGTGGCAAACACATAAAAGCTGCCTTGCCAGCCAAACTGCAATTGCAACCAGGTTCCCAGCAGCGGCGATATTGAAATGAACACGCCGCCCGCGGTCACCATCCAGATCCTGAGTCGCTGCCTTTCCCGGCCTATGAACAAGTCCTGCACCAGCGCCTGGGACAGCGAAAAGGCCCCACATCCGATCGCCTGGACCAAACGAAAACCCAGGAACCAGCTGTATTCACTGGAAACCGCGCAGCCAGTCGCCCCAATCGTCGCGACTGCAATACCACCCAGCAGCAGCTTCTTGCGGCCCCACATGTCTGACAGCGGCCCCACCAGCATTATGGATAACGCCAGGCTGGCGGCGAACAAGCTGACAGACAGGGCAACGTCGGGCGGCGAGATCTGGAAGCAGGCTGACAGGTCTGGAAAGGAGGGGAGAACCACGTCCAATGGGAATACGCCCAGCAGCGTCATGGTCATCAGTAACAGGATGATCAGCGACTTTTCGTTGGCGTTTGTGGCAGGGGGCATCATTCAACGCTCTCGTACCGTGAGGGGGGACGAGGATTGAATTGAGGAGGGCGCAAGTCAATGCGGTGGGCGTGGGACCTTTCTGAAACTGTTGTAGGAGAGAGCTTGCTCGCGAAAGACGTCAACGATAGCGCGGTATGCCTGGTTATCCGCGGTGTCGATTCGTTCTTCGCGAGCGAGCTCGCTCCTACAGTGGTTTGTGCATCAGAGCCAGATGGCGTCCCACAGTGGGTAGTCTCCAACCCGAGTCACAAGCCCGGCACGCAAAGGGTTGGCGATGATGTATCGGGCTGCTGCTTTCAGGTCTTCCTCGCGGCGCAGGGCCCGGTCGAAGTAGCCTTTTTGCCATACAGGCGCACACAGGCTTCGTTCCTGATTGATGTGTCGTGCACAGCGGGATTTGGTGGCTTGCATCAGTTTTGGTAAATCACCGTTATGCAACTCGACTAGCCAGTGAAAGTGGTCCGGCATGACCACCCAAGCTATAGAGGTGGCATTGCCGGTTTCCTGAGCCTTTCTGAACTCGTGCACCACCAAGCGACCCATGCGCCAGTTCTGGAAGATCGGTTGCCGTTCATGGGTGACTGCTGTCAGGAGATAGATGCGACCGGATTCCGAGCGGCGGCCTGTGCGTAAGCGATGGGCTTTCGGGGTGTTGGACATTCCGTTGTCCTCTTCTGTGGTTAGAAGGGAAACGGTAGGCGTGGGGTGGGAGGTTGTCGCTTCGACAGTGGATCTGGATGTGTCGTGCACCCTGTAGGAGCGAGCTCGCTCGCGATGAATCCAAAGACGCCGCGGGGCATCAGGTTCCCCACGTTATCGTTGACGACCATCGCGAGCAAGCTCGCTCCTACAGTGGTCTGGGTTGTTAGCTGTTTGGCAACAACCGGCAGGTAATGCTCTTGATGTAGCGGGTTTCCGGGATGGCCGGATGCACCGGATGATCCGGACCCTGGCCGCCGCGTTCCAGCATCTGGATATTGCGATCCAGGTGACGGGCGCTGGTCAGCAGGATGTTCTGCAGGTCGTCTTCCGGCAGGTGCATCGAGCAGGATGCGCTGAACAGGATGCCGTCTTTGGTCAGCAGGCGCATGGCTTGTTCGTTCAGGCGACGGTAGGCGCCTTCGCCGTTCTTCATGTCTTTCTTGCGTTTGATGAACGCCGGCGGGTCGGCCACGATCACGTCGAAGCGTTCTTCGCTGGCTTTCAGCTCTTTGAGGGCTTCGAACACGTCGCCTTCGATGCAGGTCATTTTCTCGGCGAAACCGTTCAGCGCGGCGTTGCGCTCGACGCCGTCGAGGGCGAAGGCCGATGCGTCGACGCAGAACACTTCACTGGCGCCGAATGCGGCAGCCTGCACGCCCCAACCGCCGATGTAGCTGTAGAGGTCCAGTACGCGCTTGCCCTTGGCATAAGGCGCCAGGCGTGCGCGGTTCATGCGGTGGTCGTAGAACCAGCCGGTTTTCTGACCCTGGATGACCGGGGCTTCGAACTTCACGCCGTTCTCTTCAAGGGCAACCCACTCCGGCACCAGGCCGAACACGGTTTCGACGTAGCGGTTGAGGCCTTCGGCGTCACGGGCAGCGGAGTCGTTTTTGAACAGAATGCCGCTTGGCTTGAGCACTTGGGTCAGCGCCGCGATCACGTCGTCTTTATGGGCTTCCATGGTCGCCGATGCGATCTGCACCACCAGGATGTCGCCGAAACGGTCGACCACCAGGCCTGGCAGCAGGTCGGAATCGCCGTAGACCAGGCGATAGAACGGCTTGTCGAACAGGCGCTCGCGCAGGGACAGGGCCACGTTCAGGCGGTGCACCAGCAGCGATTTGTCCAGCGGCAGCTTGATGTCGCGCGACAGCAAACGGGCGCAGATCAGGTTGTTCGGGCTCATGGCGACGATGCCCAGCGGCTTGCCGCCGGCGGCTTCGAGGATCGCCTGGTCGCCGGCCTTGAAACCGTGCAAAGGCGTAGCGGCTACATCGATTTCGTTGCTGTAGACCCACAAGTGACCGTTGCGCAGACGACGGTCGGCGTTGGCTTTGAGGCGCAGGCTAGGCAGGGACATGTCGTCGCTCCGGAAAAAAGAGCGGGAGTATAGCGTGTTGAGGCCCCGGATTGGCCTGCAAGTGGACATGTGGCGAGGGTTGTCTTGCGATTTGGTATGTCGGATCCAACTTCATAAAGGTTAGAATCGCCGTCTGACCCAGAGTGTGCACACATGTCCCAAGAGCTGACTTCCGAACAGATCCAACAAGCCCTGCAGGGCATCAGCGTACCGGCCCAGCCGCAAATCATGGTGGATTTGCAGATGGAGCAGTACATGCCCGACCCGGATCTGGAAGTCATCGCCAAACTGATCTCCCAGGATCCGGGCCTTTCCGGTTCCTTGCTGAAAATTGTCAATTCGCCGTATTACGGGCTGAGCAACAAGATTGCCTCGATCCAGCGTGCGGTGAATCTGCTGGGCAGCCGCTCGGTCATCAACCTGATCAATGCACAGTCGATCAAGGGCGAGATGAATGACGACACCATCGTCACCCTGAACCGTTTCTGGGACACCGCTCAGGACGTGGCAATGACCTGTCTGACCCTGGCCAAGCGCATCGGCGTTGAAAATGGCGACGAAGCGTACGCCCTGGGTTTGTTCCACGACTGCGGCGTGCCCTTGATGCTCCAGCGTTTCCCCGACTACATGGGCGTTCTGGAGCAGGCCTATGCCAACGCCAGAGCCGAATGCCGGGTGGTGGACACGGAGAATCAGGTGTTCAATACCAATCACTCGGTGGTCGGGTATTACACGGCCAAGTCCTGGCGTCTGCCGGAACATGTGAGTGCTGCGATCGCCAATCACCACAATGCCCTGGCGATATTCAGCGATGAATCTTCGCGCAACAGTTCGTTGAAGAATCTGTTGGCGATCCTGAAGATGGCCGAGCATATTTGCGCGTCGTACCGGGTGCTGGGCAATCAGGCCGAAGATCATGAGTGGAACAGCATCGCGCCGCTGGTGCTCGATTATGTCGGCCTCTCGGACTACGACTTCGAGACCCTCAAACAGACGATCCGCGACCTCGGCACTCATCGCTGAGTGTCGGAACCTTCCAGGCCATGCGCCTGATCCGAGAGCACCATGCCTGAATTGCCAGAAGTCGAAACCACCCGTCGCGGTATCGCGCCGTTCCTGGAAGGCCAGCGGGTCAGCCGGGTGATCGTGCGTGAACGCCGCTTGCGCTGGCCAATTCCCGAGGACCTTGATGTGCGGTTGTCCGGGCAGCGCATCGTACTGGTGGAGCGTCGCGCCAAGTACCTGCTGATCAATGCCGAAGTCGGCACCTTGATCAGCCATCTGGGCATGTCAGGCAATTTGCGTCTGGTGGAGGCCGGGCTGCCGGCGGCCAAGCATGAGCATGTGGACATCGAACTGGAGTCGGGCCTGGCCCTGCGTTACACCGACCCACGGCGTTTCGGCGCAATGCTCTGGAGCCTCGACCCGCTCAATCACGAATTGCTGATCCGCCTGGGGCCGGAACCACTGACCGACCTGTTCGACGGCGAGCGCCTGTTCCAGCTGTCCCGTGGACGTTCGATGGCGGTCAAGCCGTTCATCATGGATAACGCGGTAGTGGTGGGCGTCGGCAATATCTACGCGACCGAAGCGTTGTTCGCTGCCGGGATCGACCCGCGCCGCGAAGCCAAGAGCATTTCCCGTGCGCGTTACTTGAAGCTGGCCATCGAGATCAAGCGCATCCTGGCGGCCGCTATCGAGCGCGGCGGTACCACGCTGCGGGACTTTATCGGTGGCGACGGTCAGCCTGGTTATTTCCAGCAGGAACTGTTCGTGTACGGCCGTGGTGGTGAGCACTGCAAGGTCTGTGGCACGGGCCTTCGGGAAGTGAAACTCGGGCAGCGTGCCAGCGTTTTTTGCCCGCGTTGTCAGAGCTGACAGTCAGTCAGATTTTCAGTGAGGCTGATGACGTCATCGCGAGCAAGCTCGCTCCCACAGGGGTTTTGTGAACGATGCAATTCCAGTGTGGGAGCGAGCTTGCTCGCGATGAGGCCCGAAAGAGCACTGCATCATTCAAGCCTTGCCGGTAATTTTCCGGTACTTCTCCATCAACTGTTCTTCAGTCTCCGGATGAGCTTCGTCCAGTGGAATGCAATCCACCGGGCAGACTTGCTGGCACTGCGGTTCGTCGTAGTGGCCGACACACTGGGTGCACAGGTTCGGGTCGATCACGTAGATCTCTTCGCCTTGGGAAATGGCGGCGTTCGGGCACTCGGGTTCGCAGACGTCGCAGTTGATGCAATCGTCGGTGATGATCAGGGACATGCTAACTCCAGCCGGGGCGGCAGGCCCGGGCGCAATAAACCAATGCGTCTAATTGTGCCGCATTGGCGCTGTGGGAGCGAGCTTGCTCGCGAAAAACCTGAGAACGCCGCGGGGTGTCAGGTTTCCCGCGTTATCGTTGACGTCCATCGCGAGCAGGCTCGCTCCTACAGTTTACTTCTTGAAGCGTTCGGTCAGTGCGTCCGCCACCACAGGGTGAACGAACTTGGTGATATCGCCGCCCAGGGCTGCGATTTCACGGACCAGCGTCGAGGAAATGAACGAATAACGCTCGGACGGGGTCAGGAACAGGCTTTCCACATCCGGCGCCAACTGGCGGTTCATGTTCGCCAGCTGGAATTCGTATTCGAAGTCCGACACCGCGCGCAAACCACGCAGGAACACGTTGGCATTCTTCTCTTTGGCGAAGTGCGCCAGCAGCGTCGAGAAGCCGACGACTTCAACGTTCGGCAGATGTTTAGTGACCTCGCGCGCCAGTTCTACCCGTTGTTCCAGAGGAAACAGCGGGTTTTTCTTCGGGCTCGCGGCGACGGCGATGATCACGTGATCGAACAGGCGCGAGGCGCGTTCGACCAGATCGCCATGGCCCTTGGTAATAGGGTCGAAGGTACCTGGGTACAACACTCGGTTCATCGCGTCGTCCTGGCGGGAATCCGTTGGGGAGTCGGATGGTATCGCAGCCTTCCCGGTCGGCCAAGTCGCCTGTTGGGTAAGAAAGCACTATAGACGATGGGAATTATCGTCATTTTCATGGGTTTTTTAAACGCATCGCCAGGGATGTCGCCAGTTGCGCCGTCAGTCCGTAGACCGACAGCTGCGGATTGGCGCCAATGCTGGTGGGGAACAGCGAGCCGTCGTGGATCGACAGATTGCCCAGTTGATGATGCCGGCCGAGGCTGTCGGTCACTGCGATTGTCGGGTCTTCACCCATGGCGCAACCGCCCATCACATGGGCGCTGCCCAGGCGTGTGCGATACAACTCCAGGCTCAGGCCGTCGATCAGCGAGCGCGCTTCGGCGAGGGTCTTAACGTAGCGGGCGTCGGCGTGCATCGGCATCACGGCCTTGGCGCCACCGGCAAACTGTATCTCGGCCATGGTATGGAACGCCCGGCGCAATCCATCCCAGGCGTAGGGTGATAGCTGATAGTCCAGCACCGGCGTGTCATCGCTGCGCAATTCGACGCTGCCACCGGGGCTGTCCGGGTGAAAACCGTCCCGCAGCAACGCCAGCATGGCGTGGGTATGGGCCAGATTGGCCATGTGTTGCGAGTTTTCCTGACCGAAACCACCGAGCAATGTCGTGGCCAGCGCCGGGTGCAGAGGCGGGACTTCCAGTTTGTAGGACATTTTGCCCGTGGTGCCGTCCTGCCATTGGAAATGGTCGGAATAGATCGACTGCGGCGCGCCGTAGAAGGGGTTGACCACTTCGTCGAACAACGCGGCGGACATGTTTACCGGGTGCAGGAATGTGCGTTTGCCCAGGCGCTTGTGCGGGTCGGGTGCCCCGGAACGCATCAGCAAGGCCGGGCTGTTGATGCCGCCACCGGCCAGCACGAAATGCCGCGCCTTGACCGTGATGGTGCGTCCGGTCGGTGCGACGCAGCGTTCATCCATCGCCGAACATTGCAGGCCGGTGACCTTGTCGCCACTGATCGTGAGTTTTTCGGCGCGGGCCAGGTAAAGCAGCTCACCGCCTTTTTCCAGTGTCGCCGGAATGGTGGTGACCATCATCGATTGCTTGGCGTTGGTCGGGCAGCCCATGCCGCAGTATCCGAGGTTCCAGCAGCCGCGAACGTTGCGCGGGATGACGTGCCATGAGTAATTCAGTGCTTCGCAGCCCTTGCGGATCACATCGTTGTTGGCGTTGGGTGGCACCATCCACGGCGCGACGCCCAGGCGTTGCTCCATTTTTTCGAACCACGGCGCCATGTCCGCCGGGCTGTGGCCCTTGACGTTGTGCTCTTTGGCCCAGTGTTCCAGGGTCGGCTCCGGGGTGCGGAAACTTGAGGTCCAGTTGATCAGCGTGGTGCCGCCCACCGCCCGGCCCTGGAGGATGGTGATCGCGCCGTCCTTGCTCATGCGGCCAATGCCTTCCTGATAAAGGTTGGCGTAGGCCTCGTCTTCGAGCAGCTTGAAGTCGCTGCTGGTCTTGAGAGGGCCTTCCTCGATCAGCAGTACCTTGTAGCCGGCTGCGCTGAGGATTTCGGCGGTGGTGCCGCCGCCGGCACCGCTGCCGATGATCGCCACGTCCGCTTCGAGAGTAAGGTCCTGGGTCAGTTGCGAGCCGTTGTAGGTTTTCCAGCCTCGGGCCATGCCTTCGCGGAACGGATCGGGTACGGGCATTTTCGGATTCTCTTTTTATTGTTGGAGTAGGCGGTGAAGCGGCTGACGCTATCGCGAGCAAGCTCGCTCCCACAGGGGACCTCCAGTGTTCACACGGTCAGTGTGGGAGCGAGCTTGCTCGCGATGGGGTCGACTAGATTTCAGACGGTTGGCGGCCCGGGATACCCGCAATGCGCCCACGATTCCTTGCGGCCGTACCAGGCCATCATCACCAGTTGCAGCAAGGAGCTGTGGCCCATGCGCAACAGGCTCAACGAGCTGTTTTCCCAGCGATCGAGAAAAGCTCGAATGTCGTTGGCACTGGCGTTTTCCCAGCTGCCCCAGATCCCGGTCAGCGGTCCGCGGGTCACGGCCATTCCCAGCACATCGAACAGTTGTTGAGTCAGCTTGAGCATTTCCGGCGACAGGTGGGCCAGGCTGTAATCCAGGCTTTTCAGCGTGCCATCGACAGCCTCGGGCATCTGTTCGGCGGTCACGGCACCCTCGAGCATGACCGGGATCAACGCCCGCAAAAACAGCAGGTCGCCGCTGCGTAACGTGACGAAGCCATTGGCCGGGACGCTCGACGAACAGCCGCTGAGGCTGGCTCCGAGTCCGGCGGTGGCGAGGAAAGCTGTGGCGCCGAGGCTGAATTTAAGCAACCCGCGCCGTGACAGCGCGGGTGTATCGGACAGGCTGGGGGTCATTATTGTTATTACCCGACGGTGATTATCGTTAGCGGATGAACAGCTTCTGGATCAGCTTCTGAATCGATTTGCCATACGGCGGATAGATCAACTTCGCGGCGTTGAACCGTTGTTTGATCAACACGCCCTTGGCTTTGCTGAAGGTCAGGAACCCTTCATGTCCGTGATAGTGGCCCATGCCCGAGGCACCAATGCCGCCAAACGGCATGTCGTCCTGGGCGACGTGCAGCAGGGTGTCGTTCAGGCACACGCCGCCGGAATGGGTTTCGTGCAGCACGCGCTGTTGTTCGCGCTTGTCGTAGCCGAAGTAATACAGCGCCAGTGGGCGAGGGCGCTGGTTGATGTAGGCAAATGCCTGGTCCAGATCCTTGTACGGCACGATCGGCAGCAGCGGCCCGAAGATTTCGTCCTGCATCACCGTCATCTCGTCCGTGACATTGAGCAGCAGGCTATGGCTCATGCGGCGGCCCTGGCCCTGGTCGAACAGCGGCATCAGCAGCGCACCCTTGCTGGTGGCGTCGCTGACGTAACCGTTGAGACGCGCCAGTTGTCGCTCATTGATGATCGCGGTGTAGTCCGGGTTGTCGGCCAGCGTCGGATAAAACCCACGGACGGCTGTGCGATAGGCCTCGACGAAACCTCCGACGCGATTCTCCGGCACCAGCACATAGTCCGGGGCCACGCAGGTCTGGCCGGCATTCAGGGTCTTGCCGAAGGCGATGCGTTCGGCGGCGTCCTTGAGCGGCACATCCCGGGAAACGATGGCCGGGGATTTGCCGCCCAGTTCCAGGGTCACCGGGGTCAGGTTTTCCGCGGCGGCGCGCATGACGTGTTTGCCGATGCTGGTGGCGCCAGTGAACAGCAGGTGATCGAACGGCAGGCGTGAAAACGCCACGCCCATATCAGCCTCGCCCAGGACCACGCAAACCAGGTCTTCGGGGAAGATTCGCGCCAGCAGTTGCTTCATCAGCAAGCCGGTCGCGGGGGTCGACTCACTGAGCTTGAGCATCACCCGATTGCCCGCCGACAGCGCGCCGACCAACGGACCGATGGCCAAATACAACGGGTAGTTCCACGGCACGATGACCCCGACCACGCCCAGCGGTTGGTAAACCACTTTGGCCGAAGCCGGCTGGAAAGCGGCGCCCACCTTGCGTCGCGAGGCTCGCATCCAGCCCTTGAGGTGTTTGCTGGCGTAATGGATGCCGTGCAGGCTGGGCATCAGTTCCGCGAGCAGGGTTTCATCGGCGCTGCGATGGCTGAAGTCCTGGCTGATCGCATCGATCAGGGCCTGGCGTTCATTGCTTAACAAATCCTTTAGCGCCTTGAGCCATTGCTGGCGCTGCGCGGCCGGTGGCATCGGGTTGGCGGCGTACGCGGCACGCTGGGCGTCGAACAGGGCCTGAAGCTCTTCCAGCGGCTGCTGTAGGTTCTGCAGGTAGGAAATTTCAGCAGTCATGGTCGGCTCCGGATTTATTGTAATGAAGCACTTTTTAGAGTCTATGCTCTAAAAAGTCAAATGACATCCTGGAACAGCTTTGTTTTATCCGCTCGCGGATAGATCTAAGATGCCCGTCAACGCACTCTGAATTAAAGCTCAAGCCATGGCCCCACGGATCAAAACCAGCGAGCGCATCGTGCAGAACAGCCTGGAGCTGTTCAACCAGCAGGGCGAGCGCAGCATCAGCACCAACCACATCGCTGCCCATATGGAAATTTCCCCGGGCAACCTGTACTACCACTTCCCGAACAAGCAGGCGATCATCGCGGTGCTGTTCAGCGAGTACGAAAGCCTGGTGGACAGCTTCCTGCGCCCGCCCCAGGGCCGTGCCGCCACGGTGGAAGACAAACGCTTCTACCTCAAGGAGCTGCTGTCGGCGATGTGGCGCTACCGGTTTCTGCATCGCGATCTCGAACATTTGCTCGACAGCGATCCGGACCTGGCCGACCGCTATCGACGCTTCTCCCAGCGCTGCCTGATACAGGGGGGGGCGATCTACGAAGGTTTCGTCGCCGCCGGCATCCTGAAGATGGACAAGGTGCAGATCGAATCCTTGACGCTCAATGCCTGGATCATCCTCACGTCCTGGGTACGCTTCCTGTGCACCACGCGGGAGAACTCCAGCCACTTGAGCGAGCAGGCCATTAAACGCGGGGTGTATCAGGTGCTGGTGCTGGAGGCCGGGTTCGTTACGGACCAGGCCCGCGATGCGGTCAGCGCCTTGTTCGAAGAGTTTTACGTGCCCCTGGCCCAGGCACTGGAAGAAGTACAGTAGGATCAAGGCCGAGTTAATCACAGGAGCCCGCTATGCCCATTGCGCAACTGATCAGCCCGCAAGCACTGGACCTGAAAAAGGACCAGCCGGGGCTGGTGATTCTGGATTGTCGTTTTGCCCTCGAAGACCCGGATTACGGTCAGCGCAGCTATGCCGAAGGGCACATCGCCGGTTCGAGCTATGCCGACCTCGAGCGTGACCTGAGTGGCGCCGTGGTCAAGGGCGTGACCGGGCGTCATCCGTTACCCGAGCCGGCGCAACTGATCGAGCGCCTGCAAGCCTTTGGCATCAATGCCGATAGCGAAGTGGTTCTGTATGACGACGGTCCGGGGGCCTATGCGGCGCGGGCCTGGTGGTTGCTGGCATGGTTGGGCAAGCGCGACGGTGTGTTCATCCTTGATGGCGGTTTGAAGGCCTGGCACGCGGCCGGTTTGCCGCTGAGCCTGGATGCGCCGGCGATTCCCTGTGGCTCCTTCACCGGCAGTCCTGATACGGCGTTGCTGATCAGTGCCGAGCAGCTGCAAAAGCGCCTTGCACGGCCGGAACTGACCCTGCTCGATGCCCGCGCACTGCCGCGCTTCAAGGGTGAGGTGGAACCGATCGATCCGATTGCCGGGCACATCCCAGGTGCCCAGTGTGCTGCGTTTACCGAGAACCTGGGCAGTGACGGGCGCTTCCTGCCGGCCGATCAGCTCAAGCAGCGTTTCGCCGCGAAACTGGGCGATCGTTCGCCAAATGATCTGGTGGCGTACTGCGGTTCCGGCGTGACGGCGTGCCACAACCTGTTTGCGTTGTGTCTGGCCGGTTATCCGTTGGGTTCGTTGTATGCCGGGTCGTGGAGCGAGTGGATCAACGAGCCTGCGCGGGGCATCGCCACCGGCGAATGAACGCCACGAAACCTTGTGGGAGCGAGCTTGCTCGCGATGGGGCCATTACATTCAATATTGATGCTGATTGTTAAGCCGCCATCGCGAGCAAGCTCGCTCCCACGGGAATGGATGGGGTTTGTGAGACCTCATCAAGCCTCAAGTCCCCGCTTTGCACTGCGATACGCCCCCGGTCCAACCCCATACACCTGCTTGAACTGCCGGCTCAGATGGCTCTGGTCGGCAAACCCCAGTTGCATCGCGACTTCCAGCGGCAGACAACCACTTTGCAGCAACGCCCGCGCCCGGGCGATGCGCTGTTGCATCAGCCAGGTGTGCGGCGGCATGCCGGTGGCCCGGCGGAACACCCGGGCGAAATGGAATGGCGAGAGATTGACCGCCGTCGCCAGCGCTTCCAGTGAAGGCGGAGCTGCCAATTGCGAGTGCAGCAATTCCTTGGCCAGGCTCACGGCACGGTGTTCCTTGCCGGGTTTGCCGGCATCAGGCACCGCCGCATGACGCTGCAACAGCGACAGCACCAGTTCACGCCAGACCGTTTGTTGCTGCAATGCGCTGGCGGGGCTTTCCAGCAAGCGGTGAAGTTGGCAGAAGCCGTTCACCAGATCCTGGTCGCGATACAGCGTGGCACCGAAGGCCGGCAAGTGGTGGGTTGGCAGTTCGAGTTCGGCCAGCAGCGAGGTCATCTGCCCGCTGTCCGGATAGAACGCCCGGTAAAGCCAGCCATCCTCGGTGCCTTTGTGACCGGTGTGCAGTTCATCAGGGTTGATCAGCACCAGCGTGCCGCTGCCCGCCAGGTGTTCAGCGCCGCGATAGCGATAACGCTGGGCGCCGGCCATGATCATGCCGATCACATAGCCGTCATGCACATGTGGGGCGAAACGATGGTCGATGTAGCGGGCGGACAATAACTCGACCCCGGCCAGTGGCGGGGTTTGCCAGAAGTGGATTGATTCGCCTTGGTCAGCGTCCATGATTCAAGAGTGCCCTATGGCGGCCAGCCACTCGGGGATACGTCGCTCCAGGTAGTAACCCGGCTGCCTGAGCGTACCGTCGACGAAGCCGACATGCCCGCCATTGGCTTGCAGTTCGAATTGCGTGCAAGCGGACAACTCATCGACCTGCGGCAGGCTGTGGGGAAACACGAAGGGGTCGTCGGCGGCCTGAATCATCAAGGTCGGCGTACGAATTTCGCCAAGGAAATAGCGGCTGGAGGCGCGGCGATAGTAATCCTCGGCATCGGCGAAACCGTGCAGTGGTGCAGTGACGCGTCCGTCGAAATCCCAGAACGTGCGCATGTTTTCCAGGGATCCGAGGGCCGCCAGGGCTGCCAGGCCCTCCTCGCGTCCGTCATGCTGGAATTGTCGCTGCTTGTTCTTGATGTAGGCGACCATCTCGCGCATGAAATGCGCCTGGTAAACCTTGGAGAAGCCTTGCCCGATACGGTCGGCGCACTGGTCCAGGCGGAACGGCACCGACACCGCCACGGCGCCCGTCACGCCGCTGTCGCTGCCGGTTTCGCCCAAATGCTTGAGCAGGACATTACCGCCCAGGGAGTAACCCACCGCATACAGTGGCGCGAGAGGCCGTTTGGCCCGCAAGTGCCTGATGGTTTCGGCCAGGTCTTCGCTGGCGCCGGAATGGTAGCTGCGCGGCAACAGGTTGGGTTCGCCCGAACAGCCGCGCCAGTTCAGTGCGACGCTCGCCCAGCCTCGGTCGCCCAGGGCTTTTTGCATGCCGGCGACATAAGGCGAATTCGAGGACCCGGTGAGCCCGTGCAATACCAGCACCAACGGTGCGTCGGCGCTGTGCGGGCCGTGCCAGTCGAGATCGAGAAAATCGCCGTCTTCAAGCCAAAGACGCTCGCGTTCGCGACCGATGTGCACGGTTTTACGCCACAGCGGCCCCCACAAGGTTTGCAAGTGCGGATTGCCGAGGCCGAAGGCGGGGGTGAAGCGTTCTGGCGGATGAGACACGATCATTCTCGATGCAGCGGTGCGTAGCGGGTACGCACCTTTTTCAGGTCGGTCGGTTAACCGACGATCTCTGCCATACGTTGCCACAACGAGTAGTAGACGCGCCCGGATTTCTGCTCCCGGTGCAGGCGCCAGTTCTGCGGCAGGCCCAGGGTCGACGGTGCCGACTCGCTTTCGGTGTACACCCAGGCGTCTTCGGCCAGCCATTGGCGCTCTTCGAGCAACTTGCAAACGGCGGGCAGCAGGTTCTGGTTGAACGGTGGATCGAGGAACACCAGGTCGTAGGCCGTTGCGGTCTGGGTTTCCAGGTAGCGCAGGGCGTCGGCGGTCTGGACCTGGCCGTTGGTGCAGCGCAATGTACCCAGGTGTTCCTTCAGGCTGGACACCGCGATGCTGCTGGCGTCCAGCGCCTGGCCCATGGCCGCGCCACGGGACAGGGCTTCGAGGAACAGCGCGCCGCTGCCGGTGAACGGGTCGAGCACCTTGGCGCCCGGCACGTAAGGCGCGAGCCAGTTGAACAGGGTTTCACGCACGCGGTCCGGCGTCGGACGCAGGCCCGGGGCGTCGGGGAAGCTCAGCTTCCGGCTGCGCCATTCGCCGCCGATGATGCGCAGCTGGTTCACGCCGTTGTGGACGTTGCGGGCAGGTTTTTTCGAATGAGTAGCCATTAATGCTCCGGAACCCCGAGCGGCTGCTCGGAAGGTTTATCAGTAGGGGCCGGTAACGGCTTTTGCGGCACGGTCGGGCCAGCGCTGACGATGACCATCTTGTTCGTGCTCAGGTGTTTGTTCATGGCGGCTTTGACCTGCTCGACGGTCAGAGACTGGGACTGTTGCATGAAGTCCTCCAGGTGACTCAACGGCAAGTTGTAAAAGCCGATGGCGCCCAGTTGGCCGACGATATCGGCGTTGCTGGCGGTGGACAGCGGGAAGCTGCCGGCCAGTTCGCGCTTGGCGTCGTCGAGCTCTTTTTCGGTCGGGCCGGTTTTAAGGTAGTCGGCCAGCACATCCTGCACCAGTTTCAGGGTGCCCTCGCTCATCTCGGCGCGGGTTTGCAGGTTGATCATGAACGGGCCGCGCGCCTGCATCGGCGTAAAGCCCGAATACACGCCGTAAGTCAGGCCACGCTTCTCGCGCACTTCGCTCATCAAGCGGGTGCCGAAGCCGCCGCCACCGAGAATCTGGTTACCCATGGACAATGCCGCGTAGTCCGGGTCATCGCGATCGATGCCCAATTGCGCGAGCATCAGGTTGGTCTGCTTGGACGGGAACTCGATATGGCCGACGCTGGCCTTGGGCTCAGCGGGTTGCGCAATTTTCGGCAAGGCCGGGCCTTTGGGCAGGGCGCCGGAAACCTGGGCGGCAATCGCTTCGGCTTCCGTGCGGGACAGGTCGCCGACCAGTGCGATCACCACGTTACCGGCTGCGTAGGCTTTCTCGTGGAAAGCACGCAGCTGGGCCTGGGTAATCGCCGGTACGGTTTTCGCCGTGCCGTCGCTGGCGTGTGCATACGGGTGATCACCGTACAAGCGGTTCATCAGCTCCAGGCTCGCCAGTTTGCCGGGGTTCTGTTTCTGGTATTCGAAACCGGCAAGCATCTGGTTCTTGATGCGGGCCAGCGAATCGGCAGGGAAAGTCGGCTTGCCGATGACTTCGGCGAACAGCTTCAGGGCCGGCTCGCGCTTGTCCTTGGCACTCAGGCTACGCAGCGAAGCGATTGCCATGTCCTTGAACGCGCCGTTGCCGAAATCGGCGCCCAGGCCTTCGAAGCCCCGGGCAATGGCACCGACGTCTTTGCCGGCCACGCCTTCGTTGAGCATGGCGTTGGTCAACACCGCCACGCCCGGTGCATCGCCGTCCTGGCTGCTACCGGCAGCGAAGATCAGGCGCATGTCGAACATCGGCAGCTCATGGGCTTCGACAAACAGCACCTTGGTGCCTTCGGCGGTGTTCCAGGTCTGCACGTCCAGCTTGCGGTGGTTCGGTGCCTTGCCGTTGAGTTCGGTCAGCGACTGCAGTTTCTGACTGGCCTTGGCCTTGTCGAGGGCTTCGCTGGCATTGGTTTCGACAGAGCGCGACAAATAGAACGCTGCGGAACCGATAACGGTGACGGCGATCAGGCCGATCAGGGCCAGGCGGGAGGGTTTACGCTCACTCATGAGTCGTCTCCAGAGGCAGTACATGGGCGACGCTGAGACGTTCGCGAGTGAAATACAGCTTGGCGGCTTTCTGGATATCTTCCGGCGTGACGCTTTCCAGATCGGCCAGTTCGGTGTCCATCAGTTTCCATGACAGCCCGACTGTTTCCAGTTGGCCGATGGCGGTGGCCTGACTGGTGATCGAGTCGCGCTCGAAGACCAGGCCGGCGATGACTTGTGCGCGTACGCGCTCCAGCTCTTCAGCGGTTGGCGCCGTGGTTTTCAGCTGGTCGAGCAGCTTCCACAAACCGGCTTGCGCCTGGGCGATGGTCTTGTGTTTCTGCGAGTTTGGCGATGCCGACAGGGTGAAGAGACTGTCGCCACGGGTATAGGCGTCGTAACTCGACGAGCCGCCGGACACCAGTTCTTCTCCGCGCTCCAGTTGCGTCGGGATACGTCCGCTGTAGCCGCCGTCGAGCAGTGCCGAGATCAGGCGCAGGGCATTGACCAGGCGCTTGTCTTCGGCTGTGGCGATGCTCGGCACGTTGAAGGCCAGCATCAGGCTAGGCAGTTGGGTCTGCACGTGCAGGGTGATCTGGCGCTCGCCCGGTTCGGCCAGTTCCAGCGGTTTTTTCGCGGCGGGCACTTCACGCTTGGCGATCGGGCCGAAATAGCGTTGGGCCAGGGTTTTGACTTCGTCCGGGGTGACATCGCCAACCACCACCAGCGTGGCGTTGTTGGGCACGTACCAGGTTTCGTACCAGTGGCGCAGCTCTTCGACTTTCATTCGCTCAAGGTCGGCCATCCAGCCGATGGTCGGCGTGTGATAGCCGCTTGCCGGGTAAGCCATGGCCTTGAAACGCTCGTAGGCCTTGGCCATCGGCTTGTCGTCGGTACGCAGGCGACGCTCTTCCTTGATGACCTCGATTTCCTTGGCGAACTCGTCGGGCGGCAGGCGCAGGCTGGCCATGCGGTCGGCTTCCAGTTCGAAGGCCACGCCCAGGCGATCCCGGGCCAGCACCTGGTAATAGGCGGTGAAATCATCGCTGGTGAATGCGTTCTCTTCGGCGCCGAGGTCGCGCAGGATCAGCGAGGCTTCGCCGGGGCCGACTTTCTCGCTGCCTTTGAACATCATGTGTTCCAGGGCGTGGGACAGGCCGGTATTACCCGGTGTCTCGTAGCTGGAGCCCACCTTGTACCAGACCTGGGAAACTACCACGGGCGCACGGTGGTCTTCGCGCACGACCACCTTCAAGCCATTGTCGAGAGTGAATTCGTGGGTGGGTTGCGGGTCGGCAGCCAGTGCCGAAAGGGGCAGGCAAACTGTGCTGAGCAGCAGGCCTGCGGCGCGGCGGGCAAGAGCATTCATTCGTTTTCAAACCTTTGGGGCTGCCCGCTTGTTCTTAGCGTCAGCGGGCGAGAGGGTGCTAGGATACTGATCCGTTTTACTGGCGGCCACGCCTATCAGGCCTTTGCGTTTGATCAGGTTGTATGGGTTTGCAGCAGAAGGTTGGAATTTATCAACTAAACTCTGCTTTTTCGCCGATTTTGCTGCTTTAGTCCTTCGTAAAAACGTTTCCGTGAGGTGCCGTTCGCACCTCGACAAAATGTTGCGCGTGAACAAGCTGGGTCAATCGCAGTCTGTTCTGCATCGAATATTTAATTGCCGGGGCGCCATTGGCGCGTCGCTACCGTGAGATAGCCGTCCTCCATGTTTGGTTCCAACGACGACAAGAAGACCCCAGCTGCGGCTGGCGAGAAGAAAAGCCTGTTCGGATGGCTGCGCAAAAAGCCGCAGGAACCCGTCGTCGAACAGCCACCAGCCATTCCTGAACCAGCGCCGACGCCGGTCCCGGTAATAGAAGAAACGCCCGCGCCGGTTGTTCTGCCGATTGCCGAGCCGTCGCTGCAACCCAAGGTTGAAGCCGTTCCCCAGCCAGTCAGCGAAATCGTCACCGAACAGCCTCCGGCCCCGGCGGTCGAACCGTGGTTGACCCTGCCAGTGGCCGAAGAACCCGTGGCATTGGTCGAAAATGACCTGGCTCCTCACGTGACACCACCGATTCCGGCTCCGGCAGCGTTTACGCCAGCCCCGGTTCACGCGCCTGTGGTCGAACCGATTGTTGAGCCAGTCGTCGTGGCCGAGCCTGTGCCCGTTGTCAGTCAGCCAGAGGTTCCGGTATTCGTTGCTCCGGTTGCTCCGGTTGCTCCGGTTGCTCCGGTTGCTCCGGTTGCTTCGGTTGCTTCGGTTGCTCCGGTTGCTCAAGCACCGGCACCCGCTCCGATTCCTGAGCCGATCGCGGCGGCCGTCGAAGCCCCGGTCGAGCCGGTACGCACCGAAGAAACCAAAGCCGGTTTCTTCGCCCGCCTCAAGCAGGGCCTGTCCAAGACCAGCGCCAGTATCGGCGAAGGCATGGCCAGCCTGTTCCTGGGCAAAAAGGTCATTGATGACGAGTTGCTCGAAGACCTCGAAACCCGTTTGCTGACCGCCGACGTGGGCGTCGAAGCCACCTCGGTGATCATTCAGCGCCTGACGCAGAAGGTTGCGCGCAAGGAGCTGGCCGATGCCGATGCCCTGTACAAATCCCTGCAAGCCGAGCTGGCAGCGATGCTCAAGCCTGTCGAGCAGCCGCTGAAAATCGCCTCGCAAAACAAGCCGTTCGTGATTCTGGTCGTCGGCGTCAACGGTGCCGGCAAGACCACCACCATCGGCAAGCTGGCGAAGAAACTGCAGCTGGAAGGCAAGAAAGTCATGCTCGCCGCCGGCGACACCTTCCGTGCCGCGGCGGTGGAGCAATTGCAGGTATGGGGTGAGCGCAACAAGATCCCGGTGATCGCGCAGCACACTGGTGCCGACTCGGCCTCGGTGATCTTCGACGCCGTGCAGGCCGCCAAGGCCCGTGGCATCGATGTGCTGATCGCCGACACCGCCGGCCGCCTGCACACCAAAGACAACCTGATGGAAGAACTGAAAAAGGTTCGCCGGGTGATCGGCAAGCTCGACGCCGACGCACCTCACGAAGTGCTGTTGGTGCTTGACGCCGGTACCGGCCAGAACGCCATCAACCAGGCCAAGCAATTCAACCAGACCGTCGAACTGACTGGCCTGGCGCTGACCAAGCTCGACGGTACCGCCAAAGGCGGGGTGATTTTCGCCCTGGCCAAGCAATTCGGCCTGCCGATCCGCTACATTGGCGTCGGCGAAGGCATCGACGATTTGCGTACCTTTGAAGCAGAACCCTTTGTCCAGGCATTGTTTGCCGAGCGGGAGCGTTCATGATTCGTTTCGAACAGGTCGGTAAGCGCTACCCGAACGGTCACGTCGGCTTGCATGAGCTGAGCTTTCGAGTCCGTCGTGGCGAGTTCTTGTTTGTCACCGGCCATTCCGGCGCCGGTAAATCCACGCTGTTGCGCCTGTTGCTGGCGATGGAGCGCCCGACCAGCGGCAAGTTGCTGCTCGCCGGGCAAGACCTGAGCACCATCAGCAACGCGCAGATTCCTTTCTTGCGTCGGCAGATCGGCGTGGTGTTCCAGAATCACCAGTTGCTGTTCGATCGCACGGTGTTCAATAACGTCGCGTTGCCTTTGCAGATCCTGGGGCTGTCCAAGGCCGAGATCGCCAAGCGCGTGGACTCGGCACTGGAGCGCGTGGCGCTGTCGGATAAAACCGATCTGTACCCGGGTGACCTGTCCACCGGTCAGCAGCAGCGCGTCGGCATCGCCCGCGCCATCGTTCATCGTCCGGCCTTGCTGCTGGCGGATGAGCCGACCGGTAACCTCGACCCGCGCCTGGCCGCCGAGATCATGGGTGTGTTCGAAGACATCAATCGCCTGGGTACCAGCGTGCTGATCGCCAGTCACGACCTGGCCCTGATCGCCCGCATGCGCCATCGCATGCTGACCTTGCAACGCGGTCGATTGATCGGTGACGGGGAGGCTGCGGTATGAGTGCAACACGTAGCCCCAAGGTTTCCGAGCGTGTGGCCCCGAAGGCCGCCGATCCGCAGCCGCAAAAGAAAAAACACGACGATGACGACGGGCCGGATTTTGCCACGTTGTTCCGCGCCTGGATCGAAAGTCATCGCGCCAGTCTGGTGGACAGCCTGCGCCGCCTGGGCAAGCAGCCTATCGGCAGTTTTTTCACCTGCATGGTGATGGCGGTAGCACTGAGTTTGCCCATGGGGCTGTCACTTTTGCTAAGTAACGTCGAGCGTCTGGGTGGTTCCTGGCAGCGTGCGGCGCAGATTTCCCTGTATCTGGATCTTGAGGCCAAGCCGGCCGAAGGCGAAGCGCTGCGCGATCAGATCAAGGGCATGCCTGGCGTCGCCGAGGCCGAATACGTTGGCCGGGATCAGGCGCTGGAAGAGTTCCAGCAACAGTCCGGGCTGGGCGAGGCGCTCAAGGAGTTGCCGGAGAACCCGCTGCCGGGCGTGGTCCTGGTGACGCCGACTGAAGTCGACAAGCCGGCCCTTGAAGCATTAAGACAAAAACTATCCGAGCTGCCGAAGGTACAACAGGCGCAACTTGATTTAGTCTGGGTCGAGCGTCTGGCAGCCATCCTCAAGCTGGGTGACCGTTTTGTCTTCGGTCTGACCGTGCTTCTGGTTTCTGCATTACTTTTGGTGATAGGCAATACCATTCGTCTTCATATTGAAAACCGCCGCACAGAGATAGAAGTGATTAAACTGGTCGGCGGCACTGACAGCTATGTGCGCAGGCCCTTTCTGTATATGGGCGCGCTGTATGGCTTCGGTGCGGGGATTCTGTCCTGGGGCGTTCTGGCGTTCGGCCTTGATTGGCTGAACGACGCGGTGGTGGGGCTGGCCGGTTTGTACGGCAGTGATTTTGCGCTGGCTGGAGTGCCAGTTGCCGACGGTCTGTCTCTCTTGCTTGGCGCGGTGCTGTTGGGGTATATCGGTGCATGGATTGCAGTCGCACGCCACCTGAGGGAGCTTGCGCCTAAGTAGTATCATTTTGCTCGTATTGACCTTTCAGCGTTTATGGGTTTTAGGGAACTTGTCTTTCGGTTTCCGGTCAATTTTCGCAGTGCTGAACTGCACGAGTTTGTAAGTCGGAGGTTTTTTCGTATGACCAATTCTTTGCAACCTGCATATGCTCTGGTCCCGGGTGCGAACCTGGAGGCCTATGTGCACACCGTCAACAGCATTCCATTGCTGTCGCCGGAGCAGGAGCGTGAACTGGCCGAGAGTCTCTATTATGAGCAGGATTTGGGGGCGGCTCGGCAGATGGTGCTCGCCCACCTGCGTTTTGTCGTACATATCGCCCGTAGCTATTCCGGCTACGGTCTGGCTCAGGCTGACCTGATCCAGGAAGGCAACGTCGGCCTGATGAAGGCCGTGAAGCGCTTCAACCCGGAAATGGGCGTGCGCCTGGTGTCCTTTGCCGTGCACTGGATCAAGGCGGAAATCCACGAGTTCATCCTGCGCAACTGGCGCATCGTGAAAGTCGCGACCACCAAGGCCCAGCGCAAGTTGTTCTTCAACCTGCGCAGCCAGAAGAAGCGTCTGGCCTGGCTGAACAACGAAGAAGTCCATCGCGTAGCGGAAAGCCTGGGTGTAGAGCCTCGGGAAGTACGCGAGATGGAAAGCCGCCTGACCGGCCATGACATGGCCTTCGATCCGGCTGCCGAAGCGGACGACGACAGTGCATTCCAGTCGCCGGCCAACTATCTGGAAGACCACCGGTACGATCCGGCCCGTCAACTGGAAGATGCCGACTGGAGCGACAACTCCAACCACAACCTGCACGAAGCGCTGGAAGTGCTGGACGACCGCAGCCGTGACATCCTCTACCAGCGCTGGCTGGCGGAAGAAAAAGCCACGCTGCACGACCTGGCGCAGAAGTACAACGTGTCGGCCGAGCGTATTCGTCAGCTTGAGAAAAGCGCGATGAACAAGCTCAAGTTGTCGATCGCTGCGTAACTGGCGAGCAGGCAATAAAAAACGCCCCGATCATTGATCCTGTGGGAGCGAGCTTGCTCGCGATGAGGCCCGAACATTCAATATAAAAGTTGAATGTCAGGCCGTCATCGCGGGCAAGCCCGCTCCCACAGTGGTTTTCAGGGTCTGAAAAATTGGGATCAGTTATTGGGCCCAAGGCGCCCGGCGCGAATCGTTCAGCCCGACCAGATAGCTGTCGCCACCTAACTGGCTCATCTGTCTCCGAATCCAGCCTGCGCGTCGCGCCACGTAAGCGGTCGGATGGCTCGCACTCCACACGCGAGGGTTGGGCAGTACGGCGGCCAACAAGCTCGATTGCTGACGGCTGAGGTTCCTGGCGCTCACGCCAAAGTGATGCCGGGCCGCCGCTTCGGCGCCAAACACGCCGTCATCCCACTCGACACTGTTGAGGTACACCTCAAGAATTCGTTGCTTGGGCCAGAACACTTCGATCAGTCCGGTGAACCAGGCCTCCAGGCCTTTACGCAGCCAGCTGCGGCCAGACCACAGGAACAGGTTTTTCGAGACTTGCTGGCTGAGGGTACTGGCGCCACGGATCGAACCGCCGCGCTCGTTATGGGCAAACGCCGCCTGAATCGCGCCGATATCGAAGCCCCAGTGCTCCGGGAATTTCTGGTCTTCGCCGGCAATCACCGCGACTTTCAGGTCATCGGAGATTTCGTCCCAGGGTTTCCAGGTCCGTTGCAGGTCGATGGGTTCGCCGTCAAACCAGGATTCGATCTTGCGCTCGACCATCAGCGTCGTCCCCGGTGGCGGCACCACGCGAAAGATCAGCACCAGCAATACGCTGCCACCCATGAACCAGAGCACGGCCTTGGAGAAATGACGGAAATAGATACGCAGCATAGAGATGGCTTGGCCGAACCCGTTGAGCGGGCCATTATACAGACCCTTTGGATCGAAACTGACTGGAGTTCTGCATGCTGCGTGGCTTTCTGATGCTGGCCGCTTTTTTCGGCTTCACCGGTGTCGGCCTCGGGGCCTTTGCCGCCCATGGCCTGAAAAACCGTCTGACACCTGAATATCTGACGATTTTTCATACCGGCGTCACTTACCAACTGGTGCACACCCTGGCGCTGCTGGGCGTGGCGCTGCTGGCCACGCAGATTCCCGGCCGTTTGCTCACGTGGGCCGGCGCATCCTTTGCCATCGGCATCCTGCTGTTCTCCGGCAGCCTGTACGTGCTCACGCTGACGGGTATCAGCAAGCTTGGCATTGTCACCCCGTTCGGCGGCCTGGCCTTCCTCGCGGGCTGGCTCTGCCTGGGTCTCGCCGCCTGGCGCTTGCCGCTGACCACTTGACGCTTATTGCTGACCTTTAGGTCACGATCGGGCTAGAATGCCAGCCCCTAAAAATGATGGCGGCATCCGGCATGCGCATTCAGTTGAACGGCGAATCCTTTGAACTGCCCGACGGTGAAACCGTTGCGGCCCTGCTGACCCGTCTGGACCTGACCGGTCGCCGGGTGGCGGTCGAACTCAATCTGGATATCGTCCCGCGCAGTCAGCACGCAGACACCACGTTGAACGACGGCGACAACGTCGAGGTGGTGCACGCCATCGGCGGCGGCTAGCAGCCTCGCCCCAGTGGCCACAGAATTCTGCAAGTACCTCACCCCTACAGAGGATTTCCCATGAGCATCGTTCGCAGCGACAAGCCTTTCGTCCTGGCCGGTCGTACTTACCAGTCGCGTTTGCTGGTCGGTACCGGCAAGTACCGTGACATGGAAGAAACCCGCCTGGCCATCGAAGCCTCGGGTGCCGAGATCGTCACCTTCGCCGTGCGCCGCACCAACCTTGGCCAGATCGAGGGCGAGCCGAACCTGCTCGAAGTGCTGTCGCCGGATCGCTACACCTTCCTGCCGAACACCGCCGGTTGCTATGACGCTATCGAGGCCGTGCGCACCTGCCGCCTGGCTCGTGAGCTGCTCGATGGCCACAACCTGGTCAAGCTGGAAGTGCTGGCGGATCAGAAAACCCTGTTCCCCAACGTGATCGAAACCCTCAAGGCCGCCGAAACGCTGGTCAAGGAAGGCTTCGACGTGATGGTTTACACCAGTGACGACCCGATCATCGCCCGTCAGTTGGCGGAAATCGGTTGCATCGCGGTGATGCCGCTGGCCGGTCTGATCGGCTCCGGTCTGGGGATCTGCAATCCATATAACCTGCAGATCATCCTCGAAGAAGCCAAGATCCCGGTGCTGGTGGATGCTGGTGTCGGTACTGCTTCCGACGCCACTATCGCCATGGAACTGGGTTGTGATGCCGTGCTGATGAACTCGGCCATTGCCCACGCCCAGCAGCCGGTCATGATGGCCGAAGCCATGAAACATGCGATCGTCGCAGGCCGACTGGCCTACCTCGCCGGCCGCATGCCGAAAAAACTCTATGCCAGCGCCTCTTCGCCGCTGGATGGTCTGATCAAGTAAGAGCCATTGATGACTGAATCGAACGACACGCCTATCCAGACGGAAGAAGGCGACGAGCGCCAACACCGCCGCATCAAGAGTTTCGTGATGCGCGCCGGGCGCATGACCGAAGGCCAGCAAAAGGGCCTGGAGCAGGGCACTCCGCTGTTCGTGCTGCCGCTGGCCGACGCGCCGGTGGATTTCGACCAGGTGTTCGGTCGCTCGGCACCGCGCTCGCTGGAAATCGGTTTCGGCATGGGCCATTCGCTGCTGGAAATGGCAGCGGCTGCGCCGGATCAGGATTTCATTGGCGTTGAGGTTCACCGTCCGGGTGTCGGTGCGCTGCTCAATGGCGTGCTGACACAAGGCCTGACCAACCTGCGGGTCTACGATTGCGATGCGATCGAAGTGCTCAACCGCTGCGTGGCCGATAACAGCCTCGATCGCCTGATGCTGTTTTTCCCGGACCCGTGGCACAAGAGCCGTCACCACAAGCGTCGTATCGTTCAGGCGTCCTTCGCTGAGTTGGTGCGCAGCAAGTTGAAGGTTGGGGGCATTCTGCACATGGCCACCGACTGGGAACCGTACGCCGAATACATGCTGGAAGTGATGAACGTTGCGCCGGGTTACCGCAACCTTGCCGAAGACGGCAAGTGCGTGCCACGCCCGGCCGAGCGCCCGATCACCAAGTTCGAACGCCGTGGCGAGCGTCTTGGGCATGGGGTGTGGGATCTGAAGTTCGAGAAGCTGGCGTAAAACCTGTGGGAGCGAGCTTGCTCGCGATGGCGGCCTGGCAGTCAACAGAGATGTTGGATGTTATGGCATCATCGCGAGCAAGCTCGCTCCCACAGTTGTTTTAGGGTGTGGCTGAGATCAGCGGCGGTCAGCGACCACGCCAATCAACACCAGCACCACCAACAACACCGGCGCCAGGCTGTAGTTGTTGAACTGGCTCAAGCCGCGCACGACCCAGGGCGTGGCATAGATCAGTGCCGCACCGCTACCAACCATGCACAGCAGGGACATCAGTGGCACACGCAAGGCGCCGGCGATGCTGCCCAGGCGTTGCTCGACCCAGCCTTTGAAATCCGCACCAAACAGCACCAGCAGGCAGCCCACCAGGGCCAGGGCGATTTCCGAGAGGTTGCTGCGGCTCCAGCGAGACACAGTGGCAAGCAGGTCGAGTACCAAATCCATTCGATTTCCTTATGTCAGAAATTTCTGCAGCAAGTCGTTGAGGAAGAGTTGTCCGCGCTCGGTGGCTACCAGACGTGAAGGTTCGACCTGCAACAGGCCGCTTTGTTCGGCTTCACGGCGGCCTTCAGCGAGGCTTTCCAGCGTCATGCCGGTACGTTCAGGGTACAGCCGCGATTCGACGCCTTCAGTCAGGCGCAGTGCGTTCATCAGGAATTCGAACGGCATTTCATCGTTGCCCAGCGCTTTCTCGCCGGCCTTAAAGCTTTTCGCCGGATTCAGGTAATCCTTCGGCAGGCGGGTCTTCCAGGTGCGAATGATGCGCCCGTCCGGATGGCTGAGCTTGCCATGGGCGCCGGCGCCGATGCCAATGAAGTCGCCAAAACTCCAGTAATTGAGGTTGTGGCGCGCCGGGCGACCGGGCAGGGCATAGGCCGAGACTTCGTATTGCGCGTAACCATGTTCAGCCAGCAGTGCTTGCCCGGCCTCCTGAATGTCCCACAGCGTGTCGTCTTCCGGCAGAGTCGGTGGCTGGTTCCAGAATACTGTGTTCGGTTCCAGGGTCAGTTGATACCACGACAGGTGAGTCGGTTTCAGGGCGATGGCTGTGCGCAGGTCCGCCAAGGCATCGTCCAGGGACTGATTCGGCAAGCCATGCATCAAGTCCAGGTTGAAGTTGTCGAACCCGGCCTGCCGCGCCATACCGGCGGCGCGTACGGCTTCGTCACCGTTATGAATCCGTCCCAGGGCCTCGAGCTTTTCTTGCTGAAAGCTCTGAATACCGATCGACAGGCGATTGATCCCCAGTTTCCGGTACGCCACGAACTTGTCTTGCTCGAACGTCCCCGGATTGGCTTCCAGCGTGATTTCGATGTCGCTGGCAAACGGAATGCGCTGTTCGACGCCTTTGAGCAAGCGACCCAGCGAATCAGCGCTGAACAGGCTTGGCGTGCCGCCACCAAAGAAAATCGAGCTCAGCTCACGACCATAAACGGCGTGCAGGTCCTGATCGAGATCGGCCAGCAATGCGTCGACGTACTCTTCTTCCGGCAGCACGGGGCTGGCGGTGTGGGAGTTGAAGTCGCAATAAGGGCATTTGCGCACGCACCACGGGATGTGGATATACAGCGCCAGCGGCGGCAGCACTGGCAGGGCCGCCCGAGGCGATAGAGCATCGCCGCCGAAGATCAGCGGCGAAGCGGATGATTCACGGGTCATTTCAAGCCCAGACGCTGGCGCAGCAGATCCATTGCACGGGCGCGGTGGCTGATCTGGTTCTTGTCGCCTGGGTTCAGTTCGGCGCTGGAGCAATCGCGCTCCGGCACCCAGAACAGCGGGTCGTAGCCAAAACCGTGTTCGCCGCTGGCCTGGGTCAGGATTCGCCCGTGCCACAAACCTTCGCAGAGGATCGGCAACGGATCATCGGCGTGGCGCACCAGTGCCAGCACGCATACGAACTGCGCGCCACGTTCGGCTTCAGGCACGTCTTTCAACACGTCGAGCAGCTTGGCGTTGTTCGCCGCATCGCCCTTGCCATCGGCATAACGCGCCGAGTAGATACCGGGCGCGCCGCCAAGGAAATCCACTGCCAGCCCGGAATCGTCGGCCAGCGCCGGCAGGCCGGAAATGCGCGCGGCATTGCGGGCCTTGAGGATGGCGTTCTCGACGAACGACAAACCGGTCTCTTCGGGCTCGACGCTGCTGAACTCGCCGATCGAGCGCAGGTGCACCGACTCGCCGAGCATGGCCTGGAGTTCCTTGAGTTTGCCGGCGTTATGGCTGGCCAGTACGAGTTGCGTGAAGTTGATCATTGGCCAGGGAAGAGCTCTTGGTTGAAATTGATGGTGTTGATCTTGTCGCCGGTCTGCACCTTGATGTTGAAGGTGCGGATTTCCTGCTGCGGTACCGGGTATTGGGCGATGTAGTAAATCGCTCCTTGCTCGGTGACCTGCTTGAAGTTCAGTGTGTAGCTTTGGCTGGTCAGGTCTTTGACGGTGCCGCTGACGTCGGCCGCCATCGGCGTGCCGGCCTTGATCACCGAAATGTTGATCACGCCCTGATCCTTGCTGCGGGTCAGCTGGGCAGCCTTGGCAACGTCCGGTAGCAGGTAGGTGGAGTTGAAGGTGTTGTAGTGCACCGTCACGTCACCGAAGGTTTCCTTGCGTTCGCTCTTGATGGCGTCGGCGGCCATGGCGGTGACGCTCAGGCAGGCAGTGAGTAGAAACAACGCTAGACGACCCATGATCGTTCTCCTTGAAGTAGGGTGGATCAGACCGCGACCTTGTGGTCGGAAAGTCCCGGACTGCTGACGCGGTAGATACCGATCTCACCTAACAGATTAGGCCATAGCTTGCTGGCCCACCCGTGCCGATGCTGTTGATCCACGGCCAGCCGATCAATGACCTTCGCTTCACGTTCGCGACACAAGGCTTCAAAGTCGGCGAAGGTGCAGAAGTGAATGTTCGGAGTGTTGTACCAGGTGTACGGCAGGAACTCGGAAACCGGCATGCGGCCCTTGCTCGCCAGGTACCAGCGGCACCGCCAGTGGCCGAAGTTGGGGAAGGTGATGATGCACTGGCGACCGACGCGCAGCATTTCCTCGAGGATCCTGTCAGGGTAGTGCACCGCTTGCAGCGCCTGGGTCATGACCACGACATCGAAACTGTTGCTGGCAAAGTTGCCCAGGCCCTTGTCCAGGTCCTGTTCGATGACGTTGATGCCCTTGGCCACGCACTCGGCGATATTGTCGGCGTCGTTTTCCAGGCCATAACCGGTGACTTGCTTGTTATCGCGCAGCCAGGTCAGCAGTTCGCCATCGCCGCACCCGAGGTCGAGCACGCGGCTGCCGGCGGGGATCCATTCCTGGATGATTTCCAGATCAGCTCTCATGGCTTTCTCACAACGTAATGCGGTTCATGTAATTGCCGAATGCCTGCAGGTAGCGCGGGATCGGAATCAGGAAGGCGTCGTGGCCTTGCGGAGCGTCGATCTCGAGGTAGCAGACGTCCTTGCGCGCGGCCATCAGCGCGTCCACCAGTTCCCGCGAGCGGGCAGGGGAGAAGCGCCAGTCGGTGGTGAACGACATCACGCAGAACTTGGCCTTGGCGCCTTCAAAGGTTTTCGCCAGGTTATCGTCGAAGTTCGCCGCCGGATCGAAGTAGTCGAGCGCTTTGGTCATCAACAGGTAGGTGTTGGCATCAAAGCGCCCGGAAAACTCCTCGCCCTGATAGCGCAGGTAGCTTTCCACCTGGAACTCGACGCTGTGGAAGTCGTAGTTGAGCTTCTCACTCTTGAGCCCGCGGCCGAATTTCTCGCCCATGGAGTCGTCGGACAGGTAGGTGATGTGCCCGACCATCCGCGCCAGCATCAGGCCGCGCTTGGGGATCACGTTGTGTTCCTGGAACGAACCGCCGTGGAATTCCGGGTCGGTGAGGATCGCCTGGCGCGCCACTTCGTTGAACGCGATGTTCTGCGCCGACAGCTTGGGTGCCGAGGCAATGGCCAGGCAGTGACGGATGCGGTCAGGGTAAGTGATGCTCCATTGCATCGCCTGCATGCCGCCGAGGCTGCCGCCGATCACGGCCGCGAACTGGGCGATGCCGAGACGGTCCGCCAGGCGCGCCTGGCTGTGCACCCAGTCTTCCACGGTCAATACCGGAAAGTCGGCGCCGAACGGCTTGCCGGTGTCCGGGTTGATACTGCTCGGGCCGGTGGAACCGTTGCAGCCGCCGAGGTTGTTCAGGCTGACCACGAAGAACTTGCTGGTGTCGATCGGCTTGCCGGGACCGATGCAGCTGTCCCACCAACCGGGTTTGCGGTCGTCGGCGCTGTGGTAGCCGGCGGCGTGGTGATGGCCGGACAGGGCGTGGCAGATCAGCACGGCGTTGCTCGCCGTGGCGTTGAGCGTGCCGTAGGTTTCGTAGATCAGGTCATAGGCCGGGAGCGAGCGACCGCAGGCCAACGCCAGGGGTTCGCTGAAGTGCGCCACTTGCGGCGTCACCAGACCAACAGAATCGGGGGGAAAGGCAGCTGGCATCGACCCTGCTCTCATTGAAATGAGGCGTAAGTCTAAAGACCGCTGGGGTTAGCGGCAAGCAACGATCGGGCCTGATTTCATTCAGCAGAACCGCGGTGCGGCCTTCGCGAGCAAGCCCGCTCCCACAGGATTGATGCGGTCCATGTGGGAGCGAGCTTGCTCGCGATGAACGATGACGCGGTCAGCCTGCCGGACGCACCAGATCAGGCAAGTCCGGCAACTTCTTCGGCGAGCAGATTCGCACCCGTTTCTGCCGGTTCAACTCGCCACTGATCAGGCTGACCTGGCTCTTGGACACGCCAAAGGCCTTGGCCAGAAACGCCATCAGATGCGCGTTGGCCTTGCCCTCGACCGGCGGCGCGGTCAGGCGGATCTTCAGGCGATCGCCGTGCAGCCCGCAGAAGTCATCACTGCGGGCTGCCGGTTGCAGGTGACACTCCAGAATCAGGTCGTCACCGTCCCAGCGAAACCAGCTCACCGGGTCAGATCAACACGCGGAGGATTTGCGGCATCATGGTCATGGCGGCGAGGTTGTTGATCACCAGCATGTCGATCAGCTTGAGTGCCAGGAACGCAAAGATCGGCGACAGATCCAGGCCGCCCAGGCTCGGCAGGAACTTGCGGAACGGCGCCAGGGCCGGTTCGCAGACGTCGTTCACCAGCTCGGCGCCCGGGTTATGGCTGCCCGGGGCGACCCAGGACAGGATCACGCTGATGATCAGGGCGAAGAAGAAAATCTTCATGAACAGCGCGGTCACGCCAATGATCGACCAGATCAGCAATTGCAGCGGGTTGCCGATGGTACCGTAGGTCAGCAGCAGGGTCAGGGCCATCAGCGCCAGTTGCACCAGGATCGCCAGCACCAGCGAGGACATGTCCAGGCCGAACACGCTCGGGATGATCCGGCGCAGCGGCTTGAGCAGCGGCTGGGTGGCCTTGACGATGAACTGGCAGATCGGGTTGTAGAAGTTCGCCCGCACCAGTTGCAGTACGAAACGCATCAGCACGATCAGCAGGTACAGGCTGCCGAGGGTTTGCAGCACGTAGACCGCTGCGGTATTCAATCCAATCATGAAAAGCTCCTTATTGACCCAGTTGTTCGGCCATCTCGGCCGAGCGATGCGCGGCAGCGCCGAGTGCTTTTTCGACCAAGGCTTCAAAGCCATTGGCCTGGAACGACTTGATTGCAGCTTCCGTGGTGCCGGCAGGCGAGGTGACACGGCGGCGTAACTCGGCCGCGTCGACGTCGCTGGAGACTGCCATATGTGCGGCGCCCAGGGCGGTTTGCAAGGTCAGTTGCGCAGCGATGTCCGCCGGCAGGCCGAGTTTCACCCCGGCGGCGGTCATGGCCTCGATCAGCAGGAAGAAATACGCCGGGCCCGAGCCGGAAACAGCGGTGACGGCATCCAATTGCTGCTCGTCATTCAGCCATAGGGCGATGCCCACCGCGGACAGCAGTTCCTGGGCCTGCTGACGCTGTTCGGCTGACACTTCGGCTGTTGCGAACAGGCCGCTCGCACCCTGACGCACCAGCGCCGGGGTGTTGGGCATGCAGCGCACGATCGGCTGGGCGCCGAGCCAGTTGTTCATGCTGGCGCAGGTGATGCCAGCGGCAATCGAAACCACCAGTTGATGGGGCTTGAGGCTTGGGCGAATGGCTTCGCACACGGCTTTCATCGCCTGGGGTTTGACCGCCAGCACGACCACGTCGGCACCGTCGATGGCCTGGGCGTTGTCGGCAAAGGTTTCTATGCCGTGTTCAGCGCTCACGCGGGCGCGGGTTTCTTCGCCCGGATCGCTGGCGCGGATCTGTGCCGCTTCCAGACCCTTGGCCCGCAGGCCGCCGATCAGACTGGCGGCCATGTTGCCGGCACCGATAAAGGCAATACGTGTCTTGCTCATGTCAGGTCCTTATAAAGAGAAGAGTCAGCCATTTTTCAAGGCTGGCCGTAGTCGCGGGCGCCAAACAGGGCGGTACCGATCCGCACCCAAGTGGCGCCTTGGGCGATGGCCGATTCGAGATCGTGGCTCATGCCCATGGAAAGTGTGTCGAGCGGCAGGTTCAGGCTGGCTTGCAGGCTTTGCACGGTAGCGAAAGCGGCATCCTGGGTGGCGCGATCTTCCGTCGGCTCGGGGATTGCCATCAATCCGCGCAGTTTCAGGCGCGGCAGGGCGCAGATGGCGTTGGCCAGGGCCGGCAGATCGGCCGGGGTGCAGCCGGACTTGCTGGCCTCGCCGCTGACATTGACCTGAATGCAGATGTTCAAGGGCGGCAAATCGGCGGGACGTTGTTCGGACAGCCGTTGTGCGATTTTCAGGCGATCCACGGAATGCACCCAGTCGAAGTGCTCGGCGATAGCGCGAGTCTTGTTCGATTGAATGGGGCCGATGAAGTGCCAGATCAAGGGCAGGTCGGCCAGTTCGAGTTGCTTGCCCAACGCTTCCTGAAGGTAGTTCTCGCCAAAGTCGCGCAGGCCGGCGGCGTAGGCTTCACGCAGGTCTTGAGCGGGTTTGGTCTTGCTCACAGCCAGCAACTGGACGCTGTTTTCGGCGCGGTTCGCGGCAAGTGTTGCAGCATGTATGCGCGAACTAACCTGAAGAATGTTGTCTGCTATGGTGGACATCAAGAGGCGCCAGCGGTCTGAAGGTTCGCGGCATTCTACTGGAATTGAGAGGCGCTATGGATATCACTGAGCTGCTGGCATTCAGCGCCAAACAGGGGGCATCCGATCTGCACTTGTCCGCCGGCCTGCCGCCGATGATTCGCGTCGACGGTGATGTGCGACGCATCAATTTGCCGGCCCTGGATCACCAACAGGTGCAGACTCTGATCCATGCCATCATGAATGACGCCCAGCGGGTGGACTTCGAAAAGCATCTGGAAACCGACTTTTCCTTTGAAGTGCCCGGCGTGGCGCGCTTTCGGGTCAATGTGTTCAACCAGAACCGTGGCGCGGGCGCGGTGTTTCGCACCATCCCGGCGAAAGTGCAGAGCATGGATGAGCTGGGCATGGGCGACGTGTTCCGCAAGATGACCGACGCTCCCCGTGGCCTGGTGCTGGTAACCGGCCCGACCGGTTCCGGCAAGTCCACTACGCTGGCGGCGATGATCGATTACCTCAATACCCATCGCCATCACCATATCCTCACCATCGAAGACCCCATCGAGTTCGTTCACGAGTCGCGCAAATGCCTGATCAATCAGCGTGAAGTCCATCGTGATACCCGTAGTTTCGCCACCGCCTTGCGTTCGGCACTGCGGGAAGACCCGGATGTGATCCTGGTGGGGGAGATGCGCGATCTGGAAACCATTCGCCTGGCGTTGACCGCTGCCGAAACCGGCCATCTGGTGTTCGGCACGCTGCACACCACGTCGGCGGCGAAAACCATCGACCGGGTGGTCGATGTGTTTCCGGGGGACGAGAAGTCGATGGTGCGCTCGATGCTCTCCGAGTCGCTGCTGGCGGTGGTGTCCCAGACCCTGGTGAAGAAAATCGGCGGCGGACGCATCGCGGCCCACGAGATCATGCTGGGGACATCGGCGATCCGGAACCTGATCCGCGAGGACAAGGTGGCGCAGATGTACTCGGCGATTCAGTCGGGAGGGTCGTTGGGGATGCAGACGCTGGATATGAGCTTGAAGGACCTGGTGACCAAGGGGTTGGTCAGTCGTGACCATGCGCGGGAGAAGGCGCGGTCGCCGGATAATTTTTGAGGAAGATTTGAGGTGCTTTCAAGGGTCTCTTCGCGAGCAAGCTCGCTCCCACAGGGGAGTGCATTCCAAAGTGGGAGCGAGCTTGCTCGCGAAGGGGGTCATCATGTTCAAGCACTTTCCAAGGGCATTCCCCGGAAATTCAAATCAGCGCTGAACAACCCGCAACGCATTCTGTTCTTTCGGCAGAACCCGCTTGGCAACCACGTAGTGGTTTTCCCAGTACGGTTTCTTCAAAGTGTCGATGGATACCGACTTGCCACGACGTGGCGCGTGGATGAAGCGGTCGTTACCCAGGTAAATGGCAACGTGATTGACCCGACGACTCTTGATGTTGAAGAAAATCAGGTCGCCCGGCTTCAGGTCGTTGCGATCGACTTTCTCCCCATGACCGCTGGCCATGGCGTTGGAGGTGCGTGGCAGGTCGAACGTGGCGTCGTTGAACGCGTATTTCACCAGGCCGCTGCAATCGAAGCCTTTGCTTGGGCTGCTGCCGCCCCAACGATAAGGGGTACCGAGGACGTTCACCGCGCGGCTAAGCACGTCGCTGCTTTCCTTGGTGCCCATCGGTGGAACCAGGCCGCTTTTGCTGCTGGCCAGGCTTGGAGCATATTTAGCGGATTTCTTGTCTTTGCTCGAAGGAGCAGAGGCATGGGATTTTGGGGTGTAACCATTAACGTTTGGAAGACGTTGCTCACGATTGGTGGCGTGGGCGGCCAGTGGCATCAAAAGGCAAATGGTTAGCCATGTCTTGAAAAATGAACGCATTAGGCAAGGCTCTTAATAGGTTAGCGCGCAACTTTATAACAGCTTTTTTGCCGCTTCCGAGGCCGTTGGTCGATTCAATCCGGGGGGCAATGGTGGCAAAAAAGCGGCAAAATGGTGCAATTGTCGGACAGGAGTCCGGTGTTACAAGGCTTTGACGGGAGTGAAGGTAGCACTTGCCATACGTCGGGTGCCTGTAAAAAAGTCACAAAGAATTAAAGAATATTTATCTATCGTGTGAATCGAGGTCATTCATGAACCCCTATCAACAGGCTGTCCAGCAGCAAGACACCCACAGCAAAGTGATCGGTTACCTGCTGTGGATTTTCGGTTTTACCGGGGCTCACCGCTTCTATTACGGCAGGCCGGTGACCGGGACGATCTGGTTCTTCACCTTCGGCTTGCTGGGGATCGGTTGGCTGATCGACCTTTTCCTGATCCCGTCCATGGACCGTGAAGCGGACCTGCGGTTCACCGCAGGTCCCGTCGAATACAACGTGGCGTGGATCCTGCTGACGTTTCTCGGGGTGTTCGGCGTGCACCGGATGTATCAGGGGAAATGGATCAGCGGGTTGCTGTACCTGCTGACGGGCGGGTTGTTCTTTCTCGGGGTGCTGTATGACTTCTGGACGTTGAATGACCAGGTTTCTGTGCGTAATGCGCAGAATAGAGGCGCCTTCTAAATCGCCTTCGCGAGCAAGCCCGCTCCCACATTTGATCTTCGGTGTACACAAATACTGTGTTCATCGCAGAACCAATGTGGGAGCGGGCTTGCTCGCGAATGCAGGCGACGCGGTCTTAAGCCTGGTGGCTAATCCGTCCATCCACCAGGGTGTAACGCACCACACCCGGCAGGCTGTGGCCAATGAACGGGCAGTTTTCGCCCTTGGACAGCCATGTTTCACCGGCCACGGTCGAGGCCGCAGGGTCGAACAGCACGATGTCCGCCGCGCCACCTACCGCCAGTTTGCCTGCCGGCAGGCGCAGGGCCTCTGCAGGGCCGGCGCTCAGGCGGTTGATCAGTGTCGGCAGGTCCAGCAAGCCGTCTTCGACCAGGGTCATTGCCAGTGGCAATAGCAGTTCAACGCTGCTGATGCCTGGCTCGGTCGCGCCGAACGGTGCCAGTTTGGCGTCACGCTCATGGGGTTGGTGATGACTGGAGATGGCCGAGATCACGCCCGACTTCACCGCTGCGCGCAGGCCGTCGCGGTCGGCGCGGGTGCGTAGCGGTGGCTGGACGTGATACAGGCTGCTGAAGTCGATCAGGGCTTCGTCGGTCAGGATCAGCTGGTACAGGGCGACATCCGCTGTCACCTTCAGGCCCCGGGCCTGGGCCTGGGCGATCAGCTCTACGCCGCGTGCGCTGGTGAGCTGGCTGAAGTGCGCGCGCACGCCGGTCTGTTCAACCAGCAGCAGATCCCGGGCCAGGGCGACGGTTTCAGCGCTTTCCGGGATGCCCGGCAGGCCAAGGAAGCTGGCGGTCGGGCCTTCGTGAGCCAGGCCGCCCTCGGCCAGGTCGTAATCCTGGGAGTTGAAAATCACCGTCAGGTCGAAAGTCGCTGCGTAGTCCAGCGCGCGGCACAGGGTGCGGGTGTTGCGGAAACTCTCCAGGCCGTTGCCGAAGGCCACGCAACCGGCATCGCGCAATGCTACGAGCTCTGCCAGCTGTTCACCGTCCAGGCCTTTGCTCAGGGCGCCGATCGGGAAGACTTTGGTGTTGCCGGCCTCGCGGGCACGGTCGAGGATCAGTTCGGCCACCGCCGAGGTGTCCAGCACCGGTTTGGTCTTTGGCGGGCAGCACAGGCTGGTCACGCCGCCAGCCGCCGCCGCGCGGGTTTCGCTGACAATCGAGCCTTTGCGGCTGTAACCCGGCTCGCGCAGGGCAACGTTGAGGTCGACCAGGCCGGGAGCGGCCACCAGGCCTTTGGCGTCAATCGTGTCGACGGCGACAAAACCGGCTGGCGCCGCGCCAAGGGCGACGACTTTGCAGGCTTCAATGTGGATATCGGTCACTTGATCCAGGCCGCTGGCCGGATCGATCACGCGGGCGCCGAGAATGCTGAGCTTCACTGGGCTTTCTCCTGCTCGAATTGGCCTTGCTCGAATTGGCGTTGCGCAGTCTGCCCGCTCATGGCCATGGACAGTACCGCCATACGAATGGCGATCCCGTAGGTCACCTGGTTGAGGATCACCGAGTGCGGGCCGTCGGCCACCGCAGACTCGATTTCCACGCCACGGTTGATCGGCCCCGGGTGCATCACGATGGCATCGGGCTTGGCGCCGGCCAGGCGCGCGGTGGTCAGGCCGAACAGGCGGTAGAACTCGCCTTCGCTCGGCAACAGGCCGCCGGTCATGCGTTCACGCTGCAGGCGCAACATGATCACCACGTCGACGTCCTTCAGGCCTTCGGTCATGTCGGTGTAGACCTTCACGCCGTATTGCTCGATGCCGATCGGCAGCAGGGTTTTCGGCGCAATCACGCGAATATCCGGGCAACCCAGGGTTTTCAGGGCCAGCATGTTCGAGCGCGCAACCCGCGAGTGCAGGATGTCGCCGACGATGGCCACCGAAAGGTTTTCGAACCCGCCCTTGTGCCGGCGGATGGTGAGCATGTCGAGCATGCCCTGGGTCGGGTGAGCGTGCCGGCCGTCACCGCCGTTGATGATCGCCACTTGTGGGCAAACATGTTCGGCGATGAAGTGCGCGGCACCCGAATCGCCGTGGCGCACGACGAACATGTCGGCAGCCATGGCTTCCAGGTTGCGCAGGGTGTCGAGCAGGGTTTCGCCCTTGCTTGCCGACGATGTCGACACGTTGAGGGTGATCACGTCCGCCGAGAGGCGCTGGGCCGCCAGTTCGAAGGTGGTGCGGGTACGGGTGGAGTTCTCGAAGAACACGTTGCACACGGTCTTGCCGCGCAGCAGCGGGACTTTCTTCACGGCCCGGGCGCCGACTTCAAGGAAGGAGTCGGCAGTGTCGAGGATTTCCGTCAACAGTTCGCGGCGCAAACCGTCGAGCGAGAGGAAGTGGCGCAGCTGGCCCTGATCATTGAGCTGCAGCGGGCGCTTGGTTTCTAGAGGCGTCATCGCAAGGGGGACTCTCAATAGGGCGAATTAAAGGGCGAGGTCTTGCAGTTCGAGCGCGAGCTCGGGACCGGACAGCTTCACCCGTTCGTGGGCCGCCAGCGACAGGGTCGCGCCAACCACGTTCGGGCGGATCGGCAGTTCGCCGGCGTCCAGGTCCAGCAGGCACACCAGCGTTACGCTGGCCGGGCGGCCGTAGTCGAAAAGTTCGTTCATGGCGGCGCGAATGGTCCGGCCGCTCATCAGCACGTCGTCGATCAGCACCAGGTGCTGGCCTTCGATCTCGAACGGCAACGCCGAAGGGCGAACCTGCGGGTGCAGGCCGTTCTGGCTGAAATCGTCGCGGTAGAAGGACACGTCCAGGGTGCCGAGGGGGTCATTGCTGCCCAGCTCCTTGAGCAGAGCCTGGGCCACCCAGACGCCGCCGGTGCGGATGCCGATGAAACGCGGGTCGCTGATGCCTCGTTTGGCCAGATAGGCGTCAAGTCGGGTCGCCATCTGGCTGATCAGTTCGGCGGGATTGGGCAGGCTCATGGTTGCTCCTTCTTGGGCCCGAGCCAGCCTGTGCGGGAAGTGGCTCGGGTTGTAGCTAAGAGAGACGCACAGCGGCTCTTCAGGATTCAAACAGTGCGGTGTTTTCGTCGAGCCAGCCTTGCAGCAGCAGGGCGGCGGCGATGGCATCGACCGGGTTGTCGCGGTAACTGCCTTTCTGGCCACCACGAGCCAGGCGTTCGCCCTTGGCCTCGAAGGTGGTCAGGCGTTCATCGTGGGTATAGAAGGGCAAATTGAAGCGGCCGTTCAGGCGCCGGGCGAACTTTTCCGCGCGGGCGCACATGTCGCTGGGCGTACCGTCCATGTTCAACGGCAGGCCGACCACCACGGCATCGGGTTTCCACTCTTTGATGAGGGCTTCGACCTGGTTCCAGTCAGGAATGCCGTTCTGCGCCTTCAGGGTGCACAGCTCGCGGGCCTGGCCGGTGATCACCTGGCCGACCGCAACGCCGATCTGTTTGGTGCCGTAGTCAAAACCCAGAATCAGCTTCAGGGCCATCAGGCGTGCCCCGCCTGGCTGGTCAGCAGGCTGAGGTTGACGCCCAGGTGTTTGGCGGCCGCTTCCAGACGCAGTTCGCTGCTGGTGTTGAACAGGATGTCCGCGTCGAACGGGCAGTTCAGCCAGGCGTTCTGCGCCAGTTCGGCCTCCAGTTGCCCGGCTTCCCAACCGGCGTAGCCGAGGGCGATCAGGCTTTTTGCCGGACCGACGCCGTCAGCGATGGCGAACAGCACGTCCTGGGAGGTCGACAGGGCCAACTCGTCTTCCAGATCAACGGTCGCCTGGAAGCTCTGGCCCTTGGGGTGAAGGACGAAACCGCGATCGGTCTGCACCGGGCCACCGATGAAGATCGGTACATGCTGGCAGAGCGCTGGAGGTTCGATTTCCGGGCGCAATTGCTCAAGGATATCGGCCAGGTTCAGATCTTGCGGACGGTTGACCACCAGCCCCATGGCGCCATTGGCCGTGTGCTCGACGATGTAGGTCAAGGTGTGCGCAAAGTTCGGGTCGGCCATGTGCGGCATGGCGATCAGGAATTGATGCTTGAGGTAGCTGGGGCTGACGTTTTTCATGACCGCTAGTGTGGCGTTCGAGGGGCGAACTGACAAGCTGGGGATGCACAGGAATTAGCGCAATTCTGTAGGAGCGAGCTTGCTCGCGATGGTCGTCAAGGATAACGCTGCCAGGTTGACACCCCGCGGTGCTCTCAGGTTTATCGCGAGCAAGCTCGCTCCTACAGGTGGGGGGGTGTGGTCAGTTACTGGAGAGGCGATCGCCGCGAGCAAACTTCCAGGTGCGGATGATCTCCAGCCGGTCAATATCCGACAAATCCCCGGTAAACGGTGCAAACGGTGCCGCCAGCCGGACGATCCGTTGCGCCGCCTGGTCCAGCAGCGGCTGGCCTGAAGACTCCAGCACCAGCACTTCATACAACGAGCCATCACGGTTGATCGACACCATCAGGCGCAAGTTGCCATAGATCTGTTTGCGCCGCGCTTCGTCGGGGTAGTTGAGGTTGCCGATGCGCTCGACTTTCTTGCGCCATTCGTCCTTGTACCAGGCGCCCTTGTCGCGCATGGTCGAGGCCGCGCTCAAGCGGTGAATGCGCGGGCGCTTGGCGTACAGCTGTTGTTCGGCGGCCAGTTCCGCTTCCAGGCTGGCGATGTCGCTGGACAGTTGCTCGCTGTCGAAGGTCGGCGCCTGGACCTGGGTTTTTACCTCGGTCTTGGGCTCCTCGGTCTTGGCGGGGGCTTTTTTCGGCTTCGGCGCCACGGTGGTCACGGCAGCCTTGGGCGGGGCTTCCTGCACTTCAGGCTTGGCAGCCGGCGGTGGCGTGACTTTTTGTACCTTGTTGTCCTGGAACGGCGCGACCTCGGTGGTCTTGGGAATCGCCTTTTTATCCAGGGTGCCGCTGCCTTGCTGATTCTCCTGGGCCAGGAAATCGGCTTTCTCGGGCTTTTTTTCGCTTTTGAAGGTGGCGAGGGTGATTTCCAGGGTTTTGCTGATCTGCTTGGGCTCGACCACTGCAAACCCGACACCCAACAGCAAGGCCAGGTGGATCAGCGCTGCCAGAAACAGGGTAAAACCGAGGCGATCGACCGGGCGCACGCCACGGTGGGCGAGTTCGGCAGGCAGATCGGACGGGAGTGTCATGACAAGGAAACCAACATCGCGTTTTCACAGGCCGCGCATGATAACGCAATGTTGGTTTGGCTAATCAACGTGCCTTGAGCTTCTGATCGATGGCATCCATCAGCATGCCGCCGATGTCGGTGCCAAACGCGTTATCAATCTCGCGAATGCAGGTCGGGCTGGTGACGTTGATCTCGGTCAGGTGCTCGCCGATCACGTCCAGGCCAACGAACAGCAGGCCTTTTTCACGTAGGGTCGGGCCGACTTGCGCGGCGATCCAGCGGTCCTTGTCGGTCAGCGGGCGGGCTTCGCCACGCCCCCCGGCAGCGAGGTTTCCACGGGTTTCGCCCTGGGCCGGAATCCGCGCCAGGCAATAATCCACAGGCTCACCATCGATCATCAGGATGCGCTTGTCGCCATCCTTGATCGCCGGCAGGTAGGCCTGGCCCATGATCTGCTGGGCGCCGAGGGCGGTCAGGGTTTCGAGGATAACCGACAGGTTCGGATCGCCCGCGCGGTGACGGAAAATCGACGTGCCGCCCATGCCGTCCAGCGGCTTGAGGATCACATCGCCGTGTTTGGCGGCGAACTCACGCAACACGTCGGCGCGGCGGCTGACCACGGTCGGCGGTGTGCACTGCGGGAACAGCGTGGCGAACAGCTTCTCGTTGCAGTCGCGCAGGCTTTGCGGCTTGTTGACCACCAGCACGCCGGCGCGCTCGGCTTGTTCCAGCAAATAAGTGGAGTAGACGAACTCCAGGTCGAACGGCGGATCCTTGCGCATCAGGATCACGTCCAGATCGCTCAGCAGCGCGTCGCTTTCGGCGCCCAGTTCGAACCATTTTTCCGGGTTGGCAAAAACCTGCAGCGGGCGCATCCGGGCCCGGGCCTGGCCTTCGCCCTGATACAGGTCGCGCTGTTCCATGTAGAACAGCTCCCAGCCACGCTTCTGCGCGGCCAGCAGCATGGCCAGCGAGCTATCCTTTTTATAGGAAATGCTGGCGATAGGGTCCATGACAATCCCGACGCGAACGCTCATGGGTGTTTCCTCGAAATTTGGGGGCTATGGCGACCTTTGTAGGAGCGAGCTTGCTCGCGATGAACCCGAGAACAACACGCTTATCCAGCCAGCACGCGTTATCGTTGACGGCCATCGCGAGCGAGCTCGCTCCTACAAAAGATCAGCGTATAAAAGTGGCGTCAGAGTGGCGCTGAGTGTGTTCCCGGTCAAGGAAAAACCACCTTGCGGGTCGGCCGATAGATTGGTGTTGGAGACTGTGCTAAAAAGGCTGCCATGTCGTGCCGGCCCTTGAGCACCAAGGGTTTCGAGCCGCGTTAACCGGCAAACGGACAATTTGTTTCGCAAAGGCGACGGTAGAGCATTTTATGGAACAGCACCCCAGCGCCTTGAAGGTCATGGTGATCGACGATTCGAAGACGATCCGTCGCACCGCCGAAACGCTGCTCAAGAACGTGGGTTGTGAGGTCATCACGGCCATCGACGGTTTTGATGCCCTGGCCAAGATTGTCGACAACCATCCCGGCATCATCTTTGTCGACATCATGATGCCGCGCCTGGATGGTTATCAGACCTGCGCCCTGATCAAGAACAACAGCGCATTCAAGTCCACGCCAGTGATTATGCTGTCGTCCAAGGACGGGCTGTTCGACAAGGCCAAGGGGCGCATCGTCGGCTCCGACCAGTTTTTGACCAAGCCTTTCAGCAAGGAAGAATTGCTTGATGCGATCCAGGCCCATGTTCCTGGCTTCGCCGCCGTTTTGCCGCAGTAGGACACGCACAGTGACGCTCGGCCATCGGGCCAGGCGTCGACAAGAATGGGGAAGACCATGGCACGTATTCTGATCGTCGATGATTCGCCGACCGAAATGTACAAACTGACCGGCATGCTGGAAAAGCACGGTCATGAAGTGTTGAAAGCCGAAAACGGCGCCGACGGCGTGGCCCTGGCCCGCCAGGAAAAGCCCGATGCGGTGCTGATGGACATCGTCATGCCAGGCCTCAATGGCTTCCAGGCCACCCGCCAGTTGACCAAGGACCCGGAAACCGGGCACATCCCGGTGATCATCATCACCACCAAGGATCAGGAAACCGACAAAGTCTGGGGCACGCGCCAGGGTGCCAAGGACTACCTGACCAAGCCGGTCGATGAAGACACCCTGATCAAGACCCTGAACAACGTGCTGGCCGGTTGATCGTCAGGCCATGAACGAGTCGCTGACGGCCTTCGAACTGCTGCTGCAAATCGACCAGCGCTGTCGGTTGCTGGCGGCGGACTTGCCGTCCCAGCCGGCCCGGCGGGACAGCTGGAGCGGTATCGGTTTTCGCCTGGGCGAGCACTGGTATGTCGCCCCCATGAGCGAAGTCAGCGAAGTCTTGCATGAGCCGCGCCTCACCCAGCTGCCGGGGGTCAAACCCTGGGTCAAGGGAGTCGCCAACCTGCGCGGGCGTTTGCTGCCGGTCATGGACTTGTGCGGCTTTTTCGGGCACGAGCTTTCGGCGGTGCGCCGACAGCGGCGGGTGTTGGTGGTGGAACATGAAGAGGTGTTCGCCGGGTTGCTGGTCGATGAAGTCTTCGGCCTCCAGCACTTTGCCCAGGACAGCCTGGAGCCGGTGCCGGCAGACGAATTGAAGGGGCCGGTGGCGACGTTCGTCAAAGGCCGGTTTCAGCGTGAGCAGTGCTGGCAGGTGTTCAGCCCGTTTGCGTTGACGCAGTCTCAGGGGTTCATGAGCGTCGCGGTGTAGTTGGAGCAACAGAGAACCTTGTGGGAGCGAGCTTGCTCGCGATGACGGACTTGCAGCCAGCATTAATGTCGACTGACACACCGCTATCGCGAGCAAGCTCGCTCCCACAGGTTCCTCGGTAAGTCTTGGAAGGTGTGGGTTAACAGGCGAGGACCGATGATAAAAGCAAAAGCAGGCAAGCCAATGGAAGGGTCGCGCAGCCGGTCGCAGATTATCGTGCTGTTCATCGCGCTGATTGTCTTCATCATGCTGCTGTTCGCCAACTTCGCGTACCTCAACACCCAGGCTATCTACGACAAACAGTACATCGGCCACGCCGGCGAACTGCGCGTGCTGTCCCAGCGTATCGCCAAGAACGCCACCGAGGCCGCCGCCGGCAAGGCTGCCGCGTTCAAGTTGCTCAGCGATGCGCGCAACGATTTTGCCCGGCGCTGGGGTTTTCTGAAGAAGGGTGACCCGGCCACGGGCCTGCCGCCGGCCCCCGCCACCGTGCGTCCGGAGATGCGGGCAGTGCAACAGGACTGGGAGCGGCTGCTGAAGAACACCGATGCGATTCTCTCCAGCGAGCAAACCGTACTGTCGCTGCATCAGGTCGCCGCGACCCTGGCCGAAACCGTGCCGCAATTGCAGGTCGAGTACGAGAAAGTCGTCGAGACTCTCCTGCAACGGGGCGCCCCGGCGGCCCAGGTGGCCATGGCCCAGCGCCAATCGCTGCTGGCCGAGCGAATCCTCGGCGCGGTCAACACGGTGTTGGCCGGCGACGAAAATTCACAGCAGGCCGCCGATGCGTTCGGGCGTGACGCAACGCAGTTCGGCAAGGTGCTTAACGGCATGCTCCAGGGCGACCCTGCGCTCAAGGTCAGCCAGGTCGAAGACCGCGACGCCCGTGCGCGACTCGCGGAAATCTCCGAGCTGTTCGAGTTCGTCTCGGGCTCGGTGGACGAGATCCTCGAAACCTCGCCGGAGCTGTTCAAGGTCCGCGAATCGGCCTCGAACATTTTCAGTCTGTCGCAAACCCTGCTCGACGAAGCCTCACACCTGGCCAGCGGTTTTGAAAACATGGTCGGCGGGCGAACCACCGACACCATTGGCGGCTATGCGCTGGGCCTGTTGGCGCTGGCTTCGATCATCCTGATCGGTTTGGTGATGGTGCGCGAAACCAATCGTCAGTTGCGCGAGACCGCCGAGAAAAACGAGCGTAACCAGAACGCGATCATGCGCTTGCTCGACGAGATCGAAGACCTGGCCGACGGCGACCTCACGGTGACGGCCTCGGTGACCGAAGACTTTACCGGCACCATCGCCGACTCGATCAATTACTCCGTCGACCAGTTGCGCGATCTGGTCGCGACCATCAACCTCACCGCCGGCCAGGTGGCCGCCGCCGTGCAGGAAACCCAGGCCACTGCCATGCACCTGGCCCAGGCGTCGGAGCATCAGGCCCAGCAGATTTCCGAAGCGTCGATGGCGATCAACGACATGGCCGAGTCCATCGACCAGGTGTCGGCCAACGCGGCGGAATCTTCGGCGGTTGCCGAACGCTCGGTGGAAATTGCCAACAAGGGCAACGAGGTGGTGCACAACACCATCCACGGCATGGACAACATTCGCGAGCAGATTCAGGACACCGCCAAACGCATCAAGCGCCTGGGCGAGTCTTCTCAGGAAATCGGCGACATTGTCAGCCTGATCGATGACATTGCCGATCAGACCAATATCCTGGCTCTCAACGCGGCCATCCAGGCGTCCATGGCCGGTGACGCCGGTCGCGGTTTCGCCGTGGTCGCCGATGAAGTGCAGCGCCTGGCCGAGCGCTCGTCCGCCGCCACCCGGCAGATCGAAACCCTGGTGCGGGCGATCCAGACCGATACCAACGAAGCGGTCATCTCCATGGAACAAACGACGACCGAAGTGGTGCGTGGCGCCCGTCTGGCGCAGGATGCCGGTGTGGCCCTGGAAGAAATCGAAGGCGTCTCCAAGACTCTTGCGGCGTTGATCCAGAGTATTTCCAATGCGGCGCAACAGCAGACGTCGTCGGCCGGTCAGATTTCCCTGACAATGAACGTGATCCAGCAGATCACCTCGCAGACATCGTCGGGTTCCACCGCCACGGCCGACAGCATCGGCAACCTGGCGAAAATGGCCAGTCAGTTGCGTCGTTCAGTGTCCGGTTTCACCTTGCCGGATGCCAAGGCGCAGGTTGTGGATAAAGCTTGAACCGCCCATGGGTATCTGAATTGTGATTGGAGTGGTTATGGGTGATCGGCACGACTATGTGGCCCTCGAGTGGGTCAAGGGCGAGATTGCCGAAACGCTGAAACAGGCTCATCACGCGATTGAGAACCTGCTCGATGACCCGCAGGCGACGCAAGCGCTGGATGCAAGCCTTTCGTGCATCCATCAGGTTCACGGCAGTTTGCAGATGGTCGAGTTCTACGGCGCGGCGTTGCTCGCCGAAGAAATGGAACAACTGGCCATGGCCTTGCAGGGCAACCGTGTCAGCCATCGCGACGAGGCGTTGCACCTGTTGATGCAGGCCCTGGGGCAGTTGCCGATCTACCTGGACCGGGTGCAAGGCGCGCGCCGCGACTTGCCACTGGTGGTGTTGCCACTGATCAACGATCTGCGCAGCGCCCGCGGCGAAAGCCTGCTGTCGGAAACCAGCCTGTTCAGCCCGCAATTGCCCGAGTTGCCAGCGTTGGACGCACAAGCGCTTACGCAGTTGGAACCGGCCGAATTGCCCAGTGTGCTGCGAAAGCTGCGGCAGATGCTGCAAATGGCGCTGGTCGGATTTTTGCGCGAACAGGACAACGACACCAACCTCGATTACCTGGCCAAGGTATTCACCCGCCTTGAAGCACTGTGCGACAACGCCCCCCTGAGCCCGTTATGGCAGGTGGCATCGGCGCTGGTCGAAGGCATGCAGGGCGGTGCGATCGCCAATAGCCCGGCCTTGCGCAGCCTGTTCAAGGATGCCGACAAGGAACTCAAGCGCCTGCTCGAACAAGGCATGCCCGGTATCAACCAGCCGGCCCCGCCGGAGCTGCTCAAGAGTTTGCTCTTCTATATTGCCAAGGCCGAACATCCCACCGGGCAGATGCTGACCATGAAAGAACGCTACTCACTGGACGACGCGCTGCCCGACAGCGTGATGGTCGATGAAGAACGCGCGCGCCTGGCCGGTCCCGACCGCGACGCCATGCGCTCGGTGCTGGCTGCGCTGTGCGAAGAGCTGGTGCGGGTCAAGGAGCGCCTGGACCTGTTCGTGCGCAGTGACCGCCAGCACACTTCCGACCTCGACAGCCTGCTGGCGCCGCTGCGGCAAATCGCCGACACCCTGGCGGTCCTGGGCTTCGGCCAGCCGCGCAAGGTGATCATCGATCAATTGGCGGTGGTGCTCAGCCTCGCTCAGGGCCAGCGCGAACCCAACGATGCGATCCTCATGGACGTTGCAGGGGCCTTGTTGTACGTCGAAGCGACGCTGGCCGGCATGGTCGGTACCGTGGAGCCGGAGAGCCAGGACGACAACCGCCTGCCCACCACCGACCTGACGCAGATCCATCAGATCGTGATCAAGGAGGCCCGTATCTGTTTGCAGCAGGCCAAGGACATGATCGTCGACTACATCGACGCCGATTGGGACCGCCAGCACTTGCAGGCGTTGCCGGCCTTGCTCACCCAGGTGCGCGGGGCGCTGGCGATGATTCCGTTGAGCCGGGCGGCGAGCCTGGTCGAAACCTGCAACCACTTTATTCGTGAGCACCTGTTGCTCGAGCCGGGTCAACCGGGCTGGCAGGAACTGGACAGTCTGGCCGATGTGATCACCAGCATCGAGTACTATCTCGAACGCCTCGGTGATGACCCGCAAGCGCAGGGCGAAAACCTGCTCGATGTCGCGGAAAAAAGCCTGGCGAACCTCGGTTTTTTCCCCAGTGAGCAGCATGTGCCAGTGCTTGATGATGTGCTCAACCCGACCCAGGCGCAGGTCATGCAGATGATGCAGGAGCTGGAGGATCCACAGGTCGTCCAGACCTTGGCCGATGTGCTCGCCAGTCCGGTTTCGACTCTGAATCCGCCCGCGCTGAACACCCCGGGCAGCCTGCTGCCGCCACCCGCAGGTGAAGAGCCGGTGGACGAAGAACTGCGCGAAGTGTTCCTTGAAGAAACCGACGAAGTCCTGGAAATCCTGCGCGATTATTTGCCGCGCTGGTCCGCCAACCCAGACAACCGCTCGGCCCTGAGTGAGTTGCGCCGCGCCTTCCATACCCTCAAGGGCAGTGGCCGCATGGTGCGCGCCCTGGTGCTGGGCGAGCTGGCCTGGGCCGTGGAAAACCTGCTCAATCGCGTACTGGAGAACAGTGTGGAGCCGGGCGCTACGGTGCAGCAACTGATCGGCGATGTGCTGCATCTGCTGCCGGAGCTGGTGGCTGAATACGCCGCCAATGCCCAGCGTCAGCGCAACGATGTCGATCAGTTGGCCGCCCGCGCCCATGCCCTGGCCAAGGGCGATGAACCGGTGTCCGATGAGGATACGCAAGATGTCGCGGCCCTCGATCCGCTGTTGCTGGAGATCTTTCGCAAAGAGGCCGAAACCCACTTGGGCAGCCTCAATCGCTTCCTTGATCAGGCCGCCGAACATGTGCCGTTGCAGGCCAGCGACGAATTGCAGCGCGCCTTGCACACCCTCAAGGGCAGCGCTTATATGGCCGGTGTGTTGCCGATTGCCGAGCTGGCCGCGCCCCTGGATCAACTGGCCCGGGAATACAAGGCGCACCTGATCGCGCTGGATCTGGATGAAGTCGAATTGCTGCTGGAGGCAGAAGGACTGTTTCGCCTCGGCTTGCGCCAGCTCAAGCGCGATCCGCTGGCGGAAATTCCCGGTGCCCAGGGTTTGACCGAGCGCGCCAGGGCGCAGCTGGCCGAGCGCCTGGAAAACCTCCTGAGCACACCGAACACCGGGCTGCGAATCAAGCGCGACCCGCAACTGATTAACAACTTCCTCGCCCAGGGCATGGACATCCTGCTGGACGCCGAAAGCCTGTTGCAGCGTTGGCAGCAACACCCCGGCGAACGTCAGGAGCTCAGCGCGCTGCTGGACGAATTGACCACCCTCGGCGAAGGCGCCCATCTGGCCGACCTGCACCCGGTGGACGAGTTGTGCGAAGCGTTGCTCGACCTGTACGGTGCCGTGGAAGAAAGCAGCCTGGCGGTCAGCGAGCGGTTTTTCCATGAAGCACAGGGTGCCCACGAAGCGCTGATCAACATGCTCGACGAACTGGCCGCCGGTCAGGAAGTCAGCCCGCAACCGCAACGGATCAGGGCCTTGCGCGAGCTGCTCGACGAGAGCCTTGACCCGTCGGCAATGGGCCTGATCCGCAGCGATGGCAGCCGAAGCCTGAGCATCCGCGAACTGGGTTCTGCCACCGAGGAACTTGAGCGCACGCTACCCCCTGCCCCTGTAGGAGCGAGCTCGCTCGCGATGGACTCAAATGCGCCGCGCTTATCCAATGACAACGCGTCATCGTTAACGCCCATCGCGAGCGAGCTGGCTCCTACAGGAGAGGGGCGCGAACTGGACGATGAAATCGTTGCGATCTTCCTTGAAGAGGCGGTGGATATCCTCGAAAGCGCCGGTCAGGCCTTGCAGCGCTGGTTGCGCGACTCGGACAACGCCGCGCCGCTGTCATCCCTGCAACGGGATTTGCACACCCTCACAGGCGGTGCACGCATGGCTGAGGTCGGGCCGGTCGGCGATCTGGCCCATGAGCTGGAAAGCCTTTACCAGGGCCTGGTGGACCGTCGTTATGCCTTCAGCGATTCACTGGCGGTGCTGCTCAAACAGAGCCATGAGCGACTGGCGTTGTACCTTGAACAGTTGCAACTCAACCAGCCGCTGGACGATTCCCGTGAGCTGATCGAAGCCATTCGTGCCTACCGTCAAGGGCATGCGGGTATCACCGAGGGGGCCCGACAGGCGACCGGCAGTGACGCGGCTGCGCACGATACGGAATTGCTGGAGATCTTCCTCGAGGAAGGTTTCGACATTATCGAAAGCTCCGGGGCGGCGCTTGAGCGCTGGCAGGCCCAGCCTTCGAGTCGTCAGGAGGTGGAAACCCTGCTGCGCGACCTGCACACCCTCAAGGGCGGTGCGCGCATGGTGGAAATCGCCGCGATTGGTGATCTGGCCCATGAACTGGAGTTCCTCTACGAAGGCCTGTCCACCGGCGTGCTGCAACCGACGGAGCCGTTGTTCGCGCTGTTGCAGCGCAGCCATGACCGCCTGGCGCAGATGCTCGATGCAGCCCGCGCCGGTGAGCCGATGCCGCCGGCCGATCGCTTGATCGATGCGATCAAGAACTTCAGCCATCCGGCCGTGCCGGAAACGCCCGCGTCGGTTGCGCCGTCGGCCACGCCCAAGCCCGAGCCGCTGGCGCCGCCGTCCGATGCCGGCGCGGACATGGTCAAGGTCTCGGCGGAGCTGCTCGACGATCTGGTCAACCTGGCCGGTGAAACATCGATCTTCCGTGGCCGAATCGAACAACAGGTCAACGATGCGCACATCGCCCTGAATGAGATGGAGACCACTATCGAGCGGATGCGCGACCAGTTGCGCCGCCTCGATACCGAAACCCAGGGGCGGATCCTCAGCCGCCAGCAAGTCGAGGCCGAACGCCTGGGCTACGAGGAATTCGACCCGCTGGAAATGGACCGCCACTCACAGTTGCAGCAACTGTCCCGGGCATTGTTCGAGTCGGCTTCTGACTTGCTCGACCTCAAGGAAACCCTCGAGCGACGCAATCAGGACACGGAAAACCTCCTGCAACAGCAGGGCCGCATCAACACCGAATTGCAGGAAGGCCTGATGCGCACGCGCATGGTGCCGTTCGAACGCATGCTCCCGCGTTTGCAGCGCATCGTCCGGCAGGTGTCCAGCGAACTGGGCAAGGACGTGGACTTCATCGTCGACAACGCCGAAGGCGAGATGGATCGCAACGTTCTCGAACGCATGGCCGCGCCGCTGGAACACATGCTGCGCAACGCCGTCGATCATGGCCTGGAGTCCGTTGAAGTGCGGTTGGCGGCGGGGAAGCCGGCCAAGGGGAAAATCACCCTCGATCTGCTGCGCGAAGGCGGCGACATCATTTTCGACATCCGCGACGACGGCGCCGGTGTACCGCTGGACGCGGTGCGGCGCAAGGCGATCAAGCGCGGCCTGCTCGCCCCGGACAGCATCATCAGTGATCACGACGTGTTGCAGTTCATCCTGCAACCGGGGTTTTCCACCGCCGAAAAAATCACCCAGATCTCCGGGCGCGGCGTCGGCATGGACGTGGTGCACGAAGAGGTGCGACAACTGGGCGGCACCATGAGCATCGACTCGGTGCCCGGGCAGGGCGTGCATTTCCGCATTCGCCTGCCGTTTACCGTATCGGTCAACCGGGCGTTGATGGTGCAGTGCGGTGAGGACCAATACGCGATCCCGCTTAATACCATCGACGGCATTGTTCGCGTTCTGCCCAATGAACTCGAAGGGTATTTCCGCTTCGATTCGCCAACCTACGAATACGCCGGCCAACATTACGAGCTGTGCTATCTGGGTGAGCTGCTGAAAACCAGCCCGCGCCCGAAGCTGTTGGGCCAGAGCCTGCCATTGCCGGTGTTGCTGGTGCAGTGCAACGAACGGCACATCGCGGTGCTGGTGGATGCCATGGCCGGCACTCGCGAAATCGTGGTCAAGAGCCTGGGGCCGCAATTTGCGGCGGTGCAAGGGGTTTCCGGGGCGACGATTCTCGGGGACGGCCGGGTGGTGCTGATTCTGGATTTGCTGGCGCCGATCCGCGCCATGCAGGCCCGTGTGCCCCAGCGTCCGGCGGGGCAAGAGGTCGAGGTCGAACCGCATCGGCCGCTGCTGGTGATGGTGGTCGACGACTCGGTCACTGTGCGCAAGGTCACCAGCCGCTTGCTCGAACGCCACGGCATGAGCGTGCTGACCGCCAAGGACGGAGTCGATGCCATGCTGCTGCTGGAAGAGCACATGCCCGATCTGATGCTGCTGGACATCGAGATGCCGCGCATGGATGGCTTCGAAGTCGCGACCCAAGTGCGCAACGACGAACGCCTGCAACACCTGCCGATCATCATGATCACCTCCCGCACCGGACAGAAACACCGCGATCGCGCCATGGCCATTGGCGTCAACGACTACCTTGGCAAGCCGTACCAGGAATCGGTGCTGCTCGAAAGCATCGCCTTGTGGAGCAAGACCCATGCTTGAGCACCGCACCAGTAACCTCACCGGCCTGCTGCTGCCGTTGGCCGACCGCAACCTGATCCTGCCCAACGTCGCCGTTGCCGAGCTGATCGATTACCAGCAGCCGGGGACGTTCGACCTCGACACGCCGCCGTGGTACCTAGGCCTGGTGACATGGCGTGACCGGCAGATTCCGCTGCTGAGTTTCGAGTCGGCATGCGCGCAGAAAATCGTCATCGGCGAGCGCGCGCGGATCGTCATTCTCAACGCCCTGGGCGGGCGTCCCGAGCTGAAATTCATCGCCCTGCTGGTGCAGGGGATTCCGCGCTCCTGCAAGCTCGATAGCCAGTTGAGTTACGTGGATGTGCCGTTGTGTCCGCTGGAGCAGGCAGCGGTGCAGGTGGGCGAGCAAGTGGCCAAGGTGCCGAACTTGTTAGCACTGGAGGCATTGTTGGTGGATGCCGGATTGACCATCTGATCGCGGTCTTGCGTTGACTGCACCGGCCTCTTCGCGGGCAAGCCCGCTCCCACAGTTGATCTGTGGTGAACACAAAACCCTGTGGGAGTGGGCTTGCCCGCGAAGAGGCCCGCATGAACGACGCAGATCTCGATCATTAACCTGAGCGTAACGATCCACCACTCTGCTTGATTGATACCCCCAACCAACACTCCTAAGGTGACCCCCACGACAGCGAACCCGTGGAGTGGTCATGACAACAACAATATCCCCCGACTCGCGATGGACGCGGCGGCGCAGCGAAAAGCAGCGGCGCCTCGAGCTGGTGCGAGGTCTTGCCGACGGTGTGGTGTTGCCCACCGACAACATCGTCGCGGCGCTTGAAGCGCTGATTCTGCCCGGCGACCGCGTGGTGCTCGAAGGCAACAACCAGAAGCAGGCGGATTTCCTTTCGCGCTCCCTGGCCAAGGCCGACCCCGCGAAGCTGCATGACCTGCACATGATCATGCCCAGCGTCGGACGCTCCGAGCACCTGGATCTGTTCGAACGGGGTATCGCCCGCAAACTCGACTTCTCTTTCGCCGGCACCCAGAGCCTGCGCATCAGCCAGCTGCTTGAAGACGGCCTGCTGGAAGTCGGCGCGATCCACACCTACATCGAACTCTACGCACGGCTGGTGGTGGACCTGATTCCCAACGTCGTGTTGTCGGCCGGGTTCATGGCCGACCGCGCCGGCAACATCTACACCGGGCCGAGCACCGAAGACACCCCGGCGCTGATCGAGCCGGCGGCCTTCAGCGACGGCATCGTCATCGTCCAGGTCAACCAGTTGGTGGATGACGTCAGCGACCTGCCGCGCGTCGACATCCCGGCGTCCTGGGTCGACTTCGTGGTGGTGGCCGACAAGCCGTTCTACATCGAACCGCTGTTCACCCGCGACCCTCGGCACATCAAGCCTGTGCACGTGCTGATGGCGATGATGGCGATTCGCGGGATCTACGAAAAACACAATGTGCAGTCGCTCAACCACGGCATCGGTTTCAACACCGCTGCCATCGAATTGATCCTGCCGACCTACGGCGAATCCCTCGGCCTCAAAGGCAAGATCTGCCGTAACTGGACGCTCAACCCGCACCCGACGCTGATCCCGGCGATTGAGAGTGGTTGGGTCGAAAGCGTGCATTGCTTTGGCACCGAACTGGGGATGGAGAACTACATTGCGGCGCGGCCGGATGTGTTCTTTACCGGGCGCGACGGCTCCCTGCGTTCCAACCGGATGTTCAGCCAGCTGGCCGGGCAATACGCCGTGGACCTGTTCATCGGCGCGACTTTGCAGGTCGATGGCGACGGCCATTCTTCCACCGTCACCCGCGGGCGCCTGGCCGGTTTTGGCGGCGCACCAAACATGGGCCACGACCCACGCGGTCGTCGCCATGGCACGCCGGCCTGGCTCGACATGCGCAATACCGATGTGGCCGAGCCGATGCTCGAACGCGGCAAGAAACTTGTGGTGCAGATGGTCGAGACCTTCCAGGAGGGCGGCAAACCGACGTTTGTTGAAACCCTCGATGCGGTGGATGTGGCGAAGAAAAGCGGCATGCCACTGGCGCCGATCATGGTCTACGGCGACGACGTCACCCACTTGTTGACCGAAGAAGGCATTGCCTACCTGTACAAGGCGCGCTCACTGGAAGAACGCCAGGCGATGATCGCCGCCGTCGCCGGGGTGACCGCCATCGGCCTGCGCCACAACCCCAAAGACACCGCGCGCATGCGCCGCGAAGGCCTGATCGCCTTGCCCGAAGACCTCGGCATCCGCCGCACCGACGCCACCCGCGAACTGCTCGCGGCGAAAAGCGTGGCCGATCTGGTTGAGTGGTCCGGTGGCCTCTACAACCCGCCCGCCAAGTTCAGGAGCTGGTAATGCACGCACTTAACCTGCAACCAAAAAGCCTGAGCCTGGCCGAACGGCTGGCGGACCTGGCAGTGGATGCGCTGATCGACGAGGCTGATCTGTCGCCGAAACCGGCACTGGTCGACCGTCGCGGCAATGGCGCCCACACCGATTTGCACCTGGGGCTGATGCACGCCTCGGCGCTGTCCTTGTGGCCGGCCTTTAAAGAAATGGCGGAAGTCGCCATCGAGTTCGGCGAGATCGGCTTGCCCCTGCGCGAAGCCGTGGGCCGCATCGGTCGCGAAGGTGAGCAAGCCATGCTCGACACCACCGGCGGGGTGAACACCCATCGCGGGGCGATCTGGGCCTTGGGGTTGCTGATCACTGCCGCTGCACTGGAACCTCAATCCTGCAACGCCAATAGCGTGGCGTTACGGGCGGCGCGGCTGGCCCTGCTCGACGACCGTTTTGCGCCACGTCCGCTCAGTCACGGTGCGCAAGTCGCCCAACGCTACGGCGCTCGCGGCGCCCGTGAAGAAGCGCAACTGGGTTTTCCGGCGGTGACCCAACGTGCACTGCCACAACTGCTGCGCAGCCGCGCCGCCGGTCATGGCGAACAGAACGCCCGGCTCGACGCGCTGTTGGCGATCATGACGAGTCTGGCCGACACCTGCGTGCTTTATCGCGCCGGTGAAGAAGGCCTGAACACCATGCAACTGGGCGCCCGGGCGGTGCTCGATGCGGGCGGCAGCGCCAGCCTCGGCGGACGTCGCCGCCTGCATGAGCTGGACCAACAACTCATCGCGTTGAATGCCTCGCCCGGTGGCGCTGCCGACCTGCTCGCAGCCTGCCTGTTCATCGACCGTATCGCGTCTGGCGACGGCCTTATCCAGGGAGTGTTTTGATGGAAACCTTATCCTTTGAATTCCCCGCCGGGCAGCCGCCACGCGGTCGCACCCTGGTGGGCTGTGTCGGCTCTGGCGATCTGGAAGTGTTGATCGAACCGGGTCAGGCCGGCAAGTTGACGATCAATGTGCAGACCTCGGTCAACGGCAGCGAACAACGCTGGCGGCATCTGTTTGCACGGATGTTCGACGGCCAGACGCCCCCGGCCATGGATATCGATATCCACGATTTCGGCGCGACGCCGGGCGTGGTGCGCCTGCGTCTGGAGCAAGGCTTCGAGGAGATCGGCCATGACTGACAGCGCATCTTTGCTCAACAAGCAGAGCTTCGTCGAACTCGGTGCCCGGCAACGGGCCAAGACCCTGCTCGATGCCGGCACCTTCCGCGAACTGCTCGACCCCTTTCAACGGATCATGTCGCCGTGGCTGTCGCGCCAGGGCGTGGTGCCGCAAGCCGACGATGGCGTGGTGATCGCCAAGGGCAACCTCGATGGTTTGCCGGTGGTGATCGCGGCCATCGAAGGCGCGTTCCAGGGCGGCAGCCTCGGTGAAGTCGGCGGAGCAAAAATTGCCGGCGCGCTGGAACTGGCCGCCGAAGACAACCGCAACGGTATCCCGACCCGCGCCGTGCTGCTGCTGGAAACCGGCGGCGTGCGCTTGCAGGAAGCCAACCTCGGCCTGGCGGCCATTGCCGACATCCACGCGGCGATTGTCGATTTGCAGCAGTACCAACCCGTGGTCGGTGTGGTGGCGGGCAGCGTCGGTTGCTTTGGCGGCATGTCGATTGCCGCCGGGTTGTGCAGCTACCTGTTGGTGACCCAGGAAGCGCGACTCGGCCTGAACGGCCCGCAGGTGATCGAACAGGAAGCCGGACTTGAGGAGTACGACTCCCGCGACCGACCCTTCATCTGGAGCCTGACCGGTGGCGAGCAACGCTTCGCCAGTGGTCTGGTGGATCGCTATGTTGCCGACGACGTGGCGCAGATCCGCCAGCAGGTGGGTGAGTTACTCCAGCAAGGATTGCCAGCGCAACCGCGTAGCCAACAGGCCGGGTTGTTCCTGCAACGGTTGGCGCGTCTGGATGCCGAACCGCAAATCGAGCCGTCTGTGGTTCGCGATCTGTACCAAGGAGAACGCCCATGAGTTCGTATTCCCTGCGAGGCTTGAACTGGTTCAACGCCTTGAGCGTCGGAGCGAAAGCGGTCGAGGGTTTACCGGCTTCGCTGAAGGTCGCGGACGCCGTGCTGGGCGATCAGCCTGTGCGTTTCCTCGCGGTGGTGGCCGACCCGGAAAACCGTTTCGTCCGTGCACGTAACGGCGAAGTGGGTTTGCTCGAAGGTTGGGGCCTGTCCAAGGCCGTGGATGAAGTCATTGCCGCCGATCAAAACAAGGCACGCAAGCGCGCACTGATCGCCATCGTCGACGTGCCGAGCCAGGCTTACGGTCGACGGGAGGAAGCCCTCGGCATTCATCAGGCGCTGGCCGCTGCGGCGGGCAGTTATGCCCGTGCCCGTCTGGCCGGTCATGCGGTGATCGGTTTGCTGGTGGGCAAGGCGATGTCGGGCGCGTTTCTGGTCCACGGCTATCAGGCCAATCGCTTGATCGCCCTGCGCGATCCGGGAGTGATGGTGCACGCCATGGGCAAGGCGTCGGCCGCGCGGGTGACCTTGCGCAGCGTCGAAGAGCTCGAAGCCTTGGCTGCCAGCGTGCCGCCGATGGCCTATGACATCGACAGCTATGCCAGCCTCGGGTTGCTGTGGGAAACCTTGGCGGTGGAGAAGATCGAGCAGCCGACGGCGGCGGATCTGGCGCGGGTGACCGAGTGCCTGCATCAGGCGATTGACGATGTGGCCGCCGCTGGCCGTGATCTGAGCGGTCGGCTGGGTGCGGCCAATCGGGCGGCGTCGAGCAAGGTTCGTCAATTGCTGAGAGCGCAGTGGTGAGCACGCTACTGGCACACGACCTGCTGTGGGGCATGACCCCGCAGCAGTTGCCGGCGGATGCGCCTGCGTGGGTGATCGAGTCGATCAGTGCCGGCCAGCCGGTGGTGGTCCGTCGCGCCTTGAGCGCGGCGGGGCAGGTGGCCGTGGGCGTGCGCGGGCCGTTGCGCGAACAGCGATTTGCCGCGGTGATGGAAGTCGCCGCCATCACCCGGCGGGTGCAGCCGGAAGAGCTTCGCCATGTTCAAGGCCAGCGCGATTTCCCGGCGCTGCGTGCCTTGGCGCAACTGCGTTCGCACCTCGATGGCAGTGGCTGGGTCTGGGGTGTCAGCGGCAGCGCCGGGTTCGAGTTGGCCAGTGGGTTTGCCGCTTTGCACCAGGGCAGCGACCTCGACCTGATCCTGCGTACGCCACGTCCATTGAGTCGTGTCGACGCGCAGGCGTTGGTGGCCATTCTTGATGCCGTCGTGTGCCGCGTGGACCTGCAACTGCAGGCGCCGTCGGGTGCCGTTGCCTTGCGCGAATGGGCCGGTGCTTCGTCGCGAGTCCTGCTGAAAAATGCCATTCAAGCCACCCTGGTGACTGATCCGTGGAATCCACAGGAGCAAGCAGCATGAGCAGCTTGCTGGTGTTCCCCGGCCAGGGTGCACAACAACCCGGAATGCTGGCGCGTTTACCTCGGGAAACGTTGAACGAGGCGAGCGACCTGCTCGGTGAAGATGTGACGCAGCTGGATTCTGCCGAGGCGTTGCAGTCGACGAGGGCGGTTCAGCTTTGCCTGCTGATCGCCGGCGTCGCTGCTTCACGCCAGTTGGGCATGGCCCCGGACTACGTGGCCGGCTTGTCGATCGGCGCTTACCCGGCAGCGGTGGTGGCCGGTGCCTTGGGTTTCAGCGATGCGCTGCATCTGGTCAGCCTGCGCGGTGAGCTGATGCAGCAGGCTTATCCACAGGGCTACGGCATGACCGCGATCATCGGTCTGGACCTGGCCACGGTGGAAGGATTACTGGCCCGGGTGCACAGCGCGCAAATGCCGGTTTATCTGGCCAATATCAACGCCGATAACCAGGTGGTGATTGCCGGTAGCGACGCGGCGATGAAAGCGGTGGCCGGGTTGGCGAAAGGTTGCGGAGCGGGCTTGGCCAAGCGTCTGGCAGTGAGCGTGCCGTCCCACTGCCCATTGCTTGAGGCGCCCGCGCAACGGTTGGCCGAAGCCTTCGCCAAGGTGCCGCTGCACACCCCGAAGATGGGCTACCTGAGCGGCAGTCGCGCGCGTCCGCTGATCAAGCCTGAAGCCTTGCGTGACGACCTGGCCTTCAACATGTGCCGCATCGTCGATTGGCGCGGCACGGTACAAAGCGCCTACGAGCGCGGCGTACGTCTACAGATCGAACTGCCGCCCGGTGCGGTGCTGACCGGACTGGCGCGCCGGGTGTTCGAACAGGGCACCGTGATTGCCTTCGACGGTGCACGGCTCGACACCTTGCAGGCGCTGATGCGTGAGGAGGGAAGCCGCCACCCTTAGATCATCTGACTTAAGGCTTCGCACAACAAAAACAACATTCGAAATGCACTTTGAGGACTACAGCAATGATTATTTACGGTGTGGCGCTGTTGGCGATCTGTACGCTGGCAGGGGTGATCATGGGGGACATGCTCGGGGTGTTGCTGGGTGTGAAGTCAAACGTCGGCGGTGTCGGGATCGCGATGATCCTGCTGATTTGCGCACGGTTGTGGATGCACAACCGTGGCGGCATGACCAAGGATTGCGAGATGGGCGTCGGCTTCTGGGGCGCGATGTACATCCCGGTGGTGGTGGCGATGGCGGCGCAACAAAACGTGGTCACGGCGCTGCATGGTGGTCCGGTGGCGGTGTTGGCAGCGATCGGTTCGGTGGTGATCTGCGGCTGCACCATTGCCCTGATCAGCCGGACCCATAGAGGCGAACCCTTGCCCGATGAACCGGTGGATGTAACGCCGGTTGGCGCACCGGCAGGAGGTCGCTGATATGTGGGAACTCATCAAGAACGGTCTGGAACACAACGGTCTGGTCACCGCATTCGCCTTTGTCGGCGTGATCATGTGGGTGTCGGTAGTGATCTCCAAACGCCTGACCTTCGGGCGTATCCACGGCTCGGCGATAGCCATCGTCATCGGCCTGGTACTGGCCTGGGTCGGCGGCACGATGACCGGCGGGCAAAAAGGCCTGGCGGACCTGACCCTGTTTTCCGGCATCGGGCTGATGGGCGGCGCCATGCTGCGGGACTTCGCCATCGTCGCCACGGCCTTCGAGGTGCAGGCCACGGAAGCGAAAAAGGCCGGCTTGATCGGTGTTATCGCGTTGCTGTTGGGCACGGTGCTGCCGTTTATTGTCGGCGCGTGCATGGCCTGGGCCTTCGGTTACCGCGATGCGGTGAGCATGACCACCATCGGCGCCGGTGCAGTGACCTACATTGTCGGGCCGGTGACCGGCGCGGCCATTGGCGCCAGTTCCGATGTGGTGGCGCTGTCGATTGCCACCGGTCTGATCAAGGCGATACTGGTGATGGTCGGCACGCCGATGGCGGCGCGCTGGATGGGCCTGGATAACCCGCGCTCGGCGATGGTGTTCGGTGGGCTGGCCGGGACGGTCAGTGGTGTGACTGCCGGTTTGGCGGCGACGGATCGGCGGCTGGTGCCTTATGGCGCGCTGACCGCGACATTCCACACCGGGTTGGGCTGCTTGCTGGGGCCTTCGTTGTTGTACTTCATTGTTCGCGGGATTGTCGGGTAGTCCGCTGCATCGTCATTGAATGTTCAGACGTCATCGCGAGCAAGCTCGCTCCCACAGGGAATCGCATTCCTATGTGGGAGCGAGCTTGCTCGCGATGGGGTCGATAAGGTCTCAAGCCTGCCGATTGGCATACATCCGACACTCCGCCAGCAACGCCAGCAAATTCGGATCACGCTCCTTGGCTTTCAGGAACACCACGCCAATGTGCTGCTGCAACCGGTACTTTTCCTGCAACGGGATCAGCTTCACCCGGTTCTCGTACACCGCCGCAATCCGCCCCGGCAGCAACGCATAACCCACGCCCGAACTGACCATGCTCAGCAGGGTGAAGATGTCGTTGACCTGCATCGCCACCTTCGGTTCGAACCCTGCCTGCTCGAATACCCGCTTACCGTCCTGATGGGTGGCGAAGCCCTGGGTCAGGGTGATGAAGGTTTCGTCGCGGACCTCGGCCAGGTCGACTTCGGTTCGCTGGGCAAACTTCGAGTCGGCGGGGGTGGCGAGGAAGATGTCGTCGGAAAACAGCGGGATCTGCTCGCAATCCGGGTCGTTGACACTGTCGTCCAGCGACACCAGGGCCGCATCGACTTCCATGTTCTTGAGCTTGTAGAGCAGGTCGATGTTGGAGCCCAGAATCAGGTCGATGTTGAGCTCGCTGCGGCGGATCTTCAAACCCATGATCAGTTGCGGCACGGTCTTGACCGTCAGTGAATACAGCGAGCCCAGCTTGAAACGTTCGGCGGAGAACCCGGCGGCTTCGCGGGTCAGGCGCACGCTTTCGACGACATCCTGAATCAGCTTCTGCGCCCGCTCTTCCAGCACATAAGCGCTTTCCAGCGGCGTCAGGCTGCGGCCTTCGTGCTTGAACAAGGGGCAGCGCAGGGCGCTTTCCAGGGAATGGATCGCCCGATGCACGCTGACGTTACTGGTCTGCAATTCGGCAGCGGCCCGCGCCAGGTTGCCGGTGCGCATGAAAGCCAGGAACACCTCGAGTTTTTTCAGGGTCAACTCTTCATCGATCAGCATGGGGCGGACTCTTTTTGGAATGACTCGATTGTGCCCAATTACTCCGGGCCCGTCGTACAGAAACATTGCGCTTTTACGCTTCAAGCCTGAGCCTTGCGCTCTGCGGTAACGAATTTCGAGGTGAGCAACGCATGTATCACGGGGAAAGACTGAACGCCTGGACGCATCTTGTCGGGGCCGTGGCGGCGTTTATCGGCGGGGTGTGGCTGATTGTGCTGGCCAGTCTCGACGGCAGTCCGTGGAAGATTGTCAGCATGGCGATCTACGCCTTTACCCTGATGGTGCTTTACAGCGCGTCGACCGTGTACCACAGCGTGCGCGGGCGCAAGAAAGCGATCATGCAGAAGGTCGATCACTTTTCGATCTACCTGTTGATCGCCGGCAGCTACACGCCGTTCTGTCTGGTGACCCTGCGCGGGCCGTGGGGCTGGACGTTGTTCGGGATTGTCTGGGGACTGGCGCTGATCGGCATCCTGCAAGAGATAAAGCCGCGTTCGGAAGCGCGGATTCTGTCGATCGTGATTTATGCGGTGATGGGCTGGATTGTGCTGGTGGCGGTCAAGCCGCTGCTCGCGGCGCTGGGCGGCGCCGGGTTTGCGTGGCTGGCATCGGGCGGGGTGTTGTACACCGTGGGGATTATCTTTTTTGCCCTCGATCATCGCCTGCGCCATGCCCACGGGATCTGGCATCTGTTCGTGATCGCCGGGAGTTTGCTGCACTTTGTGGCGATTTTGTTTTATGTCCTTTAAGGCTGTACCGGGACCAGGCGATCCAACTGCTCCCGGGCTCGCCGGCTGAATACCTGCAACAGATCGTTCAAGGTGTGGGGCGGCGGTTCGGCGGCGCGGGTCACTGCGTACAGGGTGATGGGTAACGGCGGTGCCAGAGGGCGGATCGTTGTGGTGGCGGGAGAGGCGCCAAGGGCGGTGAACGGATCGATCACCGCCAGGCCCGCGCCAGATTCCACCATCGCCCGTGCCAGTGAGTAGGTTTGCACGGCGATGCGTACCCGGGGCGGGGGTTCGACCGCTTCCAGGTAACTGTCGAGCCGCGCGGCCAGCGGATCGGCGCTGGATAAACCGATCAGCGGCGCATCCGCCAGCGCCATCAGCGGCAACGGTTTGCCCGCATCTTCCTGAGGCCAGTAACCACTTGGCGCCAGCGCCACCAGCACGCCGGACGCCAGCGCCTGAGCCTTGAGCCCCGGGTGATCCGGGCGTTGCAGGGTCAGGGCGACATCCACTTCGCGCATCAACAGGTTCTGCACCAGTTCGCGACTGTGGGCGCTGGAGAGTTCGCAAACGATGTCCGGGTAACGCCCGGTCCATTCGTGAATGGCCGGCGGCAGCAATGACAGGGCCAGCGCCGGGGTGGCACCGATGCGCAGGCTGTGGCCAGGTTCGCGGCGCAGGCTCTGCGCCAGGCGCCGCACGCCTTGCAGGCTTTCGCTGACCTTGTCCACTTCGCGCTCCAGCTCCAGCGCTTCCGGGGTCGCCTGCAACTTGCCGCGCACCCGCAGGAACAACGGGAAGCCCAATTGTTGCTCGGCGTGCTGCAACACCTTGCTCACCGCCGGCTGCGAGACATGCAGCAATTGCGCGGCGGCGCTGATTGAGCCGGTCTGGCGGATGGCCTGGAAAATCTCGATATGGCGAAGGCGCATGGCAAGTCCATAACCTTTGTTTATGGGTTTGCCATCTTTATGCATTGTTCAACGTCTGTCACCTGGCTCTAACCTCGGTGTCGTCTTCACTACGGTTTTAAGGACGGACATGGCTCAGCGTGTGTGCATCATCGGTGGCGGCGTGATTGGCCTGGCAACGGCCTATGCGTTGGTGCGCGACGGCTTCGAGGTGACGGTGGTCGAGGCACGGGACTCGCTGGGCAGCGAAACCAGCTTCGCCAACGGCGGCCAGTTGTCCTATCGCTATGTCGCGCCCCTGGCTGACGCCGGTGTGCCTTTGCAAGCCATCGGCTGGATGTTGCGCGGAGACTCACCGCTGAAGCTGCGCCCGCGCTTCGACCTGGCCCAGTGGCGCTGGATGGCGTCGTTCCTCGGCGCCTGCCGCCGCTCGGTCAACCGCGAGAACGCCGCGCACTTGCTGCGCCTGGCGTTGTTCAGCCAGGACACATTGAAGTCCTGGCGCGAGGATGATGGACTGGCGGGATTCCAGTGGCGGCGCAATGGCAAACTGGTGACTTTCCGCCAGAACAGCAGCTTCGAGCATGCGCGCCAAGGCCTGGCCGACCCGCAGCAACAGCAAGTGTTGTCGCCGGCCGAATGCGCGCAACTGGAACCGGCGCTGATCGATGTGCCCTTTGTCGGGGCGATCTACACCCCGGACGAAGAGGTTGGTGACTGCCACGGCTTCTGCCAGCAACTGGCCGCCCGGCTGCAAGCGTCCGGCCGTTGCGAGTTTCGTCTCGGGCAAGCGGTGACCGGCATTCGCCACAGCAACGGTAGTGTCAACGCCATCGAACTGGGCGGGCAATTGCTACCGGTCGATCAACTGGTGATCGCTGCCGGTCACCGCAGTCCGTTGTTGGCGCTACCCGGGCTGCAACTGCCGCTTTATCCGCTCAAGGGCTACAGTCTGACCGTGCCGATCGGTGCCGGTCACCGGGCACCGGACGTGAGCATCACCGACTACGACCGCAAGATCGTCTACGCCCGCATCGGTAAGCAATTGCGAGTGGCGGCGATGGTCGACATCGTCGGCTTCGACCCTGCTTTGGACCCCAAGCGTCTGGCGCTGATCAAGCGTCAGGCCCATGACACCTTTCCAAATGCCGGCGCCTATGACGAAGCCGTCGAGTGGGCCGGCATGCGCCCGGCCACCCCCAGCGGCGTGCCGCTACTGGGCGCGACGGCGTATCGCAACCTGTGGCTCAACCTCGGCCACGGCGCGCTGGGTTTCACCCTGGCATGCGGCAGCGGGCGCTTGCTCAGCGAGCTGATCGGCGAGCGCCGGCCTTCCATTGACCTTCAGGGTTTCAGCCACCGGGCCGCCTGAATACTGATTTCTGAAAAGGACACTGCAATGACCATTACCCGACTGCACAGCAACCCGCGCCTGTCTGGCGCCGTGACCTTTGGCGACCTGGTGTTTCTCTCCGGGCAGGTGCCGGGCGATGCCCTGGATGCCACCGGCCAGACCCGCGAAGTGCTGGCGAAAATCGATACCTTGCTGGCGGAGGCGGGCAGCGACAAGGATCATCTGCTCAGCGCGACCATTTACCTGAAGAACATCACAGAGGATTTCGCCGCGATGAACGAGGTCTGGTCGGCCTGGCTATCGCCGGGGCAGGCACCGAGCCGCACCACCGTGCAGGCCGAACTGGCCCGCCCGCAGGTGCTGGTGGAAATCACCGTCATCGCTGCACGCGTCTGATAAACCAACACCCACAACGGAGAATAACAATGCAAAAAATCACGTTGCTCGCTTGTACGCTTAGCCTATTGCTTGGCAGTCAGGTTCAGGCCAATGAAGCGCCGCTGACCGGCACCCTGAGCAAGATCGCCAGCGCCAACAGCATCACCCTGGGCTATCGCGATGCTTCGGTGCCGTTCTCCTACGTGGGTGATCACAGCGGCAAGCCGATGGGTTACTCGGTGGATCTGGCGGGCAAGATCGTCGAGCGCATTCAGCAGCAACTGGCGCTGCCGGACCTGAAGGTGAAGTACAACCTGGTGACCTCGCAGACACGCATTCCACTGGTGCAGAACGGCACCGTTGACCTGGAGTGCGGCTCCACCGGCGTGACCGCCGAACGGCAGAAGCAGGTGGCCTTCTCCTATGGCTTCATCTATGTCAAAGGCCAGTTGCTGACCGCGAAGGACAGCGGGATCAAGAATTTCGCTGACCTGCGCGGCAAGAATGTGGTGACTACCGCCGGCACCACCAACGAGCGCTTCCTGAAAAGCTACAACGTCGATCACAAGATCGACATGTTCGTGATCAGCGCCAAGGACCACGGCGAAGCCTTCCAGATGCTGCAGTCGGGCCGGGCGGCGGCGTTCTACATGGACGACGCGCTGCTCTACGGTGAGCGCGCCAAGGCCAATGACCCGCACAAGTGGGTAGTGGTCGGGGAGGAGCAATCGCGGGAGATCTACAGCTGCATGGTGCGCAAGGACGATCCGCAGTTCCTGGCGCTGGTCAACGGCGCGTTGGCGGATCTGTACAGCTCGGGCGAGATCAATGGCATCTACCAACGCTGGTTCGAGCAGCCGATCCCGCCGAAGGGTTTGAACCTTGAGTTCCCGATGACCAGCGAACTCAAGGCGATCATTGCCAAACCGGTGAGTGATCCGGTGCAGTAGCCTAGAAATCACCCCAGAGTTGCTGGGCCACCGCCAGTGCAACAACCGGTGCGGTTTCGGTGCGCAACACCCGTGGACCGAGGCGGGCGGCGTGGAAGCCGCCGGCCTTGGCCTGATCGACTTCGGCATCGGACAAACCACCCTCCGGGCCGATCAGGAATGCCAGACTTGAAGGTTTGGCGTGGCTCACCAACGGTTCGGCCACCGGGTGCAGCACCAATTTCAACTCGGCTTGTGTCTGCTTCAACCAGTCAGTCAGCAACAGCGGCGGATGAATCACCGGCACCCTTGAACGCCCGCACTGTTCGCATGCGCTGATCGCCACCTGGCGCCAGTGCAGCAGGCGTTTGTCGGCGCGCTCGTCCTTGAGTCGGACTTCGCAGCGCTCTGTGAAGATCGGGGTGATTTCAGTGACGCCCAGTTCCGTGGCTTTCTGGATCGCCCAGTCCATGCGTTCACCCCGGGACAGGCCCTGGCCGAGATGGATTTGCAGCGGCGACTCGATCTGCCCGGCGAAGCATTCATCGACCTGCACCACGACGCGCTTTTTACCGACGTCGACCAGCCTGGCGCGAAACTCCTGGCCCGAACCGTCGAACAACTGCAACGCATCGCCCTCGGCCATGCGCAGCACTCGGCTGATGTAGTGGGCCTGGGCTTCGGGCAACTCGTGCTCGCCGATGCTCAGGGGGGCGTCGATGAAGAAGCGGGACAGTCTCATGCTGGGTCTCTGAAAAAGGGTGTTGGTCATGGAACGGTGGGGACTTCTGTGGGAGCGAGCTTGCTCGCGATGACGATCTGACATTCACCATTGATGGTGGCTGGAAGACCGCTATCGCGAGCAAGCTCGCTCCCACATTGACCGCATCATCAGCCCGGATCACGGAACCCCGGGTGGAAGTCCTTCGGCACCGCCACGCTGACGCTGTCACGGGTCGCGATGTCGATCCCTTCGCTGGCCACTTCGGCAAGGAAGTCGATCTGCTCCGGGGTGATCACATACGGCGGCAGGAAATACACCACGCTACCCAATGGACGCAGTAAGGCACCGCGCTCCAGGGCGTGCTGGAACACCTTCAGGCCGCGACGTTCCTGCCACGGCCAAGCCTCTTTGCTGGCCTTGTCCTTGACCATCTCGATGGCCAGCACCATGCCCGTCTGGCGCACTTCGGACACGTTCGGGTGGTCGACCAGATGCGCCGTCGACGTAGCCATGCGCTGCGCCAGGGCCTTGTTGTTCTCGATGACGTTGTCTTCTTCGAAGATGTCCAGGGTCGCCAGGGCCGCCGCGCACGCCAGCGGGTTGCCGGTGTAGCTGTGGGAGTGCAGGAAGGCGCGTAGGGTCGGGTAGTCGTCGTAGAAGGCGCTGTAGACCTCGTCGGTGGTCATGCACGCCGCCAGCGGCAGATAGCCGCCGGTCAGGGCTTTGGAAAGGCACAGGAAATCAGGGCGGATGCCAGCCTGTTCGCAGGCGAACATCGTCCCGGTGCGGCCGAAGCCGACGGCGATTTCGTCGTGGATCAGGTGCACGCCGTAGCGGTCGCAGGCTTCTCGCAGCAATTTGAGGTACACCGGGTGGTACATGCGCATGCCACCGGCGCCCTGGATCAGCGGCTCGACGATCACCGCCGCGACCGTGTCGTGGTTTTCGGCGAGGGTCTGCTCCATGGCGGCGAACATGTTGCGCGAGTGTTCTTCCCAGCTCATGCCCTCGGGGCGCAGGTAGCAATCCGGGCTCGACACCTTGATGGTGTCCATCAACAGTGCTTTGTAGGTCTCGGTGAACAGCGGCACGTCACCCACCGACATCGCCGCCATGGTTTCGCCGTGGTAGCTGTTGGTCAGGGTGACGAAGCGCTTCTTGTTCGGCTGACCGCGATTGAGCCAGTAGTGAAAGCTCATTTTCAGCGCGACTTCGATGCAGGACGAGCCGTTATCGGCGTAGAAGCACCGGGTCAGGCCTTCCGGCGTCATCTTCACCAGGCGCTCGGACAACTCGATCACCGGTTGATGACTGAAGCCGGCCAGGATCACATGTTCGAGCTGGTCGACCTGGTCCTTGATGCGCTGGTTGATCCGCGGGTTGGCGTGTCCGAACACATTGACCCACCAGGAGCTGACCGCATCGAGGTAGCGCTTGCCTTCGAAGTCTTCCAGCCACACGCCTTCCCCGCGCTTGATCGGGATCAGCGGCAGTTGTTCGTGATCTTTCATCTGGGTGCAGGGATGCCACAGCACGGCGAGATCGCGTTGCATCCACTGATTATTCAGGCCCATTTTCACTCTCCTGGAGGCGGTCCGTTACCTGCGCGGACAAACAATCGCGCAAGCCTATGCAATGCGTGCCGCGGGGACAACCCATTGTGTCGAATGAGCTACTTTGTACAGGCCGATAGACGTTGCTGGCGGGCGTCTGAAGGCTGACGTATCCTTCGCGGCTCTTGAGCTGTCTGGCTCGCAAAAACTACTGTTTTCCTCGTGTGATTCCGGAGTTCGCTGAATGTCTGTCGGTTGGCTGCGCGCCTGTGCGCTGGTGATGTTGGGGCTGTTCAGCGTGTCTGCGCTGGCCAAGGATAAAACCGCGATCGTGATCGGCGGCGGCCTGTCGGGCCTGACTGCCGCATACGAGCTGCAGAACAAGGGCTGGCAGGTCACTCTGCTGGAAGCCAGGTCGAGCCTGGGCGGTCGTTCCGGCATGGCCACCAGTGAGTGGATCGGCAATGACAAGGCTCAGCCGGTGCTGAACAAGTACGTCTCGAACTTCAAGCTGAGCACCACGCCGGCCCCTGAATTCGTGCGGACCCCAAGCTACCTGATCGATGGCGAGTATTTCTCCGCCGCCGATCTGGCGACCAAGCAGCCAGCCACCGCCGAGGCGCTCAAGCGTTTCGACAAGACCGTGGACGATCTGGCGCGCTCGATCGACGACCCGCTGAACCCGGCTGCCAACAACACGCTGCACGCGCTGGATCAGATCAACGTGTCGAGCTGGCTCGACAAGCAGAACCTGCCGGCCACCGCTCGCCAGTTGATCAACCAGCAGATTCGTACCCGCTACGATGAACCTTCGCGCCTGTCGCTGCTGTACTTCGCACAGCAGAGCCGCGTTTACCGTGGTGTCTCCGATCGTGACCTGCGTGCATCGCGCCTGGTCGGTGGCAGCCCGGTGCTGGCCCAGGCCCTGGTCAAGCAGCTGAAAACCATCAAGACCAGCTCCCCGGTCTCGGCGATCATCCAGGACAAGGATGGTGTGACCGTCAAAGTCGACAACGTCAGTTATAAGGCTGACTACGCCGTGCTGGCCGTGCCACTGCGTGCCCTGAACAAGATCCAGATGACCCCGGCGCTGGACGCCCAGCACCTGGCGGCGATCAAGGGCACCAACTACGGTTGGCGCGACCAGATCATGCTCAAGTTCAAGACGCCGGTGTGGGAAAGCAAGGCGCGCATGTCCGGCGAGATCTACAGCAACACCGGCCTGGGGATGTTGTGGGTCGAGCCTGCCCTGAAGGGCGGTGCCAACGTGGTGATCAACCTGTCCGGCGACAACGCCCGCGTCATGCAGGCGTTCGGCGACAAGCAGATGGCCGATCAGGTGCTGATTCGCCTGCACGCTTTTTATCCACAGGCCCGTGGTTCGTTCACCGGTTATGAAATCCGTCGCTACAGCACCGACCCGTCGACTGGCGGTGCCTACCTGGCCTTCGGCCCGGGCCAGATCAGCAAGTTCTGGCGCCTGTGGGAACGCCCGATTCAGCGCGTAGCCTTCGCTGGCGAACACACCGACACCCTGTACCCAGGCACCCTGGAAGGCGCGCTGCGCACCGGTCAGCGTGCGGCCAGCCAGGTTGAAGACCTGGCGGCGGGCAAGTCGTTCGAACCGGCGAAAGTGGGTCCGGCCGCCGCAGCGGCGGGCGCTGGTGCGGTGGTGGCGAAGAAAGGCAATTTCTTCAGCAACCTGTTCGGCGGCTCGGATGACGAGAAGAAACCAGAGCCAGTCAAGGCACCTGAACCGGTAGCACCGGCAACTCCGGCACCTGTTTCAGCACCGGTTGCTGCACCGGCACCGGTCGAACCACCGAAGCCTGCGGCACCGGTGAAAACCGAGCCTGCGAAGAAGGCACCGGCCAAGGCCCCAGCCAAGACCGAAACGAAAAAGGCCCCGGCCAAGGCTCCGGTGAAGAAAGCCGAGACGGCGAAGAAGCCAGCGGCCAAACCTGCGACGGACACTGTGACCAAGGCTCAGTAACGTTCAGGTGTAAAAAAGCGCGGCCCCAGGGTCGCGCTTTTTTTTGCCATCAAATATCAACCATCCGGTTTGGCTGTGCGGTCCTACATGCTGCTGCAATGCATCAGAAGCTTCTCACAAAAGATTCGGAGCTAAATGATAAGCGGCAGCCATCAGGTGTCTGGATCGGGGAGGGCGGAGCCTGCCAGGACGGCACCGGTCAAAAATGTTGAACCGGAGAGCAGTGAGGCCACTGACACCAAGACTCAGCAACGTTCAGGCGAAAAAACGCGGCTCAAGGGCCGCGTTTTTTTTGCCTGGAGAAAAACCGGGACCAGAATCGAATAAACCTTTTGATACAGGTGTTCTCCGGTTTGTATTCACTTTTTCTCACAATTTCGCCTTTAATCTTTCCTTAACTCGCAGGCTTCAGACTCTTGATCGCATTTTTCGATATTTCAAAGCAAATTTTTCCGCTTTAATTCGATAGATAACTCGATAGTCTTGGGCCAGCACTTACAGGATCTAGGCAATGCAGCTACGTAACTCTACCTCCCGCTACGGCTGGGTCAGTATCGTCATTCACTGGGTTGTGGCACTGGCGGTCTTCGGTCTGTTCGCGCTTGGGCTGTGGATGGTCGGGCTCGACTACTACAGCACCTGGCGCAAAGACGCACCGGACCTGCACAAGAGTATCGGCCTGGTGTTGCTGGGTGTGATGCTGCTGCGGGTGCTGTGGCGCTTCATCAGTCCACCGCCGCCAACCCTGGCTAGCTACAGCCGCATGACGCGCCTCGGCGCCAGGTTCGGCCATGGCTTTCTGTACCTCAGTCTGTTTGCTGTGTTGATTGCCGGTTACCTGATTTCCACCGCCGAAGGTGTCGGTATCCCGGTGTTTGGCTTGTTTGAAGTCCCTGCGCTGGTATCCGGACTGCCGGACCAGGCAGATACCGCTGGCGTGATCCACCTCTACCTGGCGTGGGTGCTGGTAATTTTTTCCGGCCTCCATGCGTTGGCAGCATTGAAGCACCACTTTATCGACCGTGATGTGACCCTCAAGCGAATGCTGGGTCGCAAAGCCTGAAGTTCAACCTCGACTCCAAAGGAAAACAAAGCATGTTGAAAAAGACTCTGGCCGCTCTGGCAATCAGTTCCGCCCTGTTGTCCGCCGGTAACGCCATGGCCGCTGACTACGTGGTCGACAAAGAAGGCCAGCACGCCTTCGTTGACTTCAAGATCAGCCACCTGGGCTACAGCTTCATCACCGGTACTTTCAAGGACATCGACGGCAAGTTCAGCTTCGACGCTGCCAAGCCTGAAGACAGCAAGATCGAGTTCAACGTGAACACCGCCAGCGTTTTCACCAACAACGCCGAGCGTGACAAGCACATCTCCAGCAAAGACTTCCTGAACGGCAGCAAAGCCACGTTCGTTTCCACCAGCGTCAAACCCACCGGCAAAAACGCCGCTGGCAAGGACACTGCCGATGTAGCTGGCGACCTGACTATCCTCGGTGTAACCAAACCAATCGTGGTCAAGGCTACTTTCCTGGGTGAAGGCAAGGATCCATGGGGCGGCTACCGTGCAGGCTTCGAGGGTACTTTCAGCCTCAAGCGTTCCGACTTCGGCAAGCAGAAAGACCTGGGCCCATCGTCCGATGCGGTTGAGATGTACGTGACCTTTGAAGGTGTAAAAGCGAAGTAATGCTGAGACTGTAGGAGCGAGCCTGCTCGCGATAGACCTGAGAACGCCGCGGAGCATCAGGCTTCCAGCGTTATCGTTGACGACCATCGCGAGCAAGCTCGCTCCCACAGGTTTTTGCACTGATCAAAAAAATGCCCCGGACCTTTCGGTTCGGGGCATTTTTTTATTTCAGCGATAACTCAGCTGCTGAGACTGTAGGAGCGAGCCTGCTCGCGATAGACCTGAGAACGCCGCGGAGCATCAGGCTTCCAGGGTTATCGTTGACGACCATCGCGAGCAAGCTCGCTCCCACAGGTTTTTGCACTGATCAAAAAAATGCCCCGGCTCTTTCGAACCGGGGCATTTTTTATTGCAGCGATAACTCAGCGATTGCGGGTCAGCAGCGCTGGTTTCTCACCACGAGGACGGCTTGGCAGTTGATCCAGCTGCTCAGGTGTCGGGAAGCGATCCGCCTTCGACTCCTTGTGCATGATCTTCGGCGCCGGGCCACGCGGGTTCTGCACGGCAGGTTCCGAACGTGGCTGGTCGTCACGGGCCGGACGGCGATTGCGCGAATCTTCGCGACGGGCCTGGCCGTCGCGCGGTGCGCCACTGCGAGGGCCGTTACGCTTGGCTGGCGGAGTGCCGGTGCTGGCGCCATCGCTGTTGCGGGGACCGTTCTGGCGACCTTGTGGCTTGCCGGAACGTGGAGCGCCCGAACCTGCCGCGGTGCCTTGTGCCGGAGCACCCGGGCGACGGCCGCGGCCTTGCGCGGGCTTCTGCTGCGGCACGTAGTCGACGCGGTTGCCGAAGTTATCGATATCGTCGTCCAGGAACTCGTCCGGGGCGCGGTCAGCGGCGGCACGAGGAGGTTGCGATGGACGCTGCTCGCGAGCCGGAGTGCCTTCACGTGGTTTCTGCTGACGGGCCGGGCGCTCGCCGCGTTCGCCGGCCGGTTTTTCCTTGCCCTTGTCCTTGCCTTTGTCCTTGCGACCACCGCCGCCACCGCTGCCGTTCGGACCGTCGCCGCGCGGGCCACGTGGATTGCGCGGGTTGCGCATGTCCGGACGCTCGCGCACTTCAGGCTTTTCCGCCTCGATGGTGCTTGCATCGAAGCCCATCAGGTCGCCGTCGGCGATTTTCTGCTTGGTCATGCGTTCGATGCTTTTCAGCAGTTTTTCTTCGTCCGGGGCTACCAGCGAAATCGCCTCGCCCGAACGACCGGCACGGCCGGTACGGCCGATACGGTGCACGTAGTCTTCATCGACGTTCGGCAGTTCAAAGTTGACCACATGTGGCAACTGGTCGATGTCCAGGCCGCGGGCGGCGATGTCGGTGGCCACCAGGATGCGCACAGTGCCGGCCTTGAAGTCGGCCAGGGCTTTGGTGCGGGCGTTCTGGCTCTTGTTGCCGTGGATCGCGACGGCGCTCAGGCCGTGCTTGTCCAGGTACTCGGCCAGGCGGTTGGCGCCGTGCTTGGTGCGGGTGAACACCAGTACCTGTTCCCAGGCGCCAGCGGTGATCAGGTGGGCCAGCAAGGCGCGCTTGTGGCTGGCCGGCAGGCGGAATACGCGCTGTTCGATACGCTCGACCGTGGTGTTTGGCGGCGTGACTTCGATGCGTTCCGGGTTGTGCAGCAGCTTGCCGGCGAGGTCGGTAATGTCCTTGGAGAAGGTCGCCGAGAACAGCAGGTTCTGGCGTTTGGCCGGCAGACGGGCCAGGACCTTTTTCACGTCATGGACGAAGCCCATGTCGAGCATGCGGTCGGCTTCGTCCAGCACGAGGATTTCCACGTGGGACAGATCGACGCTGCCTTGGCCGGCCAGGTCGAGCAGGCGGCCAGGGCAGGCCACCAGCACGTCTACGCCGCGGGACATGGCCTGAACCTGCGGGTTCATGCCGACACCGCCGAAGATGCAGGCGCTGACGAACTTCAGGTCACGGGCATAGACCTTGAAGCTTTCATGCACTTGCGCGGCGAGTTCGCGAGTCGGGGTCAGGACCAGTACGCGCGGTTGGCGCGGGCCGTGACGTTGGGACTTGTCCGGATGACCGTTGGGGAACAACCGCTCCAGGATCGGAAGGGCGAAACCGCCGGTTTTACCAGTACCTGTCTGTGCCGCGACCATCAGGTCGCGACCTTGCAACACGGCGGGAATGGCCCGCTGTTGCACCGGAGTAGGCTCGGTATAGCCCGCCGCCTCGATGGCGCGGACTAAAGCCTCGGAGAGACCGAGGGAAGCAAAGGACATGAGTAATCCTGTTCTAGTTAGGGCTTGGCCCAATGGGAGTCTTGCCTGGCGCGAATGGCGTTTAAGAGGACGCAATCCCGTCCGGTCCTGCTGGGTTTCGAAGGCTCGTCTGCAAGCGCTCGCGCGGGCTGAAAGCTGCGCAGTAGCGGGGTTGAGATGCCTTTAACGATTCCGAGCGTCCGGGCGTGAGCCTGGCGGGAAGGCCGGAGTATAACAGAGCTATCACTGCGCGCCGCTTTCCTGCTGCTCAACGGTTTTTTCCGTGGCGGCCGTGGCCTTTTCAGACTTCACGCTGGCTGCCGGTTCCGCGCCGTAGCGGGCGCTCAGTTCAGCGTAGGCGGGCTCGCGCTTGAAGCGCTTGAGTTCGGCGCCGAAACGCTGCACCAGCAGATCCATGCCCGCATTGCGCCGCACCGCGAGAAACTGGCTTTGCTGGCTGATGACCGTGGGGTTTTCGGTGATCTTGTCGCGGATGCCCAGTTCGTCGAGCAAATGCTGGCCGACCCGGCGGTCGGTGATCAGCAGGTCAATTCGCCCGCGTACCAGTTTGCCGAAGTTGGCTTCATGGGTGGGGGCTGGCTCGCGGGTGAACAGCGTCGAATCGCTGAAGTCCTTGCTGTACAGGTAACCCGGCGAGGTGCCGATGGTCAGGCCGCGCAAGTCATCGAGGCTGCGAAACGGGTGGGGCCGGTCATTGGCGTAGAACATCACGAACTGGACTTCCGAAAGCGGTTCGCTGGGGTAGAGCAGCGTCGCTTCGCGTTCGTCGCTGTGAAAGATGTCCAGGGCGCCGTCGGCCTGGCCTGTTTCAAGCATCGACAAGCAGCGTTTCCATGGCAGGAACTGCCACTCCACTTCGATGCCCAGGCGCTTGAAGACAATGGCGGTGGTTTCGTAGTCCAGGCCCAGGGATTTGCCGTTGTCTTCGTACACATAGGGCGCCCAAGGCTCCGTGACAATGCGCAGCTTCTCGCCCCGGGCGGCGAAGCTCAGGCAAGTGAAGACAAGCACGGCGATTAACTGCGTGATCAAAGGCATAGGCTGAGATTACGACGAGAAACCGGAAAGAGCCAGAAACTGACCGCAGATGCTCTAACTCCGTGGATTGCCGCACATTAATAGTGCGTTGAAAGCAAAAGATCGCAGCCTGCGACAGCGTCTACGGGATTTGACATTCCGTTGTAGGCGCTGCCGCAGGCTGCGATCTTTTAATTGTGCTTCAACGACTTTTTAACGCGGCAACTTCAGGTTGTTCCACACCGCCAGGCTCGCTTCAGCCTGGTTCAGGGTGTAGAAGTGCAGCCCTGGAGCGCCACCCTGCAGCAGTTGTTCGCACATCTCGGTGATGACCTGTTCGCCAAAGCGCTGAATGCTCTGGGTGTCGTCGCCATAGGCTTCCAGTTGCTTGCGGATCCAGCGCGGGATTTCCGCACCGCAGGCATCGGAGAAGCGCGCCAGCTTGCTGTAGTTGGTGATCGGCATGATGCCCGGCACGATCGGGATGTTCACGCCCAGCGCCCGCACGCGTTCGACGAAGTAGAAATAGCAGTCGGCGTTGAAGAAGTACTGGGTGATCGCGCTGTCGGCGCCAGCGTTGGCCTTGCGCACGAAGTTGGCCACATCGTCTTCGAAATTGCGCGCTTGCGGATGCATTTCCGGGTAAGCGGCGACTTCGATGTGGAAATGATCACCGGTTTCTTCACGAATGAATTCAACCAGGTCATTGGCGTGGCGCAACTCACCGCTGGCCATGCCCATGCCCGAAGGCAGGTCACCGCGCAGGGCGACGATACGCTTGATGCCGGCAGCCTTGTACTGGGCCAGCAGGCCGCGCAAGTCGTCCTTGCTATCGCCCACGCAGGACAGGTGCGGAGCGGCAGGGATTTTGACTTCGCTTTCGAGCTGCAGCACGGTGTTCAGCGTGCGATCGCGGGTCGAACCGCCGGCGCCGTAGGTGCAGGAGAAGAAATCGGGGTTGTAGATGGCCAACTGGCGAGCAGTGGCGAGCAGCTTTTCATGCCCAGCATCGGTCTTCGTAGGGAAGAACTCGAAGCTGTAGCGACGATCTTGGGACATGGTCATATCCTTGGAAACTCATAAGGCGGACGCTGGCCCCCTGTAGGAGCGAGCTTGCTCGCGAAAAACATCAAGGCAACGCGTTCATCCAGGCAACACGCGTTATCGTTGACGTCCATCGCGAGCGAGCTCGCTCCTACACAGGAAAAGCCGGTCTATCAGTAGCGGTAGGCGTGCGGCTTGAACGGACCTTCAACGGTCACGCCGATGTAGTCGGCCTGGGTCTTGGTCAGTTGAGTCACTACGCCGCCGAAGCCACGGACCATTTCCAGGGCCACTTCTTCGTCGAGTTTCTTCGGCAGTACTTCAACGGTCAGGCGCTCGGCTTTCTGGGCTGGCGACAGGTCGGCGTACTTCTGGCCGAACAGGAAGATCTGGGCCAGAACCTGGTTGGCGAACGAACCGTCCATGATGCGGCTCGGGTGGCCGGTGGCGTTACCCAGGTTAACCAGACGGCCTTCGGCCAGCAGGATCAGGTAGTCGTCGTTCTGTGGGTCGAAATCGCCAGCGCCGGTACGGTGGATCTTGTGAACCTGCGGCTTCACTTCTTCCCATGCCCAGTTCTTGCGCATGAAAGCGGTGTCGATTTCGTTGTCGAAGTGGCCGATATTGCAGACAACGGCACGCTTCTTCAGGGCCTTGAGCATGTTCGAGTCGCAAACATTGACGTTACCGGTGGTGGTCACGATCAGGTCGATCTTGCCCAGCAATGCCTTGTCGATGCTTGCTTCAGTTCCGTTGTTGATACCGTCGATGAACGGCGAAACCACTTCGAAACCGTCCATGCAGGCTTGCATGGCGCAGATCGGGTCGACTTCGGAAACCTTGACGATCATGCCTTCCTGACGCAGGGACTGGGCCGAACCCTTGCCCACGTCGCCGTAGCCGATGACCAGCGCTTGCTTGCCGGACAGAAGGTGGTCGGTGCCGCGCTTGATCGCATCGTTCAGGCTGTGACGGCAGCCGTACTTGTTGTCGTTCTTGCTCTTGGTCACCGAGTCGTTGACGTTGATGGCCGGGATTTTCAGCTCGCCCTTGGCCAGCATGTCCAGCAGGCGGTGAACGCCGGTGGTGGTTTCTTCGGTCACGCCGTGGACGCGGTCCAGAACCTGTGGGTACTTCTTGTGCAGCAGCTCGGTCAGGTCACCGCCGTCGTCGAGGATCATGTTGGCATCCCAAGGCGCGCCATCTTTGAGGATGGTCTGCTCCAGGCACCACTCGTACTCTTGTTCGGTTTCACCTTTCCAGGCGAAAACCGGGATGCCGGCAGCGGCGATGGCAGCAGCAGCCTGGTCCTGAGTCGAGAAAATGTTGCAGGACGACCAGCGTACTTCGGCACCCAGGGCAACCAGGGTTTCGATCAGCACGGCAGTCTGAATGGTCATGTGGATGCAGCCGAGGATCTTCGCGCCCTTGAGCGGTTGCTCGGCGGAATACTTGTTGCGCAGACCCATCAGGGCTGGCATTTCGGATTCGGCGATGATGGTTTCGCGACGGCCCCAGGCAGCCAGGGACATGTCGGCAACTTTGTAATCGTTAAAATCTGCAGGCGTGATAACAGCGCTCATGAAGAGCCTCCATTCGTAATGTATGCGAATGGGCGCCGTTGTGCGTTTAGTGTCCAGCCAGTGAAGGCCAGGCAACGCCCCATCCGAGCCTGACAGGTCAAACCTGCTGCAGCGCCCCTCGGACAGGTGGCGGGAAACGGTAGCAATTGAAGATGACCGTTTTGAAACGGTGGCGATTATAGCGGGCTATGCCGATCTTCCAAAGCGTTTCTGTCGGTCAATGTCCGAACGGTAATCGAGACCATAGACGATGCTCAATAGAGCTCTAGGTCGGGCTCTGCCATGATGGTCGGCATCATTCGGCAAGACGCTCAGGAGTGAACATGAATTTCCACACCCGCAAATGGGTAAAACCCGAAGACCTCAACCCTAACGGCACGCTGTTCGGCGGTAGCCTGCTGCGCTGGATCGACGAAGAGGCGGCGATCTACGCCATCGTTCAGTTGGGCAACCAGCGTGTGGTCACCAAGTACATTTCAGAAATCAATTTCGTCAGCGCCTCGCGCCAGGGCGACATCATCGAACTGGGCATCACGGCGACCGAGTTCGGCCGCACTTCGATCACCCTGACGTGCGAGGTGCGCAACAAGATCACCCGCAAGAGCATCCTCACCGTTGAAAAAATGGTGTTCGTGAACCTCGGTGAAGACGGCTTGCCGGCGCCTCACGGCCGGACCGAGATCAGGTACGTCAAGGACCAGTTCAAGGACGACGCCAGCGTGTAGGAGCGAGCCTGCTCGCGATGGTCGTTAACGATAACACTGGGTACCTGACACCCAGTGGTGCTCTCAAGTCCATCGCGAGCAGGCTCGCTCCTACAGAACGGAATCCCCGCTGCACAGGTCATAGCTGAATAGCCCGCCACCGGTTGCGCATCCCATGAACTCGGCACAAGACGGCAAGACCCCGAACCTTTCGGCGCAAGAAGAGCACGAAGTCGAAAAGAGCCAGCCACCCCGTGCCGCGGTGCTGCACGAGATCATCCGTACCCAGGGCGACCAGGAACTGGAGCGCAGCATTGCCGCGTTGTGGTGGTCGGCGCTCGCGGCGGGGTTGACCATGGGGCTGTCGCTGATGGGCATGGGCTTGCTCAATTCGCGTCTTCCGGATGGCGAAGGATTCAAGGTGATCGCGAGTTTCGGTTATTGCGCCGGTTTCCTCGCGGTGATCCTCGCTCGCCAGCAACTGTTCACCGAAAACACCCTGACCGCCGTGTTGCCGGTAATGACCAAACCGACGCTGGCCAACTTCGGCCGGCTGCTACGGCTGTGGACGGTGGTGCTGGTCGGCAACCTCTGTGGCACCTTGCTGGTGGCGTACGTGATGCTGGAACTGCCGATTTTCGACAGCAAGACCGATGTCGCCTTCCTCGATATCGGCCGCAAGGTCATGGAAAACCACGCCAGCCAGATGTTCGCCAAGGGCATCATTTCCGGATGGATGATCGCCACCATGGTCTGGATGATCCCGTCCATGGAGAGCGCCAAGATGTGGATCATCATCCTCATCACCTACCTCATGGCGCTGGGGGATTTCACCCACATCGTGGTCGGTTCGCTGGAGGTTTCGTATCTGGTATTTGCCGGCGAGTTGCCGTGGAGTGATTTCTGGCAGGTGTTCGCCGGGCCGACGCTGGCGGGGAACATCATCGGTGGCAGTTTTATTTTCGCGCTGATCAGCCATGCGCAGATTCGCAGCGAAAGCGGGCCGCCGAAAAAATCTGCGGATCAGAGCGAAGCGCCCGATCCGCAGAAAATCAAAAAACCATCAAGCTGATCCTCAGCCCACCGCATCAAGCGCAGCCGCACCGCGACGCTGGCGATAGATGAAGAACAGTGCGGTCAACACGGTCAGACCGCTGACCAGTGCACCGGTCCAGGGCAGGTCCGCCAGATCGGCGCCGCTGGCCACAACCAGACCGCCAATCCATGCCCCGGCGGCGTTGCCGAGGTTGAAGGCGCTCTGGTTCAAGGTCGAACCCAGGTTTGGTGCCTCAAAGGCCTGATCGATGATCAGCAGTTGCAGGATCGGGCACAAGGCAAAGGCAAACGTCCCCCACAACACCAGTGTGATGGCCGCCGGGATGACCGAGTGACTGGTTTGCGTGAATGCCGCCAGTACCACCAGCACCGCCAGCGCCATGCCCACCAGCGAAGGCAGCAAGCGGCTGTCCGCCAGACGACCACCGAGCATGCTGCCGGCGGTCAAGCCCACACCGAACAACAGCAGCATGATGGTGACGCCGTGGGGGCTGACACCGGTGATGTCCTGCAGGATCGGCGCAATGTAAGTGAACACACTGAACAGGCTGGTCGAGGCCAGTACACTCATGCCCAGGGCCAGCAGTACGTTGGCCTTGCCCAGTACCTTGAACTCGCTGGCCAGGTTGGCTTTATCCATCGCGATGTTTTTCGGCAGCCAGACCCATTGCGCAATCGCCGCCAGCACCCCGATCACCGACACCGCCCAGAAGGTCGAGCGCCAGCCTGCGTATTGCCCGAGTGCGGTACCCAGTGGCACGCCGAGCACGTTGGCCAGGGTCAAGCCGGTGAACATCATGGCAATCGCCTGAGCCCTTTTGTTGGGGGCCACCAACCCGGCGGCCACCACCGAACCGATGCCGAAAAATGCGCCGTGGCACAGTGCCGTGATCACGCGCGCGGCCATCAGCGTGGCGTAGTTTGGCGCCAGCGCGCAGAGCATGTTGCCGAGGATGAACATCAGCGTCATGCCCAATAACGTGGCCTTGCGCGGCATGTTGGCGGTGCCGACCGCGAGGATCGGTGCACCGAACACCACGCCCAGGGCGTAGCCGGTGATCAGTAATCCGGCGTCGGGAATGCTCACGCCGAGGTCGCGGGCGACATCGGGCAAAAGACCCATGATGACGAATTCGGTGGTGCCGATGCCGAAGGCGGCAACGGCGAGGGCAAGCAAAGCGAGTGGCATGCGCAAGGTCTCTGTCGGTAGTCTTGACGCTGTGATCAGGCATACGCAGGCCGACGACCGTTCTCGACGAGAGCGGGCCGGGCAGGATTTTTATTGGAATAAGTTTGTGCGCAACTGAGTGCGGCGTGGTCGCTTGCAGTATAAACAGACAGTGAAATATGGCGAATCAATTCTCTACCCGGCCCCTGTAGGAGCGAGCTCGCTCGCGATGGACGTGAATGATGACGGGTGCTCTCTGATTGAGCGCGTTGTCCTCACGTTTTTCGCGAGCAAGCTCGCTCCTACGGGGATTGTGGAGACAACAAAAGGAGTAGGCCGTGCTTGCGACGGCGTTGGTGTTGGTGGCGGCGCTGTTGCATGCGGCGTGGAATACCCTGATCAAGTTCAGTGCGGAGCGGCTGTTGGTGGTGGCCTGCATGGACAGCGTGGCGCTGCTCTTTGTCGTGCTGATGCTGCCGTTCCTGAGCATGCCGCCATTGGAGATCTGGCCGTGGATCCTGGCGTCGGCGGCGTTCGAGTTGCTCTATCGCTATTTGCTGATCCAGGCCTATCGGGTCGGCGACCTCGGGCTGGTCTATCCATTGATGCGCGGCCTTTCACCGTTGGTGGTGCTGGCGCTGACGCTGATCTTTGCCGGGGAAGTGCTGACCCATCAGCAGATTTTCGGAATCCTGCTGATCCCGTTCGGCATGCTGTGCCTGCTCTGGCAGGGCGGCGGCGGTGCGCGTTTGCCCTGGTCGATGTTGCCGGTGGTGGCGCTGATCGGCCTGTGCATCGGTTGCTACACCTACATTGACGGGCAGGCATTGCGACGCTGGTCCCATCCACTGGATTATCTGGTCTGGGTCACCTTGCTCAGTGCCTGGCCGTTTCCGCTGTTGGCGTTGGTGCGCAAACGACCCGCGTTCATGTTGTTCTGGCGCGAGCAGTGGCGACTGGGCCTGGCCGTCGGGTTCTGCGTGTTGTTCAGCTACGCTCTGGTGCTGTGGGCGATGCAGCTGGGCTCGATTGCAGAAGCGGCGGCGTTGCGCGAGATCAGCGTAATTCTGGTGGTGCTGTTTGGCATGCGTTACCTGAAAGAGCCTTTTGGCGGGCCGCGCCTCTTGGCCTGTGGGCTGGTGCTGATCGGTATATTGGTCATGAAATTTTGACTGTTCTGAAACGTGAAGAAGGGACTGCTTTATGACGGTTGCTCTGTGGTGCATTTTGATCGCGATTTTCCTGCCGTATGTGTGTGTGGGCGTGGCCAAGATCAGTGGCGGGTTCAGGTTGAGAGACAACCATGATCCCCGGGACTTTCTCGATTCGCTGGAAGGCTTGGGCAGGCGCGCGAATGCGGCGCAACTGAACAGTTTTGAAGTGACCCCGGCGTTCGCTGCGGCGGTGATCGTGGCGCATCTGGCCGGTAATGCCGAACTGGTGACGATCAATGTGCTGGCTGTGCTGTTCATTACCAGCCGGCTGCTCTACATCATTTGCTATCTGGCGGACTGGGCGACGCTGCGGTCGTTGATGTGGTTCGTGGGGATGGGGTTGATCGTGAGTTTCTTTGTGGTGTCAGCCTGACAGATCTTCAGGGTTTTTGCCGGCCTCATCGCGAGCAAGCTCGCTCCCACAGGAGTGTGCGTTCCAGTGTAGGAGCGGGCCTGCTCGCGAAAGCTATCTAACGGTCAACACTCGCCTCAGGGCTTGGTTTTCTCGGCATCCGCCACCTGCGGCACTTGCGGCAACGTCGCGCCTTTGGGCCAGAGCATCCAGATCTGCCCCTGCTGTTTCATGTCCCCGGCCAGTTGCCCGGCCGCATCCCCGGTGCCCCAGAACAGATCCGCCCGAACCTCGCCGGCAATGGCGCCACCGGTGTCCTGTGCTGCCACGGGGCGAACCAGGGCCGTGCCGTCCGGTTTGGTGGTGGACAGCCACAACAGGCTGCCCAGCGGAATCACCTTGCGATCCACTGCCGCGCTGTAACCGGCGGTCAACGGTACGTTCAGCGAGCCGCGCGGACCTTCGTTGCTGTCCGGGTTGCGGGTGAAGAACACATAGCTGGGGTTGCTGCCGAGCAGTTCGGGAATCCGCGATGGATTGGCCTTGGCCCAGGTGCTGATGGCGCCCATGGTCACGTCTTCTTTTTTCAGTTCGCCCTGTTCCACCAGCCAGCGGCCGATCGGTCGATACGGGTGGCCGTTCTGATCGGCGTAGGCAATGCGCAACTGGCGACCATTGTCGAGCTGGATACGACCCGAACCCTGGATTTGCAGGAACTGCAGGTTCATCGGATCGGTCAGCCAGGCCACGACCGGCGCATTGACCCCTTTGCTTTCGATGGCTGCCGCATCGTCGTATGGCTTGAGCACGCGACCTTCGAGTCGACCGCGCAGGCGCTTGCCCTTGAGTTCCGGGTAAATGCTGTCGAGGGCGACGATGATCATGTCCTCGGGGACGCCATAGACCGGGACATTGGCAGCGCTGGTCTGGGTCAGGCTCCCGGGATAGACCGGTTCGTAGTAGCCGGTGATCAGGCCGTTGGGGTTGTCGTTGGCGGCGCGCAGGCCATAGACATCGAGGTTCTGTTTGAGAAAACCGCGAATGTCGCTGGCGGTTTGCGGCACGTTGACAGCCGCTGCGCAGGTGCCACCCCAGACCGGATCGGCCTTGAGTCGGGTACAGGCGCTGCGCCAGGAACCGAAACCGGCGACCAGGTCGCTGTCGGACACTGCCGGCAGCGCTTCCCATGTGGCGCTGGAGTAGGTGGCCAGGGCGTGGGTTTTCGGTTGTTGGCTGTCGCCACCGGTGCAGCCTGCGAGCAGGGCCACCATCGGCAGGGTCCAGGCCAGGCTGTGACGCCATGCCTTGAAACGGCTGTTCATGGAGTGGTTCCTTTGCCGGTTGCCTGAGCGCTCCATGCGCTCAAGCAACCCTTATTGATAATAGGGCTATTGGTCTTTGCCGATGACGCGAGGATACTGGCCGCCGTTTCCCGTGACCTGAAGCCACCATGACTCTTAAAAGACTTTCTGTTGTATTGCTGGCCTGCCTGACGCTGTCCGCTTGTGGCGGTATCGACCCCAACTCGCCGCTCGGCCAGCGCAAGGCCATTTTCAAGCAGATGCTCAAGACTGGCGAAGACCTGGGCGGTATGTTGCGTGGGCGCATTGCCTTCGATGGCCCGAAGTTCGCCGAAGGTGCGGTGAAACTCGATGCGTTGTCCCGTGAGCCGTGGCAGCATTTTCCGCAAGTGCGCGAGGAGGATCACACCAGCGCCAAGAGCGATGTCTGGGAGCAACAGACACGCTTTCAGGCAATGGCCCGCGACCTTGAAAGCGCCACCGGTGAATTGGTGATCGCCAGCCAGGTCCAACCCTACAAGGCCAGCAACCTGGGGCCGGCGGTACAGAAAGTCGAAGATGCTTGCAGTGCTTGTCATAAGGCGTTTCGGGATCATTGATTCGGCGCTACGCATGACCTGTGGCGAGGGGGCTTGCCCCCGTTCGACGGCGTAGCCGTCGTTTGTTTGAACTGTCAGGTATATCTGACTGAGTTCGGTTCAGCGATTTTGGGACTGCTTCGCAGTCCAACGGGGGCAAGCCCCCTCGCCACAAAAAAACTGCTGCGTTACTTATCCAACTCATCGAGTGCGTTCTGCAATTCCTTGCGGGCATCGGCGAGTTTGTCTTTGCGCTTGTTGATCTTGTCGGGATCGCCTTTGCTCATGGCCTTGTCGAGGTCTGCCTGACGCTTGCTGACTTCGTGCTTGGCGTCGAGCACCTTGTTTTCCCGTTCCTTCTTCAGCGAGGCGTCGGTGCAGTTCGCTTCGACTTCGCTCAAGGCCTTTTCCAGGCCTGCCTGCTGGTCGGCGTTGCCGCGGACCTTGGCCAATTCGATCTGGTTGACGATGCCTTGCTTCTTGGCGGCGCAACCGGTCAGCCCCGGCGCTTCCTCGTCCGCCATCAACGGGGTGGCCAGCACGCTGCAAAGGGTCAACAGGGCGAGCGGTGAAAGAAATTTCATAAAAGCTCCATGTAGGAAAGCAAGCAGACCACTGTGGCAATGGCTGTTGGAGCCCAGCGGTCCCTTGTGGTTCCCGCTGGGCGCAGGGCCGACAACTAAAAGCCGTCAATCCCCGCATCACGTAACGTTTCACTCAAGCCCAGTACCTGCGGATCGCGGAAAAAAGCGCTCAGTTGCGCCGCGCGCCCTGGCCCGATATCGGCCTCGGCCCGCCATTGTTCGATGTCTCGCTGCGCCAGTACCAGCCATGAATCGCCGAGATGCGCCTGACCTGTCGGCGGCAATCCCAAGGCTTTCAGCCAGTGCGCGAACGGGCGTTGCCGGGCTCGGTTGAAGCTGTCTGCAAGACGAGCCGCGCTGCGCTCGCCGAAACCGTCAATGGTAGCAAGCTCTTGGGCATCGAGGGTCAACCAATCCAACAGACCGTTCAGCCGACCTGTTGCAAGAAGTTTTTCCCAGGTGCCCGGACCCACATTGGGCAGCGCCAGGCCTTGTTTGCTGCTGAGCCAGGTCAGGCGCGCAAGAAACTGGCTCTCACAGCCCGGAGTCGGTTGCCAGCAACTCAATGAATGAAAGTCCTCTGCCCGCGGCGCGTTCAATTCGGCGCGTTCGCTGCTGCGCAATACAACCCTATCGAGCCTGGGAATGGTCAGCCCGGCCAGGCTGATGGCGACCTGGTCACCCGGGCGGATGTCCAGCGTCTGCCAGCGTTGCAACGAACCGACGCTGACGTGCTTGATCTGCCGGTCATCGAGCTTTACCGGGGTCAGTTCAAGAACCGGAGTGATCCGCCCGGTCCGGCCGATTTTGAAGTGAACCTGGCGGACTTCGGCCAGTGTCTGGGCGAAGGGGTATTTCCAGGCGATGGCCCAGTAGGGTGACCTGGCCTGCCAGCGTTCGGCGGCTGGGCGCTGATTCTGGCGCAGGACGATGCCGTCGCTGGCAAAGGGCAAGGGGGAACGATACCAGTGCTCGCGCCAGCGTTCGGCATCAATGACGGAGGCGATGGGCTGGCTGTATGCAGTGGTACTCGGGAAGCCCAGCGCAGTCAGCACCGCGGCACGCTCGGGTACGCTCGCCGGTCCTTGGGGCCAGTCCCAGACAAACAGGTCGATGCCGGCGGCCTGTTCGGCGCTCAAGACCTTGCGTGCCATCAGACCGGCCACCGAGCCACGAGCATTGAGGCTACCGGCCCGGGCCTGCACGTGATCGGTCAGGCGCCAATACAGTTCGCCTTGCACGATCAAGTCCCGGGCCTGAGATAGCCGTTGCGGGATGGCCGGAATCTGCCGTGCAGGAACCGTCCAGTCCTGGCCGCTTTGGCCGTCGCCGCGGCTGATTGCCTGGGCCAACAGGCCGCTGCGGTAAACCAGAGTCACCGCCACGCCATCGATTTTAGGCTGGACCCAGACGTCCACCCGGTCACGCAGCCATTTTTCCACGGCGGGCTGATCGTGCAGTTTGTCCAGGCCGGTGTGGGCGATGGGGTGGGGCAGCGTACCGCGCGCAGTGCGCAAGGGGTCTGCGGGCGGGCTCAGGTTAAAGCAGTGGCGCCATTGGGTGAGTCGCGCGCGGGACTGGTCGTAGAGTTCATCGGCGACCAGTGAGCGTCCCTGGCGGTGATAGCTGTCGTCCCAGAGGTCGATTTGTTGTTGCAGTTTGCCGACTTCGTTCCGGGCGCGTTCGGCTGGCCATTCCGGGCACTCGGCGGCGCTGGCGGTCAGGTAGGCAAAGGTCAATAGAGCGGCGAAAAACAGGCGCAGGTCGGGAAGCATCTTGAGCGTCCTTGCTCGGTGAGGTGCGTGAAGGCTAGGTCAGTATCAGTTGGCGCAGCGAGGGGGTGTTTTGCCGGGTATTTCTGGTGGTTGTGCTGGCCTCATCGCGAGCAAGCCCGCTCCCACAGGGAATTGAGTTTGCCCATGGGTCTTTGTCACACCAAAGATCAACTGTGGGGGCGAGCCTGCTCGCGAAGGCGGCCACGCGGTCTCAAGCGCAAGGCAATAAAAAGCCCCGCAGGGCGCGAACCGTGCGGGGCTTCGGGTGTTGCGGGGGAATATTACAGGCCGGCAGCAGAACGCAGGGCGTCGGCGCGGTCGGTTTTTTCCCAGGTGAACGTGGTGAAGGTGTCGTCACCAACGGTCTTGGTCGCCGGGGTGCGACCGAAGTGGCCGTACGCAGCGGTTTCCTGATACATCGGGTGCAGCAGGTCGAGCATGGTGGTGATTGCGTATGGACGCAGGTCGAACACTTCGCGGACCAGTTTGACGATCTTGTCATCGCTGATCTTGCCGGTACCGAAGGTATTCAGCGAGATCGAAGTCGGCTGGGCAACACCGATGGCGTAGGACACCTGAATCTCGCAACGCTCGGCCAGGCCGGCGGCAACGATGTTCTTGGCCACGTAACGACCGGCGTAGGCCGCCGAACGGTCAACCTTCGATGGATCTTTACCGGAGAACGCGCCACCGCCGTGACGGGCCATGCCGCCGTAGCTGTCGACGATGATCTTGCGACCGGTCAGACCGCAGTCACCCACCGGGCCGCCGATGATGAACTGGCCGGTCGGGTTGATGTGGAACTGGGTGTCCTTGCTCAGCAGTTCGGCAGGCAGCACGTGCTTGACGATCAGCTCCATCACGCCTTCGCGCAGGTCGTTGTACGACACTTCCGGGTTGTGCTGGGTCGACAGAACGACGGCATCGATACCGACAACCTTGCCGTTTTCGTAACGGCAGGTCACTTGCGACTTGGCGTCCGGGCGCAGCCAAGGCAGCAGGCCGGATTTACGGGCTTCGGCCTGGCGCTGCACCAGTTGGTGCGAGAAGGTAATCGGTGCAGGCATCAGCACGTCGGTTTCATTGCTGGCGTAGCCGAACATCAGGCCCTGGTCGCCGGCGCCCTGATCTTCAGGCTTGGCACGGTCGACACCCTGGTTGATGTCAGGGGACTGCTTGCCGATGATGTTCATCACGCCGCAGGTCGCGCCGTCGAAGCCGACGTCGGAGCTGGTGTAGCCGATGTTGGTGATCACGTCACGAACGATCTGCTCCAGATCAACCCAGGCGGAAGTGGTGACTTCGCCGGCGATGATCGCCACGCCCGTTTTCACCAGAGTCTCGCACGCCACACGGGCGAACTTGTCTTCAGCAATGATGGCGTCCAGCACCGCATCAGAAATCTGGTCGGCGATTTTGTCCGGATGCCCTTCAGACACGGACTCGGAGGTGAAAAGGGAGTATTCGCTCATCTCGATGTTTTCCTGAAATTACCGATGGTGAGTGTCGCCAGCCGGTCGCTGAAAATGGCGGACCTGGATCTGGAAACCATTACGTAAGCCTACATAGAGGCTTTCCCCGGGAACGAGTCCCGCAGCGGTGGCCCAACGGGCCAGATCGTCCTGTTCAAACCCCAGCCAGAGATCACCGCAGGCCTCCTTGGCCCAACTCTGGTTGTGGCTACATAACTCTGTCACTAACAGGCTACCGCCTGGTTGCAGCAAATGGGCCATGTGCTTGAGCGCATCGGCCGGTGCGGCAAAATGGTGCAGCACCATGTTCAGTACCACGCAATCGGCCTTGAGGCTGACGCCGTTCAATGCATCGGCCAGTTGCAGGCTAACGTTAGTCAGCTTGTCGCGTTCGCAGACTTGGCGCGCCAGTTCGAGCATCGCGCTGCTGTTATCCAGCGCCGTGACTTGCGCGAAGCGGCGCGCCAGGTCCGGCAGGAATGCGCCATCGCCGGGGCCGACTTCAATGGCCGTGGCGTCTTTGTCGAAGCTCAGCTTGTCGAGCAGGGCCACCACGCTTTCGCGGTATTGCGGCAGGCCGGCGATCAAGTCTTGCTGGGCGCGAAACTTCTCCGCAACCCTTGAGAAAAAATCCTGGCTGGCCGCCGCACGTTGCCCATGGACCTGGGTGATGCGCGACTGTACGTCGGTCGGCAGCGTCAGGTTGTCCACTTCTTCGAGCAATGCTGCGTGCAGTTTGCCGCCCAGCAGTTCGGTGTGGGGCAGCGCGCGACGGTAGAAAATCGCGTTGCCTTCGCGGCGCGTTGCCACCAGGTCGGCCTGTGCCAGTACCTTGAGGTGGTGGCTCATGCCTGACTGGCCGATGCCGAAGATCTGCGCCAGTTCCAGTACGCCGAACGAGTCATTGGCCAGTGCGCGCAAGACATTCAACCGCAGGGGATCGCCGCCAGCCTTGCACAAGGCCGCCAGCTCATCGCAATCGTCATGTTGAATGGAGGGCACGCGTAAATTCATAAGGCCGGCAGTCTAGTCACGGGTCGAAGGTATCGCAAGAGCAATATCAAAAAGTTTTGATATTGCTCGATAGATGGCACTTCTCGACGTTAGCTTTTGTCAACAATCGGACGGCGGAAAGGTTTCACCAGGCGAATACGTCGTTATCCATTGGAAAAACGCCTTCAGATGACTATCTGTCATTGCCCCGAGGCGGCCCGGTGAGGGAAAATGCTCGCCTTTTTTCCGTTTCGTTTTAATCAAGCCCCCAGGAGAACAGCGATGCCTAGCCGTCGTGAGCGTGCCAACGCCATTCGTGCCCTCAGCATGGATGCCGTGCAAAAAGCCAACAGCGGCCATCCCGGTGCCCCTATGGGTATGGCAGATATCGCCGAAGTGCTTTGGCGCGACTACCTCAAGCACAACCCGAGCAATCCTTCGTTTGCCGACCGTGACCGCTTCGTGCTGTCCAACGGCCACGGCTCGATGCTGATCTACTCGCTGCTGCACCTGACCGGCTACGACCTGTCGATCGATGACCTCAAGCAGTTCCGTCAACTGCACAGCCGCACCCCGGGCCACCCGGAACTCGGCTACACCCCGGGCGTAGAAACCACCACCGGTCCACTGGGCCAGGGCCTGGCCAACGCCGTGGGTTTTGCCCTGGCTGAAAAAGTCATGGCGGCGCAGTTCAACCGTCCTGGCCACAACATCGTCGATCACCACACCTATGTGTTCCTGGGTGATGGCTGCATGATGGAAGGCATTTCCCACGAAGTCGCTTCCCTGGCCGGTACCCTGGGCCTGGGCAAGCTGATCGCCTTCTACGATGACAACGGCATCTCCATCGATGGCGAAGTCGAAGGCTGGTTCACCGACGACACCCCGAAGCGTTTTGAGTCCTACAACTGGCAAGTGATCCGCAATGTCGACGGTCACGACCCGGAAGAGATCAAGACGGCGATCGACACTGCACGTAAAAGCGAGCAGCCAACCCTGATCTGCTGCAAGACCACCATCGGTTTCGGTTCTCCGAACAAGCAAGGCAAGGAAGATTGCCACGGCGCCCCGCTGGGTGACGCGGAAATAGCCCTGACCCGTGCGGCGCTGAAATGGAATCACGGCCCGTTCGAAATCCCGGCCGATATCTATGCCGAGTGGGACGCCAAGGAAGCCGGTCGCGCTGTTGAAGCCGAGTGGGACCAGCGTTTCTCTGCTTACTCCGCCGCGTTCCCGACTGAAGCCAACGAACTGGTGCGTCGTCTGAGCGGTGACCTGCCAGCTGACTTCAGCGAAAAAGCCTCGGCCTATATCGCCGAAGTGGCGGCCAAGGGCGAAACCATCGCCAGCCGTAAAGCCAGCCAGAACGCGCTGAATGCGTTCGGCCCGTTGCTGCCTGAGTTCCTCGGCGGTTCGGCTGACCTGGCCGGTTCCAACCTGACCCTGTGGAAAGGTTGCAAAGGTGTTACCGCCGAAGATGCCAGCGGCAACTACATGTACTACGGCGTGCGTGAATTCGGCATGACGGCGATCATGAACGGCGTGGCGCTGCACGGCGGCCTGGTGCCATACGGCGCGACCTTCCTGATGTTCATGGAATACGCGCGTAACGCGGTGCGCATGTCGGCCCTGATGAAACAGCGGGTGATCCACGTCTACACCCACGACTCCATCGGTCTGGGCGAAGACGGCCCGACTCACCAGCCAATCGAGCAACTGGCCAGCCTGCGCTGCACGCCGAACCTCGATACCTGGCGCCCAGCCGACGCCGTTGAATCGGCGGTGAGCTGGAAGTGCGCATTGGAGCGTAAGGACGGTCCTTCGGCCCTGATCTTCTCGCGTCAGAACCTGCAACACCAAACCCGCAATGCGATCCAGATCGAAGAGATCGCGCGTGGCGGTTACGTGTTGAAGGACTGCGCAGGCGAGCCTGAGCTGATCCTGATCGCCACCGGCTCGGAAGTCGGCCTGGCCGTTCAGGCCTTTGACAAACTGACCGAGCAGGGCCGCAAGGTGCGCGTGGTTTCCATGCCTTGCACCAGCGTGTTCGATGCCCAGGACGCCGGCTACAAGCAATCGGTCCTGCCGTTGCAGGTCAGCGCCCGTATCGCCATCGAAGCTTCCCACGCGGACTACTGGTACAAGTACGTGGGCCTGGAAGGCCGCGTGATCGGCATGACCACCTACGGCGAGTCGGCGCCTGCGCCGGCCTTGTTCGAAGAGTTCGGCTTCACCCTGGAAAACATCCTGGGTCAGGCTGAAGAGCTGCTGGAAGACTAAGCACAACGCGGTGGTTTCTGACCACCGCGAAACCCCTGTAGGAGCGAGCTCGCTCGCGATGGTCATTAACGATAACGCTGGATGCCTGAATGCCCGCGTTGTCTGGGCCACCATCGCGAGCAAGCTCGCTCCTACAGGGGGGTTGTGTTGTTAACGAGAATTCGTTTGCCTGCGTCTATCGAGAACCCCATGCCTCAACCGCGTCCCTACAAAGTTGCACTCAACGGCTACGGCCGGATTGGTCGTTGCGTCTTGCGTGCGTTGTTCGAGCGAGGCGAAAAGGCCGGGTTCGAGATTGTCGCGATCAACGATCTGGCGGATATGGCCAGTATCGAATACCTGACACGCTTTGACTCCACCCATGGCCGGTTCCCCGGCGAAGTGAAGGTCGAGGGCGATTGTCTGCATATTAATGGCGACTGCGTGAAGGTCCTGCGCAGTGCCACCCCCGAAGGCATCGATTGGGCGTCCCTGGGCGTCGATCTGGTGCTGGAGTGCTCCGGCGCTTATCACACTCGCGAAGACGGCCAGCGTTTCCTCGACGCCGGCGCCCCGCGTGTGTTGTTTTCCCAGCCGATGGCCAGCGAGACGGACGTTGACGCGACCATCGTCTACGGCGTGAACCAGGACTGCCTGACCGGCGACGAATTGCTGGTGTCCAACGCGTCCTGCACCACCAACTGCGGCGTGCCGCTGTTGCGCCTGCTGAATCAGGCCATTGGTCTGGACTACGTGTCGATCACCACCATTCACTCGGCGATGAACGATCAGCCGGTCATCGATGCCTATCACCACGAAGACCTGCGCCGTACCCGTTCGGCGTTCCAGTCGGTGATTCCGGTGTCCACCGGTCTGGCACGAGGTATCGAACGCCTGCTGCCGGAACTTGCCGGACGAATTCAGGCCAAAGCCGTGCGGGTGCCGACGGTCAACGTGTCCTGCCTCGATATCACGATGCAGACCGCCACCGCGACCGACGCCACCGAGGTCAACCGGATCCTGCGCGAAGCCGCCACCAGCGGCCCGCTCAAAGGCCTGCTGGCCTACACCGAGCTACCCCACGCAAGCTGTGATTTCAACCATGACCCACATTCGGCGATCGTCGATGCCAGTCAGACCCGCGTTTCCGGCCCTCGGCTGGTGAACATCCTGGCCTGGTTCGACAATGAATGGGGTTTTGCCAACCGAATGCTGGACGTTGCAGAACACTATCTGCAAACAGCAACTTCAAAAAAACCGTAGGAAGTGCGACCCATGACCGTGTTGAAGATGTCCGACCTCGATCTGCAAGGTAAGCGCGTATTGATCCGCGAAGACCTCAACGTTCCAGTCAAGGACGGTGTTGTCACCAGCGATGCGCGTATCCTGGCCTCGCTGCCGACCATCAAGCTGGCCCTGGAAAAAGGCGCGGCCGTGATGGTCTGCTCGCACCTTGGCCGTCCGACCGAAGGCGAGTTCTCGGCCGAGAACAGCCTCAAGCCAGTCGCCGACTACCTGAGCCGTGCTCTGGGTCGTGAAGTGCCGCTGGTGGCCGATTACCTGGGCGGTGTTGACGTGAAAGCGGGCGACATCGTGCTGTTCGAAAACGTGCGCTTCAACAAAGGCGAGAAAAAGAACGCTGACGAACTGGCCCAGCAATACGCCGCCCTGTGCGACGTGTTCGTGATGGACGCCTTCGGCACCGCTCACCGTGCCGAGGGTTCGACCCACGGCGTGGCCAAGTTCGCCAAAGTCGCTGCTGCCGGCCCGCTGCTGGCCGCTGAACTGGACGCACTGGGCAAAGCCCTGGGTGCCCCGGCCCAGCCGATGGCGGCTATCGTTGCCGGCTCCAAGGTGTCGACCAAACTCGACGTGCTGAATAGCCTGAGCCAGATCTGCAACCAGTTGATCGTCGGTGGCGGCATCGCCAACACCTTCCTGGCCGCTGCCGGTCACCCGGTCGGTAAATCCCTGTATGAGCCGGACCTGCTGGACACCGCTCGCGCCATCGCCGCCAAGGTCAGCGTACCGCTGCCAGTGGACGTAGTGGTTGCCAAGGAATTCGCGGAAAGCGCCGCTGCGACCGTCAAGCTGATCGCTGACGTCGCTGCCGACGACATGATCCTGGACATCGGTCCGCAGACCGCGGCGAATTTCGCCGAGCTGCTGAAGTCGTCCAAGACTATCCTGTGGAACGGTCCGGTCGGCGTGTTCGAATTCGATCAGTTCGGCAATGGCACCAAGGTACTGGCCCAGGCCATCGCGGATAGCGCGGCGTTCTCCATTGCCGGCGGTGGCGACACCCTGGCGGCCATCGACAAGTATGGCGTGGCAGAGCAGATCTCCTACATTTCTACCGGTGGCGGTGCGTTCCTCGAATTCGTCGAAGGCAAGGTCCTGCCAGCCGTTGAAGTCCTGGAAAGCCGGGCCAAGGCCTGAGGGTCGCCCGTTTGACCAGGCAAGGGAGTGTTGACATGGTCAAGACGTTAGCGCTGTTGATCGTCGCGGGTTCACTGGCGGCTTGCGGGAGCAGCCCGAAAGCCACGCCGGAACCCGAGGCGCCTGCGTCACGCAGCGGCTGTTATCAGGCCGACTGGCAGGCGGAAACCAACCCGGTGCTCAACAAGCGCTCCGGGCCCGAGGGCCTGGACAAATACGAGACCCGGGCACCCGCCAAGGAACATGGCTGCCCTTGACGGGTCTGACTCTTTACTCAGGGCTGGCGGCGTGTGCCGTCAGTCGAGGGACATGGATGAAAGGTTTTATCGCCGTTACGGCGCTGGCGCTGTTGGCTGGTTGTGCTCAGTTGAACCCGTTCCAGTCGTCCGCGCCTGTGGATAACTGGACCACCTGGACCTGCGACAGCCAAGCCAAAGTGCTGTGGCGCTACACCGACGACAGCCTTAAGGAGGTCGACGTGCGTCTGGGCGGTGCCGATCAGGTCTACCGCTTGAAACAGGAACCGGGTGCATCGGGTTCGCTGTACAGCAATGACATGCTGGCGTTTCACATAAAAGGTGAGGAAGGCCTGGTTTACTGGGTCGCCACCAATGATTTGATTGGGCGTGGCTGTAAGGCTGAATAATACGATTGATTTGGTATACAGAGATCCAATTGTGGGAGCGAGCTTGCTCGCGATAGCGGTATCACAGTCACATCAATGCTGAATGTGCCGCCCCCATCGCGAGCAAGCTCGCTCCCACAGGGTTTTTGTGTCGTATTTAAGATTTTGGTAACACCTGAATTCGCAGCCGGGCCCAACCCCCGATCTGCAATAACTTGAATAGCCGCCGCCGCTACGGCAGGCTGGCACGATTAACGACCCTCAACCGGGAGAGATATACACAATGGCACTTATCAGCATGCGCCAGATGCTGGACCACGCAGCCGAGTTCGGCTACGGCGTTCCAGCCTTCAACGTCAACAACCTTGAGCAGATGCGCGCCATCATGGAAGCCGCTGACAAGACTGACTCCCCGGTGATCGTCCAGGCTTCGGCCGGTGCTCGCAAATACGCCGGCGCACCGTTCCTGCGTCACCTGATCCTGGCAGCCATCGAAGAATTCCCGCACATCCCGGTGTGCATGCACCAGGACCACGGCACCAGCCCTGACGTCTGCCAGCGCTCCATCCAGCTGGGTTTCAGCTCGGTGATGATGGACGGCTCCCTGGGTGAAGACGGCAAGACCCCGACCGACTACGACTACAACGTCCGTGTGACCCAACAAACCGTAGCCATGGCTCACGCCTGCGGCGTTTCGGTAGAAGGCGAGCTGGGCTGCCTGGGTTCGCTGGAAACCGGCATGGCCGGTGAAGAAGACGGCATCGGCGCCGAAGGCGTCCTGGATCACAGCCAGATGCTGACCGACCCGGAAGAAGCCGCTGACTTCGTAAAACGCACTCAGGTGGATGCCCTGGCCATCGCCATCGGCACCAGCCACGGCGCCTACAAGTTCACCAAGCCGCCTACCGGCGACGTGCTGGCCATCGACCGTATCAAAGAAATCCACAAGCGCATTCCGAACACTCACCTGGTGATGCACGGTTCGTCTTCGGTTCCGCAAGAGTGGCTGGCGATCATCAACCAGTACGGCGGCGACATCAAGGAAACCTACGGCGTACCGGTTGAAGAAATCGTCGAAGGCATCAAGCACGGCGTGCGCAAGGTCAACATCGACACCGACCTGCGCCTGGCATCCACTGGCGCAATGCGTCGCCTGATGGCCACCAACCCGAGCGAGTTCGACCCACGTAAATTCTTCGGCGCCACCGTCACCGCCATGCGCGACGTGTGTATCGCTCGCTACGAAGCCTTCGGTACTGCCGGCAACGCTTCGAAGATCAAGGCGATCTCGCTGGAAGGCATGTATCAGCGTTACCTGAAAGGTGAGTTGAACGCCAAGGTCAACTAAGCCTGAGCGTTAAACTGCCTTCATGAAAAACCCGCCGAGAGGCGGGTTTTTTGTGGGCGATGATCTAAGGCCGGCTCGCTCCCACAGGAGGAACGATGTCTCGACATTATTGATTGTGATCGATATCCAGCTTGCTGAAGGTCACTTTGCCGCCTTCAGTGGTGTACCCGGTGTTGTCCTGTACATAGACCCCGGCCTTGAAATACAGCGGTTTGTCACGCCAGGTCGTGCTGATTTGCGTATCCCATTGATAACCTGCCGCACTGATGCCCAAGGCACCACCGGGGCTGAGGTGAATGAGGTAGTTGAACTCCTGGTCGAGTTTCACCCCCGTCGCAACGATGATCACCCGGCCTGTATCGTCATCGGGATGCATCCGGACCTTGGCGACGATATTGCCGGTGCCTGTGCTGGTTTTGTATTGGTATTCAACCTTCACCAGAGGTTTCTGGCTTTGATAGGCATGGATCTGGCCGATGACGATTTTCCCGGAGCTCGGCACCTGGTTCACTGCCAGAGTGGCATACAACAAATTGTCGGCTTCCGGGTAATACCAGTTTTTCAACGTGCCGTTGCTGTAGGTTTCACGCAATTCGGTACGTGGATAAATTGCGTTTTCGGTACGGGAGCCGGTCACGGGCGTCCAGAAAAACAGTGTGCCTGTGTCTGAATGGAAGTATTGATCCTTGAAACCGTCCACCAGTTTGGCGGTTTCGACGGTGTACGGCGGGCTACCAACGGGGACGCTGAGGTTCCAGGTTGCAAGATCGATCATGTCGGTTCTTCCACTTGATTCATGCTGCACGGACGTGCCAGAAGCTCTAGCCCGCACCTTCGGGGGCGGCCTTTATAAGCGTAGCGGGAGATTTTGTTAATGCCCGTCTGACGGGTGGCTGACGTCAACATCCTGTCGAAGCGACATCTTTCCCGGTTTCCATCGCCTGAACCATCGACCGTTAGTCGGTAAAAAGACACTATGATTAAATGATGGCTTACTGACACCTTCTGCTTTTGCAGAACCGGGTCTAGAGTGAAGGCGCAGTATTTGTCCGGTTTTCACGAGAAACCGGCCTGACACCCCGCAATTAGAGAAGCAGCATGGAATGCGCGCAACCCACGCCAGTAGAAGGCAGCTCAACCCTTTTAGTCGTCGACGATTACCCCGAAAACCTGATCAGCATGCGCGCGTTGTTACAGCGCCAGGGCTGGCGGGTCATTACTGCCACCTCGGGTTTCGAGGCCCTCGGCTTGTTACTTGAACACGATATCGACCTGGTGCTGCTGGACGTGCAGATGCCGGACATGGACGGTTATGAAGTGGCGCGCCTGATGCGCGGTAGCCAGCGGACCCGTCTGACGCCGATCATTTTCCTGACCGCCAACGAACAGTCCCAGGATGCCGTGATCAAGGGCTATGCCAGTGGTGCGGTGGATTATCTGTTCAAACCGTTCGACCCACAGGTCTTTACGCCCAAGGTCCAGGCGTTGCTCGAGCACCAGCGTAACCGCCGGGCCTTGCAGCGCCTGAGTCATGATCTGGAAGCGGCTCGTGCCTTTAATGCGTCGGTGCTGGAAAACGCAGCCGAAGGCATTCTGGTATTGGGTGAGGACGGTCTGATTCGTTTTGCCAATCCGGCGATTTCACGGTTGCTCAATGCCCCGGTGCAGGAACTGCAAGGCAAGGAGTTTCTGGACTACCTGCAAAAACCGCATATCCCGATCTGGGCCGACTCCGAGTTGCTGGCCGGATACAAACGAGGCGAAACCTTGCGCCTGCACGATGCCCTGCTACGTACGGCACCTGGGCAGCAAGTGCCGGTGGCCTTGTCCTGCGCGCCATTGCCCGCCGAGCAACATGCGATGGTCGTGACCGTGCTGGACATGTCGGTGGTGCGCCATCTGCATCAGCAACTGGAGTTTCAGGCGGTCACCGATCCGCTGAGCGGATTGCTCAACCGCCGGGGTTTCTACCAGACCGTAGAGAACCTGCTGTTGCGCGGTGAGCGTTCCGACAGCTCCTGGGTTTTGATGTATCTGGACCTCGACGGCTTCAAGCGAGTTAATGATTCGCTCGGGCACGATGCCGGCGATCGGGTGCTGCGCTGGGTCTCCGAACAGTTGAAGGCTTGCCTGCGGCCCTTCGACATTCTGGCGCGGATGGGCGGCGACGAGTTCACCGCGCTGCTGGATCTGGAGTTCCCCGAGCAGGCGGCGAAGATTGCCGAGAAGCTCATCGAGCGAGTGTCGATCTGTCAGCAGATCGACGGCCTCGATATCGCTCTGGGTGCCAGCATCGGCATTGCCACGTTCCCTGATTGTGGCGCCAATCTCGACGGGATGATGCGGGCGGCCGACATTGCCATGTACGAAGCCAAGCGTGCCGGCCGCCAGCAATATCGCTTCTACGATCATGAAATGAACGGCCGGGCGCGCACGCGGCTGATGCTGGAAGAAAGTGTGCGCACGGCCATCGAGAAGCGGGATTTCAATCTGGTGTATCAGCCTCAGGTTGCGATTGCCGACGGGCGGATTCGTGGCTTCGAGGCCTTGTTGCGCTGGCAGCATCCGAGCGTTGGCGATGTCCCCCCGGGGCTGTTTTTGCCATTGCTGGAGGAGGCGCGGCTGATCAGTCGCCTGGGCAGCTGGATTTACCATCGCGGCGCCGGGCAACGCAAAGCCTGGGAGTCCCTGTTTGCCGAGGACCTGGTGCTCGGCGTCAGCTTGAGCAGTACGCAGTTCGGCATGCCCAACCTGGTCACCGAGTTGCGCCAGGTGCTGGAGCGCCATGGCCTGCAACCGCGTCACCTGGAAGTCGAGGTCACGGAAGAGGCCTTGATGCGCAACCCTGAAGAAACCCGCAAGCAATTGCGCCTGCTGCACAACCTGGGCGTACGCGTGGCATTGGATGACTTCGGGGTCGGACCCTGCTCCCTGACGCACTTGCGCGACCTGGCGCTGGATACTCTGAAGATCGACCGCCATTTGATCGCCCGGTTGCCGGATTCGGCAAGGGATGCGGCGCTGGTGCGCAGTGTGATCGACCTGTGCAAGCAGTTCGGAATATTGGTGATTGCCGAAGGGGTGGAAACCGTCGCTCAGTATGAATGGCTGCAAGCCAACAGCTGTGAGTATGTGCAAGGTTTTCTGGTGGCCCGGCCGATGATGGCCGAAGACACCGGGGTCTTTGTCCAGCCGTTTGACTGGAGCGCGCTGCCCCGCTGAATTCGCTACACTGGCGACCTTTTAGTGACCTGTATTGCCGCCCCGATGACCGTGTTGAAATATCTCCAGGCCTATCCCGCCACCTTGCAGGACCAGGTACGTCAGCTGATCGCCGACGGTCGGCTGGGCGATTACCTGAACCAGCGTTACCCGCAAAAGCACGGGGTGCAGAGCGACAAGGCGCTGTACACCTATGCTCTGGACCTCAAGCAGGAGTACTTGCGTAACGCTCCGGCCATCGACAAGGTGCTGTTCGACAACCGTCTGGACCTGACCCACCGTGCCCTTGGCCTGCACACCACGATTTCACGGGTGCAGGGTGGCAAGCTCAAGGCCAAGAAGGAAATCCGCATCGCTTCGCTGTTCAAGGAAGCGCCTTGCGAGTTCCTGAAAATGATCGTGGTGCATGAGCTGGCGCACTTCAAGGAATCGGACCACAACAAGGCATTCTACAAACTGTGCGAACACATGCTGCCGGGTTATCACCAGGTGGAATTTGATGTGCGGGTGTACCTGACGTGGCGGGATCTGTAGGAGCTGCCGCAGGCTGCGACCTTTTAAGGAGCATTGGATGGACGTGAGCAAGACCAAGAGCAGCTTCTATCGCCGGTTGTACGTGGCGTACCTGATCGACAGCGGGCTGGCCAGCAGCGTCCCGGCGCTGACCGAAGTCACCGGTATGCCCAGGCGCACGGCACAGGACACCATCGCGGCGTTGGCGGATCTGGATATTGTGTGTGAGTTCGAGCAGGAAGAGGGCGCGCGCAACCATGCGGGGCGCTATCGGATTCGCGAGTGGGGTGCGATCGATCGCGGGTGGATCGAGCGTAACCTGCGGCAGATCAAGGCGGTGCTGGAGTATCCCTGAGATTTGCGGTGCCTGAGCTGACGCCATCGCGAGCAGGCTCGCTCCCACAGCTGATCTGAGTTGTGAACCCAATCCAGTGTGGGAGCGAGCTTGCTCGCGATAGGGCCTTCAGGGGCGACGCATGCCAATGTGTGGAATGCCATCCTCGACATATTCCTCTCCCGCCACGACAAACCCGTACCGCCCGTAATACCCCTGCAAATGCGCCTGGGCCGAGAGGTAGACCGGCAGACCGGGCCAGTATTTTTCGATCTGTTTGAGTGCCTGTTCCATCAGCTCATGCCCCAGCCCGGCACCGCGTGCCTGGGGTGCAATGATCACCCGTCCGATCACCACGTCGCCGCCCTGTGATTGCGGGTCAAGCAGCCGCAGGTAAGCCACCAGCCGGTTACCGTCCCAGGCCATCACGTGGAGGGTGTCACCTTCCAGATCCTGGCCATCGATATCCTGGTAAACGCATTTCTGTTCAACGACGAACACTTCTGCACGCAGCTGCAAAATGGCGTACAGCTGCTCCTTGCCCAGGTCGCTGTGGTGTTTGCAGATCCAGTCGACTGTCATGTTTTGATTCCCTGAAAACGTCGTTCCGATACTAAGCGCACTCACGCCAGAAGTCTTTATGGCGGAAGAATCTGTGACAAAGGCCAAAATGCCATCATTCATTTTTCGCGCGGATGTCTTCTTTGTGTAATCTGGACCGAAGCGCTGTGCTATGGCTTCGATGAGCAAATGTTGAGTACCCGGGCCTTGCCGGTACAGGGGCCTTGGGGTTTTGGCTGAAAACACGTCGGGCAAGCCGCCCGCTAAGGATTTTCTGGCATGCCGCGATTGCATCGAGCTTTGGCCTTGATTGGATTGCTGTTGCTGGTTCAGGGAGCGGCGGCAGAAAAACTGCGGCTGGTCGCTGATGCCTGGCCCCCCTTTACCGATTCCACGCTCGTCAACGGTGGTCTGGCGACGGATATTGTCAGTACCGCGCTCGCCAGGGCTGGCTACGCCAGTGATTTCGAACAGGTGCCCTGGGCACGGGCCTTGATGGGATTGGGCGAGGGTCGATACGACGTGCTGGTCAACGCCTGGTACTCGGAGGAGCGGACCAGGCTTGGCCAGTTCTCCGGCGAGTACCTGCTCAATCGCGTGCGCTTTCTCAAGCGCAAGGACGCGCCCATTGAATTCAATAACCTGCAGCAATTGCACACCTATCCGATTGCCGTGGTGCGTGGATACGCCTATTCGCCCCCGTTCGACAACGACGAGTCGTTGCAGAAAGTCCCTGTGCACAGTTTCGCCATGGCGGTGCGCATGCTCGCGGCGGACCGGGTCAAGCTGACGCTGGAAGATGAATTCGTCGCCCGCTACTACCTGGCCCGTGAGTCACCCAAGGTGCGGAACGCCGTGGAGTTCCTGCCCAAGGCATTGAGCGAGAACAGCTTGCATATCATCGTCAGCCTGAAGAATCCCGAGCATGCACGGATCGTCGCCGGTTTCGACCGCGAGATCGCGGCCATGAAAGCAGACGGGAGTTATGACAAGTTGATGAAACGGCATGGGATGTGAGTGGGTTGAGCCAGTTTCTGTGTTGTTGCTGATGGCCTCATCGCGAGCAAGCTCGCTCCCACAGTAGATCTTCAGTCGACACAAATTTTGTGAACACCAGAGCCCCCTGTGGGAGCGAGCTTGCTCGCGATGAGGCCCGCCCAGACACCACAGATCTCAATCCTCACTGGTGTCCTTGATCAGATGTGCCGCCAACGTCCTCAGCGGCCCCAACTGCCGGCAGATCAGCGCCAGTTGCGTCTGCACCAACCGCTGCCCCTCATCGATTTCATCAGGCATCTGTTCCAGTTCATTGGCCAGTGCTTCTTCTTCATCGCTCTGAATTTCAATCGAAGACTTGCTCGCCAGCCCTTGGGCGATCTCGTCGATGCTGGCGGCCAGTTTCACTCCGGCCCCTTCGATCAAATGTTCGCGCACGTCCGTCGGCAGTTGGGTTTCCCGGTGCGCGCCCAGGCCCGACAGGTAACTGAGTAGCGTGTGTGACAGCACCAGGAAGCGGAAGCCCACATCCGCCTCCTTACGGAAATGCCCCGGCTCCATCAGCATGTTGGCCAGTGTGGTCGACAGCGCCGCGTCGGCGTTGTGCGCGTTGCGGCGGGCCAGGCGGTAAGCCAGGTCGTCGCTTTTACCCGCAGCGTATTGCTGCATGATCTGGCGCAGGTAGATGCTGTTGCAGGCCAGGGTGTTGGCCAGCACTTTGTTCAGGCGTCGGCCCTGCCAGTCCGGCAGGAACAGGAAAACCGCCAGCCCGGCGATCAGGCTGCCGAGCAAGGTATCGAACAACCGTGGCAGGAACAGTCCATAACCGTCACCTACCTGGTTGAAGCAGAACAGCACCATCAGGGTGATTGCCGCCGTCGCCAGGGTGTAGCGGGTGGTGCGGTTGGTAAAGAACACCACCCCGGCGGCGATGGCGAAGCATGACTGGATCAGCGGGTTCGGGAACAGGTCGAACAGCGCCCAGGCCAGTGTCAGGCCGATGGCGGTGCCGATGATCCGTTGACCGAGTTTGCGGCGAGTGGCGCCGTAGTTCGGTTGGCAGACGAACAGCGTAGTGAGGATGATCCAGTAGCCTTGGGACGGGTGAATCAAATGCACCATGGCGTAGCCGATGCTCAAGGCCAGGGGCAATCGCAGGGCATGGCGGAACAGCAGCGAGGTCGGCGTCAGCTGCGTGCGCAAGCGAAGCCACACGTCCTTGAGGCTGCGCGGCGAACGGTCGAGCAGGCTGCTGTCGGTGGCGTCGGCCAGGGCGTCGGGGTTACTGGCATCGCTGAGCAGGCGGTCGAGGGTGCCGAGGTTGGCCGCCAGTGCCCGCAGTGAACGCAGCAAGCCGCGCCAGGCCGGGTTGCTCTGGATGCGCAGGTGTTCGAGGGAGGCATCCAGGTCGCTCAGGGCCTCGGCGAAACTGGCGTCATAGGTGAACGGCTGGCGCATCTGGATCGATTCGGCCAGTGCCCGGCAGGCCTTGCCTTGCTGGCGCAACAGGCGTTGGCAGCGGAACAGCACGTCGCTGTGGAAGAAGGCGTCGGCCAGGGCGTTGTACGGGTAGTGCGACGAACTGGCACGCTCGTGGATGTCCTGGGCGAGGAAGTACAGTTTGAGGTAGCGGCTGACTTTCGACCCCGGGCGCCCGTTGCCGACCCGGTGCAGGATGATCTCCTTGGCGGCGTTCAGTGCCGCCACCACGCGGCCGTTCTGTTGGGCCAACTCCAGGCGCCGCGCCTCCACGTCCATCTGCCGGATCGGCTCGAACAGCGAGGATTTGAGCTTCAGGTAAAAGCCCAGCTCGCGAAACAGTCGCGCCAGGCTCTGCTGCACCGGCTGATTGGAAAACAGCGCCTGCCACAACACCGACAGCAAGCCGTACCAGGCAGCACCGGCTACCAGCAGCATCGGCTCGTGCCAGACGTCGGTGACCGCACCGCCACGCTGGTCCACGCCGATCATGGTGTAGACCGAAAGGATCAACGTCGCCGAGGCAATCGCGCCATAGCGCTCGCCGAGGGCGCCGAGCATGGTCAGGCAGAACGCGGCCAGGGCGAAGGCGATGATAAACAGCGGGGGGTAGGGGAAGAGCAGTTCGACGGAGAGGGCGGCGACCGCGAAACACACCAGCGTCACCGCCAGTGCGTTGAGACGGCCCTGCCAGCTGTCGTCGGTCTCGGCCAGGGCACTGGCGATGATCCCCAGGAACAACGGGATCAGAAGGCCCATTTCATCCTGATACCAACACAGCGCCATGGTGCCGGTCAGGGCAATGAATACCCGCACGCTGTAGCTGAACTTATCCAGCGCCCAAAGGCGACGCAGAGACTGGCGGAACGAAGTCGATGACATGAAATGCGAAGGCCTTCCGAGGCAATGACGCTAAATTGAGCCACTAATGACGCCGACGCAATGGCGTCGATCACATCAGACAGCAAAATCTGTTCCTTCCTTGTGTGAATACAATCTGCAAATCATCACAGATCCAATGTGGGAGCGGGCTTGCTCGCGAAAGCGTCCTTTCAGTCAACATTGATGTTGAATGTTATGGCCCCTTCGCGAGCAAGCCCGCTCCCACATTTTGATTTGTGTGCGATCAGACGTACTGCGCAGCCGCGTAGCCCGATGCCCACGCCCACTGGAAGTTGAACCCGCCCAGATGCCCGGTCACGTCGAGCACTTCGCCGATGAAGTACAGCCCCGGGCTTTTCAGCGATTCCATGGTCTTGGACGACACTTCATTGGTGTTGACGCCGCCCAGGGTCACCTCGGCGGTGCGATAGCCTTCGGTGCCCGCCGGCACGACTTTCCAGCTCGCCAGTTTTTCCGAGATATCGGCCAGTTCCGCGTGGGTGTACTGCTTCATCGGTTTGGAGACGAACCAGTTGTCCGCCAGCAGGCTGGCCATCTTCTTGGTGAAGATTTCACCGAGCAGGGTTTTCAGCTCGCTGTTGGGACGTTCGGCCTGTTGCTGTTGCAGCCAGCTCGGTACGTCGTGATCCGGCAGAAGGTTGATCTCGACGGTATCGCCGGATTCCCAGAACGACGAGATCTGCAAAATCGCCGGGCCGCTGAGGCCGCGGTGGGTGAACAGGATGTTCTCGCGGAAGCTCTGGTCGTTGCAGCTCACCAGGCAATCCACCGACGTACCGGACAATTCGGTGCACAAGGCTTTGAGCTGATCGGTGATGGTGAACGGCACCAGGCCGGCGCGGGTCGGCAGCAGTTCGTGGCCGAACTGCTTGGCCACTTGATAGCCGAAACCGGTGGCGCCCAGGGTCGGGATCGACAGGCCGCCGGTGGCGATCACCAGGGATTCGCAGGTGATTTGGTCAAGCGTCGTGTCCAGCAAGTAGCCTTTTTCAAGCCTCTCAATGGTCTGAATCGAAGTGTCCAGGTGCAGGCTGACGCCGACCTGATCGCACTCGTTGAGCAGCATTTCGAGAATGTCACTGGATTTGTTATCGCAGAACAACTGGCCGAGTTTTTTCTCGTGGTACGGCACGCCGTGCTTGGCCACCATGCCGATGAAATCCCACTGGGTATAACGGGCCAGGGCGGATTTGCAGAAATGCGCGTTTTGCGAGAGGAAATTGCCCGGCTCGGTGTACATGTTGGTGAAATTGCAGCGGCCACCGCCCGACATCAGGATTTTCTTGCCGGCCTTGTTGGCATGGTCGAGCAGCAACACCTTGCGCCCGCGCCCGGCGGCGGTCAGTGCACACATCAACCCTGCGGCGCCAGCGCCAATGATCACGACTTCGGTAGAGCGCAAAACGGTGTCCTCACAAAAAACTATTGCGGTCCCTGTAGGAGCGAGCTTGCTCGCGATGGGCGTGAACGATAACGCTGGCAGTCTGGCTCACCGCGGTGAGCTCAGGTTTTTCGCGAGCAAGCTCGCTCCTACAGGGGGAAGTGCGTGTTGTTACAGGATGCGAACGCGCAACGAACGGCCCTTGATCTTACCGTCGTTCAAACGCTGCAAGGCCTGCTTGGCGACGCCGCGCTCCACGGCCACATAGGCCTGGAAGTCGAAAATCGCGATCTTGCCGACCTGGGCACCAGGGATGCCGGCGTCACCGGTCAGTGCGCCAAGAATGTCGCCCGGACGAACCTTGTCCTTACGGCCGCCAGCGATGCACAGGGTGCTCATCTGCGGCAACAGCGGACCACCACCCTTGGAGGTGAGGTTGTCCACCTGATCCCAGGTCAATGGTGTCTTCTGCAATTGCTCGATAGCCTGGGCGCGCTGTGCTTCGGACGGCGCCACCAGGCTGATCGCGAGGCCTTTCTCACCGGCGCGGCCAGTACGGCCGACGCGGTGAATGTGGATTTCCGAATCACGGGCCAGCTCGACGTTGATCACCATGTCCAGGGAATCGATATCGAGGCCGCGCGCAGCGACGTCGGTTGCCACCAGCACCGAAGTGCTGCGGTTGGCGAACATCGCCAGCACCTGGTCGCGGTCACGTTGTTCCAGATCGCCGTGCAGGCCGACGGCGGAGATGCCCTTGGCGGTCAGGTGATCGACGGTTTCCTGAACTTGCTGCTTGGTGAAGCAGAAAGCCACGCAGGAGGCCGGACGGAAGTGGCCAAGCACTTTGGTCACCGCACTCATGCGGTCGTCCGGGGAAATCTCGTAGAAGCGCTGCTCGATCTGCGTGTCGTCGTGGAACGCCTCGGCCTTGACCTGCTGCGGGTTGCGCATGAACTTCGAGGCCAACTGCTTGATGCCTACCGGGTAGGTAGCGGAGAACAGCAAGGTCTGGCGACGCTCTGGAGCCTGCATGATGATTTCTTCGATGGAATCGTAGAAACCCATGTCGAGCATGCGGTCGGCTTCGTCGAGGATCAGGGTGTTCAGGCCGTGGAGCACCAGCGAGCCCTTGCGCAGGTGCTGCTGGATGCGCCCCGGCGTGCCGACGATGATGTGCGCGCCGTGTTCCAGCGAAGCGATCTGCGGGCCCAGGGACACGCCGCCGCACAGGGTCAGGACCTTGATGTTGTCTTCGGCACGGGCCAGGCGGCGGATTTCCTTGGCGACCTGGTCGGCCAGCTCGCGGGTCGGGCACAGGATCAGCGCCTGGCAACCGAAGTAACGCGGATTGATCGGGTTCAGCAGGCCGATGCCGAACGCGGCGGTCTTGCCGCTGCCGGTCTTGGCCTGGGCGATCAGGTCCATCCCCTTGAGGATCACCGGCAAGCTTTGCGCCTGGATCGGCGTCATCTGGGCATAACCGAGGGAGTCGAGGTTAGCCAGCATGGCGGCGGACAGCGGCAAAGTATTAAATTCGGTGGCGATGGTGGTCACGGGACTGGCCTGCAAAACAAAATGTCGCGCAGTGTACCAGTCCGATGGCCATTCGCCCTAAGGCTCTATGTGTTCTTCCGGACGTTTGACTCGCCGTCCGTCATTCCGTGACAGCTGGGAAAAGATCGTCGCGGCCAGCATTGCCATGATTCCAACCGTCACAAACGTCAGTTGAAAGGCGCCCAAAACCGTGTCCACGCCGTCATTTCCGATCTCGGCCGTGAACCCGCCGAGCAATGCACCGGCGCAGGCTACCCCCAGACTCAGTGACAATTGCGCGACCACCGACAGCAGGCTGTTGCCGCTGCTGGCGCTGGCATCGTCGAGGTCGATCAGGGTCACGGTGTTCATCGCGGTGAACTGCAAGGAGTTGATCGCGCCAAGGATCGCCAGCTGGCACAGCAGCAGCCAGTACGGCGTCTGCTCGCTGACCAGGCCCATGCTCGCCAGCATGATCCCCAGCGCCAGGGTGTTGCCGGTGAGCACGATGCGGTAACCCAGATGTTCGATCAGCGGCCGCGCCACCCACTTGGCGATCATCGCCGCCGCCGCCAGCGGCAGCATGCTCATCCCGGCCTGGGACGGCGAATAGCCCAGCGCCACTTGCAGCAGCAACGGCACCAGAAAGGGCAGGGCGCCGCTGCCGAGGCGGGCGAACAGGTTGCCGAGAATGCCCACGGCAAAGGTCCGGGTCTTGAACAACGACGGCGCGAACAGCGGGTTTTCGATATGCCCGGCACGCAGCCAGTACGCCGCCAGGCACGCCATGCCGCCGAACAGCAGCAACATCACCCGCAGGTGCGGCAGGTGCAGTTCGCCCAGGCCTTCCATGGCGATGGTGATCAGAATCATCGCCGCGCCAAACAGCACAAAGCCCAGGCTATCGAAACGGGTGCGCTCGGTGCCGCGCAGGTCCGGGATGAACTTCCACACGGCGTAGCAACCGACCAGCCCCACCGGCAGGTTGATCAGGAAGATCCAGTGCCACGTCAGGTATTGCACCATCCAGCCGCCCATGGTCGGGCCGATCAACGGGCCGAGCAGCCCGGGAATGGTGATGAAGCCCATGATCCGCACCAGCTCCGAGCGCGGGTAGGCGCGCAACACCACCAGCCGCCCGACCGGCAGCATCAACGCGCCGCCCAAGCCCTGGATCACCCGGGAGCCGATCAACTGGGTCAGGCTGGTCGACAATGCGCAGAGCAGCGAGCCGAGGCTGAACAGCAAAATCGCACTGAAGAAGATTTTCCGGGTGCCGAAGCGATCGGCGATCCAGCCGGACGCGGGAATCAGCAAGGCGACCGTGAGCATGTAGGCGATGATCACACCTTGCATGCGCAGCGGATCTTCGGCCAGGTCCCGGGCCATGGCGGGCAGGGCGGTGTTGAGGATCGTCCCGTCGAGGGACTGCATGAAGAAGGCAATGGCGACGACCCAGGGTATCCAGCGGGCAGTCACAGCGTCGAGAGGCGGGCGGTTGGGCATGGGACCTCTTGTGGATGAAGTCAATGCTAAATGATTTGTGATCACAGTCATTGTGGGAGCGAGCTTGCTCGCGATAGCGGTAGATCAGTCGACAATGATGTTGAGTGAAATGGCCTCATCGCGAGCAAGCTCGCTCCCACAAGGTTCCCGGTGTTCTGGGAGTTTGTGGTTACAGCGTTAATGTGAGCCGGTTTACGAGCGCCCCCGGCAATAACGCCGACGCCGTCGCCCGCTGGCTGTACGTACTCGCCGACAGCAACAGTTCCCGCTCCTGGGTCAATGCTTCCAGCTGCGAACCGAGCAGGCTGAAGGCGCTGTCATCAAATCGCATGGTGTTGACCGGTGCTTGAATCTCGCCGTTTTCGACCCAGAACGTGGCAAACCGGGTCATGCCGGTCAGGCGGGCGGCCGGTTGATCCGAGAAGTTCAGGTACCACAGGTTGCTGATGTACAACCCGGTGCCCAGTTGCTTGAGGATGTCCGCGTCAGGCAATGCCCCGGCTTTCATGTTCAGCGCGCTCGGTGATTCACCGCCGCTGGCACCATTGGCGGTCAAGCCGTATTCCGCGGCGCTGCGCGAGCTGACCAGTTGTGCCCCGGCCTTGCCGTCGACGATCAACCCCAGGTCGCTGCGTGGATAACCTTCATCGGAAAACGCCGGGCTCAGCGAGCCGCTGACTTTTTCATCCAGCGAGACCAGCGGGCTGAACATGCTGTCGCCACCGTAGAGCTTTTGCAGCGGGCTGCTTTTGCTGGCAATCGACTGTGCAGAGAATCCCCCCCAGCACAGCATGCCCATGATTTCTTCCAGCGCCGCCGGTGCCAGGTAGGCGCGGTATTGGCCGGGCGCCAAAGTGCGTAGCGGCCGGCCCAGAAACTCAAGCTGCTCGCGGGCTTGCTGGAAGCGTCTGGCAAAGCCTTCGCTGTTCCAGTCGTGCCCGGCGTAGCTGGCTTTCACGGCCTGGCCATTCTCATGGAACAGGCTGAAGTCGAAATTGAAGCTGTTGGCCTGATGCCAGCCGAAGGCGCCCGAAGAACTGGCAAAGCCGCGGCTGATCGGTCCGGCAGCGTAGAAACCGACAAGATCCAGGCCTTCGGCGGCCTGGGTGATTTGCGCGACCACCTGTTCGGTGTCCGGCAGTGGATGCGACTGTACGTTGTTGCTCTGCCAGCCATTGTGGTTGAGCAGTAAATAAGGATCCGGAGGCAGCAGCGGCAAGGTTTCCCGCAGCTGTTGCAGGCCTTCGGTCAAACGTCGCAGATCAACCTGGGGATCGCCGGCCAGGGTGATGTTCAGGTCGGCATGGCGGCCTTCGTTGATCAGCTTCAAGCCGATACTCGCCTGCTGCACCTGACCGGCCTGACGCACCTTGGCGTGGTTGAAACGCACGAAGGCCGACGACTCGGCGGCGTAGCTGAGGGTGAACTGCTCGGGCTCTTGCAGGGCTGCACGCAGGCTGTTGACCAGCGCCTTGAACGACGCGGACTGGCTGTTTGAAGGATTCATCAGGCGTCTCCTCCGAATACATCAACGTTGCTGAACACGCAGGCCGGTGACGCGTGGCCGACGCGGATCACCTGGTTCGGTTCGCCCTTGCCGCAGTTCGGTGTGCCGAGGACCTTGAGGGTACCGGCATCGCCGACGGCGCTGAGGCTTTTCCAGAACTGCGCGGAGATGCCCCTATAGTTGGGATTCTTCACCACGCCCTTGAGTTCGCCGTTTTCGATCAGTTGGCCCCATTCGCAGCCGAACTGGAATTTGTTGCGTGCATCGTCGATCGACCATGAGCGGTTGGTCGACATCAGCACGCCGTGTTCGATGCCAGCGATCAGTTGTTCGATGGACTGATCGCCGGGCTCGATATTGAGGTTGGCCATGCGGTCGATGGGTGGGCGGTTCCAGCCGCAGGCGCGGCTGTTGGCGACGCCGTCCATGCCGGCACGGAATTGCGACAACGCACCGCCCAGCGGGCGCAGCAACAGGCCTTCGCGGATCAGGAACTGTTTGCTGGCGGGCGTACCGTCGTCGTCATGAGCGTAACTGGCGAGTTCCTCGGGGATGTCGGGATCGAAGGTCACGTTGAGCAGGCCGGAACCGTATTGCAGGCGGCCGAAATCGCTGGCTTTGACGAAACTGGTGCCGGCGTAATTGCGCTCGTCGCCGAGGATGCGGTCCAGTTCCAGCGGATGGCCGATGGACTCGTGGATTTGCAGCATCATCTGGTCGGGCATCAGCAGCAGGTCGCGCTTGCCTTGCGGGGTGTTTGGCGCCAGGAGCAATTGCAGGGCCTGATCGGCCACCTGGGCACCGGCACCGATCAGGCCGCAGCGGCTGATGACGTCCGCGGCGCCTTGCTGGCCGAAGTTCTCGCGGCCAAGGCTGCGGGTCTGGCTGTCGTTGCCGTCGTAGGCCGTGACGTCCAGGCCGGGGTACACAAAGCGTTGGGCCTGGCGCAGTTCGGCACCGGCGCTGTTGAGGTAGATCTGCTCGACGTGGGTGATACCCAGGCTGACCTGCCAGTTCACCAGGCGCTCGTCCTTGGGCACGGCGGCCGACTCGGTGCCAAGCAGTTGGAAGCAGTCGCTCAGGGACGGGAAGGCCTGGTCGAGGTTGGGTGAAAAGTAATCGGCGCGGTCGCTGGAAACAGCCTGCTCGCGCAGGTCCAGCAAGGCGTGGGGCTTGAGTCGACGGGCCTGGAATTCGGCGCGTTCGAGGGCGGCTTGCAGGCCCGGTTGCGACAGGTCGTTGGTGGCCGCATAGGCCTCGACGCCATTGACCCGCACGGTCAGCATCGCCCCTTCGTCACGGCTCAGGCTCGGTGGTTCGGCGACGTTCTTGCGCACCGACAGGTACTGCCCGGATTCGCGCACATAACGCAGGGAAAAGAATTCAGCACCCGTGCGCAAGGCAGCGAAGCGCTGCTTGAGCTGGGGGTAGAAATCGAACATTCGTGAACCTCCTGGGTATGGAGTGGCGATGGAGCGGTGCTGCGAGGGGAGAGGTGAAACGATTGCGTGGCGCTAGATTAGGCCTGCGAGGGGGGAGGATCAAGGGTGAAACGGTGTAGAGAGGGATTATCGGGTTCGGCCGGAAGATGTGTGTTGGTTGTCAGGGCCCCATCGCGAGCAAGCTCGCTCCCACAGTAGTCCGGGCTGGATCACAAATCTGCAATCCAACCCGAAACCTGTGGGAGCGAGCTTGCTCGCGATTGGCCGTGACGCGGTGTAGCGACTTATGCAGTCTGGCTCACTTCCCGCACCGGCTTGCCCTTCACCGGTGCTTCACCCGCCACATAGTAAGTGGCGGTGCTGCGCGGCAATGGCTTGCGACCACGGATCTTGTCGGCGATTTTCTCGGCCATCATGATCGTCGGTGCATTGAGGTTGCCGGTGGTGATGATCGGCATGATCGACGCATCGACCACACGCAGGCCTTGCATGCCATGCACGCGACCTTCGCCATCGACCACGGCCATTTCGTCGGTGCCCATCTTGCACGAGCAGGACGGGTGAAACGCGGTTTCGGCGTGTTCGCGGATGAACTTGTCCAGTTGCTTGTCGGTTTGCACCTCGATGCCCGGGCTGATCTCGCGACCGCGGAAGGCGTCCAGTGCAGGTTGCTGCATGATTTCCCGGGTCAGGCGGATGCCGTCGCGGAACTCTTGCCAGTCCTGCTCGGTGGCCATGTAGTTGAACAGGATGCTCGGGTGCTGGCGCGGATCCTTGGACTTGGCCTGGATGCGCCCGCGGCTTGGCGAACGCATGGAGCCCATGTGCGCCTGGAAGCCGTGCTCTTTCACACCGTTGCTGCCGTTGTAGTTAATCGCTACCGGCAGGAAGTGGTACTGGATGTTCGGCCATTCGAACTCCGGACGGGTACGGATGAAACCGCCGGCTTCGAACTGGTTGCTGGCGCCGATGCCGGTGCCGTTGAACAGCCACTCGGCACCGATGGCCGGCTGGTTGTACCAGAGCAGCGACGGGTACAGCGAGACCGGTTGGGTGCAAGCGTATTGCAGGTACAGCTCAAGGTGATCCTGCAGGTTTTCACCGACGCCCGGCAGATCGTGGACCACCGGAATGTCGAGTTTGTTCAGCAGTTCGGCAGGGCCCACGCCGGAGCGCTGCAGGATCTGCGGCGAAGCGATGGCGCCGGAGCACAGCAGTACTTCCTTGCGCGCCTTGACTTCAACGCGCTCCTCAGCGGTGCCGACCAGGTAACGCACGCCGACCGCACGCTTGCCTTCGAACAGGATCTTGTCGGTCAGGGCGTGGGTGACGATGGTCAGGGTCGAACGCTTCTTGGCGACGTCCAGGTAGCCGCGGGCGGTGGAGGCACGACGACCTTTCGGCGTCACGGTGCGGTCCATCGGGCCGAAGCCTTCCTGCTGGTAGCCGTTCAAGTCTTCGGTGCGCGGGTAACCGGCCTGCACGCCGGCTTCAACCATGGCGTGGAACAGCGGGTTGTTGCCGGCTTTCGGTGTGGTCACGCTGACCGGGCCGTCGCCACCGTGGTAGTCGTTAGGGCCGATGTCGCGGGTTTCCGCTTTACGGAAATACGGCAGGCAGTCCAGGTACGACCAGTCCTCAAGGCCTGGCAATTTTGCCCAGCCGTCGTAGTCCATGGCGTTGCCGCGGATGTAGCACATGCCGTTGATCAGCGAGGAACCGCCCAGACCCTTGCCGCGACCGCACTCCATGCGACGACCGTCCATGTGTGGCTCCGGATCGGTTTCGTAGGCCCAGTTGTAGCGACGGCCTTGCAGCGGGAACGCCAGGGCGGCCGGCATCTGTGTGCGGAAATCGGAACGGTAGTCCGGGCCGCCCGCTTCGAGCAGCAGGACGGTGACGCCTGCGTCTTCGGTCAGACGGGTCGCCAGGGTGTTACCGGCAGAGCCGGCACCGATGATGATGTAGTCGAATTCTTGGGACATTGAATGCACCCTCTTTGAAGTTGGTCAGGTCGCGGTCGCTGGGACACTGCACAACCTGTGGCGAGGGGGCTTGCCCCCGTTCGGCTGCGCAGCAGTCGTAAAATCTGCGACGGCTTTCAATCTGAAGACTTGCGGTGTCTGGAGAGGGGGCTGCTTCGCAGCCCAACGGGGGCAAGCCCCCTCGCCACAGAGACCTCGCAGTACTTAGAACACCGAGACGTAATCGCCCAGCTCGACCTGTACCGATTTGATGCGGGTGAAGTTGTTCAGCGAACTGATGCCGTTCTCACGGCCGACACCCGACTGCTTGTAGCCACCGACCGGCATCTTCGCGTCGGATTCGCCCCAGGCGTTGATCCAGCAGATACCGGCTTCCAGCTGATGAATCACACGGTGGGCGCGGTTCAGGTCCTTGGTGACGATACCGGCGGCCAGGCCGAAGTCGGTGTCGTTGGCGCGGCGGATCACTTCTTCTTCAGTTTCGTAGGAGAGGATCGCCATCACCGGGCCAAAGATTTCTTCACGGACGATGGTCATGTCGTCGGTGCAGTCGGTGAACACGGTCGGCGCCACGAACGCACCCTTGGCGAATTCACCGTCGGTCAGGCGCTCACCGCCGCACAGCAGGCGGGCACCTTCTTCCTTGCCCTTGGCGATGTAGCCCAGCACGCTTTCCATGTGCGCAAAGCTGACCAGCGGACCGAAGTTGGTGTTTTCGTCTTCCGGGTTGCCGATGCGGATGCGCGCAACGCGCTCAGCGATCTTGGCTTCGAAAGCGGCCTTCAGGTGAGCCGGTACGAACACGCGAGTGCCGTTGGTGCAAACCTGGCCGGAGCTGTAGAAGTTGGCCATCATCGCGGTGTCGGCGGCGCGATCGAGGTCGGCGTCGTCGCAGATGATCAGCGGCGACTTGCCACCCAGTTCCATGGTCACGTCCTTGAGCGAAGAGCTCGAAGCGCTGGCCATGACTTTCTTGCCGGTATCGGTGCCGCCGGTGAACGAGACTTTCTCGATGCGCGGGTGTTCGGTCAGCCAGGTGCCGACTTCACGGCCGCTGCCGGTCAGGACGTTGAACACGCCATTTGGTACGCCGGCTTCGGTGTAGATCTCGGCCAGTTTCAGGGTGGTCAGCGAGGTGACTTCGCTTGGCTTGAAGATCATCGCGTTACCGGCCGCCAGGGCTGGTGCGGATTTCCACAGGGCGATCTGGATCGGGTAGTTCCACGCGCCGATACCGGCCACGACGCCCAGCGGCTCGCGACGGGTGTAGACGAACGAAGTGGTGCGCAGCGGAATCTGCTCGCCTTCGATGGCCGGTACCAGGCCTGCGTAGTACTCCAGCACGTCAGCGCCGGTGACAATGTCGACGTAGCGGGTTTCGGAGTAGGCCTTGCCGGTGTCCAGGGTTTCCAGGGCGGCCAGTTCGTCGTTGCGCTCGCGCAGGATTTCCACGGCGCGACGCAGGATGCGCGAACGCTCCATGGCGGTCATGGCGGCCCAGATCTTCTGGCCCTTTTCGGCGCTGACGACGGCGCGTTCGACGTCTTCCTTGGTAGCACGTTGCACTTTTGCGAGGACTTCACCGTTAGCCGGGTTGATGGCTTCGAAAGTGGCGTCGCTGCTGGCGTCGCTGTACGCGCCATCGATGTAGAGTTTTTGCAGTTCGAAACGGGCCATAAAGTCCTCGCAAGAGCATTAAGTGGCTGGCGCGGTTCGGTGGTTGAGCGTTTATGTGTGCTCTAACTCACCCGCTTGGCCAGTTGGGTATCCATGTATTCGTAAGCAATCTGTTGCGCCTGCTCGGTGTCGAAAGCATCTCCCGACAACGCGCCGCGCAACCACAGGCCGTCGATCAACGCTGCCAGGCCTCGGGCGGCACTGCGCGCATCATTGAGCGGCAGCACGCGGCGAAACTGGCAGCACAGGTTGGAATACAGACGGTGATCGTTGATCCGCTGCAACCTGTGCAAAGACGGCTGGTGCATGCTGGTGGCCCAGAAGGCCAGCCAGGTTTTCATTGCCGGGCCATTGACCTGGCTGGCGTCGAAGTTGCCTTCGATGATCACCTGCAGATGAGCCCTCGGGCTGTCATCTGTCAGCGCCTGTCGGCGCAGGGTGACGTTCTCGCTCAGGACGGTCATCAGGTACCCCATGGTGGCGGCGATCAGGCCATTCTTGTCCTGAAAGTAGTGACTGATGATGCCATTCGAGACACCGGCCAAACGGGCGATCAGCGCAATGCTGGCGTCCCCCATTCCGACCTGATCGACGGCCTGCAAAGTGGCTTCGATCAATTGCTGGCGGCGGATGGGTTGCATACCGACCTTGGGCATCTTGCACATCTCCTTAGGCCTTCCCGCAGACGCAGAACGTCCATCGGCTTGAGGGCCAGTCTATTTTGTTTTGATTGAACGTTCAATCAACAAAGAATAAGATCTGCGACAAATCGTCGCTGCTTACAGATTTTTCCTACATGTAAATGGCGGCAAACCGACATCCGAAATAGCTCGAAGCCTATACGCCACGGCGTCTCAAGGGCTTCGGGCTTTTTTCGGGCTGTCTTTATATCACCCGCCGGTCGGCTGCCCACTAACCGATTGGTCGGGTAACTCGTTTGTCTTGCGTTCTTCTCTCGCACTGCCCGGAGCATCTGTGCCATGAGTTCTGCCTCGCTAATAAAGACCCCACCCGAGAAGGTGACGGTCAACGGTTGGGTGTTCTACACCTCTACCGCGTTGATTCTGTTGTTGACCGCCATTCTGATCATCGCCCCGCAAGAGGCCGGCAGAATGCTGGGTACGGCGCAAGCCTGGTTGTCCCGCAGCTTCGGCTGGTACTACATGGTGGTGATCGCCGCCTACCTGATTTTTGTCGTTGGTCTGGCGTTTTCGTCCTACGGCAAATTGAAACTGGGCAGCAAGGACGACACCCCGGACTTCAGCTACGGTGCCTGGGCGGGGATGCTGTTCTCCTCGGGTATCGGTATTTCGCTGCTGTACTTCGGCGCGTCCGAGCCGCTGGACCACTACTTCAACCCGCCGGAAGGCGTGGCTGGCAGCAACCTGGCGGCCCGTCAGGCGGTGCAACTGACCTTCCTGCACTGGGGCTTGCATGGCTGGGCGATCTACGCGCTGGTCGGCCTGGCCGTGGCGTACTTTGCCTACCGGCACAACCAGCCGCTGGCGTTGCGTTCGGCGTTGTATCCGCTGGTGGGAGAGCGTTGGGTCAAGGGCGCGGCCGGGCACGCGGTGGACGGCTTCGGCATGTTCGTGACCCTGCTGGGGCTGGTGACGAACCTGGGGATCGGTTCGCTGCAAGTGTCGTCGGGGCTGGAAAACCTGTTCGGCATGGAGCACAGCAACACCAACCTGCTGATCGTGATCATCGTGATGAGCACCGTGGCGACCATCGCTGCCGTGTCGGGCGTGGAAAACGGCATCCGCCGTCTGTCCAACCTCAACATCGTGCTGTTCAGCGGCCTGCTGATTTTCGTCCTGTTGTTCGGCCCGACCTTGCACCTGCTCAACGGCTTCGTACAGAACGTCGGTGACTACCTGAACGGCGTGGTACTGAAGACTTTCGATCTGTATGTGTACGAAGGCGACAGTGAGAAGTCCGACCGCTGGCTGGGCCTGTGGACCCTGTTCTACTGGGCCTGGTGGATTTCCTGGGCGCCATTCGTGGGCATGTTCATCGCGCGTATTTCCCGTGGTCGCACCGTGCGCGAACTGGTGGCCGGCGTGCTGCTGATTCCGCTGGGCTTCACCCTGGCGTGGCTGTCGATCTTCGGTAACTCTGCCCTGGACCTGGTGATGAACCATGGGGCGGTGGAGCTCGGGAAGACGGCGCTGGAACAGCCGTCCATGGCGATCTACCAGTTGCTTGAGCATTACCCGGCGTCGAAGGTTGTGATCGGCGTGTCGATCTTTGTCGGTTTCGTGCTGTTCCTGACCCCGGCGGACTCCGGCGCGGTGATGATGGCGAACCTTTCGTGCAAGGGCGGCAATGTCGACGAAGACGCGCCGCACTGGCTGCGGATCTTCTGGTCGGCGGTGATCACCCTGGTGACCATCGGCCTGCTGTTCGCCGGCAACTTCGAAGCCATGCAAACCATGGTGGTGCTGGCCGGTCTGCCGTTCTCGGTGGTGCTGGTGTTCTTCATGTTCGGCTTGCACAAGGCCATGCGCCAGGACGTGCAGATCGAACAGGAGCAAGCGGAACTGGCGGCACGTGGTCGCCGTGGTTTCACTGAGCGTTTGACCCAGCTGGACCTGCAACCGAGCCAGTCGGTGGTCCAGCGCTTCATGGACAAGCACGTGACTCCGGCGCTGGAAGATGCGACGGCGCAAATGCGTGCCCAAGGTCTGGAGGTTCAGACGCTGCTGGGCAAGTCCAAGCGTTGCATGGGCGTACGGGTCGAGATGGAAGAGGGCAACCCGTTTGTCTACGAAGTCAGCCTGGATGGCTACCTGGCCACGCCAACCGAATCGGCTCAGTCCGATGAGGCGCGTCAGCGTTATTACCGCGCCGAGGTGTATCTGCACAACGGCAGCCAGGACTACGACTTGATGGGCTTCACCCAGGATCAGATCACCCGTGACGTGCTCGATCAGTTTGAAAGCCATCGGCAGCTCCTTGGCCGGGTTTATAGCTAAGGTGTGAGGAACTGCGGTGCAGTGAATGCTCCGCAACCCCCTGTGGGAGCGAGCTTGCTCGCGATAGCGGAGGGACAGTCAACACTCATGTTGAATGTTAAGCCCTCATCGCGAGCAAGCTCGCTCCCACAGGTTGTTCTCCGTCCATGTGAGAACGGGCTTGCCCGCGATGGGGCCATCGGCCACAAAGCTGCGTCACCCGATATCCCCACAAACAAAAACGCCGCGATTCTCTCGCGGCGTTTTTGTGTCTGTTGCCTTACCCCAGGTTCTTGCCGAGCAGTGCGTGATACAGCTCGCTGTCGCCAAGAATCCCCACTACATGGTTGTTATCGTGCAGCACCAGTTTGTTGCCGGTCTGATAACGAATCTGCAGCGCATCGCGCATGCCGATGTTCGAGTCCACCAGGGTTGGCCGACGACCCAGGTCTTCAACAGCCTGACCCGGTACCCAGTTCTGCAGATCCAGAGCAGAACCGTTTTGACGTGCACCTTTGATAGTGTTGCCTTCCGCCAGGTCCAGCCACGAATCGCCGCCCGGATCGAGGCACACCGAACCGTTGATGCGTTTGCAGTTGTCCAGGGTGCGCATCAGGCTGCGGCCGCACAGTACGTTCAGCGGGTTGGTGTGGGCCACGAAGGTCCGCACGTAGTCGTCCGCCGGGTTCAGCACGATCTCTTCCGGCACACTGTACTGGATGATCCGGCCGTCTTTCATGATCGCGATACGGCTGCCCAGTTTCAGGGCTTCATCGAGGTCGTGGCTTACGAATACGATGGTCTTGCTCAGCTTGCGTTGCAGTTCCAACAGCTCGTCTTGCAGACCCTGGCGGATCAGTGGGTCGAGCGCCGAGAACGGTTCGTCCATCAACAGAATGTCGGCGTCCATCGCCAAGGCACGGGCCAGGCCCACGCGTTGTTGCATACCACCGGACAGCTCGTTGGGTTTCTTGTTGCGCCACTGGGTCAGGCCCACCAGCTCTAGCTTGTCGTCCACCAGCTTGCGGCGTTCCTTCTCGGGACGACCCTGCATCTCCAGACCGAAGCTGATGTTCTCGCGAACGGTCAGCCAGGGCATCAGGGCGAACTTCTGGAACACCATCGCAATGCGCTTGGTGCGCATCATTTTCAGTTCTGCCGGGGTGCAGGAGGCAATGTCGATCTGCTTGCCTTCGTGCTCGACGAACAGCTTGCCGCGGCTGACGGTGTTGAGGCCGTTGATGCAGCGCAGCAGGCTGGATTTACCGGAGCCGGACAGGCCCATCAGTACGCAGATCTCACCTTTTTCGATGTCCAGGCTGGCTTTTTCAACACCAACAATCTGCCCGGTCTTTTTCAGGATCTCGTTACGGGTCATGCCTTGATCCAGCAGCTTGAGTGCCTCGCGTGGATCCTTGGAGAAGATAACGTCAACGTTATCGAAGCGAATAATGCTCATGCGTCACCCCCTACTTTGGCGTCGGGTTGTTTGCAGATACGGTCGAGCATGATCGCCAGCAGTACGATCGCCAGACCTGCTTCGAAGCCCAGGGCGATATCAGCGGTATTCAGTGCGTTGACCACGGGTTTGCCCAAACCGTCGGCGCCAACCAGTGCCGCGATCACCACCATCGACAACGACAGCATGATGCACTGGGTGATGCCGGCCGCGATGCTTGGCATGGCATGAGGCAGTTCAATTCGCGAGAGCAGTTGACGGCGCGAGCAGCCAAAGGCCTTGCCGGCGTCCATCAATTCTTCCGGGACATCGCGGATACCCAGGTAGGTCAGGCGGATGGGCGCGGCAATCGCGAACACCACCGTGGAGATCAGACCCGGGACCACACCCAGCCCGAAGAGGGTCAGGGTAGGAATGAGGTACACGAACGTCGGTACGGTCTGCATCAGATCGAGTACCGGACGCATTAAAGTATAGAACATCGGTTTGTGCGCGGCGACGATGCCCAGCGGCACGCCGATGATCACGCAGACCAGGGTGGCGAACAACACCTGGGCGAGGGTTTCCATGGTCTCCTGCCAGTACCCCAGATTGAGGATCAGCAGAAAGGAGGCAACGACAAACGCTGTCAGGCCCCATTTACGTTGAATGAAGTGTGCCAGTAGTGCGATTACGCCGATCAGTACCAGCGGGTTGAACCAGGTCAGCGCAAACGTCACGCCGTGGATCATCGTTTCCAGTGACACGGCGATGGCGTCGAAGGTGTTGGCGCCGTGTTGCGTCAACCATTCAACGAAGCCCGCGATGTACTGGCCTAAGGGGATTTTCTGATCAATCAGCATGGTAGTGAACGTCCGCATGCAAGGAAATAAACAGCCCGGACGGCCGAGGCCGCCCGGCATAAGCGATTACTTGGCCAGTTTGGCTTTCACGGCCTCCAGGCCTGGTTTACCGTCAATGGTGGTCACGCCAGCGAGCCAGGTATCGAGCACCTGTGGATTGTTTTTCAGCCAGGCCTTGGCGGCCGCGTCAGGCTTCATCTTGTCGTCCAGGATGTTGCCCATCAGTTCGCTTTCCATGTCGACGGTGAACTCCAGGTTCTTCAACAACTGACCAACGTTGCTGCACTCCTGCGCGTAACCCTTGCGGGTGTTGGTCGCCACGGTGGCGGCACCGAAGTCGGGGCCGAAGAAGTCATCGCCACCGGTCAGGTATTGAATTTTGAAGCGCTTGTTCATCGGGTGCGGCGCCCAGCCGAGGAACACCACGGCGGTGTCGCGTTTCTGTGCGCGGTCGACCTGCGACAGCATGCCTGCTTCGGAGGATTCGACGACTTTGAAACCGGCGGTCTTCAGGCCGAAGGCATCCTTGTCGATCATGCTCTGGATCAGACGATTACCGTCGTTGCCAGGCTCGATGCCGTAGATTTTGCCGTCGAGCTCTTTCTTGAATTTGGCGATGTCGGCGAAGTCATGCAGGCCCTTGTCGTACAGCGCCTGAGGGACGGCGAGGGTGTACTTGGCGCCCTTGAGGTTGGTGCGTACGGTTTCCACGGTGCCGGCATCGCGGTAGGCCTTGATGTCGTTTTCCATGGTCGGCATCCAGTTGCCCAGAAACACGTCCATGTTCTTGCCGTCGGCCAGGGACTTGTAGGTCACGGGCACGGAAATCATGGTGGTCTTGGTCTTGTAGCCGAGGGCGTTGAGCACGACGCTGGTGGTCGCGGTAGTCGCGGTGATGTCGGTCCAGCCGACATCGGAGAAGTTTACGGTACTGCACTGCGCCGGTTCTGCGGCTTGCGCCAGAACCGGCAGACTAAGCATGGCGGCCAACAACAACGACGGGGAACCTTTCATGGATGGACTCCTTGGTGTTTTTTTTGGCAGTGTTCCGACTGGACCACCGCACTTATAGGTTGCGGTTGGATGGCGTTCTGGAGACAGCTCTACCGCAGCGCCTTGCAATCGAGTCGATATGATCATGTACCAGTGAAAATCTGACGCCTACAGGGTGCGTCGTATCCAGTACAGGGATGGTCGCATCCAGTGTCGGTGACGTCGTTTACAGATTTTTTCAGGCCCTTTTCCTCTTCTGAACCGCAAAAAAACGGCGAAAACACGGCGTAAAAGACACGCGGCGCTGGTGGGCATGAGTGCGTCGGTTAGAGACGTCGAACAACACGATAAAAGCTTGATGATGCGGTCATCTCGGCGGATTGCAGCTTGAGCGTAGCAGCTCCGTCACCGTGCGTTTTTGCGTGCGCAGTGGGCCCATCCAGGAGTTCGGCAGTAATGGCTATCAGTGTTTTCGACCTGTTCAAAATCGGCATCGGCCCTTCCAGTTCGCACACCGTGGGGCCCATGCGGGCGGCGGCGTTGTTTGTGCAGGGCCTGCGCGAGCGTGGGTTGCTTGAGCAGGTGCGGCGTGTCGAAGTCCAGCTGTTCGGCTCGTTGTCGGCCACCGGTATCGGCCACGGCAGCGACAATGCAGTGATCATGGGGCTGATGGGCGAGTGGCCGGATGCGATTGATCCGTCGCAAATCGGCATCTGTATCGCAAACCTGCGCGAGACCGATACGCTGCTGCTCGACGGTCGCTTGCCGGTGCCCTTCATCTGGGGCCGGGACATGCGCCTGATCGACGAGAACCTGCCATTCCATCCCAACGCCATGACCCTGATTGTCGAGGGTGATGACGGCGAGTTGCATCGCGACACCTACTATTCGGTCGGCGGCGGTTTTGTCGTCGATGAAGCGCAGGCTTCCAGCGGTGTCGTCGACCTCGACAGCACTGTGTTGCCTTATGATTTTTCCAGCGCCGCCGAGCTGCTGGAACTGTGTAAAAAACACAACCTGCGCGTGGCTGAGTTAATGATGGCCAACGAGAGGGTGTGGCGCAGCGAGGATGAAATCCGCAGCGGCCTGATGAAGCTCTGGCGCGCCATGCAGGATTGCGTTGAACAGGGCCTTAAACACGAAGGCATCCTGCCCGGCGGGTTGAACGTGCGCCGCCGCGCGGCCAAGCTGCATCGCAGCCTGCAGGAACTGAACAAACCCAACGTGATCGGCTCGACCTTGAGCGCCATGGAATGGGTCAATCTGTTCGCCCTGGCGGTCAACGAAGAAAATGCCGCCGGCGGGCGCATGGTCACGGCACCGACCAACGGCGCGGCGGGGATCATTCCGGCAGTGCTGCACTACTTCATGAAATTCAGCGAGGCCGTGACCGACGCCAATGTCGTCGACTACTTCCTCGGCGCGGCGGCGGTGGGAATCCTGTGCAAGAAGAACGCCTCGATCTCCGGTGCCGAAGTCGGTTGCCAGGGCGAAGTCGGTTCGGCCTGCGCCATGGCGGCGGCCGGGCTGGCGGAAATCCTTGGCGCCACGCCAGAGCAACTGTGCAACGCGGCGGAGATCGGTCTGGAGCACAACCTCGGCCTGACCTGCGACCCGGTGGGTGGGCTGGTCCAGGTGCCGTGCATCGAGCGCAACGCAATTGCCGCGGTGAAGGCGATCAACGCCGCGCAAATGGCATTGCGCGGTGATGGTCAGCACTTCATTTCGCTGGATCGGGTGATCCGCACCATGCGCGATACCGGTGCCGACATGCATGACAAATATAAGGAGACATCGCGGGGTGGGTTGGCGGTGAGTGCGGTGGAGTGTTGAGACCGCGTTGACCCCATCGCGAGCAAGCTCGCTCCCACAGGATTCGGTGTGGATTGGAGAAGTGAGACACACCATAAATCCCTGTGGGAGCGAGCTTGCTCGCGATAGCGCCAGACCAGTCAAAACTGCGCGCTAAGTGAACACCCGCTCGAAAGCGCGCCACCTTTTGGCGCGTCGCTCACAGATAAATCGCCTTGCCACTGATCGAGGGCCAGCCAGCCTTCGACCGCCCGTCACCCGTGCTTGCGGTGACACTCCTCTGCGATGCGGCGAAACGCCGTTCCCACAAGTGCTACCGAATTGCTCACAGCTTGTGCGTCGGGGCGCTTGCCAGTCCTGATGGCCATTTAAATCCCCACGCCTTGCAAGACATACATAGACACATTCCGACGTCGTTTTTAGGAGTTATTGAACGCGCATTCAAATTTAGGCATGGCAATTGCTCTGTCATTACAAAGCCCGTCTCCCACGCGAGAACGATGGCAATAAAAAGAGCCTCCGCCTGAGGCCATCACCCGCTTTGTGTGAGGAGATACCGCGATGACGACGTTCAACTCCGGGGCCCAACCCCAGAACCGTGCGCCTCAATCCATCGGCTTTCTGCTGCTGGACAATTTCACGCTGATTTCTCTGGCCTCCGCAGTGGAACCGCTGCGCATGGCCAACCAGTTGTCCGGTCGCGAGCTTTATCGCTGGACCACCCTCACCGTCGATGGCGGCCAGGTCTGGGCCAGTGACGGCCTGCAAATCACCCCCGACGCTTCCATGCACAAAGCCCCGCCGATGGACACCGTCATCGTGTGCGGCGGCATCGGCATCCAGCGCACCGTTACCCGGGAACACGTGTCATGGCTGCAAAGCCAGGCTCGCCAGTCCCGCCGCCTCGGCGCGGTGTGCACCGGCAGCTGGGCCCTGGCTTGCGCCGGCCTGCTCGATGGTTTCGATTGCAGCGTGCACTGGGAATGCCTGGCGGCGATGCAGGAAGCTTTCCCGCGTGTAGCGATGAGCACCCGCTTGTTCACCCTCGACCGTAACCGCTTCACCAGCTCCGGCGGCACCGCGCCGCTGGACATGATGCTGCACCTGATCAGTCGCGATCACGGACGTGAACTGTCGGCGGCCATTTCGGAAATGTTCGTCTACGAGCGCATCCGCAACGAGCAGGATCACCAGCGCGTGCCGCTCAAGCACATGCTCGGCACCAACCAGCCGAAGTTGCAGGAAATCGTCGCGTTGATGGAGGCCAATCTTGAAGAGCCGATCGACCTGGACGAACTGGCGGTGTATGTCGCGGTGTCCCGTCGTCAGCTCGAACGCCTGTTCCAGAAGTACCTGCACTGCTCGCCGTCGCGTTACTACCTCAAACTGCGCCTGATCCGCGCGCGCCAGCTGCTCAAGCAAACGCCGATGTCGATCATCGAAGTGGCTTCGGTGTGCGGGTTTGTGTCCACGCCGCACTTCTCCAAGTGCTACCGCGAATACTTCGGCATTCCGCCGCGTGACGAGCGCGTAGGGTCCAACACCACCCAGCAAGTGGCGATGATGCCGTTGCCTCAAGCGCTGGTGCTGTCGCCGTTGTCCGGGCCGTTGTCGGCGCTGAGCCAGGCGCGTAATGAGTCTACGTTTGCCAGTGTAAGGCTCTAGACCGAGGCGCCTTCATCGCGAGCAAGCTCGCTCCCACATTGGTTTTGTGAACGACACAGATCTAATGTGGGAGCGAGCTTGCTCGCGAAGGCTGTTTATCGGCCTGTGTGGCTCTGCTGATACTCCGCCAGCGCCGGCAACAACTGCTTGTCGATCGCCTGGCGTACCGCCGGCAGGATGGTCGCGCTGCTGGTGTACATCTGTTTGACCATGGTCCGCAGGGTCATCGCCCGTACATCGTTCAAACCCCGTACCGCACACTCGCAGGCTTGCTCGGCGGTGGCGCCGGTGGGCACCTCGAAGCCCAACGACTTGAGCTGGCCCAACAGGTCTTCCTGGTCTATCAAATCGGCGTGCATCATGACGCAATCCTTCTTCAGGGAACGGTGTCTTGGTTCGATTCTGGTAGGGGTGCCGGGTGTCGGCAAGGGCGAATTGTCGCAATGGCAGCATTGGCTATGAACAGGTCGTTTTCGGGCAACTTGCCGGCCAAAGGAGGGGGCACACTGGACTCAGCTCGCTTCACGAAGGTTTGGTCACCCTCGCACGGCAGCTCCTCAACAGTACCCTCTGCCTCGATCCTGTCACGGCTTGATCGGGGCTTTTTTTTACTTGTGAATCCGGGAAATATTCGGTGTCTGGACTGGCGCCATCGCGGGCAAGCCACGCTCCCACAGGATCGGGGTTACCACAGATTTGGTGAACGACGCCAAACCTGTGGGAGCGTGGCTTGCCCGCGATGAACGATGACGCGGTCTAGCGCTGTAACACGAGGATGCGCGACAACAATTCATCCCGGTCGACATAGCAACCCTGGAAATGCCGCGCCCCAGTGGCGGGATCGAAGGCATTGCGCGCATGCAAGGTGCGGCGGTTGTCGAAGCACCACAGCTCACCGGGATTGAGCCTCTGCATCAGCCTGAAGCGGGGCTCGCGGGTCATCGCGATAAAGCGCCGGTAGGCCTGATACAACTTGGGCATCTGCTCCACCGACGCATCGAACGGACCGCGCAGAAAGTTGGCCATGCGGATTTCCGACACCTGCCCCAACGTATCCAGGGCAATGATCGGTGCCAGGCAGCGGTAGTCGCTGTGACGGTCCTTGTTGCGAAACTCCACGGGGATTTCGCAGAGGCTTTTGAAAGATTCGGGGTCTTCCCGGCGCAAGGCGTCGGCAATGGCAAAGCCGTCGACAAAAATGCTCTCGCCACCCTCGGCGTCATTGACCAGGCAATGCAGGAATTGCAGCCCCGGTTGCAACTCCCGGGTTGGCAAATCGCTGTGCAGCGGCAGGTTGAACGCGGTGTAGGCGTTGCTGTCGGCGTCGGCCTTGGATTGCACGTTGAACAGCACGCCGAAATTGCTCTCGCGGATGAAGGAAATCCGTTGGGCGATCAGCTTCAGAGAGCCGGGTTCGGTGGGCACGCCACGGACTTGGGTCAATCCGACATCCCGTACCGCCAACAACCATTGCAACAAGGCGTCGGAGTCGTTCATCAGCGCCTGATACTCGAATACCGGCAACTGCAAATTACTGTGCCAAAGCCTGGCTTTTGGCTTGCGTGCCTGGCGCTCGGCGCGGGACTCGTCGTCATAGGCGTGGGCGCGCAGCCAGCCGGGGTCGAAGCGGCTGCTGTGGCCGTCCTGCCAATCAACCGACAGGCAACCTTCGGTGTCGATGTGCACTTGGTCAGGGATCAAGTCTTGAGCTGTATCGACGATTTCCAGCACTTGCTCGCGGGTCACGGTGTAGACGCACTGCGGGCACGGGCAATTGTCTCTCAGCCATTGATGGTGGAAGGGGCTGACGCGATTGTCGGCCCACTTCACCAGAACACGGTCCGCCAGGGTCTGCACGGCAGTCAGCGCGCTGATCAACGGATAGGTACGAAAGTCGGCAAAGGCAGCGGCGGTGTTCATGGCGATCTCCTTGTTATTTTTTTGGGGGTAATGCGATCACTCGGCCAATGTACTCGGGCGCTGGCAGGTCCGTCTGTTCGGCGACGATGGCTTGCAGCTGGCTCAAGGACTGCTCGCTGAACGGTGCCGAACGCGGCCCGGCGAGGTCCACGTGCAGCAGCATCTGTTCATTGCCAGCCAGTTCCCGGGCATCACCCACCAGATGCAGGCTGTGATAGAGGTGCACGCGCTTGTTGTCGTGGGCGATGATTTGGGTGTGCACTTCGACCTGGGCGTCGAGCTTCACCTCGTGCAGGTAATTGAGGTGCAGTTCGAGGGTGAACAGCGAGTTGCCGCTGGCCTCGCGGCTGTTGCTGTCCAGGCCCAGGCGATCCATCAGGGCATCGGTGGCGTAGCTGAAAATCAGCAGGTAGAAGGCGTCGCGCAGGTGGCCGTTGTAGTCGACCCAGTCGGGGATGATGGTGGTTTGGTAGGTGGTGAGGGTGGGCATGGTTTCTGATCCAATTTGTGTGGTGACCGGACTGCCGCTATCGCGAACAAGCTCGCTCCCACAGGTGACGGAGTTGTATCAGACACCTGCGATCAAATGTGGGAGCGAGCTTGCTCGCGATGGGGTCAGCACTGCTGGCCCCAAAGCTTGGGCTTACTCGCTGAAGGCCATCCCATGCTTCTCTTTGGTGGTCTTCACCGCCTCCAGCACCGCCAGCAAGCAGTCATCACGATAGCGCTCCAGCGCCGAAATGCTGTGTTTACCCAGTTGATCGCTGGTGCCATCGACCACATCATCGATCAGTTTGTCGGTCAGCTCCGGCGCCGGCAGGTAGGTCCACGGCAATTGCAACGCCGGGCCGAACTGCGCCATGAAGTGGCGCATGCCGGCATCGCCGCCGGCCAGGGTGTAGGTCAGGAAGGTGCCCATGAACGACCAGCGCAAGCCCGCGCCGAAGCGGATTGCATCGTCGATTTCACCGGTGGTCGCCACGCCGTCGTTGACCAGGTGCAGCGCCTCACGCCACAGTGCTTCGAGCAGGCGGTCGGCGATGAACCCCGGCACTTCCTTGCGCACGTGCAGCGGGCGCATCCCCAGGGATTCATAGACCTTCATGGCCGCTTGCACAGCTTCAGGGGCGGTGTTTTTACCGCCGACCACTTCCACCAGTGGCAGCAGGTAAACCGGGTTGAACGGGTGACCGACCACACAGCGTTCCGGGTGCGTCGAACTCTCGTAGAACTCGCTCGGCAACAGGCCAGAGGTGCTGGAGCCGATCAACGCATTGGGCTTGGCTGCCGCGCTGATTTTGCTGTGCAGGTCCAGTTTCAGCTCCAGCCGTTCCGGGGCGCTCTCCTGGATGAAATCGGCATCGCGCACGCACTCTTCGATGGTTGCGACAAAACGCAGGCGATCCTGCGATGCACCCGGTGCCAAACCTTGTTTTTCCAGCGCGCCCCAAGCGTTGGCGACACGCTTGCGCAGGGCCGCTTCGGCACCGGGGGCCGGGTCCCAGGCCACTACATCCAGGCCATGGGCGAGGGCGCGGGATACCCAACCGCTGCCGATGACACCGCTGCCTAACGCTGCGAAGGTTTTGATTTCGGTGATAAAGCTCATGGCGATTTCCTGGAGAATTCGGTGATCCTCTGTAGGAGCGAGCTTGCTCGCGATGGTATTCCAGGCGCTGATTGGCGTCGGCTGTACCTTTTTCGCGAGCAAGCTCGCTCCTACAGGGGGGGATGTGTGGGATTAACCGCGCTTGGTCAGGCCCATTTTTGCTCGGCCTTCAGCCGGGGTCAGGACGCGGGCGCCGAGGCGGCTGAGGATTTCCGAGGCGCGCTCGACCAGTTGGCCGTTGGTCGCCAGCACGCCCTTGTCCAGCCACAGGTTGTCTTCCAGTCCGACTCGCACGTTGCCGCCGAGCAACACTGCTTGTGCCGCCATCGGCATCTGCATGCGACCGATACCGAAACCGGCCCAGACCGCGTCGGCCGGCAGGTTGTCGACCATGGCTTTCATGGTGGTGGTGTCCGCCGGCGCGCCCCAAGGGATGCCCAGGCACAGCTGGAACAACGGGTTGTCGAGCAGGCCTTCCTTGATCATCTGCTTGGCGAACCACAGGTGGCCGGTGTCGAAGATTTCCAGCTCGGCTTTAACGCCCAGTTCCTGGATGCGTTTGGCGCCAGCGCGCAGTTGGGCCGGGGTGGAGACGTAAATGGTGTCGCCGTCGCCGAAGTTCAGGGTGCCGCAGTCGAGGGTGCAGATTTCCGGCAGCAGTTCTTCGACGTGGGCCAGGCGGGTCAGCGGGCCGACCAGGTCGGTATTCGGGCCGAATTCCATCGGGTTCTCGCCAGCGCCGATTTCCAGGTCGCCGCCCATGCCGGCGGTGAGGTTGACGATGATGTCCACGTCCGCCTCGCGGATGCGCTCCATCACTTCGCGATACAGCGCCACGTCACGGCTGAACTTGCCGGTTTGCGGGTCGCGCACATGGCAGTGAACCACGGTGGCACCGGCCTTGGCGGCTTCCACGGCGGCAGCCGCGATTTGTTTCGGGGTGACCGGCACGTGCGGGCTCTTGGCGGTCGTGTCGCCAGCACCGGTGAGTGCGCAGGTGATGATGACGTCGTGGTTCATGAGGCGGTTCCTTACAGGCGAGTTTTTGGTTTTGGCCGGGCGTGGTGATCCCGTTCGCAGCCCGTTGGGGCTGCGAGTCGGTGGTTCATTCGGTTTATTTACTGGTCAGTTTCAGGTTTTCAGCCGCCGGTTTGCCATCGAAGGTGGTGACGCCTTCAAGCCAGCGTTTTTTGTCCTGCGGGTGATCCTTGAGCCATTGTTTGGCCGACTCGAAAGCGTCCTTGTGATCCAGCAGCGGCTGCATCATCCGGCTCTCGTCTTCGGCGGTGAACGTCAGGTTGCTCAGCAGGCGACCGATGTTCGGGCATTGTTCGGCGTATGTCGGTGCGGTGACGGTCCACACGGTGGCCTTGCCTTCGTCCGGCCCAAGGGCGTTTTCACTGCCGGTGAGGTAGGTCATTTTCACGTTGACGTTCATCGGATGCGGCGCCCAGCCGAAGAACACCACGGCTTCGTTGCGACGCACGGCGCGGTCCACGGCGGCGAGCATGCCGGCTTCGCTGGACTCGACCAGCTGGAACTTGCCAAGGCCGAACTGGTTCTTGGAGATCATCGCCTTGATCTGGGTGTTGGCGCCCGAGCCAGGCTCGATGCCGTAGATCTTGCCGCCCAGTTCTTTTTCGAATTTGGCGATATCAGCGAAGGTTTTCAGGCCCTTGTCGGCGAGGTAGGTCGGCACGGCGAGGGTCGCGCGGGCATCCTGCAGGCTTGGCGCTTCAAGCACCTTGACCTGCTTGGCATCGACGAACGGGGTGATGGTCTGGGTCATCAGCGGGTTCCAGTAGCCGAGGAACAGGTCCAGACGCTGGTCGCGGATCCCGGCGAAGATGATTTGCTGGGAGGCGCTGGTTTGTTTGGTGCTGTAGCCGAGGCCGTCGAGCAATACCTGGGTCATGGCACTGGTGGCGATCACGTCGGTCCAGTTCACTACACCCATGCGCACGTTCTGGCATGCGGCGGGTTCGGCGGCCATGACACTGGCGCTCAGTAACGCGGTACCACTGAGTGCAAGAACACAGCTGCTGATCAGTCGTTTCATCTCAGGTTCCTCGGCAGTTCGTTATTGTGAGTTCCGGTGTCTGATGCGCCGGTGATGCCAAGTTACGCAGCAAAGCACCGATGAAAGCGCACTGCGGCGACCAGCTCTTGCACTGCAGCGACCTGTGCTCTTGAATGCCGCTCGCAACTGGCGTATCAACATCCCTACGCTGCCCGCCCTCTCGTTACCTGGCCTCTTGTTACCTGCTAAGCGAGTGCGCTCCATGTCCCAGGATTTCTACTTCTTGTTGATGCCGGGTTTCTCGGCCATCGGATTTATCTCGGCCATCGAGCCGTTGCGGGTGGCCAATCGCTTTCGTGGCGAGCTGTATCGCTGGCATGTGCTGAGCGCCGATGGCGGGGCGGTGCTGGCGAGCAACGGCATGTCGGTCAACGCCGATGCGGCGCTGGAACCGTTGAAAAAAGGCGTGACGCTGCTGGTGGTCGCCGGGTTCGAGCCCCTGAAGTTCACCACCCCGGCGCTGGAACACTGGCTGCGCCGCCTGGACCACGAAGGCGTGACTCTCGGCGGCATCGACACCGGCAGCTTCATCCTCGCCGAGGCGGGTTTGCTCGACGGCCATCGCCTGACCCTGCACTGGGAAGCCATCGACGCGTTCAAGGAATCTTATCCACAGCTCAGCGTCACCCAGGAACTGTTCGAGATCGACCGCCGTCGCATCACCTCTGCTGGCGGCACCGCCTCTATTGATTTAATGCTGGATCTGATCGCCCAGGCCCATGGCCCGGAGCTGGCGATCCAGGTCAGCGAGCAATTCGTGCTTGGCCGCATCCGCCCGCGCAAAGACCATCAGCGCATGGAAGTCGCCACGCGTTATGGCATCAGCAACAAGAAGCTGGTTCACGTGATCGGCGAGATGGAGCAGCACAGCGAACCGCCGCTGAGCACGCTGGAACTGGCGGAATCGATCAAGGTGACGCGGCGGCAGCTGGAGCGCCTGTTTCGCCTGCATCTGAACGACACGCCGAGCAATTTCTACTTGCGATTAAGGCTGGAAAAGGCCCGGCAGTTGCTACGCCAGACCGACATGAGCGTGCTGGAAGTGAGCATTGCCTGCGGGTTTGAATCGCCGTCGTATTTCACCCGCAGTTATCGGGCGAAATATGAGCGGTGCCCGCGGGAGGATCGACGTACGGCGCAGGCATAAACACCCGAGAAACCTGTGGGAGCGAGCTTGCTCGCGATGAGGTCGGCACATTCAACATAGATGTCGACTGCCTTACCGCCATCGCGAGCAAGCTCGCTCCCACAGGTTCTTGGTGTTCCGGAAGTTTATTTACTTCTTCACCAATGCCGAACATGCCGCCTTATACGCCTCATGCTGATACTTGTTCAGCGTTCCCGGCAGCTCGAAATTGTGCTTTTTGGCTTGGGCATTGATGGTCTGCGGCGACAGCAAGGTCACCTCGCAATTCTCCAGCAACTGGAAAACTCCCTCGATCTTGAACGTGGTCGGCCCGCCAGCGAACTCGCCTTTCTTGCTGCGTTTCTTGATCGCAATGCGGTCGATGGAATTCTCACGGACAAACGAAGCGACCTGAGCGGCGAATACTTTGACGTTGGCGGCCTCGTCGTCATCGTCCAGGGCAATTTTCTTGGTGGCGAGCGCGACATGGCTCAGCGCCTGACCGTCCAGCGTGGCCACGGCGATGATCGCTTCGCTGCCTTTGATTTCGATGCCGCAGACTTTCATGTTCAATCCCATTAGTGACAGAGGGTGTGCAGCTTACAGCTCAAGCTGGCTGGGGAACGGATCACTCCTGCCCAATCGACTCCAAAAACTCCGACCGCTCGTCGCTCATCCGTGCAATGCAATCGTTCTGAGCAATGGTGAGCGCCTTGCTGCCGTTGGTGGCCGGGAAGGCTTCGACGGCGCAGTCTGCGTCGCGGGTCTTCAGCCATTGCTGTTGGGCGGCTTTGATCTTGGCGGTGATGTCGGCCAGTTGCGACGGGTTTTTGCCGTACTGCGACTGCATGCGCTCGGTCAGGCCCTGGAGGTTTTCCTTGAGCAGGTCTTCGGCGGAGGTTTTGCTGAAGGCCGAGCACTCGAGGGTCTGGATGTCGTTTTCGACTTTGTCGCAGGGATTGTCGTCGGCCACCTCCGCTGCGTGTACGCCGGTCGCAATCAGTGCCATTGCCAGAATGATCGATTTCATTATCGTCGCCGCTCTTGTCCAGTGAAGCATCCAGTGATGCGGCGAATTCTGGCCCAAGCCAGGGGCCTTGAACAGGTCGATGATTGTGCCTGGCGACGACCCTTTGTCGCGGATTGACGCTTTCGGCAAACCCCCTGTCGTTTTTGCACCCGGCTGCCCCTGCACCGAGGCATATGCTGGCCCCAAAGCGCCGGCACACGATTCGGCGCATGAATCGCTAACAAGGGGACAGCCTGATGAGCCCAGCCGAATTGCACGCCGACAGCATCGTTATCGACGGGCTGATTATCGCCAAGTGGAACCGTGAACTGTTCGAAGACATGCGCAAGGGCGGTCTGACGGCGGCTAACTGCACCGTGTCGGTGTGGGAGGGCTTTCAGGCCACCGTCAACAACATCGCCGCGAGCCAGAAGCTGATTCGCGAGAACAGCGACCTGGTGATCCCGGTGCGCACCACCGCCGACATCCGTAAAGCCAAGGAGCAGGGCAAGACCGGCATCCTGTTCGGCTTCCAGAACGCTCACGCCTTCGAAGACCAGATCGGCTATGTCGAGGTGTTCAAGCAACTGGGCGTCGGCATTGTGCAGATGTGCTACAACACCCAGAACCTGGTGGGCACCGGTTGCTACGAGCGTGACGGCGGCCTGTCGGGTTTCGGTCGCGAAATCGTCGCCGAGATGAACCGCGTTGGTGTGATGTGCGACCTGTCCCACGTCGGTTCCAAGACTTCCGAAGAAGTCATCCTCGAGTCGAAGAAACCGGTCTGCTACTCCCACTGCCTGCCATCGGGGCTCAAAGAGCACCCGCGCAACAAGTCCGATGAAGAACTGAAGTTCATCGCCGACCACGGCGGCTTTGTCGGCGTGACCATGTTCGCGCCGTTCCTGGCCAAGGGCATCGATTCGACCATCGACGACTACGCCGAAGCCATCGAGTACGTGATGAACATCGTCGGCGAAGACGCCATCGGCATCGGCACCGACTTCACCCAGGGCCATGGCCAGGACTTCTTCGAATACCTGACCCACGACAAGGGCTACGCCCGCCGCCTGACCAGTTTCGGCAAGATCATCAACCCGCTGGGCATCCGCACCGTGGGCGAGTTCCCGAACCTGACCGAGACCCTGCTCAAGCGCGGCCACTCCGAGCGCGTGGTACGCAAGATCATGGGCGAGAACTGGGTCAACGTCTTGAAAGATGTCTGGGGCGAATAAGCCGCCGCACCTCTGAATCCTTTCCCCCGGCCGCCCGCGCCGGGGGCAACACCAAAATTTTTCTGGAGTTAAGTTTCCATGGCCAAGATCGCCCCGCAATTGCCAATCGAAGTCGACAGCGAAACCGGTGTCTGGACCTCCGACGCCCTGCCGATGCTGTACGTGCCGCGCCATTTCTTCGTTAACAACCACATGGGCATCGAGGAAGTGCTGGGCGCTGAAGCCTATGCCGAAATCCTCTACAAGGCCGGCTACAAGTCCGCCTGGCACTGGTGTGAAAAAGAAGCCGAATGCCACGGTCTGGAAGGCGTAGCGGTGTTCGAACACTACATGAAGCGCCTGTCGCAGCGCGGCTGGGGCCTGTTCAAGATCCAGGACATCGACCTCGACAAAGGCACCGCCAGCGTCAAGCTCGAACACTCGGCATTCGTCTACGTGTACGGCAAGGTCGGGCGCAAGGTCGACTACATGTTCACTGGCTGGTTTGCAGGGGCCATGGATCAGATCCTCGCCGCTCGCGGCAGCAAGATCCGCACCGTGGCCGAACAAGTCTACGGTGGCTCCGAAGAGGGCCACGAAGACGGCTTGTTCACCGTCAAGCCGTTGTAAGTCGAGGAACCCGCCATGGCTTTCGAAGCAATGTTCCAGCCGATCCAGATCGGCAAACTGACCATCCGCAACCGCGTGCTCAGCACCGCGCACGCCGAGGTCTATGCCACCGACGGCGGCATGACCACCGACCGGTACGTCAAGTATTACGAAGAGAAAGCCAAGGGCGGTATCGGCCTGGCGATTTGTGGCGGTTCGTCCGTGGTGGCCATCGACAGCCCGCAGGAATGGTGGAGTTCGGTGAACCTGTCCACCGACCGCATCATTCCGCACTTCCAGAATCTTGCCGACGCCATGCACAAGCACGGCGCCAAGATCATGATCCAGATTACCCACATGGGCCGTCGCTCGCGTTGGGACGGTTTCAACTGGCCGACGCTGATGTCGCCGTCAGGCGTGCGCGAGCCGGTGCACCGTGCCACTTGCAAAACCATCGAGCCGGAAGAGATCTGGCGGGTGATCGGCAACTACGCTCAAGCGGCCCGCCGCGCCAAGGCCGGTGGCCTGGACGGTGTCGAACTGTCGGCGGTGCATCAGCACATGATCGACCAGTTCTGGAGCCCACGGGTCAACAAGCGTACCGACGAATGGGGCGGCACCTTCGAAGGCCGCATGAAGTTCGGTCTGGAAGTGCTCAAGGCCGTGCGCGCCGAGGTCGGTGACGATTTCTGCGTGGGCATGCGCATCTGCGGTGACGAGTTCCACCCGGATGGTCTATCCCACGAAGACATGAAGCAGATCGCCAAGTATTACGACGATACCGGCATGCTCGACTTCATTGGCGTCGTGGGTTCGGGTTGCGACACCCACAACACCCTGGCCAACGTGATTCCGAACATGAGTTATCCGCCGGAGCCGTTCCTGCATCTGGCTGCCGGTATCAAGGAAGTGGTCAAGGTTCCAGTGCTGCACGCGCAGAACATCAAGGACCCTAACCAGGCCACACGTATCCTGGAAGGCGGTTACGTCGACATGGTCGGCATGACCCGCGCGCACATCGCCGACCCGCACCTGATCGCCAAGATCAAAATGGGCCAGATCGACCAGATCAAACAATGCGTCGGTGCCAACTACTGCATCGACCGTCAGTATCAGGGTCTGGATGTGCTGTGCATTCAGAACGCCGCGACTTCTCGTGAATACATGGGCTTGCCGCACATCATCGAAAAAACCACTGGCGTGAAACGCAAGGTGGTGGTGGTCGGCGCCGGTCCCGCCGGGATGGAAGCCGCCCGCGTGGCCGCCGAGCGTGGCCACGACGTGACCCTGTTCGAGAAAAAGGAATTCATCGGCGGGCAGATCACCACCGCATCGAAAGCCCCGCAACGGGACCAGATCGCCGGTATCACCCGCTGGTATCAACTGGAACTGGCGCGGTTGAAAGTCGACCTGCGCCTGGGCACCGCGGCTGACGCGCCAACCATCATGGACCTGCGTCCGGACGTGGTGGTGCTGGCCGTCGGCGGTCATCCGTTCATCGAGCAGAACGAACACTGGGGCGCGGCTGAAGGCCTGGTGGTCAGCAGCTGGGACATCCTCGATGGCAAGGTGGCACCGGGCAAGAACGTGCTGGTCTACGACACCATTTGCGAGTTCACCGGCATGTCGACCGCCGACTTCCTCGCCGACAAGGGCAGCCAGGTCGAGATCGTGACCGACGACATCAAACCTGGTGTGGCGATTGGCGGTACGTCGTTCCCGACTTACTACCGCAGCATGTATCCGAAAGAAGTGATCATGACCGGCGACATGATGCTGGAGAAGGTCTACCGCGAAGGCGACAAGCTCGTAGCGGTACTGGAAAACGAATACACCGGCGCCAAAGAGGAGCGGGTGGTTGACCAGGTGGTCGTGGAAAACGGCGTGCGTCCGGACGAAGAAATCTACTACGCGCTGAAGGAAGGCTCGCGCAACAAAGGCCAGATCGACGTCGAAGCCTTGTTCGCGATCAAGCCGCAACCTTGCCTGGAACAGAGCGGCGACGGCTACCTGCTGTTCCGCATCGGCGACTGCGTGGCCCAGCGTAACGTGCACGCGGCGATCTACGACGCGCTGCGGCTGTGCAAGGATTTCTAACGGCTTGCACATAACCCTGTGTAGGAGCGAGCTCGCTCGCGATGAATTTGAAGGCGCCGCGTTCTTCCAGACCGCACGCGTCATCGTTAACGCCCATCGCGAGCAAGCTCGCTCCTACAGGGAGTCGAGCAAGGTATCCAGGTAGTTAAGCCCGAGGTCTTTGGGAGCTTCACCATGTTGAACACCCTTCTTCCAATCCTGTTGTTCGCCGCCCTGGGCCTTGGTGTCCTGGGCGCGTTGCGGCGGGTGGCCATGTGGCGCCGGGGCCGAGCCTCCAAGGTCGACCTGATCGGCGGCCTGTTCGCCATGCCCAAGCGCTACATGGTCGACTTGCACCATGTGGTAGCGCGGGACAAATACATTGCCAACACCCACGTCGCCACGGCTGGCGGTGCGGTGGCGTCCATCGTGCTGGCGATTCTGGTGCATGGTTTCGGCCTGCATAACCGCTTCCTCGGCTATGCGTTGCTGCTGATGTCGGCGGTGATGTTCGTTGGTGCGATCTTCGTTTACCTGCGTCGGCGCAACCCGCCGTCGCGCCTGTCGAAAGGCCCGTGGATGCGCCTGCCGAAAAGCCTGCTGGCGTTCTCGGCCTCGTTCTTCCTGTTGACCCTGCCGGTGGCGGGCATCCTGCCGGAAAATTTCGGTGGCTGGCTGTTGGCGGCGATTCTCGGGGTTGGCGTGTTGTGGGGCGTGTCGGAACTGTTCTTCGGCATGACCTGGGGCGGGCCGATGAAACACGCCTTTGCCGGTGCCTTGCACCTGGCTTGGCACCGCCGCGCCGAACGCTTTGGTGGTGGTCGTTCCACGGGGTTGAAACCGCTGGATCTTAGCGACCTGACCGCGCCACTGGGTGTGGAAAAACCCAAGGATTTCACCTGGAACCAGTTGCTCGGCTTCGACGCCTGCGTCCAGTGCGGTAAATGCGAAGCAGCGTGCCCGGCCTTCGCTGCCGGTCAGCCGCTGAACCCGAAAAAACTGATTCAGGACATGGTCGTTGGCCTGGCCGGTGGCACCGATGCCAAGTTCGCCGGCAGCCCGTACCCAGGCAAAGCCATTGGCGAACACGCGGGCAATCCGCATCAGCCGATCGTCAACGGTCTGGTAGATGCCGAGACGCTGTGGTCATGCACCACCTGCCGCGCTTGCGTCGAGGAATGCCCGATGATGATCGAGCACGTCGATGCCATCGTCGACATGCGCCGTCATCTGACCCTGGAAAAAGGCGCGACACCGAACAAGGGTGCCGAAGTCCTGGAAAACCTGATCGCCACCGACAACCCTGGCGGTTTCGCGCCGGGCGGGCGGATGAACTGGGCAGCGGACCTGAACCTCAACCTGCTCAGCGAAAAGAAGTCCACCGACGTGCTGTTCTGGGTCGGCGACGGCGCCTTCGACATGCGTAACCAGCGCACCCTGCGCGCCTTCGTCAAAGTGCTCAAGGCGGCGAAAATCGACTTCGCCGTGCTCGGCCTCGAAGAGCGCGACAGCGGTGACGTGGCCCGGCGCCTGGGCGACGAAGCAACCTTCCAGCTGTTGGCCAAGCGCAACATCCAGACTCTGGCCAAATACAGTTTCAACCGTATCGTGACCTGCGATCCGCACAGTTTCCACGTGCTGAAAAACGAGTACGGCGCCTTCGATGGTAACTACCTGGTGCAGCACCACAGCACCTACATGGCAGAAATCATCGATGCTGGCGCGCTCAATCTTGGCCAGCACAAAGGCGACAGAGTGACCTATCACGATCCGTGCTACCTCGGCCGTTACAACGGCGAATACGAGGCACCGCGCCAGGTTCTGCGCGCGCTCGGGATTGAAGTGAAAGAAATGCAGCGCTCCGGCTTCCGCTCCCGCTGCTGCGGCGGTGGTGGCGGCGCGCCGATCACCGACATTCCCGGCAAGCAGCGCATTCCCGACATGCGCATGGAAGACATCCGCGAAACCGGCGCCGAACTGGTGGCCGTGGGTTGTCCACAGTGCACCGCGATGCTTGAAGGCGTGGTCGAACCACGTCCGCTGATCAAGGACATCGCCGAACTAGTGGCTGATGCGTTGCTCGAAGACGCCGCGCCGGGAAAGCCTTCGGCACCGGCCAAACGTGAACCTGCGGAGGTGCATTGATGAGTGACATTATCCGCCGCGACCCTCGCGCCGAATGGATCGCCCGCAACCGTCTGCACCCGCTGCACGCGGCCATGCAGCCAGCGCAACACAGCTGGATGGGGCCTAACGGCGTCATCCGCAAGAATCCCCATGGTGTCGGTTTCATTGGCCCCAACGGCATCAAGCGCATTGACCGCAGTGGCGCACAGCAGGGCGGAGCGACCAAACGCTCGGCTGCCGTCGAAGTGCAATTGCCGCTGCATCAGGTGGCCGCACCAGCGTTTTACATCAGCGTGGTGCCGGACATGGTCGGCGGCCGCTTGAGCAGCCACGACCGCGACCTGCTGGGCCTGGCTCATCAACTGGCTGGCAAGGACGGTGCAGTGCTGGCCGTGGTGTTCGGCGAACACAAGGAAAACGCTTTCGCCACGGCGGGCGTCGACCGCCTGCTGGTGCTGGACGGCGAAGAATTCAGCGGTTATGCACCGGAACAACGGGTCCAGGGCCTGCGGGCTGTGGATAACCAGTTCAGCCCGCATCACTGGTTGCTGCCGGACAGCCGCAGCGGTGGTGGCGAACTCGGCCGACGTTTTGCCGCAGCACTGGGCGAGCGCCCGGCCACGCGGGTCTGGCAAGTCAAGGATCAGGAGTGCATCGGCCGCGCCGGTGCTGGCCTGCAAGACCTTGCCCGTCCGCTGGCGCGACTGATTCTGGCGGCTGCCGAGTGCGCCGAGCCGGTCAGCGAAACCCGTCACGAAGCGCTGCCCGTGGAGTTATCCACAACCGTGGCACGCAGCCTGTCGCGAATCGAAGATCTGGGCGCAGTGGCCGTCGATCCGGCGGCAATCCCCATGGCTGAAGCCGAGTTCATTTTCTCCGGCGGCAACGGGGTCAAGGACTGGGGACTTTTCCACAGGACCGCCGAAGCCCTCGGCGCGACCGAAGGCGCATCGCGGGTGGCGGTGGACGACGGCTTCATGGCCCGCGACCGTCAGGTCGGGGCGTCCGGCACCTGGGTCACCGCACGGGTCTATGTGGCGGTGGGGATTTCCGGGGCGATCCAGCACCTGCAAGGTATTGGTGCCTGCGACAAGGTGGTGGCGATCAACCTCGACCCTGGCTGCGACATGATCAAACGGGCCGACCTGTCGGTGATTGGCGAAAGTGCCGAGATTCTTCAAGCCTTGATCGATGCGGTAGCGGCTTACCGCAACGACGCCAAGCGCGATGCGGCTTAAGGGAAGGAAAGGGTTATGAGCACGAAAATCATCAGCCTGGTGTCCATCGGCGCCCACCCGACGTCCGGTCGGCCGCGTCGCGCGGAACAGGATGCGCGGGCGGTGGAACTGGGCCTGCAATTGGCTGGGGATAACTTGCAGGTGCTGCATGCCGGCGACATCACCGAGCCTGCATTGCGTGCGTATCTGGGCATGGGCCTGGAACAACTGCACGTGCTGGAACAACCACAAGGCGCCGACGCGCTGCCGGCGCTGACCGATTATCTGCGCGATGCCGGGGCCCAGGTGGTGTTGACCGGCAGCCAGGCGGAAACCGGCGAAGGATCGGGCATGTTGCCATTCCTCCTCGCTGAAAACCTGGGCTGGCCGCTGGTGGTGGGGTTGGCGCAAGTCGAGTCCATCGATGGCGGTTCGGCGCTGGTGCTGCAAGCGTTGCCGCGTGGTCAGCGTCGTCGCTTGAAGGTTCGCTTGCCGTTCCTGGCAACTGTGGATAACGCCGCGCCCAAGCCACGGCAGAGTGCCTACGGCCCGGCCCGACGCGGCGTGCTGCAAGCACAGGACGTCGAGGTCATCGACGATGAACTGCTCGCGGTCGCCACCCTGCAGCCGGCCAAGCCACGGCCCAAGCGCCTTAAAGTGATCAAGGCCAAGAGCGGCGCCGATCGCATGAAAGCCGCGACGGCCAAGGCCAGCGGTGGTGGTGGGCAAGTGCTCAAAGGCGTTACGGCGCAAGCGGGGGCAGAAGCGATCCTCAAGCTGCTGATTGAGGAAGGTGTGGTCCGCTAACCCGGTTTCAGCACAGATCTCCTGTAGGAGCGAGCCTGCTCGCGATGGCGGTTAACGATGACGCGGGAGGCCTGAATGACTGTGGTGTCCTCAGGTTTTTCGCGAGCAGGCTCGCTCCTACAATGTTGATCTTCGGTGAACGCTTACACTGGTCCCACCGGATGCCTGCATTACCAGAATTCACGGGGAAACAATGACAGTTGAATTTCGTTCGGCAGTCCGCGCGGATGCGCGTGAGATTGCGCGGTTGTTCCAGATTTCATCCGAAGGCGCTTCAGACTACATCTGGAGCCAGATCGCAGAGCCCGGCCAGGATCTGTTGGACGTCGGCACCATTCGGTATGCCCGGGACGACGTGGATTTCTCCTACCAGAATTGCCTGATTGCCGAGGCCGGTGGCCAGGTCATTGGCATGATGCACAGCTACGTGATGCGCCACGATCCACTGGCGGTGCCGACGACCGACCCGGTACTGGCGCCTTACGCCGACATGGAAGTGCCCGACACGCTCTATATCTCCAGCCTTGCCCTGCACGAGGGCTGGCGCAACAGGGGCCTGGGCGTGCAGTTTCTCGCCCATGCTCAAGAACGTGCCGACCAACTGGGGCTCAATGGCCTGAGCCTGATCGACTATGCCGCCAACACTGGCGCCCGGCGCTTTTACGAGCGGCACGGATTCGAGATCATCAAAACCTGCCAGGTCACCCCTCATCCCATGATCCGCGTCACCGGTGACGCCTATCTTATGCACAGGCCCTGAATCTGCGGGGGTTCTAACCAGCGAAGGTTATCCACAACGCCACGCGCCCTCGTCCACGTTGACGAGGGCGGTGAGCTACAGTTTTCTATGCGCTGATCAAGAGTGCGACACGCTTCCGGGAGTTTTCAGACGTTCAGCGCTGACTCATGAAATCCGGTTTTTATGACTGGCCTGAACATGAAGACTTTCGCTCTTCTGGCGCTTTTTGCATCGACCCTGTGGATATCCACCGGCTTGCTGTCTGCTGTCCCGGCAAACGTGCCCGTGGCTGATCAGGACTTTTATCAATGGCTGGAGACCGGGCAGGGGCGCGACGCGTCCCTGGCGCAGCTACGGCAGCAGTGCGGCAAGGTACTGGATGCCGATAAGCACCTCAGCTGTTCAGTGACGGTCCTGGCCAGAATGCTCGAAGCCAAGGCCGCCAACCAAATCCCCGAATACTATCTGGCCATCAAGGGCAAGCATGCCCGGGCGATTGCGGCCGACACCGACCTGAATGCCCTGTTCTCCATGTTTGGCAGCGAATCACTGGCTATTCTGACGAGGGCTGGCAATTTCTCGGTCAAGGGATCTGCGCGACATGAGGTGCTGCAGCTCCATCCGTATGCCAATGACTTCTACATCGCTGAACAATCGCTGCCATTTATCGAGGTCGGCGCGGCCAACGGTGTCTCGGCGCGTTTTGTACTGGACACGGGGGCACCGCAAACCCGGGTCAACATTGAAACTGCGAAACAGATGGGGATCAGGATGTTGCCCGATGCTCATTATCGCTACAGCACGTTTTATGGCGAAAGGGGTCTGGCCGCGAGGTTGGGAATTCTCGGGTCATTGAGAGTCGGCACCCGTGAGTTCAGGAACGTCCTGGTCTTTGTCAGCGACCGGGATAATTTGTTGGGGCTGGATCTGATCAGCAAGCTGGGGCGCTTGAAGATAACCAGGAGAACACTGGAGCTTAATCCGCCGCCTGCCCGGCGCTGTGATGCGCCAATTGTCTTGAGCCGCCTGGATCTCAACCAACGGCTGGTAGTTGCCGCACAGCTGGATCGTCGGACAACGCAAGCCATCATCGATACGGGAAATGTCGACTACCTGACGGCCGCGTCGCCCGGCAGGCACGTCAGCGTGGCGCAGGCGCTGACACCGGGAGGCTCGAACGTTTACACCGGCGACAATAAGCACTTTCAACGCTTCACCGGCGTATTGGCCCTGCAAGGCGACACCTTGGTGGTCAGCTACAAATACTACCCGGGCTTTACCATCCCGCCGTCGTTGGTGGACGGACAATACGTGCCGTCGATATTGCTCGGATGGCGCGCCTTCAAAGACTTTGAATTGAACCTGGATCTCGATTCAGGTCGCTCATGCCTCAATAGAGTCTGAACAGCTTGGACGGTTACCCACAATCCCTGTTGGTGGTTCTGTGGATAACATGTTCGCCCCTCGCTACACCCCATACAAATCAAGCCTTGCATGGCGTCGATCAAAAAACACCCAGCCTGGCTCGTGGTTTTTCCATGCTTTTTCAAGGGGATATGTGCTGCTGCTGATGCAGACTTGCCCCCAATCTCTGTTGGCGCTTCTGTGGATAAGATGTTTGCTATCGGCTGCAGGCCTTATAAACAGAGACGTGTAGGCTTTTGATCATAAAATGATCAAAAGCCCGTTTGGCGTCGTGAGCCTCCACGCAAACGCCGAGTTCCTGCGGGTTTTAGCGGTTTTCCACAGCCCTTGCGAAGTTAACCCCAAAGTCTGTTGGCGCTTCTGTGGGTAAGGTGTTTGCCATCCTCTGAAAGCCTTGCAGTACGTGACTTTCAGGCTTCTGGTTAAAAAATGACCAGTGCGCCAGTGGAAGCATGCTTCTGGATAAGTCACGTTTTTTCTTTGGTTTTTGTGAAGAGATTTTGCAGTCTTTCCACAGTTGTCCCCAATAGCTGTGGGTGGAGATGTGGATAACTTGTTTGCGGAAGGCTGGGAGGCGTGCGCAGCATAGCTCTGAACGAAATAGATCATATTTCGTACAGTTCTAAAGATAGAGGAATGTGTAGCGGGGAGAAAACCTGTTGCGAGCAAGCCCCTTGTAGGAGCGAGCTTGCTCGCGATGGTCGTGAACGATGACGCGAAAAGACAGATGGCCAGCGGTGCCCCTGGATTTTTCGCGAGCAAGCTCGCTCCTACAGGGGCATGCTTTAGCCTTGAACCGGAACACCTTTGAGGTAAGGCGCAGGCTCGGCACCCAAGTTGCTCAGCAGGCGCTCGCTGTACCAGTCCACAAAGTTCACCACACCGAACTCATAGGTCTTGGAGTACGGACCAGGCTGGTAGGCGGTGGAGTTGATGCCGCGCTGGTTTTCTTCGGCCAGGCGACGGTCCTGGTCGTTGGTGGCGTCCCAGACCTGGCGCATGCGCTCCACGTCGTAGTCCACGCCTTCGACCGCGTCCTTGTGCACGATCCACTTGGTGGTGACCATGGTTTCCTGAGCGCTGATCGGCCACACGGTGAACACGATGATGTGGTCGCCCATGCAGTGGTTCCAGGAGTGCGGCAGGTGCAGGATGCGCATCGAGCCCAGGTCAGGGTTCTTGATGCGACCCATCAGCTTGGCGCAGCCCTGCTTGCCGTCCATGGTCATCGACACGGTGCCTTTGAGCAGCGGCATGCGCACGATGCGGTTGCGCAGGCCGAAGCTGGCGTGGGCGTAAGGAATCTTCTCGGCTTCCCAGGCAGCGGCGGAGGCGGCTACGTGGTCCTTGAAGGCCTGGTCGGCGCGCGGGTCGGTGACGTCGTCCCACTCCAGCAGGGTTTTCAACAGTTCCGGGTGCGACGCGTTGCAGTGGTAGCACTCGCGGTTGTTTTCCAGCACCAGTTTCCAGTTGGCCTTTTCCATCAAGGTGGTTTGCACCGCCACCTTGGTGTTCTCCATGTCGTACGGTTCCATGTAGTGGTTGAGCGTCGACAGGAAGTCATCGATGGCCGGCGGGTTCTCCGCCAGGCTGATGAAGATGTAGCCGCCAGCGGTCTTCACGTTCACCGGCTTGAGGCCGTACTGGTTCATGTCGAAGTCGGCGCCCATTTCGGTGCCGGCGAACAGCAGGCGGCCGTCGAGTTCGTAGGTCCACTGGTGATAGTGGCAAACCAGCTTGGCGACCTTGCCCTTGTCGCTTGTGCACAGGCGCGAGCCACGGTGGCGGCAGACGTTATGGAACGCGTGCACCACGCCTTCGGCGCCACGGATCACGATGATCGGGTTCTTGCCGATCTGCAGGGTCAGGTAGTTGCCCTTGGTAGGGATCTCGCAGGTCATGCCGGCGATCAACCACTCTTTCTGAAAGATTTCCTGCATGTCGATATCAAACAGGCGCTCGTCGGAGTAAAACGGCTGCGGCAGCGAGAACGTGCGTTCGCGCTCTTGCAGCATCTGCGCGGTGGCCTTGCGTGCGGGTTCCAGCGGATCGCCCAGGCTCAGGGTAGTAGTGACGTCCATCGTGTATTTCCTCAAGGCCATCTGCGTGGCCGCGAAAGTGGCTGATCAGGGTTGCTACGCAAGGTGTAAAGAATGTGTCTTGGTATGGGGCGAGTGTGGGGCCGGCGCAGGCCAGAACCTTATCCATGGGCGACATGGTGCAATCTGTTCCCGACGCGCAAGCCCCAGTCGTTGGGGGCTGGTCGCGATAAGCATGTCAATGTCGCAGATAGGTAAATGGGTGATCTGCGCTATACGCAGAATCGCCAACATGAAGGCCGGCAGTCGGCCGTGGAGATCAGCATGTCCAATAGTTTCCTGAATCCGGTAACCACCCAGACCTGGGCCAATGGTCGGCACATCGTCCGTTGCGTCAAAGTCATCCAGGAAACCTGGGATGTGCGCACCTTCTGCTTCATGGCCGATCAGCCGATCATGTTCTTCTTCAAACCGGGGCAGTTTGTCACCCTGGAGCTGGAGATTGAAGGCCAGCCGATCATGCGTTCGTACACCATTTCCAGCTCGCCATCGGTGCCGTACAGCTTTTCGGTGACCATCAAGCGCGTACCGGGTGGCAAGGTCTCCAACTGGCTGCACGACACCCTGCACGAAGGCCAGGAGCTGGCGGTGCACGGACCGGTCGGGCTGTTCAATGCCATGGACTTCACCGCGCCAAAGGTGCTTTACCTCAGCGGCGGCGTCGGTATCACGCCGGTCATGTCCATGGCGCGCTGGTTCTACGACACCAACGGCAATGTCGACATGGTGTTTATCCACAGCGCCCGTTCGCCCAAGGACATCATTTACCACCGTGAGCTGGAACACATGGCGTCGCGGATCGACAACTTCAGCCTGCACCTGATCTGCGAGAAGCACGGTATGGGTGAGCCCTGGGCCGGTTATCGCGGTTACCTGAACCACAGAATGCTTGAATTGATGGCGCCTGACTTCCTTGAGCGCGAAGTGTTCTGCTGCGGCCCGACACCGTATATGAATGCGGTCAAGCGCTTGCTGGAAGCCGCTGGCTTCGACATGTCGCGTTATCACGAAGAATCCTTCGGTGCGACCCCGCCAGAGGCGCGCGCCGACGCCGTGGAACACGCCGAGCAAGCGGCCGAGGCACCGGAAGTCGACGTGGCGGATCTGCACCAGGTGGAGTTCACGGCGTCCGGCAAGAGCATTCGTGTGGCCCCGGGCGAGACCGTGCATGCGGCGGCGGCCAAGGTTGGCCTGATGATTCCGAAAGCGTGCGGCATGGGTATCTGCGGCACCTGCAAGGTGTTGAAGCTGGGTGGTGAAGTGGAAATGGACCACAACGGCGGGATCACCGAGGAAGACGAAGCTGAAGGGTTCATTCTTTCGTGCTGCAGCGTGCCTAAAGGCGACGTGCGCATCGAATTCTAATGGTTGCGCAATAGTCCCTGTAGGAGCGAGCCTGCTCGCGATGGACGTCAACGATAACGCTGACAACCTGACCCCCCGCGGTGTTCTCAGGTTCATCGCGAGCAGGCTCGCTCCTACAGGGGAGGGTGTTTAGTCGATAAACAAGTCGGTCATCAGCTTGTCGTTGCTGTCCGGCGCGAACCGATAGTGTTCGAACTCCGTCACACCGCTTTCCCGCAGAATCTCCTCATCAATCAGCAAACGCCCGGTCAGGCTGCGGTTTGCGCTGCTCAGAATCACATGCGCCGCATCCGCCATGATCGCAGGCAGGCGCGCATGCTTGAACGATTCCCTCGACCCCAACTGAAACTCGATGGCAGCGGTGGCGATCATCGTCTGTGGCCATAGCGAGTTGACGCTGATCCCGTAATTCCTGAATTCCTCGCTCATGCCCAGGGTCAGCATGCTCATGCCGTACTTGGTCACGGTATAAGGGCTGTATTGCGCGAACCACTTGGCGGCCAGGTTCAGCGGCGGCGAGAGGTTGAGGATATGGCCGCTGGACTTCTTCAGGTACGGCAACGCAGCCTGGCTGCACAGCAATACGGCGCGGGTGTTGATCTGGTGCATCAGGTCAAAGCGCTTGAGTTCGAGGTGTTGAACCCCGGTGAGCTTGATCGCCCCGGCATTGTTGATCAGTGCATCGATGCCACCGAAATGTTCGTTGGCCTGGGCCAGGGCCTGATGCACGGTATCTTCATCGCGCACATCCACTTGCAGGGCCAGTGCCTTGCCGCCTGCGGCTTCGACTTCCTGGGCCACGCTGAAAATCGTGCCCGGCAGCTTGGGGTGGGGGGCAGCGCTTTTGGCGGCGATCACAATGTTGGCCCCGTCGCGTGCGGCGCGTAGCGCGATCTCGCGACCAATGCCGCGGCTGGCGCCGGTGATGAACAGGGTTTTGCCTTGCAATGACATGCGTACGCTCCTGATTATTGTTATTTGAGCAAAGACTCGACAAACAATGTAGACGAAGTCTTCAGGTGCGGACGTAGAGGTGGGTACCCCCTGTGGGAGCGAGCTTGCTCGCGATAGCGGAGTGTCAGTCGACATCAATGCTGGATGTGCTGACCTCATCGCGAGCAAGCTCGCTCCCACAGGGTTTAGAGTGTTAGTGAGACATCACTTCGCGAATGTCCTTCGCCAATTCACGCACGCGCTCTTGCTCGGTGTCCCACGAGCACATGAAGCGTGCGCCGCCGTTGCCGATGAAGGTGTAGAAACGCCAGCCCTTGGCGGTCAGTGCGGCGATGGCCGGTTCCGACAGTTGCAGGAACACGCCGTTGGCCTGTACGGGGAACATCAGCTCCACGCCGGGGATGTCGCTGACCAGTTCGGCCAGCAATTGCGCGCAGTGGTTGGCGTGGTTGGCGTATTTGAGCCAGGCGTCGTTTTCCAGGATCCCGACCCACGGCGCCGACAGGAAGCGCATTTTTGAAGCAAGCTGCCCGGCCTGTTTGCAGCGGTAATCGAAGTCTTCGGCCAGTTTGTGGTTGAAGAACAGTATCGCCTCGCCCACGGCCATGCCGTTCTTCGTGCCGCCGAAGCACAGCACGTCGACGCCGGCCTTCCAGGTCAGGTCAGCCGGGGTGCAGCCGAGGAAGGCGCAGGCGTTGGAGAATCGTGCGCCGTCCATGTGCAGGTTCAGGCCCAGTTCCTTGCAGGTGGCGCTGATGGCGCGGATTTCGTCCGGGGTGTAGACGCTGCCGACTTCGGTGGCCTGGGTCAGGGTCACCACACGGGGTTTCGGGTAGTGGATGTCCTGGCGCTTGAGCGCGACCTCGCGGATCGATTCCGGGGTCAACTTGCCGTTTTCAGTACGGGCGATCAGCAGTTTGGAGCCGTTGGAGAAGAATTCCGGGGCGCCGCATTCGTCGGTTTCGACGTGGGCGGTTTCCGAGCAGATCACGCTGTGGTAACTCTGGCACAACGACGACAGCGCCAGCGAGTTGGCGGCGGTGCCGTTGAAGGCAAAAAACACTTCGCAGTCGGTTTCGAACAGTTTGCGGAATCCGTCGGAGGCGCGGGCGGTCCACTCGTCGTCGCCGTATGCGCGCTGGTGGCCGTGGTTGGCCTGCTCCATGGCGGCCCAGGCTTCAGGGCAGATGCCGGAATAGTTGTCGCTGGCGAATTGTTGGCTCTTGTCGGTCATGGCCTGCTTCCGTGGTCGAGATGCCTATGGTGAAGCGTCCCGTGGTCAATGAGGGTGCGCACTGTACCCAAGATCGTCAGGTGGAGCGCACAGGATGTCGCTGTCGGGAACATACACAGTCGAAGGGCAATTATGCACGTGACGATGCACAAGGCCATGCACTTAAAGCAGCGCGACGGTGCACTGGATCTGCTCAAGTGGCTGGCGCTTTTGAGCATGCTGCTCGATCACCTGCGATATGTCGGTTATTCCGTCGATCTGTTGTATGTGCCGGGGCGGCTGGCATTCCCGTGGTTCTGCCTGGCGATGGCGGCCAATCTGTCACGAAAGCCTGTTGTGCTGGACGGTGGGCAATGGCGCTATCTGGGCTGGTTGCTGCTGTTTAGCGCGGTGAGTGAAATTCCTTACCGGATGTACATTCACAATCCCGACACCTTGAACGTGCTGCCCACCCTTGCCCTGGGCTTGCTGGTGATTCGTGGCTGGCAGCAGCCGGTGCTTGCGTCGCGCCTGCTGGCCGTCGGCGCGTTGCTGCTGGCAGGGTTTTTCTCCCAGCGATTGATGTTCGGTTTCTTTGGCGTTCTGTTGCCGCTGGCGATGCTGCCGGTACTGCAACGGCCCTGGTATTTCGCGCTGTTGGCGGGGTTGGTATGCCTGGCGGCCAATCAGTGGCAGGTGCTGTATTACGCCACTCGCCTGGGCAATGTCGCGGCAATTCCGGCCATCGTCACGTGCCTGATTGCGCCATGGCTCGGGCTGTTCTTGTTGCGACATGCAAAGGGCGTAAATCCACCACCGATGCGGCGCTGGGCGTATGCGCTCTATCCCTTGCATTTTCTGCTGTTGCTCGCAGTGCGACAGGTTATCGCCTGACCCTGCTTTTGTGGCGAGGGGGCTTGCCCCCGTTGGGCTGCGTAGCGGCCCCAAACGCTTAAAAGGCAGTTTTTCAGATAAACCGCACCTGCTGAAACTGCGACTGCTTCGCAGCCGAACGGGGGCAAGCCCCCTCGCCACAGAGATATCCTCAGGCCAGCCTTTTCTTCCCATGTCGTAAACGCACCTTTGCGTGGCGCCCGTAGGCATTTGACGACTCCAAGCCAGTCATACCATCGCTACCAAAGGGCACTGCCGAAAAGCCAGTGCCTCACCGAGACGAATGGCGCACCGCCGCCGCTGGGAGAGACGCGATGTTCAGCAAGCAAGACAAGATCCAGGGTTACGACGATGCACTGCTGGCGGCGATGAATGCCGAGGAGCAACGTCAGGAAGATCACATCGAGCTGATCGCGTCAGAGAACTACACCAGCAAACGCGTCATGGAAGCGCAAGGCAGTGGCCTGACCAACAAATACGCCGAAGGTTATCCGGGCAAGCGCTACTACGGTGGCTGCGAACACGTCGACAAGGTTGAAGCCCTGGCCATCGAGCGCGCCAAGCAACTGTTCGGCGCCGATTACGCCAACGTCCAGCCGCACTCCGGCTCCTCGGCCAATAGCGCCGTATACCTGGCCCTGCTGCAAGCCGGCGACACCATTCTTGGCATGAGCCTGGCCCACGGCGGTCACCTGACCCACGGCGCCAAAGTGTCGTCCTCGGGCAAGTTGTACAACGCCGTGCAGTACGGCATCGACACCAACACCGGCCTGATCGATTACGACGAAGTCGAGCGTCTGGCCGTCGAGCACAAGCCGAAGATGATCGTCGCCGGCTTCTCGGCTTACTCCAAGACCCTCGACTTCCCGCGCTTCCGCCAGATCGCCGACAAGGTCGGTGCACTGCTGTTCGTCGACATGGCCCACGTGGCCGGTCTGGTTGCCGCTGGTCTGTACCCGAACCCGCTGCCTTACGCCGATGTGGTCACCACCACTACCCACAAGACCCTGCGCGGTCCACGTGGCGGCCTGATCCTGGCCAAGTCCAACGAAGAAATCGAGAAGAAGCTCAACGCAGCAGTTTTCCCCGGTGCCCAGGGCGGCCCGCTGATGCACGTGATCGCCGGTAAGGCGGTGTGCTTCAAGGAAGCGCTGGAGCCAGGCTTCAAGGCTTATCAGCAGCAAGTGATCGACAACGCCCAGGCCATGGCCGGCGTGTTTATCAAACGCGGCTACGATGTAGTGTCCGGCGGTACCGACAACCACCTGTTCCTGGTCAGCCTGATCCGTCAGGGCCTGACCGGCAAAGAGGCGGATGCAGCACTCGGTCGCGCCCACATCACTGTGAACAAGAACGCTGTCCCGAACGATCCACAGTCGCCGTTCGTGACCTCTGGCCTGCGCATCGGCACCCCGGCGGTCACCACTCGCGGCTTCAAGGTGACCCAGTGCGTCACGCTGGCCGGCTGGATCTGCGACATCCTCGACAACCTCGGCGACGCCGATGTCGAGGCCAATGTCGCCGAGCAAGTGGCAGCCCTGTGCGCGGACTTCCCGGTTTATCGCTGAGTGCGGTTTTGGAGTAAATGACTATGCAACGCTACTCGGGCTTCGGCCTCTTCAAACACTCTCTCAGCCATCATGAAAACTGGCAGAAAATGTGGCGCACGCCGACCCCTAAAAAGGTCTACGACGTGGTCATCGTCGGTGGTGGCGGGCATGGTCTGGCCACGGCCTACTACCTGGCCAAGGAACACGGCATCACCAACGTGGCCGTGGTCGAGAAAGGCTGGCTGGGCGGTGGTAACACCGCGCGCAACACCACCATCGTTCGCTCCAACTACCTGTGGGACGAGTCGGCGCACCTGTACGAGCACGCGATGAAACTGTGGGAAGGCCTGTCCCAGGACCTGAACTACAACGTGATGTTCTCCCAGCGCGGCGTCTACAACCTGTGCCACACCCTGCAGGACATCCGTGATTCCGAGCGTCGGGTCAGCGCCAACCGCCTCAACGGCGTGGACGGTGAGCTGCTCGATGCCAAACAGGTTGCCGACGAGATCCCGTATCTCGACTGCTCGAAGAACACCCGCTACCCGGTAATGGGCGCCACCGTCCAGCGCCGCGGCGGCGTGGCCCGTCACGATGCCGTGGCCTGGGGCTTTGCCCGGGCCGCCGATGCATTGGGCGTGGACCTGATCCAGCAGACCGAAGTGATCGGTTTCCGCAAGGAAAACGGCGTGTGCATCGGCGTGGAAACCAACAAGGGCTTCATCGGCGCCAAGCGCGTCGGCGTAGTGACCGCCGGTAACTCCGGGCACATGGCCAAGCTCGCCGGTTTCCGCCTGCCGATCGAATCCCACCCGCTGCAAGCGCTGGTGTCCGAGCCGATCAAGCCGATTATCGACAGCGTGATCATGTCCAACGCCGTACACGGTTACATCAGCCAGTCCGACAAGGGCGACCTGGTGATCGGCGCCGGTATCGACGGCTACAACGGCTACGGCCAGCGTGGTTCGTACCCGGTGATCGAGCACACCATCCAGGCCATCGTCGAGATGTTCCCGGTGCTGTCGCGGGTACGCATGAACCGTCAGTGGGGCGGCATCGTCGACACCACGCCGGATGCCTGCCCGATCATTTCGAAAACCCCGGTACCGAACATGTTCTTCAACTGCGGTTGGGGCACCGGTGGCTTCAAGGCTACACCTGGCTCGGGCAACGTATTTGCCGCAAGCCTGGCCAAGGGTGAAATGCACCCACTGGCCGCACCTTTCTCCATCGACCGTTTCCACAGCGGTGCGTTGATCGACGAACACGGCGCTGCAGCAGTCGCCCACTAACAGGAGAAATCCCTATGTTGCATATCTTCTGTCCTCACTGCGGCGAACTGCGCTCCGAAGAGGAATTCCATGCATCCGGCCAGGCGCACATCCCGCGCCCACTGGACCCGAGCAGCTGCACCGACGAGGAGTGGGGCGACTACATGTTCTTCCGCGACAACCCGCGCGGTCTGCACCACGAGCTGTGGGATCACGTCGCCGGTTGCCGTCAGTACTTCAACGTCACCCGCGACACCGTGACCTACGAGATTCTCGAAACCTACAAGATCGGCACCAAGCCACAATTCACCGACAAGACCGATAGCCCGAAAGCGGCCAGCACGGCTCTGGGAGAGAAGGTATGAGCCAGATCAATCGCCTGTCCAATGGCGGACGGATCGACCGCAACAAAGTCTTGACCTTCACCTTCAACGGCCAGAACTACAAAGGCTTCGAAGGCGATTCCCTGGCCGCTGCACTGCTGGCCAACGGCGTCGATATCATCGGTCGCAGCTTCAAGTATTCCCGTCCGCGCGGCATCTTCGCCGCCGGTGCCGAAGAGCCGAACGCGGTACTGCAGATCGGCGCCACCGAAGCCACGCAGATCCCGAACGTGCGTGCTACGCAACAGGCGCTGTATCAGGGCCTGGTCGCCACCAGCACCAACGGCTGGCCGAGCGTGAACAACGACATGATGGGGATTCTCGGCAAGGTCGGCGGCAAGCTGATGCCACCGGGCTTCTACTACAAAACCTTCATGTACCCGCAATCGTTCTGGATGACCTACGAGAAGTACATTCGTAAGGCCGCCGGTCTTGGCCGTTCGCCGACCGAGAACGATCCGGACACCTACGACTACATGAACCAGCACTGCGACGTGCTGATCGTCGGCGCCGGCCCTGCTGGCCTGGCGGCGGCACTGGCGGCTGCGCGCAGCGGCGCCCGGGTGATCCTCGCCGATGAACAGGAAGAGTTCGGCGGCAGCCTGCTCGATTCTCGCGAAAGCCTCGACGGCAAGCCTGCGATGGAGTGGGTGGCCAGTGTCATCGACGAGCTGAAGAACACCCCGGACGTGCTGCTGTTGCCGCGCGCCACCGTCAACGGCTACCACGACCACAACTTCCTGACCATTCACGAGCGCCTGACCGATCACCTCGGCGACCGCGCACCGATTGGCCAGGTGCGTCAGCGCATTCACCGGGTCCGCGCCAATCGCGTGGTACTGGCAACCGGCGCTCACGAGCGTCCATTGGTCTACGGCAACAACGACGTGCCGGGCAACATGCTCGCCGGCGCCATCTCGACCTACGTGCGTCGTTACGGCGTGGCACCGGGCAAGAAGCTGGTGCTGTCGACCAACAACGACCACGCCTACCGCGTTGCCCTGGATTGGCTCGATGCCAGCCTGCAAGTGGTGGCCATCGCCGACGCCCGCAGCAATCCGCGTGGTGCGCTGGTGGAAGAAGCCCGCGCCAAAGGCATCCGCATCCTCACCGGCAGTGCCGTGATCGAGGCTCGTGGCAGCAAGCACGTGACCGCTGCCCGTGTGGCCGCCATCGACGTCAAAGCCCACACCGTGACCAGCCCAGGCGAATGGCTCGACTGCGACGTGGTCGCCAGCTCCGGTGGCTACAGCCCGGTGGTTCACTTGGCTTCGCACCTGGGTGGCAAGCCGATCTGGCGTGAAGACATCCTCGGTTTCGTACCGGGCGAAGCACCGCAGAAACGCGTGTGCGTCGGTGGCATCAACGGCGTCTACGGCCTTGGCGATTCCCTGGCCGACGGTTTTGAAGGTGGCGCTCGCGCCGCTGCTGAAGCCGGATTCCAGACGGTTGAAGGCGTACTGCCGAAAGCCCTGAGCCGTCTCGAAGAGCCGACCCTGGCGCTGTTCCAGGTGCCCCATGAAAAGAGCACCGCACGGGCACCGAAGCAATTCGTCGACCTGCAAAACGATGTCACCGCCGCCGCCATCGAACTGGCGACCCGCGAGGGCTTCGAGTCGGTCGAGCACGTCAAGCGCTACACCGCACTGGGCTTCGGCACCGATCAGGGCAAGCTCGGCAACGTCAACGGCCTGGCCATCGCTGCCCGTTCGCTGAACGTGACCATCCCGCAGATGGGCACCACCATGTTCCGTCCGAACTACACGCCGGTGACTTTCGGCGCCGTGGCCGGTCGTCACTGTGGGCACATCTTCGAGCCGGTGCGTTACACCGCACTGCATCAATGGCACCTGAAAAACGGCGCCGAGTTCGAAGACGTCGGCCAGTGGAAGCGTCCTTGGTACTTCCCGAAATCCGGTGAAGACCTGCATGCCGCGGTGAAGCGCGAATGCAAAGCCGTGCGCGACAGCGTCGGCCTGCTCGATGCTTCGACCCTGGGCAAGATCGACATCCAGGGCCCGGATGCGCGTGAGTTCCTCAACCGCGTCTACACCAACGCCTGGACCAAGCTCGATGTGGGCAAGGCCCGTTACGGCCTGATGTGCAAAGAAGACGGCATGGTCTTCGACGACGGCGTGACGGCTTGCCTGGCCGACAACCATTTCGTCATGACCACCACCACCGGCGGCGCGGCTCGTGTGCTGCAGTGGCTGGAGCTGTACCACCAGACCGAATGGCCGGACATGAAGGTGTACTTCACCTCCGTCACCGACCACTGGGCGACCATGACCCTGTCCGGGCCGAACAGCCGCAAGCTGCTCGCTGAAGTCACCGACATCGACCTGAGCAGCGAAGCCTTCCCGTTCATGACCTGGAAAGAAGGTCTGGTCGGTGGTGTGCCGGCGCGGGTGTTCCGGATTTCGTTTACCGGTGAACTGTCGTACGAAGTCAACGTGCAAGCCGACTACGCCATGGGCGTGCTGGAAAAAATCGTCGACGCCGGCAAGAAGTACAACCTGACGCCGTACGGCACAGAAACCATGCACGTGCTGCGGGCCGAGAAGGGCTTCATCATCGTCGGTCAGGACACTGACAGCTCGATGACCCCGGACGACCTGAACATGGGCTGGTGTGTCGGTCGCACCAAACCGTTCTCGTGGATCGGCTGGCGTGGCATGAACCGTGAAGACTGCGTGCGTGATCAGCGCAAGCAACTGGTTGGCCTGAAACCGATCGATCCGACCAAATGGCTGCCGGAAGGTGCGCAACTGGTGTTCAACACCAAGCAAGCCATCCCGATGACCATGGTGGGTCACGTGACTTCCAGTTACCTGCACAACTCCCTGGGCTATTCGTTCGCCATGGGCGTGGTCAAGGGCGGCCTGAACCGCATGGGCGAGCGTGTCTTCGCGCCATTGGCGGACGGCAGCGTGATCGAGGCGGAAATCGTTTCTTCGGTGTTCTTTGATCCGAAAGGCGAACGCCAGAACGTGTAAAGGCTTCGGGTCCTGTGGGGTGTGAGCTGCCGCCATCGCGAGCAAGCTCGCTCCCACAGGAGATCGCCTAACCCCTGTGGGAGCGAGCTTGCTCGCGATGGCGATAGAACAGCCACCACAAGGGCCAGAACCAACAGAATTCAAAACAGGTGCTTTATGACCGCAGCCAATGTTTACCAACAACGCCCAACCTCCGGGGCCAAGGCCGAGTCGTCGCTGCATCACGCCGACCTCGCCAGCCTGGTGGGCAAGGGTCGCAAGAACGCCGGCGTGACCGTGCGTGAGAAAAAACTCCTCGGCCACCTGACCATCCGCGGCGATGGCCACGATGCCGCGTTTGCCGCGGGCGTGCACAAGGCCCTGGGCATCGAGTTGCCGGGCGCGCTGAGCGTCATCGTCAAAGGCGAAACCAGTTTGCAATGGATGGGGCCGGATGAGTGGCTGCTGATCGTGCCGACCGGTGAAGAACTGGCCGCCGAGCAAAAACTGCGCAAAGCGCTGGGCGATTTGCACATTGCGATCGTCAACGTCAGCGGCGGCCAGCAACTCCTCGAACTGAGCGGCCCGAACGTGCGCCAGGTACTGATGAAGTCCACCAGCTACGACGTGCACCCGAACAACTTCCCGGTGGGCAAAGCCGTCGGCACGGTGTTCGCCAAGTCGCAATTGATGATCCGTCACACCGCCGAAGACACCTGGGAACTGCTGATTCGTCGCAGCTTCTCGGATTACTGGTGGCTGTGGTTGCAGGACGCTTCTGCCGAGTACGGCCTCAGCGTTCAGGCCTGATCACCACCCGCCATGGAGGCGATCACTTGTGGGAGCGAGCTTGCTCGCGATGGACTTGAGGGCGACGCGTTGATCCAGTAAGTACGCGTTATCGTTGACGCCCATCGCGAGCAAGCTCGCTCCCACAAGATGCAGCGTCATCTTTAGATATCACAGGAGTCACCGCACCATGAGCCGCGCCCCAGACACATGGATTCTGACCGCCGACTGCCCCAGCGTCCTCGGCACCGTGGACGCGGTGACCCGCTTTCTGTTCGAGCAGGGCTGCTACGTCACCGAGCACCATTCCTTCGATGACCGACTCTCGGGCCGTTTCTTCATTCGTGTGGAATTCCGCCAGCCTGACGGTTTCGACGAGCAGTCCTTCCGCGCGGGCCTCGCCGAGCGCGGTGAAGCCTTCGGCATGATCTTCGAACTGACTGCGCCGAACTACCGGCCGAAAGTGGTGATCATGGTTTCCAAGGCCGATCACTGCCTCAACGATTTGCTCTATCGCCAGCGCATCGGCCAGTTGTCGATGGACGTGGCCGCTGTGGTCTCCAACCACCCGGACCTCAAGCCACTGGCTGACTGGCACCAGATTCCGTACTACCACTTCCCGCTGGATCCGAACGACAAGCCGTCCCAGGAACGTCAGGTCTGGCAGGTCATTGAAGAGTCCGGTGCGGAACTGGTGATCCTTGCGCGCTACATGCAAGTGCTGTCGCCGGAGCTGTGCCGCAAGCTCGATGGCAAGGCGATCAACATCCACCACTCCCTGCTGCCCGGTTTCAAGGGCGCCAAGCCCTACCACCAGGCCTACAACAAGGGCGTGAAACTGGTGGGCGCCACCGCGCATTACATCAACAACGACCTGGATGAAGGCCCGATCATTGCCCAGGGTGTGGAGGCGGTGGACCACAGCCATTATCCGGAAGACCTGATCGCCAAGGGGCGGGATATCGAAGGGCTGACACTGGCGCGGGCTGTCGGGTATCACATTGAGAGAAGAGTGTTTTTGAACGCCAACAGAACGGTCGTTCTTTAAATCGCCATCGCGAGCAAGCTCGCTCCCACAGTGGATCGGGGGCGGACACAAGATTTGTGAACGACACAAAAACCTGTGGGAGCGAGCTTGCTCGCGATGAGGCCCTTACAAGCAACACAAATGACAACGGCAATAACCCGAGCATTTAACGCGCTGCCTGCCTGGGCAACGCGGTTCCATAAAAACAACAGCGAGGTGAAAGCATGTCTGGCAATCGTGGTGTGGTGTATCTCGGCGCTGGCAAGGTCGAAGTGCAGAGTATTGATTATCCGAAAATGCAGGACCCGCGTGGCAGGAAAATTAACCACGCCGTGATCCTGCGCGTGGTTTCCACCAATATCTGTGGTTCCGACCAGCACATGGTGCGCGGCCGTACCACCGCTCAAACCGGTCTGGTCCTGGGTCACGAGATCACCGGTGAAGTGATCGAAAAGGGCAGCGACGTCGAGAACCTGCAGATCGGTGACCTGGTGTCTGTTCCGTTCAACGTGGCTTGCGGGCGCTGCCGTTCCTGCAAAGAAATGCACACAGGCGTCTGCCTGAGCGTCAACCCGGCGCGTCCGGGCGGTGCTTATGGTTACGTCGACATGGGCGACTGGACCGGTGGCCAGGCCGAATACGCCATGGTGCCGTACGCCGACTTCAACCTGCTGAAACTGCCGGATCGCGACCGGGCGATGGAAAAAATCCGCGACCTGACCTGCCTCTCCGACATCTTGCCGACCGGCTATCACGGCGCCGTGACCGCTGGCGTCGGCCCGGGCAGCACCGTGTATATCGCTGGTGCCGGTCCGGTCGGTTTGGCGGCGGCTGCTTCGGCCCGTCTGTTGGGCGCGGCGGTGGTGATCATCGGTGACGTCAACACCGTGCGCCTGGCCCACGCCAAGGCTCAGGGCTTCGAGATCGCCGACTTGTCCCTGGACACACCGCTGCACGAACAGATCGCTGCACTGCTGGGCGAGCCGGAAGTGGATTGCGCCATCGACGCCGTTGGTTTCGAAGCCCGTGGCCATGGCCATGACGGCGTGAAACACGAAGCCCCGGCCACCGTGCTCAACTCGCTGATGGGCGTGGTGCGTGTGGCAGGCAAGATCGGCATCCCCGGCCTCTACGTGACCGAAGACCCGGGCGCTGTCGACGCTGCCGCGAAAATGGGCAGCCTGAGCATCCGCTTCGGCCTGGGCTGGGCCAAGTCCCACAGCTTCCACACCGGCCAGACCCCGGTGATGAAGTACAACCGCGCGCTCATGCAAGCGATCATGTGGGACCGTATCAACATTGCCGAAGTGGTGGGCGTGCAGGTGATCAGCCTGGATCAGGCGCCGCAGGGTTATGGCGAGTTTGACGCAGGCGTGCCGAAGAAGTTTGTGATTGATCCGCATAAGATGTTTAGTGCGGCGTAAGGGTTTTTAAGAAAAGGAAAAGGGTGACTTAATGTCACCCTTTTTCGTTGCGAATAATGTCTCTTGTTTGGGCGGGTATCTGGGGTCTGGGAGTGGTCCTTAAAGTGTGTTCTAGTTTCAATATTCTCTGGTCTATTACGCCGATTGCAATGAGATTAAGTTCTGATTGATTGACGTTTTTTGAGGCTGTATTCGAGCTGATCAGCTGTTTAATTGCTCTTTGTTCACTTGTTATTAATTCTTGAACGGCCGATTTGAAGGAGGCATCAGCCTGATCGGTTGCTGAAGAGGTGTGAAGGGTAGTTGAACTTGTATCATCGAAGAGATCGTTGATGCTTTTTGATGTACGTTGTTTATCGAGTCGCAGATGCGCTGGGCTCCTTCGAACGGCTGTGATTCGTTCGGTTTTTTTATACGTCCCTACAAGCGAGTCTACCGTCGCAGGTGTATTTCTGGATTTTTTGATCGTCCGAGCCGACTTCCAGAACTTAAGTTTATGAATGGAAAATAAATTAAATGCATGCCCGCTCGGATCGTTTCTGTTTACCGGATCTCCCGCGCAATACCCATACGCATTCAACCCCCCCTCCCCAAAGGGGCTCCAACTATCCGGGATGGTAAACCGCATCATCACCGGGTTAAACGCCCGATAACCATTCCCCAACAAATAGCACCCCGTCACCGGATCCCGTCTTTCACCATTGAAGCCGAACAGGCTGAGTAAGCCGTTCCCCGCCGGGCGATGGCCATAAGGTGAGTAGGCGAGGGGATGTGGCCGAACTACATCAAGTACATTCAAAACCGAACGCTGTTGATCAGTGGCAAGCAAATGCGCCGCCACTGCCCCACTCTGACGCTGCTGCTGCGCCAGCAGTTGATCCTCGTGCTGCATGACCGAACGCTGCACCGCGTCTTGAATCTCGGAGGCCAGACGATCTTTCAGATAAAAGCGTCGGGTGGGGGACTGCGCAGAGGGCGTGCAATCAACCAGACGATCCAGCGGGTCGTAGCGGTAACTGCAGAGCCGCGTTTCTCGATTGGGGGGCATGGCCGGGTTCCTGAATGAGTTTGTCGATCCAGGCTTTTACTGTGGTGCATTCGAACAGAGCCGCCTACTAGCAGATCTGATAGTGCCGCAGGCTCCAGGGGTGCTTTGTGACGAGCGGGTGGTAAATGGATGGAAACCTGAGGAACATGCCCGCGTCTGCCCGGTCAAATCGGCAGCTTTGCGCCCGTAAGCCGGGCGTTTTTCATGACGCAAGAGGATGTCTGAATGAAGATTTCACGCGGTTTTGCACTGGCATCACTCCTGACCCTGGCAGCCAGCCCGGTCTTCGCACAGTTCAATCTGGGCGATGCGGTCAATGCCATTGCCGGCATGAAGGGTGGTGACGAGGCCGCGACCGCCGCACCGACACCGCAGACCGCCAACCTGCTGAGCACCCTCAGTGAATTGGACATCACCCCAGAGCAAGCCGTTGGCGGCGCCGGGGCGATGCTGGGGCTGGCGAAGAACCAGTTGAGCTCGACCGACTACTCGGAACTGGCCAAAAGCGTGCCGGGCATCGACATGCTCTCGGGCGGCGGGGAGTTGGGTGCACTGGCCGGTCTGCTCGGCTCCAGCGGCAAAGCCGCAGGGCTGGACAACGCCTTGGGCAACGTCAAGGACACCAACGACCTGAACAACGCCTTCAGCGCCCTGGGTATGGACAGCGGCATGATCGGCCAGTTTGCCCCGGTGCTCCTGCAATACTTCGGTCAGCAGGGCGTCGGCGGTTCGCTGCTGAGCAGCCTGGGCAGCATCTGGGGCACCGGCACCGGTAGCTGATTCAGCGGCGCCCGGCGCGTAACGCGTCGATGCGCCGGTCCTTCTCGATCCAGAGCTGGTTGACCCAGTTCTGGACCTTCTCGCGAAACGCAGGGTCGTTTTCGTAATCGCCCTGCCACAGCGCCGGGTCGAGTTCGCGAGTCTTGATGTCGATGATGACCCGCGGAACGTTGCCGCTGATCAAGTCCCAGAACCCCGGAATCGTCTGCTGCGGGTAAACCACTGTCACATCGAGAATCGCGTCCAGCTGCTCACCCATCGCCGCCAGCACAAAGGCCACCCCGCCGGCCTTGGGCTTGAGCAGGTGATTGAACGGTGACTGTTGCAGGGCACATTTAGCCGCCGTGAAGCGGGTGCCTTCGAGGTAGTTGACCACCGTCACCGGTTGGCGCTTGAACAATTCACAGGCCTGTCTGGTGATTTCCAGATCCTTGCCGGCCAGTTCCGGGTATTTGGCCAGGAACGCCTTGCTGTAGCGCTTCATGAACGGGTAATCCAGCGCCCACCACGCCAGGCCCAGGAAGGGCACCCAGATCAGCTCTTTCTTGAGGAAGAATTTGAAGAACGGCGTGCGCCGGTTCAGCGTCTGGATCAACGCCGGGATGTCGACCCAGGATTGATGGTTGCTGATCACCAGATATGAAGTGTCGCGACGCAGATCGTCACCGCCACGGATGTCCCATTGGGTAGGGATGCAGACACGGAAGATCAGCTTGTCGATCTCGGACCAGGTCTCGGCGATCCACATCACCGACCATGAGGCGTAATCGCGAAAACGGCCGGGCAGGATCAGTTTGAGCAGGGCAAACACCATCAACGGTCCGATCAGGATCAGGGTGTTGAGCAGGAGCAGCAGGGTCACGAAACAGCCGGTGAGCAGGCGGCGCATAAGTCACTCGTGGAAGCGGTTGGGCGCGCAATGATAAGCAGCTTCGGGCGACAGGCCAAATCGGTGCTGACGAATGTTTCACTTTTGGGTCGGTAACCTTGTGGGAACGATCAAGCGCACGACGGTCTAAAATCCGACTGCTCACTCTCATGGAAACCCATTACGTGAAATCCCTCCTTGCAGTGCTCTCCTTCATCGCCCTGCCGGTCATGGCCGCCGAGCCGACCCTCTATGGTCGTTACGAATACATCGCCCTGCCGGAAATCGGCGGCGAAGTGCTAAAGGCCAAGATGGATACTGGCGCGCTGACTGCGTCGCTGTCGGCCAAGGACATCGAGACCTTTACCCGCGACGGTGAAGACTGGGTGCGTTTCCGCCTCGCGACCAAGGATGCGAGCAACAAGGTCTACGAGCATAAAGTTGCGCGGATCAGCAAAATCAAGACCCGTTCTGAAGAGGACGAAGAAGAAGACACTGCCGCACCCAGCAAGCGTCCGGTGGTCGATCTGGAATTGTGCCTGGGCAACGTCAAGCGCACGGTCGAGGTCAACCTGACTGACCGCAGCAGTTTCAACTACCCGTTGTTGATCGGCGCCAAGGCATTGCGCGAGTTCGGGGCGGCGGTGAATCCGGCTCGGCGTTTTACGGCGGATAAGCCGGACTGTTGATTCACTTCTCACGAATCACTACAACTAATCAACCGCAAGTGCTGTTTTACCTAGTTGGTAGCGCTACTTGAGCCCGTCCGAATGAGTTCGGTTTTCTTTTTTTGATCGTTTATTTTACCGATCGATTTTACCATCGAGTTGGATGGGAGCACTACATGCGTCAAGGAGAGGGGAGAGGTATCAGGTGGGCGATTTTTTTCAAACCTCTCCTTAGCTTGAGCAATTAGCTCATCTGGTGTTTTACCGGTTTTTTGTATTTCCGTTTTCCAATAACGGTCTTCTCGTTTTTGGACTTTCTCGGCTGACGGTTTACCTTTTCTGAAGTCTTTATCGATTTGTTTAGCTACTTTTTTATCAAACGACGTCTTTGGGTTTTCGATGAAGGCGTAATTTTCCATTTCTTTGGGGATTCTGGTTTTCTTCTTGAGGATATTAATCCGTCTCAGCGCTTTCAAAGGTCCCCAGGCGTGCCCCGTTGGATCTGCCCGATTCACGGGATCTCCGTCGCAATACCCATACGTATTCAACCCACCCTCCCCAAACGGACTCCAACTGTCCGGACTGTTAAACCGCATCAACACCGGATTGAACTGCCGATACCCATTGCCCAAATGATAATGCCCGGTCACCGGGTCCGGCCGTTCGCCGTTGAAGCCGAGCAGGCTGAGCAAACCATTTTCCGCCGGGCGATGGCCGTAGGGTGTGTAGGCGAGGGGATTAGGTTGAGTCGCGTCCAGGGCATTGAGCACCGAACGTCGTAGGTCAGTAGCCAGCAGTGTGGTGCTCACCTTGGCGTCGAGGTGATTTTGCTGGGCCAGCAACTGGTCGTTGTGCTGAAGGATGCTCCACCGAGCGGCGCCCTGAATCTCGGTGGCCAATCGACTTTTGCAATGAAACCGCTGGATGACGGGTTGCTCTAGTACCGTGCAGCCATTCTGGCGATCCAGTGGGTCATATCGATAGCGACACAGTACGGTGTCACGGGATGTGTCGGACATAGGCTGAATTCCATGCAAAATCCAGATGGCAGTTGAGTTGCTTCAACTAGTTTGAGGTGGCGCGCCGTATGATTTTACTTTGTAAAATATTCTCAATTAATATATCAGAAGATGGGCCGGGTCCTTTTTGTCTAAGGTGTACCTGGTTTAATTCTTCAAACAGTTCTTGATTTGATAGTCTTGAAAGTGCTGGAGTTAATTCTTCTGATTTCTCTGATATTAATGATCTCATGCTGGTTCGGTTCGCAGGTGTTGCTAGCGTTGAGTGGATGGGCTTTTGTTGCGTGGTTGTAGTTGGTGTTGAGTATGTGATTTTATTTTTTATTTTATTAAGTATTTCGAACTGCTCTTTTTTTTCTCTTGCTGTAAATTGAATCGTATAATCCGGAGCAGTTTCTAATGCTGTTATTAGTTGAGGTGCCTGAGGTGCCTGAGGTGCCTGAGGTGCCTGAGGTGTCTGAGGTACAGGAGTGTTGGAGTTATCAAAGTTGGGTTTTTTTAAATTCGCACTATTAGGTACTTTCGATTTTTTACCGAATAATCTTCTGAAAAATTTACCAATCCCCCAGAAATGCCCTGTTGGATCCGTTCGGTTCCTCGGATCACCCCCGCAATATGTATAAGCATTAATCCCACCCTTCCCAAACGGACTCCAACTATCCGGACTGTTGAACCGCATCAACAGCGGATTGAACTGCCGATAGCCATTGCCCAAGTGATAATGCCCGGTCAGCGGGTCCGGCCGTTCGCCGTTGAAACCCAGCAGGCTGAGCAAGCCGTTTTCGGCTGGGCGATGACCATAGGGTGTGTAGGCGATGGGTTGTGGCCGATTCTCGTCCAGGGCGTTTATTACCGAGCGCTGATGATCGGTTGCCAGCAGAATCGTTTTGCGAGAGTGCGAAGGCATTGACTGGTCTCCGTGTCAGTACCAAAAAGACGGGCTATCAGAATCAGCTTGTTTTCATCCATTGGCTACTAGCAGAACTGCTAGGTACTACAGACCTGAGCGACAATCAGCTCAGCCTGATTGACGCCGATTCCCCCTTGAGTCACCGTTCGCCCACATCACTGCCGGGCTCGGACGCCATGCCTCATATCCTGATTGTCGAAGACGAAGCGGCCATTGCCGACACCCTGGTTTTCGCCCTGCAAGGCGAGGGCTTCACCACCACATGGCTGAGCCTGGGCGCGGCGGCGCTGGAGCATCAGCGCCAGACCCCGGCGGATCTGATCATTCTCGATATCGGCCTGCCGGACATCAGCGGCTTCGAAACCTGCAAGCGACTGCGGCGCTTCAGCGAAGTGCCGGTGATGTTCCTCAGCGCCCGGGATGGCGAAATCGATCGCGTCGTGGGCTTGGAAATCGGCGCCGACGATTACGTGGTCAAACCGTTCAGCCCTCGGGAGGTGGCGGCGCGGGTCCGGGCGATTCTCAAGCGCATGGTGCCCCGCACGGTGAGCGAACCGTCGGTAACGCTGTTTCGCATCGATAGTGAGCGTGTGCAAATCAGTTATCGCGGTCAACTGCTGACCCTGACCCGCCATGAATTCCGTCTGCTGCAATGCCTGCTGGAGCAGCCCGAGCGAGTCTTCAGCCGCGAACAGTTGCTCGATGCCCTGGGCGTGGCCGCCGACGCCGGTTACGAGCGCAGCATCGACAGCCACATCAAGAGCGTGCGCGCCAAGTTGCGATTGGTGAAGGCTGACGCCGAACCGATCCAGACCCACCGCGGCCTCGGCTACAGCTACAACCCGGGACACAGCTGATGCCGCTGGGAATCCGGATTTTCCTGGTCTACGCACTGTTCATCGGCCTGACCGGCTACTTTGTGCTCAACACGGTCATGCAGGAGATCCGCCCCGGCGTGCGCCAGTCCACTGAAGAAACCCTGGTCGATACTGCCAACCTGATGGCCGAGATCCTGCGCGACGACTTCAAGGCCGGCAGCCTCAACCAGAACCGCTGGCCGGAACTGCTCAAGGCCTATGGTGAGCGACAGCCCGGAGCGAAAATCTGGGGCTTGCCAAAGAATCAGGTCAACCACCGCATCTACGTCACCGACGCCAAGGGCATCGTCGTGCTGGACTCCAGCGGGACGGCGGTGGGGCAGGATTACTCACGCTGGAACGACGTCTACCTGACCCTGCGTGGCGAATACGGCGCACGCTCCACGCGCAATGACCCGAACGATCCGGGGTCTTCGGTGATGCACGTCGGTGCGCCGATTCGCGACAACGGCCAGATCATCGGCGTGGTCACTGTGGCCAAGCCCAACAGCTCGGTGCAGCCTTATGTGGATCGCACGGAACGCCGGTTGCTGGCTTACGGCGCCGGGCTGATCGGCCTCGGTCTGCTGTTCGGCGCGTTGTTGTCCTGGTGGCTGAGCCGCGCCCTGCGAAGATTGACGGCGTACGCCCAAGGCGTCAGTGAAGGCCGGCGGGTTGAAGTGCCGCATTATCGCGGCGGTGAGCTGGAGCAATTGGCCACGGCAGTGGAGCAGATGCGCACGCAGCTTGAAGGCAAGGCCTACGTCGAACGTTACGTGCACACCTTGACCCATGAGCTGAAGAGTCCATTGGCGGCGATTCGTGGCGCGGCGGAACTGTTGCAGGGCGATATGCCTCTGGCACAGCGGCAACGTTTCGTCGGCAATATCGACAGTGAAAGTACGCGCATGCAGCAGCTGATCGAGCGGCTTTTGAACCTGGCGCAGGTCGAGCAGCGCCAAGGGCTGGAGCAACGGGTGGCGGTGCCATTGGCGGCTTTGGTGGATGGCCTGCTGAACGCGCAATCTGCGCGAATCGAAGGTAAACAGTTGCGCGTAGAGCAAACGGTTCCATCGGACCTGGCGCTGATCGGCGAGCCATTTCTGCTGCGTCAGGCGTTGGGTAATCTGCTGGACAATGCGCTGGATTTCACCCCTGTTGAAGGTGTGCTGCGATTCACCGCCGAACGGACAGGCGAGCAGGTCGAGTTCAAGCTTTTCAATCAGGCAGAGCCGATTCCCGACTACGCGCTGCCGCGTTTGAGCGAGCGTTTTTACTCGTTGCCGCGTCCCGACAGTGGGCGCAAAAGCACCGGGCTCGGGCTCAATTTTGTCGAGGAAGTGGTCAAGCTGCATGGCGGTACGATGAGTATTGGTAATGTCGACGGCGGTGTGGAGGTGAAGTTACACCTGCCTTAAGACCGAGTTACGGCCAATCGCGAGCAGGCTGAATCTCCACACAATCTCCACATTCCCCCCATGGCCCCACCACATACCGAATCCAGACTCTCCCCATCCAATACAGGGAGAGTCCCATGAACCGTAGCCTGACCCTAAAACTCGGGGCAATTGCCCTGTTGATTCTGTTGTTGCTGATTCCACTGCTGATGATCAACGGCGTGATCCAGGAGCGCCAGCAACTGCGCGACGGTGTGCTCGAAGACATTGCCCGCAGCTCCAGTTACAGCCAGCAATTGAGCGGCCCGCTGATGGTGGTGCCGTATCGTAAAGTCGTGCGCACCTGGAAGACCCACGAAAAAACCAACGAGCGTTATCAGGAGATCGGTGAAGAGCGCGGTCGTTTGTATTTTCTGCCGGAGCGCTTCGAACTCGACGCAGACGTTCAGACCGAACTGCGTTCCCGAGGTATTTACCAGGCACGGTTGTTCCATGCAGACAACCGCATCAGCGGCCACTTTTCCCTGCCGGTTCAACTGGGCATCAAGGAAGATTTCGCCGATTACCGGTTCGACCAGCCGTTCCTCGCTGTTGGCATCAGCGACATTCGTGGTATCGAAAACGCTTTGAAGCTTGAACTCAACGGCCAGAACCTGGACTTCATTCCGGGCAGCCAAGTGAGCTGGCTGGGTGAAGGCGTCCACGTGACCCTGCCGGCGTTGGAGACAAAGCAGGCCACGGAGTTGGCCTTCGGTTTTGACCTGAAGCTGCAAGGCACCGGCCAGTTACAAATACTGCCGGTGGGCAAGACCAGCAAAGTTTCGCTGAGTGCCAACTGGCCGCATCCAAGCTTCATCGGCAACTACCTGCCTGCCCAGCGCGAGATCACTGATCAAGGTTTTACCGCCCATTGGCAAACCTCGTTTTTCTCCACCAACCTGCAAGAAACGCTGAACAGCTGCGTGTCCCGCGGTGGCTGTGAGGCGTTGTTCGGTCGCAGCTTTGGCGTGAGCTTCATCGAACCCGTGGACCAGTACCTGAAAAGCGACCGGGCGATCAAATATGCGCTGCTGTTCATCGTCCTGACCTTTGCCGGTTTCTTCCTGTTCGAAGTGCTGAAAAGCCTAGCGGTGCACCCGGTGCAATATGCGTTGGTAGGTGTGGCGCTGGCGTTCTTCTACCTGTTGTTGCTGTCGTTGTCCGAGCACATCGGCTTTGCCTTGGCGTACCTGTTGTCCGCCAGCGGTTGTGTGTTATTGATCGGGTTCTACGTTTGCCACGTGTTGCGCAGCGTGCGTCACGGCTTGAGTTTTTCTGTGGGATTGGCCGCGTTGTATGGGCTGCTCTACGGGCTGTTGAGTGCAGAGGATTACGCGCTGTTGATGGGCTCGCTGCTGCTGTTCGGTTTGCTGGGCGTGTTTATGGTGCTGACGCGCAAGCTGGATTGGTATGGGGTTGGGCAGAAAACGGGGAAACCGCTGAACTTCGATATTGGAGCGGTGCAATGAGCCGGTCGGTGGGGTTGCGGGAAGATCAGCGGGAGGGGAGGGTGTTGGCGACGCTGATTGCCGAGTTGTTTGCGTTAGATCCGTTGTGGTGCCATCGCGAGCAGGCTCGCTCCCACATGGGACCGCAGTCAAAGGTGGGAGCGAGCCTGCTCGCGAAGAGGTCAGTACAGCCGGCGAAGTTCTAAACCTTCGGCATCGTTGCAATCATCGAAGGCCGCTGGCTCACCTCGAAATACCACGCCGCAAGTTGCGGATTCGCTGTGCGCCAGTCCAGATCCGGATGGCGCAGGTCCAGGTAACCCAGTGCACAGGCTACGCTGATCGCCGCCACGTCGAAGTGGCAGGTCAATTCGGCAATCGCGTCCTTTTCCAGCAAGGCCAGGGCGCGACGAATCTTGTCGCGCTGGCCGTCGAGCCATTCGTCCCAGTGTTTCTCCGGGGCGCGCAGGGCGACTTCGTAGCGCACCAGCACGGCCGCGTCCATGATCCCGTCGGCCAGCGAAGCGAGGGTCAGGCGTCGCCAGCGGGCCGAACCTTCGCGGGGGATCAGCGGGTTACCGACGTGCTGGTGGTCGAGGTAGTCGAGGATGACCCGGCTGTCATGGATGATGTTGCCATCGGCCAGGCGCAGGGCCGGGATTTTGCTCAGGGGGTTGTCGTCGATCAGGGTCAGGTCCGGGTTGACCGGGGTGAGCACGCTGGTCTGTAACGCTACGCGGTTCTGTTGTCCGGTTTCGTGCAGCAGCACCATGACTTTGCGAACGAAGGGGGAAAGCGGGTTGTGGTACAGGGTCATGCTCGGGGCGGACATGGCAGCGTCTCGGTCGGTGGCAGTGTCGGGCAGCATAGCGCGTTGGTCTGATTGCTCAAGCATCATGGCTTGACCCCTTGTGGGAGCGAGCTTGCTCGCGATGGTCGTCAACGATGACGTTGGAAGACTGACACCCCGGGGAGTTCTCGGGTGCATCGCGAGCAAGCTCGCTCCTACAGGGGGGATGTCGCTTCAGCGGCGTTGCAGGAGGCCCCGCAGGGCAACAGTGGCGGGGATGCCCAAGCCTAGCCAGCTCAGCGAATCCCACACACCATCACCGAGCAACGCGGCAAACAACCCTGCCGCGCTGAACAAGGCGATGACGATTGGAGTGCTAAACACTTTCCAGAAGTTCGACTGCCGGGGCTTCATGCCACGCTCTCCGCTTTTTCCAGCACAGGCCTGGCAGCCTTGCGCCGCACCACCCACAGGTAGACCCCGCTGCCGAGCACGATGATGGTCAGCACATCGAGGGTCGCCCAGAGTATCTGCATCGGCATGCCACCGTAGTCACCGAAGTGCAGCGGTTGTGACATGCCCATGACGTCCATGTACCACGGGCGTTCGACCACTGCGGTGACTTGCAGGGTGCTGGCATCGATCAGAACCGGCGTCAGCAGGTGCGAGGTCAGGTGCGTGCTGCCCTTCATGAACACTGCGTAATGGTGCTCGCTGGAAAAGCGTGTGCCGGGGAAGGCGATGAAGTCCGGCTGCATGCCTGGTGCGACTTCCTTGGCGATGTCGAGCAAACGGTTGGCCGGCGCCAGTTGAGTCAGCGGAGGTGCATCGCGATACGGCGCGATCATCGCGGCCAGTGTGTCGTTGCGCCATGCGGCAATCAGTAGGTCTGCGCAGGCACTGACGACGCCGGTTACGCCGACCACCAGCGCCCAGGTCAACGTCACGACGCCGATCAGGTTATGCAGGTCGAGCCAGCGCAGGCGAGTGGATTTGTCCTGGCGCACGGTGGCGAATTTCAAGCGGCGCATGAACGGCAAGTACAGCACCGTGCCGGAAACGATCGCTGCCACGAACGCAATTCCCATGAACGCCAGCAGCAACTTGCCCGGCAAGCCGGCGAAAATGTCCACGTGCAGGCGCAACATGACCATCATGAAGCCGCCGTTGGCCGATGGCGTTTCCAGCGCTTCGCCAGTACGGGCGTCGAGCATGAAGGTGTGGGACGAGTTCGGCTCGGTGCCTGCGGTCGCGGCCATGATGGTCAGCACTGCATTGGGCTCATCGTCCTCGAAGCCGAAGTACTGCATGACTTCACCGGGACGATGTTTCTCGGCCGCGTCCACCAACTGCTGCAAATTCAGGTGCGGGGTGTCCGCCGACATTACCTTCACTTCAGGCGCATCGCCCAGCAAGTGGTCGATCTCGTGGTGAAAGATCAACGGCAGGCCGGTCAGTGCCAGCATCAGCAGAAACGCGGTGCAGATCAGGCTGGACCAGGTGTGGACGAAGGACCAGCGGCGAATTGTTTTACTTTTCATTTCATAGCCTTCAGAAAAACCAAAGCCGCCCACGAAGGACGGCCTGGTCATTGGGCGTGTCAGCTCAAAGCGTTACCACTTGTAGGTTGCACTGGCGACGACACTGCGCTGGTCGCCGTAGTAGCAGTAGTAGCTGTCGCAAGTCGAGATGTAGTCCTTGTCGAGCAGGTTGGTTGCGTTGACGGCCAGCGAAGCGCCTTTGAGGCTGTTGTCCAGGCGACCGAGGTCGTAGTGAACCACGGCGTCGAACACTGTGTAGGCGTCGGCCTTGCCCAGCCAGGTGTTGGCCTGGTCGCCATAGGTATTGCCGGTGTAGCGCGCGCCGGCGCCGATGCCGAAGCCATCCAGCACGCCGTTGTGCCAGGTGTAGTCGCCCCACACCGACGCTTGCTGGTTAGGCATCAGTTGCAGGCGATTGCCCTTGTAGATGCCCTCTTGCACTTCAGATTTGGCCAGGGTGTAGGCAGCGGTGACCTTGAGGTTTTCGGTCACGTCGGAAACGGCTTCCAGCTCCAGGCCTTTGACTTTCACTTCGCCGGTCTGGCTGGTGACTGTCACGTTGCCCACGTTGTTGGTGACGGAAACGTTTTTCTGGGTCAGGTCATACACAGCCGCGGTCAGCAGGGTGTTGCTGCCCGGTGGCTGGTACTTGATCCCCAGTTCCCATTGCTTGCCTTCGGTCGGCTTGAACGACTCGGTCGGCGAGGCGACGGCATTGCTGGTCGGCTGGAACGATTCGGCGTAGGACAGGTAAGGCACGAAGCCCGAGTCGAACACGTAGCTGATCGCCGCGTTGCCGCTGAAGTTCTTGTCGCGTTCGGTGTTGGTGGCATCGCCCTTGTTGAAGAACGTGGTACCGGTGTGGACCCAGTCTTCACGACCGCCGAGGGTCAGGCGCCATTGGCCGAGGGCCATCTGGTCCTGGATGTACAGGCCGGTCTGCTGGGTCTTCTGTTCGTAGTCATAGAAGGCTGTGGAGCGTGCCGGACGCTCGATCGGCAAGCCATAGACCGGGTCGTTGACGTTAATGCCCGGCGCGGTGCCGAAGATCGAGAGGTAGTTGGTGGTGTTGCGCTGGTGGTCCAGGCCGATCAGCAAGGTGTGACTGACGTCGCCGGTGACGAAGTCGCCCTGGAAGTTGTTGTCCACGGCGAATTGGGCGATGTCTTCGTCGACATTGGTGGTGCCACGGCCGGTATTGCCTTGATCGTCAACAACAGACCCGTAAGAGGGGCCGTAGCTATTGACGGTCACGGCCTGGAATGACAGCTCCGACTTGGTGTAGCGCAGGTTCTGGCGGAACTGCCAGACATCGTTCAAGCGGTGTTCGAAGGCATAGCCCAGTGCGTAGTAGGTGCGGTCGTAGAAGTCGTAGTTCGGGTCACCCAGGTTCTTGTGGTGGGAGATATCGCCGAACGGCATGTCGATCTTGGTGCCCTGGATCGGATAGAACTGACTGGTGATACCGGTATCGTCACGGGTGAACTGCGTGAGCAGGGTGAATTTGGTGTCTTCGTCGATGTTCCAGGTCAGGCTGGGCGCAATGTTGTAGCGCTTGTCATCGATGTGGTCGATGGGGGTGCCGCCGTCGCGCAGGACGCCGCTGAGGCTGTAAAGGAACTGGCCTTCGTCATCGATCTTGCCGGTGCTGGCGAAGTTGATCTGGCGATGATTGTCGCTGCCGTATTGCAGCTGGATCTCGCTGCTGGCTTCAGCGCTTGGGCGACGGCTGACCATGTCCAGCAGGCCACCCGGCGGGGTCTGGCCGTACACGGAGGAGGCCGGGCCGCGCAGTAGCGCCAGGCGGTCGAGGTTCCAGGTTTCCTGTTTCGGGTTGGAGTACACACCTTTTGGCAGTGGCAGGCCGTCGAGGAATTGAGTCGGCTCGAAACCGCGCACGCGCAACCAGTCGGCGCGGGTGTCGCTGCCGAAGCTGCTGGAGGTGATGCCCGGCAAGTAGCGCACGGCATCGTCGAGGGTGTGCGCGTTGCGGTCGTCCATCTGCTCGCGAGTGACGACCGAAATCGAACGCGGTGCCTCGACCAGTGCAGTGTCGGTCTTGGTGCCGGCGGCGGTGCGCTTGGCCAGGTAGCCCTGTGCCGGGCCCCAGGCGCTTTCAGTGTCTTGCACACCAATCACGCTGGTTACCGGCAGGTCCATCACACCCTCGGGCACGGCCACCAGGCTATAGGTGCCCGCACTGCTCTGTTCCAGTTGCAGCCCGGTGCCACGCAGGGCTTCGCGCAGGGCGCCGGCTGCGTCGAACTGGCCTTTGACCGGCGCCGAGGTCTTGCCCGCCGCCAGGGATGGATTCAAAGACAGGGCCAGACCGGCCTGGCTGGCAATCTGGTTCAGGGTGTTGACCAGTGGAGCGGTCGGCAGGTTGTAGGCGCGGACGCCGGACGCCTGTTCAGCGGCGACCAGTTGGCTGCTGGCCAAAGGGGTACAAAGGGCAATGGCAACCGCCAGCAAACTGCGGCGTAACAGGGAGTCTAGCGAACGAGGCATACAGCGGCTCCTGAATGGAAACATTTCTCAATTGCCTGTGTGCCGTACGAAAATCAAAAAGTGATAGAGCTGGATGAAAATAATTTCGATTCAGTTATTCAATAAACATCGAGGAGCTTCAGGCATGCGCATTTTGTGGCGAGGGGGCTTGCCCCCGTTCGGCTGCGTAGCAGTCGTGACGTCAGCGAACACAGTCAGTCAGAAAAATGCAGGGGGCCGCTTCGCGACCCAACGGGGCGGTGCGGCGATCCGACAAGCCCCCTCGCCACGGGGTTCTGTGTGCGGATTCAGGGCTTGGTATCGGCCTTGGCCACGACCTTCACCCACCACTGCGTGTGCTGTTCGATCTGCACCGGCAGGGTCGGCAGCAGGGCGTTGAGTGCCAGGTCGGTGTCGCGCAGCGGGAAACTGCCGGTGATGCGCAGGTCGGCAACTTCCGGCGCGACCCCGACGTAACCGTTTCGATAGCGGCCGATTTCATGCACCAGGTCTTCCAGCCGTGTGTTGTCCACCACCAGCATGCCGCGAGTCCAGGCATCCGCACCGAGGTTGACGGCCAGAACCGGGCCCAGGCCGTTGTTGCGGATCAGTACCTGCTGGCCTTCGCGCAGAATCTTTTCGTCAGGGTTGGACTCAGGGTGAACCGCCACCGCCGACTGCAATACGCTCAAGCGCGTTCCGTCCTCCTCGCGCTTGACCAGAAACCGCGTACCCAGCGCACGCATGCTGCCTTCGCGGGTTTCGACGATGAACGGCCGGGGATCGCCATGGCCGGTTTCAACCAGTATTTCGCCTTCCTGAAGCACGATGCGCCGCTGCTTTTCATCGAAACGCACATCCAGCGCACTGTGGGTATTGAGATTGATCAGCGTGCCGTCAACCAGACGCAGGGTGCGTTGCTCGCCAACGGCGGTGCGCTGGTCGGCCAGCCAATAGTCGATCGGCAGGTAACGATCCCCGGCGAACAGGGCCAGGCCGACCGCGGCAACGATACTGGCGACACCGTTGCCAAGCTTGCGCACTCGCCGGCGAATGCCTTCGCGCGATTGCAGCAAGGCAGTGCGGGCCGGGCCGCTGGCCACGCTGAAGCGTTGGTCGAGCATGCCCAACTGGCGCCAGGCGCGGGCGTGCTCTTCGTGGGCCGCGTGCCACTTGGCGAACTCTTCGCGCTCTACCGGGTTGGCGGAGTCCATGGACAGCTGCCAGGCAATCGCCGCGTCCAGCACGCTGGCCGATACCGGTTTGGAACTGACCGGGTTCATGTCGGCTCACCATACAGCGCGATATAGCACTGGCGAATGCCTTGTGCCAGGTACTGGCGCACCCGCGGCACCGACACACCGAGGCGCTCGGCGATTTCCGCGTGACCGAGGCCGTCGAGGCGGTTATAGAGGAATGCCGCCCGGGCCTTGCTGGAAAGCTTGCCAAGCAAGCGGTCGATGTTTTTCAGGTCTTCGAGGATCATTTGCTGTTCTTCCGCCGACGGTTGTTCGGCTTCGGGAATCAGCATCAACTCGGTGAGGTAGGCCTGTTCCAGCGCGGCGCGACGGAAATAATCGAACAGCAGGCCCTTGGCGATCGCCACCAGGAATGCCCGCGGCTCGCGCGGTGCCTTCAGTTCCTCACGGCCCAGCAAACGCACGAAAGTGTCCTGGCTCAGGTCTTCGGCCCGTTGCGGGCAGGCGACGTTGCGTCGAAGCCAGGCCAATAGCCAACCGCGATGGTCGCGATATAACGCACCGACGAGCTCACTTTGAGGGCTTGGGACTGACGACACGCCGCATCACCGATTGGGAAATATTAACTAACGAGAATTGTTCGCGATTGTGGCAGAGGCGAGGGAGGTAAGCAATTGGCGTTGGTCGGGTGGGGATTTGGCGAAGGCCCCTGTAGGAGCGAGCTTGCTCGCGATGAATTTGAAGGCGACGCATTTTTCCAGACAGCACGCGTCACCGTTCAAGACCATCGCGAGCAAGCTCGCTCCTACAGGGATGGCGTATGGGTCAGAAGGAAGGCGCCTGCTGCCGGCGCTTCCACTGACTCAAGCGCTGTTGCAAATTCAACGGGCTATGAATCTGCTGCTGCCGCGCACGGCTGAACAGGATCAGTGCCAGTTCGGCGGTGGCCAGGGCGTCGGCGCTGGCGTGGTGGCGCTCGAAGACTTCGAGCTTGAACCAGTCGATCCAATCGTCCAGCCCGGCCTCGCGAATGTGCGCCTGGGGGCATAGCAGTGGCGCAATATCTGCCACATCCAGAAAGGCATGCTGCAACTTGTAACCCAGATGATCCTTCAGGGCGCGCGCCAACATGTGCTGGTCGAACGGCGCATGGAAGGCCAGCACCGGGCTGTCGCCGACAAACTCCATGAGTTCGAGCAGCGCCTCGGCCGGATCGCTGCCGGCAGCAATTGCACTGGGGCCCAAGCCGTGAATCAGCACACTGGGGCCGAGCTTGAGTTCGCCGCATTGCAAGGTTCGCTCGAACTGTCGACTGAAATCGATCGCGCCATCCTCGATCACCACGGCGCCGATGGACAGTACCCGGTCCTTGTTCATATTCAGCCCGGTAGTTTCCAGGTCGAGCACTACCCAGCGCTGCTCGCGCAGGCTGCATTCACTCAATCCGGTGACCGTCGGCAGGCGTTGAAGACGCTGTTGCAGGTCTGCGGACAAGCTCGGGCCGGCCGGGCGCAGCCATGAAAACAGGCTCATATCTGATACCGCAAGGTCAGGCTGCTTTGCAGGCGCTGTGCCTGGCGCAGGGACTCACGCAGGATGCGCCGGTCCAGATGATTGAGGCTGTCGGGATCGACCCGATTTGAGTAAGGAAAATTCTCTCGGGTCTGTAGTTGATGTTGCTGCATGCGGGTTTGCTGGATGAAGTGATAGGCCTCTTCGTACGCAGCGCCGTCCAGGGGATCGATGACCTCCTTGTCGACCAACTGGCGAAAACGCTCCAGCGTGTTGTTTGTTTCGATACCGTGGGCCAGGGCCAGCAACCGGGCGCCGTCGACAAAGGGTGTCAGACCCTGAGTCTTCAGGTCCAGGGTGGCCTTCTCGCCATTTTTTCGCGCCAGTACGAACTCGCGGAAACGCCCTACGGGCGGGCGATTGCGCAACGCATTCTCAGCCATCATGCGCTGGAACAAGCGGTTGTCGCCGACCTGGTCGAGAATGCTCCGGCGCAATTGCTCACAGCCTTGCTCGCTGCCCCAGACCACGCGCAAATCGAAATAGATGCTCGAACCCAGCAGGTTCTCCGGGGTTGCCTCGCGGATAAACGCCGCAAAGCGCCGCGCCCATTCGGCCCGGGACAGGCACAGCTCAGGGTTGCCGGCCATGATATTGCCCTTGCACAAGGTGAAGCCGCACAGCGCCAGGCTCTGGTTGATCTGCTGGGCAATGGGCAACAGTTTGCCGCGAATCTCGGCGGCATGGGCCGCATCCCTGGCTTCGAACAGAATGCCGTTGTCCTGATCGGTGTGCAGGGTCTGCTCGCGACGGCCTTCGCTGCCGAAACACAGCCAGCTGAACGGCACGCCGGGGTCGCCTTTTTCGGCGAGAGTCAGTTCGATCACTCGGCACACGGTGTGGTCGTTGAGCAAGGTGATGATGTGGGTGATTTGCGTCGAAGACGCGCCGTGGGCCAGCATGCGCTCGACCAGTTGACCGATTTCGCCCCGCAGCGCCATCAGGTTTTCCACTTTCTGGGCATTGCGGATCGTGCGCGCCAGATGCACCAGGTCGACCCGTTGCAGGGAAAACAGATCGCGCTCGGAAACCACGCCGCACAAACGCTGGTCCTTGACCAGGCAGACATGGGCGATGTGCCGCTCGGTCATGGCAATCGCCGCGTCGAATGCACTCTGATCCGGCGACAGGAAGAACGGCGCCCGGGTCATGTACCCTTCGATGGCTTCGTTGAAATCACTGCTGCCGTTGGCCACGGTCTGGCGCAGGTCGCGCAGGGTGAAAATCCCCAGTGGCGCCTTGAGTTCATCGACCACCACGATGCTGCCGACCTGTTGTTCGTGCATCAACGTCACAGCTTCGCGCAATGGCGTCTGCGGGGCGCATGTCACCGGGTGGCGCATGGCCAACTCGCCCAGTCGGGTATTGAGCGAATATTGGGTGCCCAGGGTTTCCACGGCTTTTTGCTGCACTTGCTGGTTGACCTGATCCAGCAGGCTGCTGACGCAGCGCAGGGCGAAGTTGCGGAAGGTGTCCGATAGCGAAAACAGGCGGATGAATGCCGGCTTGTTCAGTTGCAGGCAGAAGGTGTCTTCGCCGGCCAGGTGCTCGGTGCGGGTCGCCCGTTCACCCAGCAACGCCGCGAGAGGGAAACATTCGCCAGTGGTGATCTCGAAAACCGTTTCGGTGCTACCGTTTACCGTATGCGGACGCTCGCCCACGACCCGGCCTTGCTTGACAATATAGAAGTGCTCGACCGGGCCGTCAGCGGGTTTGATGATGCTCTCGCCGGGAGCGTAAAAACGCATCTGACATTGCTCGACCAGATACGCCAGGTGAGCGTGTTCCATCTGATTGAAAGGCGGGAAGCGCTGGAGGAATTGCAACGTGCCCTGGATGTTCTGCAACACCGCGGTTTTCCCTGCCTGTGTGAAGGCGTCCGCTTTACTCATAACCATTACCGCAGTCTTTTTTGAATTGTTGTTGTCGGATGACCCAGACATGGTCGACCCCTGTGGCCGGAGTGCCCATTGGACGTAAGTCTAGGTAGGCGATTGGTATGCTGAAATGTCGGAAGAATCCTACGCAACTGTGCGAAAAACCTCTCTGTCCCCCTATTGGAAAAATATCCGACGAAGCGCACATTTAAGGCCTGCTTAGCGATGTCTCGTCACTGTGCTAGGGAAATGAACTGAACATGTAGAGAAAGCCATGTCCGACCACGATATTTTGAGCGACGCCGAGCGCGAAGCCTTGAGCGCCGTCATGCTGGAACCTGACCTGCCGCCACAACGGGTGCTGATCGTCGATGACGATAAAGACGCCAGGGAACTGTTGTCAGAGATCCTGGCGCTTGACGGTATTCACTGCATGACGGCGGCCAGTGGCGAAGCAGCACTCAAGATGCTGGAGGAGAAACCTTCGATCGGACTGGTGATTACCGACCTGCGCATGGGCCTCGTCGACGGCCTGGACCTGATCCGACAGGTGCGCGAGTCGGTACGGGCGGCGTTGCCGATCATCATCGTCTCGGGTGATGCCGACGTGAAAGATGCGATCGCCGCGATGCATTTGAATGTGGTGGACTTTCTGCTCAAGCCGATTGATGCCGGCAAGCTGCTGGAACTGGTCAAGCATGAACTTGGGGTGGAGCCTTAGTCCAAGCCTGTCAGCCCTGAACTACCTCTGTGGGAGATCGCGGACAGCCCAAAAAGAAAAAGCCCTGATCTTTCGATCAGGGCTTTTTCATATCCGGCGCAGACGCTCAGTTACAGGCCATTGGCAGCCTTGAACTCGCGACGACGACGGTGCAGGACCGGCTCGGTGTAGCCGTTCGGCTGCTTCGTGCCTTCGACCACCAGTTCGACCGCCGCCTGGAAGGCGATGTTGCTGTCGAAGTTCGGGGCCAGCGGACGGTAAAGCGCGTCGCCGGCGTTCTGACGGTCAACCACCGGCGCCATGCGCTTGAGGCTTTCCATCACTTGCTCTTCGGTGACGATGCCGTGACGCAGCCAGTTGGCGATGTGCTGGCTGGAAATACGCAGCGTTGCACGGTCTTCCATCAGGCCGACGTCGTTGATATCCGGCACTTTCGAACAGCCGACACCCTGGTCGATCCAGCGCACCACGTAACCGAGAATGCCCTGGCTGTTGTTGTCCAGTTCGTTCTTGATCTGTTCGGCGGTCCACTGCGGGTTGACCGCCAGCGGGATGGTCAGGATGTCGTCTACCGAAGCATGGGCACGTTTGGCCAGTTCGGCCTGACGGGCGAACACGTCAACCTTGTGGTAGTGCAGCGCGTGCAGGGCAGCAGCGGTCGGCGAGGGTACCCAGGCGGTGTTGGCACCGGCCATCGGGTGAGCGATTTTCTGTTCGAGCATCGCCGCCATCAGGTCCGGCATGGCCCACATGCCTTTACCGATCTGTGCGCGACCTTGCAGGCCGGTGCTCAGACCGATATCGACGTTGGAGTTCTCGTAGGCGCCGATCCATTTTTCCGCCTTCATGTCCGCCTTGCGCACCATCGGGCCGGCTTCCATGGAGGTGTGGATTTCATCGCCCGTGCGGTCGAGGAAACCGGTGTTGATGAACACCACACGCTCGCTCGCCGCCTTGATGCAGGCCTTGAGGTTGATCGTGGTACGACGCTCCTCGTCCATGATCCCGACTTTGAGGGTGTTGCGGGGCAGGCCCAGCACGTCTTCGATGCGACCGAACAGCTCGTTGGTGAACGCCGCTTCTTCAGGGCCGTGCATCTTCGGCTTCACGATGTAGATCGAGCCGGTGCGGGTGTTTTTGCGCGAGGTGTTGCCGTTCAGGTTGTGCATCGATGCCAGGCAAGTCACCAGGCCATCGAGAATGCCTTCAGGCACTTCGTTACCGTCTTTGTCGAGGATCGCATCGATGGTCATCAGGTGACCGACGTTGCGCACGAACAGCAACGAACGACCGTGCAGGCTCAGTTCGCTGCCATCGACGGCGGTGTAGGTGCGGTCGGCGTTCATGGTGCGGGTAAAGGTCTGACCGCCCTTGGCGACTTCTTCCGACAGATCGCCCTTCATCAGGCCGAGCCAGTTGCGGTAGATCACCACTTTGTCATCGGCATCGACCGCGGCAACCGAGTCTTCGCAGTCCATGATGGTGGTCAGCGCGGCTTCCATCAGGATGTCTTTGACGCCGGCCGCGTCGGTCTGGCCGACCGGGGTGCTGGCGTCGACCTGGATTTCGAAATGCAGGCCGTTGTTTTTCAGCAGGATCGCGGTCGGTGCAGCGGCATCGCCCTGGAAGCCGATCAGTTGCGCATCGTTGCGCAGGCCGGTGTTGCTGCCGCCTTTGAGGGCGACCACCAGTTTGCCGTCGACGATCTTGTAGCCAGTGGAGTCTACGTGAGTGCCGGCAGCCAATGGCGCGGCTTCATCGAGGAACGCACGGGCGAAGGCGATGACCTTGTCGCCGCGAACCTTGTTGTAGCCTTTGCCTTTTTCCGCGCCGTCAGCTTCGCTGATGGCATCGGTGCCGTAGAGCGCGTCGTACAGCGAACCCCAGCGGGCGTTCGAAGCATTGAGAGCGAAGCGGGCGTTCATCACCGGCACCACGAGTTGTGGACCGGCCATGCGGGCGATTTCTTCATCGACGTTTTGCGTCGTTGCCTGGAAATCGGCCGCTTCTGGCAGCAGATAACCGATGTCTTGCAGGAAAGCTTTGTAGGCCACGGCGTCGTGCGCCTGGCCTGCACGTTCCTGGTGCCAGGCATCGATACGAGCCTGGAAATCATCGCGTTTGGCGAGTAGGGCTTTGTTCTTCGGTGCCAGGTCATGGATGACCTTGTCGGCACCGGCCCAGAACTTATCGGCGGTGAGGCCGGTACCGGGAATGGCTTCGTTGTTCACGAAGTCGAACAGGACTTTGGCGACCTGCAGGCCACCGACTTGAACGTGTTCAGTCATTGCTTGCCTCACTCTGCTCAGCTATTTCGCTTTTCAGCTCTTCAATTTAACAATGAAGCCTCTGGCCATTTAAACCACAAACCCCTCTACCAGTACATGCCCATGACAGGCGGCTGGGTTGGGACCAATCAACGGCTTGGGGCCTTGCTGACAGGGCTTTCAGGGTTGCGAACGTGCCTGCGGCAGACATCGATCCAACGTTATGTAGTGCGCGCTGCGGCATACTACATGATGAATTGCGGTTGTGAAAATTAGACTAATTACGTCGTTCTGCGACCCCATGACGCATTGCGGTCACGTCGGGGAGCGTGATGTTCTCAAAAAACTATTGGATTGTTCCAGTTAAATATCAAAAGTTGTACACATTATCTTTGGTGCTCTGCTATGGGGTGCCTGTTTTTGTGGCGAGGGGGCTTGCCCCCGTTGAGTGGCGAAGCCGCTCCCGTGCATGTACCACGAAAAATTACATCCGTTCATTTTGCGACTGCTGCGCAGCCGAACGGGGGCAAGCCCCCTCGCCACAATGTTCCCCTTGCCTATACTTGGTTCTCTATAACAAAAGTCATGATTGGAGGGCTGCGCCATGGACCATCTCGTACTCACAGTTTTCGCTCCGGACAAGCCCGGACAAGTCGAGCGCATTGCCCAATGCATTGCCGAGCACGGCGGCAACTGGCTGGAAAGCCGCATGTCGCGCATGGCGGGACAATTCGCCGGGATTCTGCGGGTGGGCGTGCCGGCCGAGGCCTACGATGAATTGGTCGCGGCCCTGCAGGGCTTGTCCGCCCAGGGCATTCGCGTGTTGGTCGCCGAAAGCAGCATCGAACAATCCTGCACCTGGAAGCCGATCGCCATGGAACTGGTGGGAAATGATCGTCCGGGGATCGTGCGTGACATCACACGCCTGTTGAGCGAGCAGGGGGTGAGTCTGGAACGGCTGGTCACCGAAGTGCGCCCGGCACCGATGAGCAGCGAGCCGTTGTTCCATGCCGAGGCGATTCTCGCGGTCCCGCTGACGCTGTCGCTGGACGTGCTGCAATCGCGCCTGGAAACCCTGGCGGACGATCTGATGGTCGAGTTGGTGCTGCGCAGTGATCCCTGATCAGGTTATCCAAGTTAAACGTGCACCGGCCTGTGGATAACCTGTAGAGACACCCCGCCAGGCCACGCCGACCGGGGTTCTTCATGATCTGATCAAAAAACCAGCAGTTTCAGCCACTTGCGCACAATCGGCGGGGATCACGCTGTGGATAACCTTGGGAAGGAATGATGCAGGCCACGGGAGACGTGGCCTGTAGGCTTTTGTGCGTTTTTTGATCAGCTGCGGCGGCGCAAACTTATCCACGCATCGACGCTGTAAACCGCCAGACCGGCCCAGATAAACATGAACGCTACCAAGGTGCTGGACGACAGGTGCTCGCCAAACAGCAGAACGGCTTGCAGCAGAACCAGGGTTGGCGCCAGGTACTGAAGAAACCCCAGTGTCGTGTAGGGCAAATGCCGTGCAGCAGCGTTGAAGCTGACCAGCGGCACCAGCGTGATCGGGCCGGCGGCGATCAGCCACCAGGCTTGGGAGGTGGTCCAGAATTCGGCCTGGGCGCTGCTGGCCGTCGGATTGAGCAGCAACCAGCCAAGGGCAATCGGCACCAGCATCCACGTTTCCACCACCAGCCCCGGCAGTGCCTTGACCGGTGCCTGCTTGCGAATCAGGCCATAGAAACCGAAGGTCAGGGCCAGCACCAACGACACCCACGGCAGGCTGCCGACTTGCCAGACCTGCTGCGCCACACCCACCGCCGCCAGGCCAACGGCAATCCATTGCATGCGCCGCAGCCGTTCGCCGAGGATCAGCATTCCCAGCAACACGTTCACCAAGGGGTTGATGTAGTAACCGAGACTTGCCTCCAGCATGCGGCCGTTGTTCACCGACCAGACGTAGGTCAGCCAGTTGGCCGCGATCAGTGCGCCGCTCAGGGCCAGGATCGCCAGTCGCTTGGGGTTCTCCCGCAGCTCGCGCCACCAGCCGGGATGCTTCCAGACCATCAGCAACAAGGCGCCGAACAGCGCCGACCACAGCACCCGGTGGATGATGATTTCCACTGCGGGCACGCTGGCGATGGCTTTGAAGTAGAGGGGGAAAAGCCCCCAGATGATATAGGCACTCAGGCCCAGTATGTACCCGCGACGCGGGTTGGCGGCTTGCATGCAGAATCCTTGCTTAGGCAGCTAACAAAGAGGGGATTGTAAGGAGATTTGTCTGCGAATGTCCTGACTGAATAGGTAGGACATTTGTGAACATCGGTATCTGTAGGAGCGAGCCTGCTCGCGATGGACGTCAACGATAACGCGTGCTGTCTGAATAAACGCGTTGCCCTTGTGTTCTTCGCGAGCAGGCTCGCTCCTACAGGGGGGCAGGGTGGGTCAGAAGAGCTTCAGTGGCTCTTCTTGGAGCGCCGCCAACTGCTCGCGCAACGCCAGCACCTGATCCCCCCAGTAACGCTCGGTGCCGAACCACGGAAAACTGCGGGGGAAGGCAGGATCGTCCCAGCGGCGGGCGAGCCAGGCGCTGTAATGCAGCAGGCGCAGGGCGCGCAACGGTTCGATCAAGGCCAGTTCACGGGGATCGAAGTCGTGGAATTCGTTGTAGCCGTCCATCAGTTCCGACAACTGGCTCAGGCAATCCTGACGATCGCCGGCGAGCATCATCCAGATGTCCTGTACCGCCGGACCCATGCGGCAGTCGTCGAGGTCGACGATATGGAACATCTCGTCACGGCACATCATGTTGCCGGGGTGGCAGTCACCGTGCATGCGGATGTTCTGGTGCGGCGTGTTGCTGTAGGCATCTTCCACACGCTTGAGCAGATCGCGGGCCACTGACTCGTAGGCCGGCAGCAGGCTGCGGGGGATGAAGTTGCCGTCGAGCAATGTGGCCAGCGAGTCATGGCCGAAGTTTTTTACCGCCAGCGCTTCACGGTGCTCGAACGGCCGGGTCGAGCCGACCGCATGCAGGCGCCCGAGCAACTGGCCCAGGCGATAGAGTTGGTCGAGGTTGCCCGGCTCCGGTGCTCGGCCGCCACGGCGGGGGAACAGGGTGAAACGGAAACCGTTGTGTTCGTGCAGGGTTTCACCGTTGTGGATCAACGGCGCCACGACCGGCACCTCGCAGTCGGCGAGTTCGGCGGTGAACTGGTGCTCTTCCAGAATCGCTTCGTTGCTCCAGCGTTGCGGCCGGTAGAACTTGGCGATCAGCGGCTCGGCGTCTTCGATACCGACCTGATAGACGCGGTTCTCGTAGCTGTTGAGCGCCAGGATGCGCGCGTCGCTGAGAAAGCCGATGCTTTCGACGGCATCGAGCACGAGGTCTGGTGTGAGGGTTTCAAACGGGTGGGCCATGCTGACTCCTGCGCGCAGCAGGCTGCTGCGTCCGGCCAGGCATGGTAGCGCAGACGGCGGGGCTTTAGGGGGTGGGCTTGAGGTGTGCGTTGTATGTGCTGACGCCATCGCGAGCAAGCTCGCTCCCACAGGTCATGCGCCAGATATGAAATCGCGCCAATCCTGTGGGAGCGAGCCTGCTCGCGATGAGGGGTTGTCAGGCGCCGACGATCCCGCCATCTTCCCGCGAAATCGCCATCACCGAAGACCGCGGCTTGCCGTTGGGCAGGTGCTCGGGGAAGGTAGAACCGCCGTTTTCACCTGGATGCTGAATCCCGACAAACAGGGTTTTCTGGTCCGGCGAGAAGCTGATCCCCGTCACTTCACAACCTACCGGGCCAACCATGAAGCGACGAATCTCACCGGTTACCGGATCGGCACAGAGCATCTGGTTGTTGCCCATGCCGGCAAAGTCTCCGGCGTTGCTCGAATCGCCGTCGGTGAGAATCCACAAGCGTCCGGCCTTGTCGAAGCCCAGGCCGTCCGGGCTGTTGAACATGTTCTGCGGCGTGATGTTCGACGATCCGCCTTTTGGTGTGCCGGCGTGAACCCCCGGATTACCGGCGACGACGAACAGGTCCCAGGCAAAGGTTTTCGAGCCGTGATCGTCACGCTCGGTGCGCCAGCGCAGGATCTGGCCGTAGACGTTCTTCTCACGCGGGTTCGGCCCGCCCGCCGGTTGCCCGTCTTCGCCGCGTTTGGCGTTGTTGGTCAGCGTGCAGTAGACCTGGCCATCCTTGGGGCTGACCACGATCCATTCCGGGCGGTCCATGCGCGTGGCTTTCACCACACTGGCGGCGAGACGCGCGTGAATCAAAACTTCGGCCTGATCGGCAAAACCGCTGCTGGCGTCGATGCCGTTTTTGCCGTGGGTCAGTTCGATCCATTCACCCTGGCCTTTCGGGTGATCGACGTTGCCGTCGCCGGCATCGAACCGCGCCACGTACAGGGTGCCGTGGTCGAGAATGTCACGGTTGGCCTTGGGGTTCTTGTGGTCGATCTTGTCGCGGCTGACGAATTTGTAGATGAACTCACCGCGTTCATCGTCGCCCATGTACACCACGGCATGACCGTCGCCGGTTTCGGCCAGTGCGGCGTTTTCGTGCTTGAAGCGGCCCAGGGCCGTGCGTTTGACCGGCGTCGATTTCGGATCGAACGGATCGATCTCCACCACCCAGCCGTGACGGTTGAGCTCGTTGGGGTTCTTCGCCATGTCGAAGCGCTCGTCGTGCTGGTGCCAGTTGATTTCTTTGCTGGTGGCCACCACGCCGTAGCGTTTTTGCGCCGGGTCGAACTTCTGCTCGGCGTTGCTGCTGCCGAAGCAGTCGGTGAAGTTCTCTTCACAGGTCAGATAGGTGCCCCACGGCGTCTTGCCGTTCGCGCAGTTCTGGAAGGTGCCCAGGACGTTCTTGCCGTGCGGATCGGCACTGGTTTTGAGCAGGGCATGTCCGGCGGCCGGGCCGCTCAGGGTGATCGGTGCGTTGCCGTGAATGCGGCGGTTGTAGCGTGAGCCCTGGACGAACTGCCATTGGCCGTTCTTGCGCTGCACTTCAATCACCGACACACCTTCGCAGGCCAGCGCCTTGCGCACTTCTTGCGCCGATTGCGGCATGCCGCCGTGGGCGTAGAGGTAGCGGTAGTTGGTGTATTCGTTGTTGATCGCCATCAGCGCCCGGTCTTTTTCGCCCGGAAACTCGAACAGGCTCATGCCGTCGTTGTTGTCGCCGAACTGGACTTCCTGATGTTCGGCGCTGCCGTTGCCGCTCGGGTCGAACGCCGGACCGTCCTTGTGCAGGGGCTGGCCCCAGCTGATCAGCACCGAGGACTTGTAGCCCGGCGGCAGGGTGATGGTGTCGCTGGTGGCGGCGGCAATGCTGTCGAAACCCAGCAACTGGCTGTTGCCGGCGCTGACACTGGCGGCCATCACGCTGCGGCTCAGCAGGTTGCCGCCAAGGAACATCGCCGCGCCGCACAGGGCACCTGCGCTGATGAAGCCGCGACGGCTGAGGCCGACCATGGTTTCGAGGTCGGTGGACTGGTTTTCTTCTAATAGGCTCATTTCAGGCTCCCTGCGGATTTTGCAGATACCTTAATGATGAGTCATGAACCTTTTGTTGCAGTTCTGCTTACAGCGGTGTGCCCAGCAGAACCCTGGACGGCGAAAACTCCACGCGCACCGGTTTGCCGCACGTCAGCCCCGATGCTTGCAGATGACTCGGTTCGGCCAAGGCGCATAGAGTCAGGCCGTTGGGCAGGGTGATGCGCACTTCGCTGGGACCGTCGTCGGCGTCGAGAATTTTTTCGATGATGCCGCTGAGGCAATTGTTTTCAGGCGTTTCGACAGAGTCGATTTGCAGCACGTCGAGCCAGCCGGCCTTGATCAATGCCACGACTTCAGTGCCGATTTGCAGTTCCAGGCGCTCGGTGCTGTCGTGGGTAATTTGTGCGGCGACGATCACGCCTTCGGCGACTTCGAGGCGAATCAGGTCGTTGCGTCCCTGAGGTTCGATCGCAATCACCTTGCCGTGCAACTGATTGCGCGCGCTGGTGCGCAGCATCAGGCGCCCGAGCAGATCCAGATCGCTCGCGTCTTCAGTTGCTTCCAGCACTTGGGCCTGCAAGGCTTGCAGCTTCTGATACAGGCGCAACACCCGCTCACCTTCGTTGGACAGGCGCGCACCGCCGCCGCCCTTGCCGCCGACAATCCGCTCCACCAGCGGCTTCTGCGCCAGGTTGTTCAGCTCATCGATCGCATCCCAGGCAGCCTTGTAGCTCAGGCCCGCACTTTTTGCCGCGCGGGTGATCGAGCCTTGTTCGGCGATGTGCTGCAGCAGGGCGATGCGCTGCGGACGGCGGACAATGTGCTGGGACAGCAAGGTTGGCAAAGACATGACAAGTCGCTTTGGGTGGTGACGATGGTGAGGACGTTGGTCGCTTGGACCGCGCGAGTCAAGTCAGGGTGTCTCGCCGGGTTTGGGCGTGCGGGCCAGGCAATAGACGTCGACCCTCGCCGCCCCGGCGTCCATCAACAGGCGAGCCAGGGCCTGGGCCGTGGCTCCGGTGGTCAGTACGTCGTCGACCAGAGCCAGGTGCCGGCCTTTGACGACCGCGCCGGGTGCCAGGGCGAAAGCATTGCGCAGGTTCCTTAGGCGGGCTTCGGCGTTCAATGCCTGTTGGGCGTCGGTGTCTTGAGTGCGCAGCAGCAACCGTTCGTCGCAAGGGATATCGAGACTCGCACTCAACCAGTGAGCCAGCATCGCCGCCTGATTGAACCCGCGCTGGCGCAGGCGCCGATTGGCCAGCGGCACCGGGATCAGCGCCTGGGGTCGCAGCAGATCGTCTTCGAAGCGATGTTGCAGGTATTGAACAAGAAGTTCGGCGAGCAGGCGGCCAAACGGCCACTTGGCGTTGTGTTTGAAGCGGGTGATCAAGCTGTCTACCGGAAAGCTGTAGGTCCAGGGCGCAATCACTTGTTCGAAGGCCGGTGGCTGCTTCAGGCAATGGCCACAGGTCAGTCCTGCGGCCGGGAGCGGCAGGGCGCAGGTCAGACAGTGATCACCGAGCCAGGGCAACTCGATTTCGCAGGCCGTGCAGACAGGAGGGATGCCGTCGGCCGTTTCATCGCACAAAAGGCATGATTGTTTGTTTTTTAACCAGATGTAAACCGGTCCTTCGTATCGTGGTTGACAGCGCATCGCTCTTCCTTAAATATGCCGAAACATCTGTGAAGCGGCTGTGAAACTCCATTACCCAGCCGACTGCCAAAGCATAATTCAAAGGAAACGCCCATGAGCGCCAGCACCACTGCCACCCTGCGTCATGACTGGACTTTGGCCGAAGTCAAAGCACTCTTCGTTCAGCCATTCAATGACCTGTTGTTCCAGGCGCAGACGGTGCACCGTGCGCATTTCGACGCCAACCGCGTCCAGGTGTCGACCCTGCTGTCGATCAAGACCGGCGCCTGCCCGGAAGATTGCAAATATTGTCCGCAGTCCGGTCACTACAACACCGGCCTGGAAAAAGAGAAGCTGATGGAGGTGCAGAAGGTCCTCGAAGAGGCCGCTCGCGCCAAGGCCATCGGTTCGACCCGCTTCTGCATGGGCGCGGCGTGGAAGCATCCGTCGGCCAAGGACATGCCGTACGTGTTGAAGATGGTCGAAGGCGTGAAAGCCATGGGCCTGGAAACCTGCATGACCCTCGGTCGCCTGGATCAGGAGCAGACCGAAGCGCTGGCCAAGGCCGGCCTCGACTACTACAACCACAACCTCGATACCTCGCCGGAGTTCTACGGCAGCATCATCACCACCCGCACCTACAGCGAACGCCTGCAAACCCTGGCGTACGTGCGTGATTCGGGGATGAAGATCTGCTCCGGCGGCATTCTGGGCATGGGCGAGTCGCTGGACGACCGCGCCAACCTGCTGATCCAGTTGGCCAACCTGCCTGAGCATCCGGAGTCGGTGCCGATCAACATGCTGGTGAAAGTCGCCGGTACGCCGCTGGAAAATGCCGACGACGTCGATCCGTTCGACTTCATCCGCATGCTCGCCGTCGCGCGCATCCTGATGCCGCAATCCCACGTGCGCCTGTCCGCCGGCCGCGAAGCCATGAACGAGCAGATGCAGGCCCTGGCGTTCTTCGCCGGTGCCAACTCGATTTTCTACGGCGACAAACTGCTGACCACCGCCAACCCGCAGGCCGACAAGGACATGCAACTGTTCTCGCGTCTGGGCATCCTGCCGGAAGCCCGCGAAGAGCACGCCGACGAGGTGCATCAGGCAGCTATCGAGCAGGCGCTGGTGGAGCAGAAAAGCAGCGAGCAGTTTTACAACGCGGCTGTTTGAGTCTTCCACCGACTTCTCTGGCTGGAATGCAAAACACTGTGGGAGCGAGCTTGCTCGCGATTGCGTCAGGTCCGTCGACATCAATGTTGAATGTGACGCCGCCATCGCGAGCAAGCTCGCTCCCACAGGGATCGCATTCATTTTGATTTCTGTGATCTGAACTTCGAGGCCTGCATGTCTTTCGATCTCGCCGCACGCCTTGCCGCCCGTCGTGCCGAAAACCTCTACCGCCAGCGCCCGCTGCTAGAAAGCCCGCAGGGGCCGCAAGTGGTGGTCGATGGCCAGCCGTTGCTGGCGTTCTGTAACAACGACTACCTGGGCCTGGCCAATCATCCGCAAGTGATCGAAGCCTGGCGTGCCGGCGCTTCGAAGTGGGGTGTGGGCGGAGGGGCATCGCATCTGGTCATCGGCCATAGTTCCCCGCATCATGCCCTGGAAGAAGCGTTGGCCGACCTGACCGGTCGCCCGCGGGCGTTGCTGTTCACCACCGGCTACATGGCCAACCTCGGCGCAGTCACGGCGTTAGTGGGGCAGGGTGATACGGTGCTCGAAGACCGGCTCAATCATGCGTCGCTGCTCGACGCGGGGCTGTTGTCCGGCGCGCGATTCAATCGTTATCTGCACAACGACCCGGCGAGCCTGGCCAAGCGCCTGGAAAAAGCCACCGGCAATACACTGGTGGTCACCGACGGCGTGTTCAGCATGGACGGTGATATTGCCGACTTGCCGGCGCTGGCCCGAGAAGCCAAGGCCAAAGGCGCCTGGTTGATGGTCGACGATGCCCATGGTTTTGGACCGCTGGGTGCCAACGGTGGCGGCATCGTCGAACACTTTGGCTTGAGCCAGGATGACGTTCCGGTGCTGGTCGGCACCCTCGGCAAGGCGTTCGGTACGGCAGGTGCCTTTGTGGCTGGCAGCGAAGAGCTGATCGAAAGCCTGATCCAGTTCGCCCGTCCCTACATCTACACCACCAGCCAGCCCCCCGCGCTGGCCTGCGCCACGTTGAAAAGCCTGGAACTGCTGCGCAACGAACACTGGCGCCGCGAGCATTTGCAGACGCTGATCCGCCAGTTCCGCAAAGGTGCCGAACAGATTGGCCTGGAACTCATGGACAGCTTCACGCCGATCCAGCCGATCATGATCGGTGACGCGGGGCGAGCGGTGCGCCTTTCGCAAATGCTGCGTGAACGCGGGTTGATGGTGACCGCGATTCGCCCGCCGACCGTACCCGCCGGCAGTGCCCGGCTGCGGGTCACGTTGACGGCTGCCCACAGTGAGGCCCAGGTACAGCTATTGTTAAACGGACTGGCCGATTGTTTTCACCAACTGAAGCCGGAGCCAAGCCATGCGTGATCGTCTGATTCTGCTGCCCGGCTGGGGCCTTGGCGTTTCACCGCTGGAGCCTCTGGCGGCGGCCTTGCGCGGTTTGGATGAGCACCTGCGCATCGAGATCGAGCCGTTGCCGGAGCTGGAGTCGAGCGATCTTGAAGAGTGGCTCGATGAGCTTGATTCGACCTTGCCGCAAGACGTGTGGCTGGGTGGTTGGTCATTGGGTGGCATGCTGGCCTGCGAATTGGCGGCCCGGCGTGGCGATCGCTGCTGTGGTGTGTTCACCCTGGCCAGCAACGTTTCTTTTGTCGCTCATGATCAATGGACAAGCGCCATGTCCGGGGAAACCTTCGATGCGTTTCTGGCGGGATGTGAAGCCGATCCGCGCGCGACCTTGAAACGCTTTTCACTGCTTTGCGCCCAAGGCGCCGAAGACCCACGCGGATTGTCGCGGTTGTTGCTCGGCGGTGCCCCGAACACCGCTGCGCCGGTGTTGCTGAGTGGTCTGCAAGTGCTCGCGCAACTGGATACACGACAGGCGCTGCAATCGTTCCGTGGTCCGCAACTGCATCTGTTCGCCGGCCTCGATGGGCTGGTGCCGGTGGAAGCGGCGGGCGAGTTGTTGGCATTGTTGCCGGATATCGAAATCGGTCTGATTGAACAGGCCAGCCACGTGTTTCTCCTGGAGGATCCCCACGGTGTGGCGGGGGCGATCCAGGCCTTTTTGCATGAGTCCGGCGATGACTGATTTATCCCTTCCCAACCTGCCCGGCGCCTTGCCCGACAAGCGCCAGGTAGCAGCCTCATTCTCCCGCGCGGCAGCAAGCTACGACAGCGTGGCCGAGCTGCAGCGTGATGTGGGCAGCCAATTGCTCGGGCGCTTGCCGCAGGACTTCGTACCGCAGCGCTGGCTGGACCTGGGCTGTGGCACCGGGCATTTCAGTCGTGCCCTGGGTGAGCGATTTCCGGGCAGCCACGGGGTGGCGCTGGACATTGCCGAGGGCATGCTCAACCACGCCCGGCCATTGGGCGGTGCCACATACTTCGTGGCCGGCGATGCCGAGCAACTGCCACTGCAGGATTCGTCTTGCGACCTGATCTTCTCCAGCCTGGCGGTGCAGTGGTGCGCGGACTTCGACTCGGTGCTCAGTGAAGCCTTTCGAGTACTGAAACCGGGCGGTATTTTCGCGTTTGCTAGTCTGTGTGTAGGGACGTTGTTTGAATTGCGCGACAGCTGGCGCGAAGTCGACGGCATGGTGCACGTCAACCGCTTCCGGGAGTTTGGTGTTTATCAACAACTGTGTGCGGCCAGCGGCTTGAGGGCGGTCAGTCTGCAAAACCTTGCGCACGTGCTGTATTACCCGGATGTGCGCAGCCTGACCCATGAGCTCAAGGCGTTGGGTGCGCACAATCTCAATCCCGGGCGACCGGGTGGCTTGACCGGCCGGGCGCGGATTTTGGGTTTGATCGAGGCTTACGAACAGTTTCGTCAGGCCCAGGGACTGCCGGCGACTTATCAAGTGGTGTACGCCGTTTTGGAGAAACCCTTATGAGCGCAGCCTATTTCATCGCCGGCACGGATACCGATGTCGGTAAAACCACGGTCGCTGCGGGGCTGCTGCATGCGGCGCGTTCGGCGGGTTTGAGCACGGCGGCGGGCAAGCCGGTCGCGTCCGGTTGCGATGTGACACCTAAAGGCCTGCGCAACGCCGATGCGCTGGCCTTGCTGGCGCAGTGTTCGCTGCCGCTGACCTACGCACAGGTCAATCCGATGGCCTTCGAACCGGCCATTGCCCCGCATCTGGCCGCGCGAGAGGCGGGCGTGGCGTTGACGGTGCAGTCGTTGCTGGCGCCGATGCGGCAGATTCTGGGCATGCAGGCGGACTTCACCCTGATCGAAGGCGCCGGCGGCTGGCGCGTACCCCTGGCGGATCAGGACAATCTGTCGGACCTGGCCATCGCATTGAAGCTGCCGGTGATCCTGGTGGTCGGTGTACGCCTGGGGTGTATCAGCCATGCCTTGTTGACCGCCGAAGCGATTGCCCGGGACGGTTTGCAACTGGCGGGATGGGTGGCCAACATCATCGACCCGAAGACCTCGCGGCTGGAAGAAAACCTGGCTACCCTGGCCGAGCGCCTCCCGGCGCCGTGCCTGGGGCGTGTGCCGAAACTCAAGGCCGTTACGGCCGAGGCAGTGGCCGAGCACTTGCAACTGGACCTGTTGGACTGAGGCGAGTGGCTGCGGGCTTTGCCTATGGGAAGGCACTGTGCCATTAGTGTTTTTGTCGAGTGTTTTGCCGGCCACTCTGCTTCAATGGTCACTGTTGATCCTTTGAAAGGACGAGTTCTCCCTTGGAAATCTCAGGAAACACCGCTTTTTATGCCGGTCTGAGCACTCTTCAGACAGGGCAGAACCGTGTCGATCAAGCCGCCGGGCAGATCGCCAACACGACGATCGAGCGCTCGGTCACCAGCCAGTCCTCCGAGGCGCAGGTCGATCGTCTGCGATCGGTTGATCGCAGCCGGCAATCGGACCTGGCCAGCAATGTGGTCGAAATGGCCCAAGGCAAATTTCAGGTCGAACTGGGCGCCAAAGTCGCCAAGGCATCCGACGAAGTGCTCGGAACGCTGATCGATACTTTCGCCTGATCCTCATTGAATCCGTCTCTCCAACGCCGCGCCTGTTCGCGGCGTTTTTCTGCGTAAGTCCTTCTCACTCAACTAATCTTTTCTGCATGGTGGCTCGCTCGGTCAATGTCCGTCGTGCGGTTGCGCGCAGATGTGCCTGATCTTCGGTGACGAACGGAAAAAGATCGACGCTTGACAAGATTTGGGCGTAAACGTATGTTTCAAACAACTGTTTGATCGCAACAACAAATCAATGCGGTCGTTCATTCCCGGTTACATCAGCAGAGGTTTATCGCTATGCCTGACTACAAGGCCCCCTTGCGTGATATTCGCTTCGTTCGTGACGAGCTGCTCGGTTACGAAGCGCACTATCAGAGCCTTCCGGCTTGTGCCGACGCAACTCCGGACATGGTTGACGCCATTCTTGAGGAAGGCGCCAAGTTTTGTGAGCAGGTACTGGCTCCGCTGAACCGCGTGGGCGATCTCGAAGGCTGCACCTGGAGCGAGTCCGGCGTTAAGACCCCGACTGGCTTCAAGGAAGCCTACAAGCAATTCGTCGAAGGTGGCTGGCCAAGCCTGGCTCACGACGTAGAGCACGGCGGCCAAGGCCTGCCGGAGTCCCTGGGTCTGGCCATCAGCGAAATGGTTGGCGAGTCCAACTGGTCGTGGGGCATGTACCCAGGCCTGTCGCACGGTGCGATGAACACCATCTCCGAGCACGGCACCCCTGAGCAGCAAGAGGCTTACCTGACCAAGCTGGTTTCCGGCGAGTGGACGGGCACCATGTGCCTGACCGAGCCGCACTGCGGCACCGACCTGGGCATGCTGCGCACCAAGGCCGAGCCTCAGGCCGACGGTTCCTACAAAGTTTCCGGCACCAAGATCTTCATCTCGGCCGGTGAACACGACATGGCCGACAACATCGTCCACATCGTGCTGGCTCGCCTGCCGGATGCACCGGCTGGCACCAAAGGCATCTCGCTGTTCATCGTTCCGAAATTCATGCCGAACGCCGATGGTTCGGTTGGCGCGCGTAACGCTGTGTCCTGCGGTTCCCTGGAACACAAGATGGGCATCCACGGCAACGCTACTTGCGTGATGAACTTCGATGGCGCTACCGGTTTCCTGATCGGCCCGGCGAACAAAGGCCTGAACTGCATGTTCACCTTCATGAACACCGCACGCCTGGGTACCGCGCTGCAAGGCCTGGCCCACGCTGAAGTCGGTTTCCAGGGCGGCCTGAAATACGCTCGCGACCGTCTGCAGATGCGCTCGCTGACTGGCCCGAAAGCGCCGGACAAAGCCGCTGACCCGATCATCGTGCACCCTGACGTACGCCGCATGCTGTTGACCATGAAGGCATTCGCCGAAGGCAACCGCGCGATGGTTTACTTCACCGCCAAGCAGGTCGACATCGTCAAGTACGGCGTGGACGAAGAAGAGAAGAAGAAAGCCGACGCACTGTTGGCGTTCATGACTCCAATCGCCAAAGCCTTCATGACCGAAGTCGGTTTCGAATCGGCCAACCACGGCGTGCAGATCTACGGCGGCCACGGCTTCATCGCCGAGTGGGGCATGGAGCAGAACGTCCGCGACAGCCGTATCTCGATGCTGTACGAAGGCACCACCGGTATCCAGGCACTCGACCTGCTGGGCCGTAAAGTGCTGATGACCCAGGGCGAGGCTCTGAAAGGCTTCACCAAGATCGTCCACAAGTTCTGCCAGACCAACGAAGGCAACGAAGCGGTTCAAGAGTTCGTCGCTCCGCTGGCCGCATTGAACAAGGAATGGGGCGAGCTGACCATGAAGGTCGGTATGGCCGCCATGAAAGATCGCGAAGAAGTCGGCGCGGCCTCCGTGGACTACCTGATGTACTCCGGTTACGCCTGCCTGGCCTACTTCTGGGCCGACATGGCGCGCCTGGCTGCCGAGAAACTGGCTGCCGGCACTTCCGAAGAGGCGTTCTACACCGCCAAGCTGCAGACTGCGCGCTTCTACTTCCAGCGCATCCTGCCGCGTACCCGCACTCACGTCGTAACCATGCTGTCGGGCGCCAACAACCTGATGGATATGAAAGAAGAGAACTTCGACCTGGGCTACTAAGCCTTAGCGAAGTACTTCAAAAAGCCGCTGCTCCTTCGGGAACAGCGGCTTTTTTGCTTTAAAGGTTGGCGGTGGAAAATGTTTGCAACGCCCTTTGAAAAATACCTCAGTAATTCACTCAGTAACTCGGGCTTCCTGCCGTTACAGTAGTTGGCACATTGCCATCTATTGATTTGACGGGTCGGAGCTTTACCCTTGCCGCGCTCATCTGCTGTACGTTTCAGTCATTTCCTGCCGTCATTGCTGCTGTTGGTGGCGGGGCTTGCGGCTGCTTACATCAAGGATCTGAACGTCTTCTTCACGTCGCTGTTCAACGTGCTGCCCACCCTGGTGTTGTTGCTCGGTGGCGCCTATTGCGCGGTGTACCGACGCCAGCGTGAACTGTTTCTGATGGTCACGGTGTACATCGCCTACTTCCTGCTCGACACCCAGACCGACTATTACCGCGACAACGGCAAGGTGCGTGACGACGCCGCGGTAGTCTTTCATTTGTGTTGCCTGCTGCTGCCTCTGCTGTTTGGCGTGTTCGCGGCGTGGCAGGAACGCACCCATCTGTTCCAGGACATGGTGGCGCGCTTCGCGGTCTTGTTGGCGGTCGGCAGCGTGGCGCTGGGGCTTGAGCAAAGTTATCCACACGCGCTGCTGATCTGGCTGTCGGAGATTCGCTGGCCTGCCTTGCATGGCGCCTGGATGAGCCTGATCCAGTTGTCCTATCCGGTGTTCATCGCTGCGTTCCTGTTGCTGGCCTGGCAATACTGGCGCAACCCGCGACCGCTGCATGCCGCGCAATGGGTGGGGCTGCTCGGGTTGTTCTGGATGTTGCCGAAAACCTTCATCCTGCCATTCACGCTGAACATCATGTGCAGCCAGGTGATGCTGATGATTGCCGCCGCCGTTGCCCACGAGGCCTATCAAATGGCCTTCCGCGACGAACTGACCGGGCTGCCGGGCCGTCGCGCGTTGAATGAACGCATGCAACGGTTGGGGCGCAACTACGTGTTGGCCATGAGCGACGTCGACCACTTCAAGAAATTCAACGACACCCACGGCCACGACGTCGGCGACCAGGTGCTGCGACTGGTGGCCAGCAAGCTGTCGAAAATCGGCGGTGGCGGTAAGGCGTATCGCTATGGCGGCGAGGAATTTGCCCTGGTGTTTGCAGGCAAGACCCTCGAAGAGTGCATGCCGCACCTGGAAGTCATCCGCGAGTCCATCGCCACTTACAACATTCAACTGCGCAATCAGGAAAACCGCCCACAGGACGACAATCAGGGGCGCCAGCGGCGTGCCGGTTCCGGTGCGTCGAGTGTGTCGGTGACGGTCAGTATCGGCGTTGCCGAACGGATCGAACAACGCACCCCCGAAGAGGTGCTCAAGTCCGCTGACCAGGCGCTCTACAGCGCCAAGGGCGCCGGGCGCAACTGCGTGATGGCGTTCGGGCAGAACCGCCGTGGCGCCGTGCGCATGGACGCCGCTACGGTTGAGTGATGATGGCGCATTCAGCGAGCGCAAAGTGATTGTGAGGCGTGGTCGGCAGCAGTAGGTTGGAGAAATCTGCCGACGGAGAATGACCATGCCCGAGTACAAAGCTCCCTTGCGCGACATGCGCTTTCTGATCGACCACGTCTTCGACTTTCACAGCAACTACGCCGCGCTGGGGGCCACCGATGCCAGCCCGGACATGGTCAATGCGATCCTCGAAGAAGGGGCGAAGTTCTGCGAAAACGTACTGTCGCCGCTGAACCGCAGTGGCGATGAAGAAGGCTGCCATTTCGACAATGGCGTGGTCACGACGCCCGCAGGCTTCAAGCAGGCATTCGCCCAATATGTCGAGGGCGGCTGGCATGGCCTGGCGGCGGATCCGGTTTACGGCGGTCAAGGGTTGCCGATCTCTCTGGGCCTGGTGATCAGCGAAATGGTGGCTTCCAGCAACACCTCATGGGGCATGTACCCCGGTCTGACCCACGGTGCGATGTCGGCGATCCACGCCCATGGTACCGAGGCGCAAAAGCAGACCTATTTGAAGAAGCTCACCGCTGGCCAATGGACCGGCACCATGTGCCTGACCGAAGCCCATTGCGGCACCGACCTGGGCATCATCAAGACCCGCGCCGTGCCTGCGGCCGATGGCAGCTACGCGATCTCCGGCAGCAAGATCTTCATCTCCGCCGGCGAGCACGACATGAGCGCCAACATCATTCACCTGGTGCTGGCCAAATTGCCGGACGCACCGGCCGGAACCAAGGGCATTTCACTGTTCATCGTGCCCAAGTTCCTGCCTGATGCGACGGGGGAAGCGGGTGAGCGCAACGGCGTGTCCTGCGGCTCGATCGAACACAAAATGGGCATCAAGGCTTCGGCCACCTGCGTGCTGAACTTCGACGAGGCCAAGGGCTTCCTGATCGGCGAGCCGAACAAGGGCCTCAACTGCATGTTCACCATGATGAACCACGCGCGACTGGGCACCGGCATGCAAGGGCTGTGCCTGGGGGAGGCGAGCTTCCAGGGCGCGATCAAATACGCCAACGACCGTTTGCAGATGCGCTCGCTGACCGGCCCGAAAGCGCCGGAAAAGGCCGCCGACCCGATCATCGTGCACCCTGATGTGCGGCGGATGTTGTTGACAATGAAAGCCTTCAACGAGGGCAACCGCGCGCTGACCTACTTCACCGCACAGTTGCTCGACGTTGCACACCTGAGCCCGGACGAAACGGCGCGCCGGGATGCCGAAGACTTGCTGGCGTTCCTCACGCCAATCTGCAAAGCCTTCATGACCGACACAGGGCTGGAGGTGACCAACCATGGCATGCAGGTGTTTGGCGGTCACGGGTTCATTCGTGAATGGGGAATGGAGCAACTGGTACGCGACTGCCGGATCGCGCCGATCTATGAAGGTACCAATGGTATTCAGGCGCTGGACTTGCTAGGGCGCAAGGTACTCGGCAGCCAGGGCAAACTGCTGCGTGGCTTCACCAAAATCGTCCACAAGTTCTGCGCGGCGAACGCCGAACATCCACAACTGGCCGGGTATGTGGCGCAGCTCAATCAACTGAACCAGCAGTGGGGTGAATTGACCACCAGGGTCGGTATGGCGGCGATGAAAAACCCGGACGAAGTCGGTGCAGCGTCGGTGGATTACCTGATGTACAGCGGTTACATCATCCTCGGCTACCTGTGGTTGCGCATGGCGCTGGTGGCTCAGGCGCAGCTCGATGCGGGCAGCGGTGATGGTGACTTCTGCCGGGGCAAACTGGCGACCAACGAGTTTTACTTCAAGCGTCTGTTGCCACGCACTGCCGCTCATCGGGCGGCCGTCGAAGCAGGTAGCGATTGCCTGATGCAACTGCCGGCGCAGATGTTTGCGCTCTGACATCGCCCTCTGTAGGAGCGAGCTCTGCTCGCGATGGTCGTGAACGATAACGCGTAAAACCAGATGCCCAGTGGCGCCTTGGGGTTTTTCGCGAGCGAGCTCGCTCCTACAGTTTCATCCGTTCACTCCCGCCTACGGCAATGACTAAAAATAACAAAACGGTCATGAGTTGACCCTATGTGTCGCAAAAGTTGTTGAGGTACACTCCGACCCAACGAAAACACTCTTCCTGTGAATCACCTGTATAGATCTTGCGAGGTTTGCCATGGCTGACTACAAAGCGCCCCTGCGCGATATGCGCTTCGTCCTCAATGAAGTTTTCGAGGTCGCCAAACTCTGGGCCGAACTGCCTGCACTGGCCGAAACCGTCGATGCAGAAACCGTCGAAGCCATCCTGGAAGAAGCCGGCAAAGTCACCAGCAAAAGCATCGCACCGCTGAGCCGTGCCGCTGACGAAGAAGGTTGCCATTGGGCGGACGGTGCCGTCACCACGCCGGCAGGTTTCCCACAGGCCTATCAGACCTACGCTGAAGGCGGCTGGGTCGGTGTCGGTGGTGATCCGTCCTACGGCGGCATGGGCATGCCCAAAGCCGTTTCGGCCCAGGTCGAGGAAATGGTCAACTCCGCCAGCCTGTCGTTCGGCCTGTACCCGATGCTGACCGCCGGTGCTTGCCTGTCGATCAACGCCCACGCCAGCGAAGAACTGAAAGCCGCGTACCTGCCGAACATGTACGCCGGCATCTGGGCCGGTTCCATGTGCCTGACCGAGCCGCACGCCGGTACCGACCTGGGGATCATCCGCACCAAGGCCGAGCCTCAGGCTGACGGTTCCTACAAGGTCAGCGGCACCAAGATCTTCATCACCGGTGGCGAACACGACCTGACCGAAAACATCATCCACCTGGTGCTGGCCAAGCTGCCGGATGCGCCGGCGGGGCCGAAAGGCATTTCGCTGTTCCTGGTACCGAAGTTCATGGTCAATGCCGATGGCAGCCTGGGCGCACGCAACCCGGCCAACTGCGGTTCGATCGAACACAAGATGGGCATCCAGGCGTCCGCCACCTGCGTGATGAACTTTGATGAAGCCGTGGGTTACCTGGTCGGCGAGCCGAACAAAGGCCTGGCGGCGATGTTCACCATGATGAACTACGAGCGTCTGGGCGTTGGTATCCAGGGCCTGGCCACGGGCGAGCGCTCGTACCAGAACGCCGTGGAATACGCCCGCGACCGTCTGCAAAGCCGTTCGCCGACCGGCGCGCAGAACAAGGACAAAGTGGCTGACCCGATCATCGTCCACCCGGACGTGCGGCGCATGCTGCTGACCATGAAAGCCTCGAACGAAGGGGGGCGTGCGTTCTCCACCTACGTGGCGATGCAACTGGACACCGCCAAGTTCAGCGAAGACGCCGCCACCCGCAAGCGCGCGGAAGACCTGGTGGCGTTGCTGACCCCCGTGGCCAAGGCGTTCCTGACCGACCTCGGCCTGGAAACCACCGTACACGGCCAGCAGATCTTCGGCGGCCACGGTTACATCCGTGAGTGGGGCCAGGAGCAACTGGTGCGTGACGTGCGCATCACCCAGATCTACGAAGGCACCAACGGCATCCAGGCGCTGGACCTGGTTGGGCGCAAGATTGTCGGCAGCGGCGGGGCGTTCTACAACCTGTTCGCCGACGAGATTCGCCACTTCACGGCGACTGCCAGCGCGGACCTCGCCGAGTTCACCAAGCCGCTGAACGACGCCGTGACCACCCTCGATGAACTGACCGCGTGGTTGCTGGACCGGGTCAAAACCAATCCGAACGAAATCGGCGCGGCGTCGGTCGAGTATCTGCAGGTGTTCGGCTACGTGGCCTACGCCTACATGTGGGCCCTGATGGCCAAGGCGGCATTCGGCAAGGAAGCGCAAGACGATTTCTACGCCAGCAAACTGGGCACGGCGCGCTTCTATTTTGCCCGCCTGCTGCCGCGCATTCACTCGTTGAGCGCGTCAGTGAAGGCCGGTAGCGAATCGTTGTTCCTGCTGGATGCGGGACAATTCTGATGAAGTAACGTTATGTAAGCATTCTCTTACATAACGTGCTGCTGTTCTCCCATAGATGCAAATTGGATCCAGAGCTAATCTACTTCTCATGGACGTAGCGCAGGAAGCGCAAAGCAACAACAGGGACACGTAGGATTCTGCCAGGACGGCGGAGTGAAATGGATGTCAGGGAAACAGTCTGCAAAGCCCCGCTTCGGCGGGGTTTTCTTTTGCCTGAAGAAAAGTTTTCAGCTTGGCCCATCCAGAGCCTGCGCGCTGTTCAAGCGCCCGTCCGGGCCATTTATCACTTCTTCCAGCAATGTCCGCAGCAATGCCAGCGAGGCCTGCTGCCGTTGCACATCCCGACACACCAAACCGACTTTCAGCGGCACTCGCGGTTCGCTCAGGGGTTTCCACAGCAGTTCGTGGTTGCCATGGGTCTTTTGCGAGCGACCGGGCAGTACCGTCGCCAGGCGCGTGTGGGGCAGGCTGTCGAGGATGCCGGCCATGTTGTTCAATTCGGCTTGTACCTGTGGGCGACGTCCGAGGCTTGTCAGCTGTGCCTGCCAGATCTGCCTGATCTGAAACTCTTCGCCCAGCAGCAGCATCGGCAGTTCGGCAGCCTGACTCATGGACACTTTCTTGAATTCACGCAGCGGATGCTCTGCCGGGATGACCAGGGTCAGTTCGTCTTCGTATAGCATCACGCCATGCAAGCCAGGCTGGCGGGGCGGCAGGTAGCTGATGCCGATATCCAGAGAACCGTTGAGCAGTCGCCGCTCGATTTCCAGGCCGGTCAGTTCGTAGATCTGCACCACCAGATGCGGCTGCGCCTTGCGCACCCGCTCGAGCATCTGCGGAACGAGGCTGGTGTGCACGGTTTGCAATACACCGATGGCCAGGGTGCGCAGCGCCTGACCCTTGAAGTTGCCGAGCGCTTCCCGTGCCCGTTGCAGGCCATCGAGCAAAGGCAGGGCATGGTTGTACAGCGTGTGGGCCGCGAGAGTCGGCAACAGGCGTTTGCTACTGCGCTCGAACAGGCTCACATCGAGGTTTTGCTCGAGGTGGCGGATTTGCTGGGACAGCGCCGGCTGGGAGATGGACAGGCGCTCGGCGGCCCGGCCCACGTGGCCTTCTTCATAGACCGCGACGAAATAACGCAGTTGCTTGAAATCCATAAGTATTACTTATCGAAAATGCTGGGAAATCGAAATGGCTGAACGCCTCGCCTGAGCCTAGTCTAACCGCATTCACAGGGCTTACAGGGCCACAGAGCGCGATGAATACCCTTTGCTTCGATGGTATTTACATAGGTAAGGCAAAAAACCTCAAAAGGGTTTTTTTCAGATGAACCTGTTCAGTCTGCGCCGCAGTCCTCCCAGTCTTGATGATCTGGTCATGGACGCCTCTCCGCCATCCCAAGGCGTTAACCTTTCCAGCGAGTACTTGATGCCCAGTGTCGAGCGGCCAAAACAGGTGTTTGTGCGTGGTCAGGGTTCATGGTTGTGGGACAGCGATGACCGTGCGTACCTGGATTTTTCCCAAGGCGGCGGGGCCAACAGCCTCGGTCATAGCCCTTCGGTACTGGTCAATGCAATCACAGCCCAGGCTCAGTCGCTGATCAACCCGGGTTTTGGCCTGCATAACCGCGGCATGCTCAGCCTCGCCGAACATTTGTGTGCCAGCACCGGCAGTGATCAGGCCTACCTGCTCAATACCGGCAGCGAAGCCTGCGAGGCGGCGATCAAACTGGCGCGTAAATGGGGTCAACGGCATCGCGGCGGTGCGTCGCGAATCATTGTGGCCAACAACGGTTGCCACGGCCGGAGCCTGGCGACGATTTCGGCGTCGGACAGTTCGACATTGGCCAACCGGTTCGAGCCGCAATTGCCAGGCTTCAGTCGTGTTCCGTTCAATGACCTGCCAGCGTTGCATGCGGCCGTGGATGAACGGACCGTAGCGATCATGCTCGAGCCGATCCAGAGCGAAGCCGGCGTGGTCCCGGCCGCCGTGCACTATCTCAAGGGCGTTGAACGCCTGTGCCGTGACCTCGGCATTTTGCTGATCTTCGACGAAGTGCAAACCGGCATCGGCCGTTGTGGCACCTTGCTCGCGGAACAGTCCTGCGGTGTCACGGCGGATATCGTCGTGCTCGGCAAAGGCTTGGGCGGCGGCGTGCCATTGGCCGCGCTGCTGGCGCGGGGCAAGGCTTGCTGTTTCGACATTGGCGAGTTGGCGGGTACTCATCACGGTAATGCGTTGATGACCGCGGCGGGGCTTTCAGTGCTCGATACCGTGCAGGACAAGGCTTTCCTCAAGCACGTCGCAGAGGCCGGTCAACACCTGCGTGAAGGGTTAGGGCGTTTGGCCCATCGTTACGGTCACGGCGAGTTGCGCGGACAAGGACTGCTTTGGGGGCTGACGCTGCCGGACGACTCCGCTGACGCGGTGGTCAAGGCCGCGCTGTACGAAGGCTTACTGCTTAATGCCCCGCAACCCGACTGCCTGCGCTTTACCCCTGCACTAAATGTCAGCAACGCCAACATCGATGAAATGCTCCTGCGCCTGGCGCGCGCCTTCTCCCGAGTGCGAACCGCACAATTGCAGTGCCGCAAAGGGATTGCCGTCTGATCAGGCGCGCCCTGTACACATTCCAGAACCGTCTCGCGGTATAACGCACGCCTCACGCCCGATACTTTTGGCGTGGGGCGTTTTTTTGTGGCCGGTTTTTTCCAAAGGCAGTTTCGGCTTGAGCGGTTAACACATTAATGGCTTTCTAGCGTGCATCGGCAGGGAGTGCCGGTGCCAGCGAAACGGTGTTGCTGTCGCGTTGGTTTTGATTCCTATACCACTGAGTGGTATGTTTTATGGAAGGGATGCCCATGTCACCAAGGCTGTTCAAGACAAAGCGCTTCGCAATGCAGGCTGCCAAGGCCTGGATCGGTGATGACGAACTCCGGGAGGCATTCACCGAAATGCTCAATGGTCGGGCTGACAATTTGGGTGGCGGGGTCTGGAAGAAGCGCTTGAATGCCAACCGCCATCGCTCGATTATCCTGGCCAGGGGCGGTGCTCATTGGGTCTATCAGTTTCTGTACGCAAAAAAAGATCAGAGCAATATCAGTCCCAGGCATTTGCTCGACTTGCGAGAGTTGGCCAAGACATATGGTGGACTGACCGAAATGGAAATTCAGCAATTGCTGGATGCAAAGGAGTTTGTGGAGATACTAAATGAGTAAAAAATTCAAAAGTGAGCTATCGGAGTCGATCCACGAATCGGCCAGTGCCTTGTACGCCATAGGTGCAATCAGTAAGGCGACCATGCGTGAGTTCGATGAGTCCTGTCTTGCAAGAGTGCCGGATGCGATTCCCGCGCAGGAGATCAAGGCACTGCGCGAGCGCAACAATGTCAGCCAACCGGTGTTCGCGCGCTATCTGAACACCAGTGCTTCCACGGTCAAGCAATGGGAAGCAGGGGATAAGCACCCCAGTGGCATGGCGTTGAAGTTGCTGAGTATCGTGCGCAAACACGGTCTGGAGATACTGGCCTGAGGAATCGGGCTGAACCCTGACAAACGGCACAGGTCGATTAGCTGTAGGGCTCGACGAGTCCACCCCCAATCAGGAGCTGTCCCATGGACTTTATTCGCATCATCATCGCCATCCTGTTGCCGCCACTGGGTGTGTTTCTGCAAGTAGGATTCGGCGGGGCGTTCTGGCTGAATATTCTGCTGACGTTGTGCGGTTACATTCCGGGGATCGTGCATGCGGTGTACATCATCGCCAAGCGCTGAATTTTTGCGGCGTTAGATCGATCGCTTTCGCGGGCAAGCTGAACTGGCCTAATAATTCCGGACACCTCTTAAGGGCGATATGATTTCGCCAACTTGGAGGTTCCATGAACGAAAG